>CAYXDE010000146.1:0-1506 GCA_964463525.1 uncultured Dehalococcoidia bacterium | reverse complement strand
ACGACCCCCAGGTATTGGTCTTGGACGAGCCTTTGAACGGCACCGACCCGCGACAGCGTCTGGATTTCCACGACACTATGACCAGACTCGCCGAGCAGGGCCGCACGATCTTGATCTCCTCCCACATCTTGGAGGAGGTCGAGACCCTGGCCTCGACCATCCTGTTGATGGTGAGCGGCAAGCTGGCCGCCGCTGGGGACTTCCGGGCCATCCGGGAAAAGTTGGACGAGCAGGCGTACCGGGTCCGTGTGGTTACCGATTCACCGAGGCAGATGGCCGCGGCGTTGGCCGGTACCGACGACATCGATTCCGTGAGCGTCGGCAGGGACGGCGAATTAACGGTCCTGAGCCGAAACGTCGGCACGCTGCAGCGGTCCATTCCCCGTTTGGCCCAAGAACATGGCATCCGTTTGATGCGGGTGGAGCCGTTGGATGATTCCCTGGAGAGTATCTTCAGCTACGTGGTGGACCGCTAGATGGGCGCTATCTTTGGGTTGTCCGTCCGCCAATTGACCGGCAAATGGCGCATCCTGTTGATCCTGTTCCTAGCGGCCCTGCCGGTGGGTCTCTCGATCATTGTCCATTTCGCTGCCAAGGGTGACGCAGCCTTTAACGAGGACTTCACCGACGTCCTGCTGGACGGGATGATGGTGGCGGGTATACTCCCCATAGTCACCATGGCGCTGGCGACATCGGCTTTCGGCAACGAGTTGGAAGACAAGACTCTGGGCTATCTGACATTGATGCCATTGGCCCGGTGGCGCATCTTCATGCCCAAGATTATGGCCTCGCTGGTCATTTGCGGACCGCTGCTTGTGATCAGCGGCGCCGCGGCTACCACGCTAGGCTTCGATGGCGAGGTGCGGCCCACGATAGCCGTGGCAGCCGCCTTGGCAGCAGGAGTGGTTGCCTACGGCACAATCTTCACCTGGGCCGGTCTGGTGACAACGAGGGCGCTGCCCTTCGCATTGATCTATGTCCTACTCTGGGAAGGGGTCATCAGCTCCTTCATCCAGGGAGTGGACTACCTCAGCGTGCGGGGATATACCCTAGCCATCATGAGCGGCATCGACGAAACCAGTTTCCCTGCTCTGGAGGACCGCGTGATCGAATTGCCAGTGGCAATCGGAGGCGCGGCGGTCGTAACCGTGGTATTTTTCTTGCTGGGCGTTCGACGGCTGCGCCGTATGGACGTCCCCTAAACCGATCCTAAAGGCGACCTAACCCGATATGAAAATAACCGAAGTCACCAGCGAAGTATTTGAGTGGGAGCGTCCAGGAATCTGGAACGGCGGCCATTTCTATGGCCCAGGAAGGCTGCACAAGGTCACCGTGCACACAGACGAGGGAATCACCGGCTCGGGCTGGAACGGCGGCACCGCGGCGGAGAGACCGCTCAACCTGTTCCCCGGATACGTCGACTACTTCAGGCCTCTGGTGGTGGGCCGCGACCCCATGGACACTCGGGCTCTGTCCCATGACTTGGGCGAGAAACTGATCAAGATA
>CAYXDE010000145.1:0-1566 GCA_964463525.1 uncultured Dehalococcoidia bacterium | reverse complement strand
CCAGGAACACCGAGGCGTCAGGCGTATCGGACTGGGACGGGAGAGAAAAAATTCGGCCGGTCTGCTCAGTCACGAAAATCCGTTCGCCCGCTTGCATGAAGTTGGTCAACCGGCTGAACTCCAAGTCTGCAAACACTCTTTGGAGAGCCAATTCGGGCAGCGCAGCGGCGGTGGGTGCGGCCGACGGGCTGGGTTTCAGCGTCGCGGTGGAGGTAGTCTGTGGGATTGGCGCTACCTGCGTCGGCGTCGGCGTCGGTTGGACAGTTGGAGCCGACCCGCAGGCCGGAGCGAGTATGAGGACTGACGCCGCGATAACGGCAACCAATATCGGTTTCAAATTGCGAGCGGTCATAGATCGATATTTTACCCGCACCACCTGTCAGCCGAGAATTTGAGCCTGCAGGATGCCGAGGTTACAATCCGCAGTGAAAGAAATGACCACTCATAAAAAAATCTGAGGTTTCATGAGCGCAACCGAACACTGGACGGAAATGATCAGAGCAGAGCATGCCCAGTCGGACAGTATGCGCAAGGAAGCCCCTCCCTCCGACTCTTGGGCCAACTTCGCCCAGCAGTTCCGGGCCGATCCATCCCGCACCGACGATGCCTTGGTGAATTACCTGCGCCGCGTCATACGGCCCGGCCAGGTCGTGATGGACGTTGGAGCGGGTGGCGGACGTTTAGCCCTCCCACTGGCCTTGGATGCAGAAAGGGTCATTGCCGTTGAACCGTCGCCTAGTATGTGCCGGGTGCTGCGAGAAGTGGCGGAAGAATTTGACGTGAAGAACGTCGAGGTGATCGAGTCAGGCTGGCTGGATGCCGAAGTTCCCAAGGCCGACGTGGCCATCTGCGTGCACGTCCTCTACGTCATCCAGGAGATCGAGCCTTTCGTCCGCAAACTTGAAGAGAATGCCGGCCAGGTGATGGCTGTGGTGTACCAAGCGCCGCCCCAGTCGCAGATATACCCCCTGTGGGAGCCTGTGCACGGCGTTCCACGCCTGCCCCTGCCCAGCCTTCCCGAGTTCCTAGAGGTGCTCGAGGAGCTGCACATTGAGCCGGACGTTCAGGTGGTCCACACTGAGCGCAACCGGGGGTTCGAGAGTCTGGACGTAGCCAAAGAGCAGCTTGCCCGCCGGCTCTACGTGTATGACGGCACACCGGAGATGGAACGGCTCGAGGCGCTCCTGCCCCAGGTTCTGGAAGAGAAAGACGGCGGCTTCGCCATCAGAGACGCCATCCAGCTAGAGCCGCGCGTAGTCTCCTGGCGGCCGAGGGGTTAGTGGGCGCACCTGTCCCGCTCATGGTGAGCTTGTCGAACCACGCGCTGGGGTAGACCGTGATGGGGCTAGAGCAGAAGCCTGACTGATGCGCATCCTTCGACAGGCTCAGGACGAGCGGTTTGGTATCGCGCACCTGCTGGGCCACGTTGTCGAGCTAGCCTAATGGGTGACCCTTGCCTCGACTTCTTCTAGCCTCGGCGGTCGCTTGCTGAGTACGATCGATCCGGCCATGCCTACAACCGAGCTAACCGAGGCTACGGCGAAGGTCCAGTTCATGTTCAGGTTG
>CAYXDE010000144.1:0-1569 GCA_964463525.1 uncultured Dehalococcoidia bacterium | reverse complement strand
CACCATCATCTCGTCGGTGTTGATCAGCGGGGACAGCAGGCGCGGAGCATCGTCCGTGATCAGGACCATGTCTTGCAGGTGCCAGTGTCCGATATGGGGCTCCAGTGCGACCACCATTCCCTTCTCCAAGGTATGCTTCCCGGAGGGCACCATATAAGGCTCCTGCTGGTGCCACCATGCGCCAACTCCGTGACCGGCGATGTTGACCTTCCCTTCTATGCCGGAGTCGTTGAAGGCATTATTGGCGAAATGGTAGATGTCCGAAGCTCTTGCTCCCGGGCGGCAATGGTCAATGGTCGCCCGGTAGATGTCCCGGTGGACCTTGTAGGTCTCGACAAGCTATTTGGTAGGTTCTCCCACTACCACCGTCCGTGACTGGTGGCCAGGGTATCCATCCAGGTAGGAAACGTAGTCGTTCCTGATGATGTCACCGGCCTGGAAAGCCATGTCGCCCTCACCGCCGTAGGCCACGTTGTTGCGGCTGGTGTTGAGGATGCCATGGGCCCAGCCAGCGCCGCGGCGGATGCAGCCTTCGATGATGCGCGAATGCACGTCTCGCTCGGTGTCACCGGGTTTAACAGTCGGGAACACCTCTAGATAAGCCTCATCCAAGAGGTTAGCCCCTTTTTCCAGCATCGCCTCCTCCGCCGGAGTCTTGATCCAACGCACCCGGTCCATCATATCGGTGCAGTCCATCAGATTGGCCTTGGGGAGCAGGGAGACCATCTCTTCCCACTGAAGAGCGCTCAGATAATCTTTCTCCAACCCGATCTTTTCGTTCTCCAGGCCCTTCTCTTTGAGGATGTCAGCCGCGCGGGCGTAGGGAGATTCGGCGTAGCCGTCGTAGACCTGGACGTCTTCTATCCAGCCGTCGCGATGGGCCAGGGGGGCGGCTATGTCATCGGCCACCAATACCGGGTCGCCGTTCCGCGGCCAGACAATCAACACACCTCTAGGCGAGTCGGGAAAATCCAGGTGCCGGGCCAGGGTCCCCGGGTAGGCAAAACCTGCCAGGTAGGTGAAGTTCTTTCCGGAGCGGGCCACCAATGCGGCGCACCCGTTTTCGTCCATCAACTGGTTCAGCCGTTGGATGTTGGCGATGCTTTTCTTTGCCATAGGTGGCCTCCCAAGTCTGGGCTCCCTGCTCTGGATTGGATGGAGTCTAGACCAATTGCCCAAAGGCGGCAACGGCCCGCGTTGACGCTGAATCACTGTCTCCCTAGAATCCCATCCGCCACCCCAGCCCGTATCAATTCAATAGGCAAAGGAAGACCCAACCTTTGGAATGGATCTCACTGGCCCTTTTCAGCGCCGCACTGTTCGGAGTAATAACCGCGCTGGAAAAACGGCTCATCGACCACCATCTGCCAAACCTGGGCGTGTATTACGCTTCCATCGCCTATTCCTTGGTGATCCCGGCCGCCATCGTTTTCTTTGCCAGCGGCGGCGTTCCGGAGGAAGCCACCAACCTCAATATGGGGTGGGCGGCACTTTCTGGCGGCACCTGGGGCGTTGGACTGGCGATGGTCTTCTGGGGTTACAAGCTGGAGGAGGCGTCGCGGGCTTCTG
>CAYXDE010000143.1:0-1594 GCA_964463525.1 uncultured Dehalococcoidia bacterium | reverse complement strand
TAAGCGTTGGGCCGGAGCAATTGGAGTCCCTGCCCGGTTATCTGACCGAAGAATTCGTTCCAGGAAGGTTTTTCACCGAACTGACCGAGGACAGGTTGACCGGCGATTTTCTTTCCACGGTAGGCTCGAATCTAGGAGCAATGATGCGCCGCCTGCACCAAGCGGATATCTATTACAACGACGTCACGTTCTCCGATCATAGAGGGCGGTCCCATCTTCTGGTTGATGACGGCGGTTCTTGCCGCTTGATTGACTTTGGCATCTCGCTGTTACTGGACCGCCACCCGGACCTGGAACGGGAAGAGGTGCACAACTTCGTGCGGACGCTGCCCATGTACCGCGTCTTCCGGGGCATGGCCGAGGATGAGACCCACGTGGACCAGTTCTTGGAGGAATACGCGCAGAAACTGGCCGGGGCCTCAAAGTTGGAGATAACCTCGCGAGACCTAGTCTTTGCCAGGGAAGGGCTGAATATGGCGGCCAAGCGTATGGGAGAGCGGATCATTGAGCCGGTAAAGGAAGCATTCACCCAGGCGTACATGGGTTGAACACCAACCCATTTAGCAAACAAAAAGGCCCCGTCCTTCGATTGAGGGACGGGGCCTTTTTTATAACTCGGCTGAAACCTAGTTGACTATGAGGTCACCGAAAATGGTGAAGTTGTGGCCTGGGAACGTGCAGACAAACTGATACGTCCCTGCTGCTGGCGCAGTGAAGGTCACGTCTCCCGAACCTCCTGGGTTGATCAGCGCAGTGTTGGCGATAACTCTGGAATCACCAGGGGCCACCCAGTCGTTGGCAGGACCGGCGGCGGTGCCGTCGGTTGCCACAGCGTCCTTTGTGCCGTTCTCAACGATCACTAGGTTGTGCTGATTGTTGGCTGACGGATTGTCGAAGGTAATGGTCACTTCAGCGCCTGAGCTTGCGGAGATAGTGGCGATGTCAAAGGTCAACGTTTCTCCGACAGCGCCTACAGTGACTGCAACAGGCCCGGCGACTGCAGGAGTCTCAGTCTCAGTCGAAGTCTCAGTGCCATGTTCGCCCTCGGCCGATTCGGAGGCGCCATGCACATAGGGCACGGCACGGGCTTCCGCGAAGTCTCGCTGTTCTCCTTCAAATCCGACGAAGAGCGAGATCACCGCGATGCCCACCAGAAAGGCCAGCACCAGTCCGGCGATAAAGACGGTCCCGAAGAACCGTGGATCGAACTTGAGGTGCATGTAATACATGATGACGATCGCGAACTTGACCGCCGACAGCGCAACCAGCAGAGGCACCTTTGAAGCGCCCAGGTGGTCTACGATGCCAGCACGTTCCCAGATCAGGATGAACTCAACTATGGTGATCGCGAATAAGATTATCGCGATCAGGACATATTGACTGAACGTGGGGTGGTTTGATGTATGTTCGGGTTCGTGAGCCATATTTATTCTAAGGCGCTCCTGGTTGAGTTGGGCGTCGGGTTATTCTTACCCGCCCGGAGGAGCTGCCGGACCAGCGTCGAATCCGCCGATCAGGTATAGCAGTGTGAAGATCACTATCCAGACGATGTCGACAAAGTGCCAATAAAGGCCGACTAACTCGACATCCAGGG
>CAYXDE010000142.1:0-1616 GCA_964463525.1 uncultured Dehalococcoidia bacterium | reverse complement strand
GGGTGGATGGCTCCCGCTCCCGGCATCGCAATGTGCCAAAGTGTGGTTTCCATCAGTGACCACGAGCAAAAGGAGCCATCCGTCATGAAGGTTAGCACTGTCGGCCTCGATCTGGCCAAGAACGTTTTTCAGGTTCACGGGATTGATGAAGCCGGCGAGGTCGTCGTCCGCCGGTCTTTGCGCCGGCGCCAGGTGATAGGGTTTTTGGGCAAGTTGGAGCCCTGTCTGATCGGTATCGAGGCGTGCGGCACAAGCCACTTCTGGGCGCGCGAGCTGCGGACGCTGGGGCACGAGGTGAAGTTGATGCCACCGGCCTATGTCAAAGCGTACGTCAAGCGGGGCAAGACGGACGCCGCCGATGCGGAGGCCATCTGCGAAGCTGTGAGGCGGCCGACCATGCGGTTCGTCGCGATCAAGTCGGCCGAGCAGCAATCGGTGGTGGGGCTCCACCGGACGCGGGATCTGCTGGTCGGCCAGCGCACCCAGCTGGTCAACATGATCCGGGCCCAGCTGGCCGAGTTTGGCATCGTGCTGGCCAAAGGCATTCAGCACGCGCTGAGGCTGGTCGATGAGCTTGTTGAAGGCGTGGTGCCGGACATTCCCGCGCTGGCATGCAGGATCGTCATTACCCTGGCGGAGCAGGTCCGCGAGCTGCAGGCCCGCATCGCCATGCTCGAGGGGGAGATCAAGACCTGGTTTGGCGGCAACGAACTGGCCAAACGGCTTGAGACCATTCCGGGGGTCGGGGTCATCACCGCCTCGGCGCTGGCGGCGTCTGTCACCGCTCCGCACCGGTTTACATCGGCGCGCCAGTTCGCCGCCTCGCTGGGGCTGACGCCGCAGGCTGATTCCAGCGGCGGCAGGGAACGGATGGGGCGTATCTCCAAGATGGGGGACCACTATCTTCGCCGTCTATTGGTGAACGGCATGACATCACAGCTTCAAGCGGCACGGCGCAAGCCCGGCGCTTACCCCTGGGTCGCCGGCCTGTTGGCGAGAAAGCCCAACAAGCTGGTCGCCGTCGCCATGGCCAACAAGACGGCGAGGATCGCCTGGGTCATCATGACCCGTGGCGGGGTCTACCGTGCCCACCAGCCTGCAACGGAGGGAACCCCATGATCAATTGATCGCTCGAAAAGCCGAGACGATCCCCGATTGCAAGGACGACGGGACGTGATGGCGAACCGGACAGGCCGGGGAGGGGGAAAACCCGATTAGAGTCTAGGACCGAATAGTCCGAGGATCAGAATGGGACCCCATCCACGGATACCATCAGGGCCAGCGGCTCAACAGCACCGCATAAACAGGCCGGACACAAGACAGTACCTGAACCAGTCGCCACACCGAGAAAATCCTTGCAACGCGGGAGCCATCCACACAAGACTCTAGTTGCTTCCCTTCGCGAAGGCGTTTGACGAAATCGGTGAGGCCGATCTGGCGCTGCCGGCGCAGCCGTTCCGCCACCAGGATGGCCTGCACCTGTTCCGTGGTGGTCACGAAGGCCACCAGGTCCGGGTCCGATGGGGCGATTTCGGTGAAATCCTCCCGGTAGGGCGCCAGGTCCGCCGCGGTGTCCAGCACGCGAGCCAGCTGATCGAGGCCGCGTCGGATCGCGA
>CAYXDE010000141.1:0-1624 GCA_964463525.1 uncultured Dehalococcoidia bacterium | reverse complement strand
AAGATCCGTCAAAGTCGGTCCTATTGCTGGAGGCTGGGCCGGACTACCCCAGCTTCGATCAACTCCCCGAGGACATCAAGTTCGGCAACAACGTTTGGCTGTCGGCTTATGGACCCCACAGCTGGGATTACGTGGCCCAGGTAACTCCTGAGCAGCCAAACCTGACCATCCCCCGGGGCAAGGCCACTGGAGGCTCCAGCGCCATCAACGGCCAGGTGCTATTCCGGGGGATTCCCGAGGACTATGACGGCTGGGCCGCCATGGGCAACGATGAATGGGGATTCACCAAGGTCCTTCCCTACTTCAACAAACTAGAAACGGACCTGGACTTCGGAGGCGACTTCCACGGTTCCGAAGGCCCCGTGCCTGTGCGCCGGTACCCCAGGAGCGAGTGGCTGCCGTATGCCCAGGCATTCGAGGATGCCTGCGTCGAGGTAGGCTACGAGATCGACGAAGACATGAACCACCCGGAATCTACCGGTGTCTCCCCCAGGGCTAGGAACACCATAGACGGCGTGCGGATGAGCATGGCGTTGAATTACCTGGATATGGCCCGGCACCGGCTCAATTTCAATATCAGGGGCAGTGTAACCGCCCGGCGCATATTGTTCGAAGGCAAGCGGGCTGTTGGGATCGAAGCCGAAAGCGGAGGAGAGGTGTTCACGGTTGAGGGAGACCAAATCATCGTTTCCAGCGGTGCAGTGGCCTCGCCCCAGTTGTTGATGCTATCTGGCATTGGACCTGCCGAGCATCTCAAGAGTATGGGTATCGATGTGGTCCACGACTCGCCCGGTGTGGGCCAGAACCTGCGCGACCATCCGTCTGCCGCGGTCCTCTACCGCGCAACCGGGGAACGGCCTGACGTCCAAGCTCCCGTCATTCAGGTTGGCCTTCGCTACACGGTGGAGAACTCTGATATACGCAATGACATGCAGATCAGCCCCATGCTGATGACCAGTGAGCACCGCCCGGCCCAGGTTGAGATCGACGATGATGAGAACTACATCGGGCTCAGCGCTAGCCTGCAATTAGCCCTAGGGAAAGGTGAGTTGAGATTGACGTCCACCGATCCTCACGTACAGCCATTCTTGAACTACAACTATTTCCAGGAGGAGGAAGACCTGCGGCGCATGCGCGAGGCGGTGAAGCTGTCGATCCAGATCTGTGAGCAGGCGTGCTTCAGCGACATCTTGCTCAACCGCGTCAACCCCACAGACGCAGACCTAATATCGGACGAAACGCTCAACGATTGGCTGATGCGGAACACCGGGACGTCTCATCACATCTCGGGCACATGCAAGATGGGACCGGATTCGGACCCGATGGCGGTCCTCGACCAATACTGTCACGTCCGTGGAGTCGAGGGTTTGCGCGTGGCTGACGCATCGGTCATGCCTGACTGCATCCGTGCCAATACCAATGCAACCACCATCATGATCGGGGAGAAAGTAGCCGACTTCATCAAAGAAGGCCGGTGATCACCGGTCCTGCCAATCTGGCGTTTCCTCGTTCACACAGTGGAGAAACACGAACGCGGAAGTCCGGCCCGCACCGGAGAAGAGCCGGGTCAGAGCTTTGACCCGGCTGTAATAGTCCTGGTGGTCCAGGGTCCGCAGATAGGCAT
>CAYXDE010000140.1:0-1625 GCA_964463525.1 uncultured Dehalococcoidia bacterium | reverse complement strand
AAGACTTGGGAGAATTACTCCAACAGGTTCTGGCCGGCCAAATACCTCATCGACAAAGATGGCATCGTTAGGTACACCCACTTCGGGGAAGGGGCCTACGACGAGACTGAAAAACGCATCAGAGACCTGCTGATAGATGCTGGAGCCACCTTGTCAGACGCACCCTCCAGCGCCGGAGACCAGCCGGTGGACCAGACGTTCATCGAGACGCGCAGAGCTTCGGTGACTAGGGAGTTGTATGCCGGCTTCGTGCTGGCGGAGTTGGGTGAATACGTCCGCCAAAAAGACTTTTTTAAGAATACGGGCTCGGTGGTCGACCTAGAGGCGCCCGACGACCTGAAGTCTGGTGTGATCTACTTCGACGGCCAATGGGTGACCATGCCGGAACATACGCGCCATGGCCGCGACACTTCCGGCTATGAAGACACGCTTTCCCTGGTCTACTCGGCCCGCAGCCTTAACGCAGTCTTATCCTCTGAATCCGGGGAACCCTACACCGTACGTATAAAGATAGACGGAGAATTCTTGACCGACGAGAACAAAGGTCAAGACGTAACGGTCTCCGCCAACGGTGAGAGCTTTGTGACGGTGGATGAGTCCAGGATGTACAACATGATCGAAGCTCCTGGGTACACCAAAGACAACCTTCTGACGATGAGCTCCAATTCAGAGGACTTCAGCATTTTCGCATTTACCTTTGGAGTTTACGAAACAGGACCATGAACAAAACCATCAAGAAACTACTAACGCCAGCTTTGGCCGTCTTTGCGGTTGCTCTTGCAGTGGCCTGCGGGTCTTCGGCGGTTCCCACAGTCGCCCCCGGACCCACGACCGCCCCTGCGGACCCAACGGCTTTGAATTCAATCGTGGCCACCACTGTCCTGGAAGTGGGAGAGCAGAGAGTGGCTTTCCTCTTGACCACGACCAAGGGAATCTTGAAAACACCTTCAGCATTGGTGACTCCTGTGTTCCTGGACGGCGACGGCGCGCCGAGCCCAACCATGGAAGCCCAATTCAATCTGTGGCCCTATGGCATTCGAGGCTCATACAGCACCTACGCAAACTTTGACCGCCCCGGCCGTTGGCGGTTGGACGTTCAAGTGGACAACCCCGAAGGCGTGGATGAGGTCCAGATCGAACTGGAGGTGCTGGAAAAGTCGCCAGTTCCGGCGGTCGGCAGCGCGGCACTCCTCAGTGAGACCAAAACCCTGGCGAGTCACGGGGCGATCGAAAACATCACCACCGATTACTCGCCAGACCCAGACCTATACCAACTCTCACTTAAAGATGCGGTGGCGAATTCCCTGCCGTCGGTGGTTGTATTTGCCAGCCCTGCGTTCTGCACCAGCCCTACCTGCGGTCCTCAGGTGGATACTCTCACCGAGCTGAAACAAAGACACCCGGGCCAGGCCAATTACATCCACGTGGAGATCTACGTCAACCCGGCTGAGATTCAGGGGGACCTGGACCGGGCTGAGATATTCGGAGCCGTAGACGATTGGGGGCTCACGTCCATCAAGGACTACTTCAACGAGAGCTGGACCTTCATACTCGATGCCGACGGGCAGATAGATGACCGTTTCGAAGGGTTTGCCACGGTGGACGAGTTGGAACCCGCTCTGATG
>CAYXDE010000139.1:0-1649 GCA_964463525.1 uncultured Dehalococcoidia bacterium | reverse complement strand
GGACCTGCGGACCAAGGAGATGGCGTACATGTACATCCACTCCAACTGGACGCTGATCCGCTGGTACCTGATCAGGGAGCAGGACATACATGGCGATGGGTCGGAGACCTACGCCCGGGCCAAGAACGCGGAGACCCTCATCGATCGGCAACTGACCCGCCACCTGCGGGACGTCCACTTCGAGCAGGACGCCATGGAGGTCGCCTACGCCTGGCGCAGAGAGACCACCGTAACCCTCACGCAGAACGGCTACACCTTCTTCGACTAACGGCTAGCGGAAGAAATTAAGCCCTGCCCGCTCAGTCTCCCAGTCTTCGTAGACGAAGGGGTTGACCGGCTGGTCTCGGTTGAAGGGCGTGAACCAGTCATTGAAATCCAGGTTGTTGGGCAGGGCGACTCTGGTGTCCAGGTCCTGCCCTGGCACGTCCGGGGCGGCCTTGTACAGCATCACGAACTCGGTGTCGCGAAAGGCCAAAGCCTCGAACTTGCTGTAGTCGGCGTCGATGCGCTGGACGTCTTTTAAGATAGCCGTGGCGTGCTGGACCAGGATGTGCAACGCGAAGGCTTCCGCCGTGCACCTGACCAGCGGCGCGATCTTTTCCGGCTGGACCAGTCTCTCCGCAACCGAACTCATGCAGATGATGAACCGGTGGCAGAACAGCGGCGAGTAGCGGTTGAGATGCTTCTTGGGCAGCCAGTTGGCTATCTGGTCGATCTTCCCCGAGTCGGTGGGCGATATATGGAAATAGGCGTCGAGAAAGTCTGAATACGCCACATCAAGGGCGATCAGGTGACTTTCGGGCAGCTCGTTCTTCCAGCCTTCTGCAAACATATGGACCTTTCTGTCCCTGATTCAAACCACGAGGGGAACCGCCGGGACAGCGATTTTTATTCGGGATAGCTTTTATGAAAGCCAGCTAGATAGTACCAGTCTATGCGCTGTTGCAGTAAGATTGCCCTAAAATCGGGCCGGCCCAAAGTTTGGCCGGCCGCCACGTAAGAAGGAGACCATGACCACAAAGGCTCAGTACTGCCACCATTGCGGCGAGACCCTGCCCGAGAACGACGAGATGACCTGCAAGAACTGCGGCGCCAACCTCACCCCGCCCATGGCCGGCGTCAAATGCCCCCGGTGCCAGGGTATCATCCTGGACACCGACCTCTATTGCCGCTACTGCCAGTTCTTCACGTCATCCGACGCGTAGGGCTGCCCTCTAACGATGATCTACGAAGAACGGCTGACCCTGACCCACGCCAAGTCCGCAGACGCCTACCTGGAACACGTCAAAAGCAACCTACACCCCCAACTGAACAAAGAAGGCGGCGAGCCCCTCTGCCTGCTCAGCGGACTGATCGGAGACCCCGCCAACCAGTATCTCCAGATGACCGCGTTCGAGGATGTGCAAGAGTGGGAAGCTGCCCAGTCCAAGATCCCGCCTCCACCGTCCGACCTGATCGAAAGCGAGACCGTCCGCCTGCTGCGGCCCATCGCCTCAAGGCCCAAGCCCCAGATACCCGAGGAAGACCGCCGCGCCGTCTACGGCTGCCGCCGCTTCCAGATCGACCCCGCCCACCTGGCCGACGTCGTCGACCGCTCCCAGAACGGCATCTGGCCCCGCATCCAGTCCCAAGGCGCCTGCATCCTTGGC
>CAYXDE010000138.1:0-1659 GCA_964463525.1 uncultured Dehalococcoidia bacterium | reverse complement strand
GCCCTTTGTAGACAACGGCTTTCATGGCTCTGGCTCCTGTCAGATCGAACGAAAAATAGGCGGATACATGCCTGAGGAGGTCCGGGTTAACGCTTCTGGTACACCTGGAAACGGTGCCGGTTGGTCTCGGTCACGTAGAGGCGGCCTGCTTTGTCCAGAGAAACGGACACCGGCCCCCAGAAATAGGGTTCTGTCTGCGACGAGATGTGATACGGAGTGTTCAGGTGGTCGGGCAGCGTGGGCTTGAGATTGGAGACATCACGTTCGGCCTTCTCTTCGGGGTTGGAGGCCAGGTATTCCTCGCCCCACTTGGATATGGTGGCTTCTCCCTGCAGTAGGAGCTGGAAACTGCCGTCCGGCCCCAGCACCTGCACGCGCTCATTTCCCCAGTCGGCCACGTAGATGAAGCCTTCCGGGTCCACGGCCACGCTGGTGGGACGCCTAAACTGTCCTTCGCCGTCTCCCGAACTGCCGAACGCAGCTAGGAAATTGCCGTCATTGCTGAATTTCTGGATGCGGTCATTGCGCCAGTCTGCGACGTAAACGTTGTCGGCGCTGTCCACAGCCGCGCCCCAGGGAAGATTGAACTGGCCGTCGCCGCTGCCGAAAGACCCCCAGTTGGCGATGAACTTGCCGTCCGAAGTGAACTTCTGCACCCGGGAATTGTGCTGGTCAACCACAAAAAGGTCGCCCGAGGAATCGACGGCGATCCCTGCCGGGCCGTTAAGCTCCCCGTCTCCAGTCCCAGCTTTGCCCCAATGCGACAGATACTCTCCCGAGGTGCTGTAGCTGGTCACGCGGTGGCTGTGCTCGTCGGTGATGAATATGCGGTCCTGGTCGTCCAGAGCCATGTTCACGGCCCAGATGAATTGCCCATCTCCAGTGCCGTTGCCCTTGCCGAACTCGCCCAGGTATTCGTCATCCAGGGTGCAGATGCCGACGCGGATGGCGGCGGCGCGGGCCGGGTCGCACCGGTTGAGCACGAATATGCGGCCGTCATCGCCCACGACGATGTCGTAGGGATTGGCGAAGCCACGGCCGTTGAAGCCGTTGTTCACGATGCCTATCGTTTTGACGTAGTCCAACGCGATGTTGGGAGAAGTGGTCTGCGTGCTCACGCACGAACCCCCTTGATCAGCGAGATTGAATGCTCGTGCCGGGTTAGGCCAGTTGGTATTCCCTGGTGGCCGCGACCAGCCGCAGCATGTTGCCCACCCGCTGCTCCGCCTCGTCTCCCGGCTGATGGCCGCTCAGGTCCAAGTCTCCCTGGCGGTTGGCGTACTCCACCAGAACCGAGCGTGTCTCATCGGATACTTCGATGGGACCCAGCAGGTCTAAGCACCTGTCCGCCAGGTCAGTAGGAACGAGCACGCCCTGGTCGGCGTCGGCTTCGAGCCTGTCAATGATCGACCGCACGCCTGGGCTCCGCACATCCGAGAGTTCCTTGGCGGCAAAATTCACGCGCTCCACCAATGCCCCGCTGTCGATCCACTCCGAACCCTCGTGCCAGCCTTCGACCGTGGGCGGCTGCAGCAGGCCCTGGCCCATATACAGCATGGTGTTAGAGACTTTCTCGATGCCCAGAGCCGGGTTCTGATAATTGCCGGCCATTCGGACGGCGCCCACCACCATCTCCACCGGGCGCTTGACCCTGGCGAA
>CAYXDE010000137.1:0-1684 GCA_964463525.1 uncultured Dehalococcoidia bacterium | reverse complement strand
TCGCCATCCTAAGCGTGATACGTCACGCGCTGGACAACTTCGCCATCGAGCAGGCCTCCGATCAGATATTGTCTGAGTTGGCGATCTTCGACCGCCAATGGCGGATGTTTACGGACCAGATGGATACGGTTGGCAAGCGCATCGAATCCGCCCAGTCCAGCTTCGAATCCCTAAGGGGCACACGGACTCGAATGTTAGGCCGGCCTCTGCAACGGATCCAAGACATTCGCAAACAACGGGGAATCCCTGACGCGCCTGAACTCGGGCCAAGCGAAGCCGAAGACCCACTGGCGCTCCCAGAATCTGACCTTGTTGAATCCAACATCGACGAGAATTAATGCTTTCGCTAACCGACCTGCGCCGCGCCGTTAAGAACGCCCTGGCATTCGCCTCGTCCCAGCCAGATGTTGCCGAGGTTGAGGTATTCGCATCGGCTGGCGCCAACCTCACTGTGCGGTTGAACTATACCTCCCACATCCCCAGCAACGGAGTGGAGGAGCCTAAGTCCACCGAAGGCTATGGCCTGGGCATCCGGGCCACGTTCCGCACCCCGGACGGCATCAGGACCGGCTTTGGCAGTGAGCCTACCGACCTGTCGGTAGAAGGGGCCGAAAGGGCTCTGCAAAAGGCGCGGGCCGGGGCGGTCTCCGACGCCGAGTTCGTCTCCTTGCCCAAGCTGGAATCGCCCATGCGGCCGTCGTCTTTCGACGACGGCCCTCCCGCCAACTACGACCCGGCATTGATGCGCATCGGCGGCAAGGGGCTTGTCGACGCTGGTTGGAGCATGATGGACCGGGCTTTGGGCGCGTTCCAGTCCTCGGAAGACCTGTTGGGGCTGGCCGGTTCTGAGGAAAAGATGGCTGAACTTGGGCTAATCTTGGGCGGCGACGTTGTAATGCTCCAGGACCGAATGGCGATCGCCTCCACCCACATTCCCAAGATTCAGACCGAACAAAACACCCTGATCATGTCCTTCGCAACGGCCATGATCGAGAGTCAGGCCAGCAAGGGCAGCGGCTGGTCCGTGGGCAGTCGGCTCGCCGAGTTTTCTGGGGAGGCTGCCGCAGAGGCCGCCCGCAACGCCATTGAGTCGATGGACGGCCAACGAATCCCCACTGGGGAGTACAAAGTGATCCTGGGGCCTCAAGCCGTGGCCGAGATTCTGGAATGGGTTTTGATGCCCGGACTATCCCTGGACATGTTCTTCGCTGGAGCCTCGCCTTTCATGGGCAAGCTGGGTCAGATGGTGGCGTCGTCCGATTTCAGCCTCTATGACGACGGCAACGGGGCCGGTCTGCCCAGTTCCAAGTCCATAACCGACGAGGGCCTGCCGACCGGCCGCACCGAGTTGATCAACAAGGGAACTCTTTCGGGACTGCTGGCCGACTATTACAACTACCAGCGCATCTTGAACGACCCGACCGGACGGGAAAAGCTGGGCGTGAACCCCTCAGAAGCGCTCCAAAGCATCGCTCCGCGCAACGGGTTCCGGCCCGGGAACGGCGGCGGCCGCGACTTCGGCTCCATGCCCGGCGCGGTCTCCAGCAACCTGGTGATCGAGGGGACCCGAGGGCACACCCAGGAGGAACTGCTGGGGCTGGTCGGCAACGGGGTGTATATCGGACGCATCTGGTACACCTACCCGGTGAACGGCACCACCAGCGGCGACTTCAGCGGCACCATC
>CAYXDE010000136.1:0-1693 GCA_964463525.1 uncultured Dehalococcoidia bacterium | reverse complement strand
TCGGCGTGTTCGTGGTTCCCATGAGCGACGAGTTCGGCTGGAACCGGTTCACCATATCCGTTGCCGCCGCGTTGGGTGTGTTGGTCAACGGCCTTTCTCAGCCGTTCTTCGGTCAGATATTCGACCGGACCGGCGGCCGGAAGATGATCCTGACGTCTTTGATAGTCCTCGGTACGGCGACCGCCATGCTGGCCCTCACGTTCCATATCCTCTTCTTGGCGTTCATGTTCGGCATCGTCATCTCCATGGCCCAAAGCGGACCGGCGCCCTCAAATACCGCAGCATTGATGGCTCGATGGTTCAAGCGGCGGCGTGGCACCGCCATCAGCATCAACTCCTCCGCCCTGTCACTGGGCGGGATGATCATGGTCCCCTTCTCGATGTTTCTGCTCCAGGCCACCAACTGGCGCGTGGCTTGGGTTGGCCTGGGCCTTATCGTCCTTGCCGCCCTGCCGATGGCGTTCTTATTCCTGCGTGAGCGGCCTTCAGAAAAGGGGCTTTATCCGGACGGAGACCCAGCGCCCCCTGAAGGCGCAACCGGCACGGGCGGCCGTGACATAACGGGACCGTTGGAAGCCGAGACCTGGAGAGACTCTTTCAAGACAGCTCCGATCTGGCAGATGGCCGGGGCCTATTTCGTGTGCGGCACCACGACCTTTGTCATGTCCGTTCACTTCATTCCCTTCGCTTTGGAGGACCGGGGCGTTTCGGGGCCCGCCGCCGCCACCATCTTCGGCTACATGATGTTCCTGAACATCTTCGGAGCGTTGGGCGCCGGTCTTCTTTCCGACAAGATCGGCGGCACCAAGAACTGGCTGGCCTTGACCTATTCCCTACGGGGGGTGGCATACATCGTGCTCCTCACTGTAGATAACGTCATGGGAATGTGGGTATTCGCGACCTTGGCAGGATTCTCATGGGTCGCCTCACCGGTCTTGACCTCCTCGCTGACAGCCGATGTCTATGGGACCAAGGCATTGGGCACCATCTCCGGAATCACGTTCATGTTCCACCAGTTCGGCGGGTTCGGCGCAGTACTGGTGGCCGGCCTGCTCTTCGATATCACCGGCAGCTACACGCTTCCGTTTGCGATCTTCGGCGCTCTGTTGCTTCCGGCCGCGATATCATCCTTCAGCATCAAAGAACGAAAATACTCGTCGCGGTACCAGACTAGAGTTCCCGCTCCCACGGGCGGGGATTAACAGGCCGCCATGGCCTCTGTCTTAAACTTCATCCTGGCCCACCAGGGCGACTCCGCCGATCCGGAACTGCTGCACTGGATCAAAGAACGGTTGGACGGCATCTTCGGGTCGGGCCCCTGGGTAGTCGTGGGGATAATGGGTTTCGTTATCCTCGCCATCCCTGTCTTCGTTGGCGTTGTCTACTTGATGCAATCCGGCCGGCGGGCCGCTGATGAGGTGCCTACGAACACAGAATTGCCTGAAGAAGAAAAGGTCCCGTAGACCGGTTCGGATAGACTTAAAACCTCATGCCTGATGCGGGCTCGGCTCAAACTTGCCACGGTCTCGGAAAAATTGTAGACTAAGCCTCGCCGTAGATAGCACGGTCCGTGGCAGAAAACGCAACCCATGGACCTGCCTAGAATCGATGCCGGCCTTACATCAAGTTAAAGGTCCGGCCTAAAGAACAAAACGGAGGACGGTGCAAGAATATGTTTGACAAGAAATCCCTA
>CAYXDE010000135.1:0-1743 GCA_964463525.1 uncultured Dehalococcoidia bacterium | reverse complement strand
GACTGCCCGTGGATTCGACTATGGAGTATAATCAGCCGGGAGCGTGGCTAGTGTTGGATTTCGCGCTCTGGCTGATGCTTCAACATCGATCACAACACCCAGCGTTTAGACTGGGTGGCTAAAAAATAGGGACTGGGTTAAATGAGTAAATTTATCGACCGTTTGGAAGAGATAATCGAAGGCGCTCCGGCCCGCATGGGCTTCGGGCCCGCCAGGTCAGAAAAAACCCCGGGGCTGGCCCTGATCGTCCAGGTCTCCGGCAGTCATAAAACCGGCGCTGCCACCGCAACCGAAGTCTCCCCGGACGGGATCATCGTTTCTGGGCTGGCCGGCCCGGCCCAGGTAAGTGAGTTGAAGGACACTCTGTCCGATTCCATCTGGGGTATTAGGACCGACTCTCTCAGCACTGAAGACGCAAAGGCCTACGAAGAAGCAGGCAGCGGAGTGGTGGCGTTCCAATTGAAAGGCACCTCTCTAGGCGCCGTATCCTCTGAAGAATCCGCCAAGGTGCTGTGTATCGAACAGGACACGGACGTTGAAGACCTTCGCGATATCAACGCCCTGCCGGTGGATGCCGTGCTCTTCCCCATGTCTGGGGCATCATCTTCCTGGACGCTGGATGATCTGGCGAAGGTCGCCCGCATCAGTGGCCGCCTGGGCAAGTTCCTCTTGGCCGAGATCACAGAAGCGCCCAGCGCGGACGACCTCAAGACCTTGCGCAAGGCCGGCATCAACGGTCTGGTGGTAGACGTATCCGCTGGCAAGAAAGCCTTAGAGTCTTTGAAGTCGGCGCTCTTGGAGATGCCAAAACCCGGCTCCGAGCGTTCCGGCGGCAGGTCCAACGCCATCCTGCCCGGTGTCGCCTACTCCTCCCAGAGGGAAGAGGCCGCCCCCGAGCCGGACGAGGACGACGAGTAGCCGCCCTGTGCTCTTGTTTGCCCTTGTTCTCCCGTTTGGTATGTCGACCTAGCCCATGCTGTTGGGCTCGTTCGACCTGATAGCAAACGACCCTTCAGGCTTTTTCCGCCTGACGGTCCTCATCGTTGTTGCCCTTGTCACCGCGGTCACCATCCACGAGTTCAGCCATGCCCTGGTCGCCAACACTTTGGGCGACGGCACAGCCCGCCGGCTGGGCAGATTGAGCCTCAACCCCATGCGCCATCTAGACCCCGGCGGCTCCATCATGATGTTCATCGCCGGGTTCGGCTGGGGCAAACCAGTACCAGTGGACCCACATCAGTTGTCCCGGGGCCATACCGACACAGCTCTGGTGGCTGCTGCCGGCCCCATCTCCAACCTGGCGTTCGCCTTTGTGCTTGCCATCCCTTTCAAGACGGGGATGCTGGTGCCAGCCTCGCTTTCGCTGGACAGAGCCGCACGTGTGATGACCGGCGGACTCAGCAACGGTGTTGCCGATATCCTGGCTGTGGTTATCTTCTTCAATCTACTGTTAGGGGTGTTCAATTTGGTGCCCCTGGCGCCGTTGGACGGCTCCCGCGTGCTGGCCGGGCTCGTGCCCGCGGAACACGCGGCAGCCTACAGCAAGCTCCAGCGCAACGGTCCAGGCATCCTCGTGGCGATAATAATGTTGGATTTCGCATTGGGACTGGGGATCCTGTGGGGAATCGCAGGTCCGGTAGTCCGGGCGCTGACAACCGCGGCCACCGGCTACTAGCGTGGTAAACTGATTCCTGCCCATCCCAGACTGGGAGACGCTATGTCATGACCACTGAACACACCCAC
>CAYXDE010000134.1:0-1755 GCA_964463525.1 uncultured Dehalococcoidia bacterium | reverse complement strand
CATGATCCCGGCATCGAAAGAAGCCGGGCCCGCACTTCACCACCCCATGGGAGCGTGGCTGCGCCACCTTGCGTTGGAGTGTGGGTGTGCCTATAATTTATCGTGTCCCAACGGCAAGGGGCGGTTAGCTCAGTGGTTAGAGCGCCTCGTTCACACCGAGGAGGTCGGAGGTTCGACCCCTCCATCGCCCACCATGTTGCTTGGGACTCCTAGAGTCTAGGCCGCCGGCTTAGCTCTTTCGTGCCGAGGTGGCGGAACGGCAGACGCGCTGCGTTCAGGGCGCAGTGTCCTTACGGATGTGTGGGTTCAAATCCCTCCCTCGGCACCAAAACAGCTAACGGCAATAGCTATCATGCGCTTGTAGCTCAGCGGATTAGAGCACTGGCTTGCGGAGCCAGGGGTCGTGGGTTCGAATCCCGCCAAGCGCACCACCCCTTTTCTTCTTACACCCTCCCGTGGACGGGCTGTGCGATGTTCGACACCTGGACTTGGTTATCCGCCGTCTGGCTGGTTGTGTGTCTTTTCTCCCTGGTCCGCGTAACCATGACCAACCGAGAGGTCTTAGGCGTGGCCTGTCTGGGCATCTGGACGTATGCCGCCGCATGGGGCATCAAGTCGATATGGTGGTAGTACCCCAGACCCAACAAGACCAAGCCTTGCCCTCAAAGCTGATAGCCGGCCGCTGATGGCCCTCCGCCACCTGTGGTAATATCTCGTTAATTCCAACCACTTGAGGAGTTTTTCAATGGCTACAATGCTAGACGGTGAGTCGTATCTGGGGCAGGTCCTGGTGCGGCCTCTGAGTAAAGAAGGCGATATCAAGATCTACCTCTGGCCCATGCGGTGCCTGAAGAGCAAGATCGGCGGCCCGACCTTCGGCGTCGACGTCAACGGCGAAGAGGTCATCCGCTACGACCCCCACGGTCCCCGCGGCCACTGGCACAAGGGCGGCTACGACAAGCTGGGCGCCGGCGGCTCCCACGTCGAGTATCCCGACGATGTCCGGGACATCGAAGGTCAGATCGAGTGGAGCCTGGACCAGATAAGGGAGAACGGCGCGGAGCTCCTGGCCTACGCCGGGTTCCCCGAAGCTGCCAAGTCTCTGGACCTGGACCTGTTCGCAGAGGCCCGGCAGGCCATCAAAGACCGCTTGGCCGAAGACCCGGGACTGCTCTCCAAGGCCATCGACCAAGGACTGATCGCGGTCTAGAGCCTCTTACCGCGAATCTGAAAGGCAATAGACCGGCGCACCGTAACATCGGTGCGCCGGTCTTTTTTGTCTAGGAGAATCATATGACCACGGACCGATTACAGCCCCGCATCGAGGCGCTGGAGAACACAGTGGGGGAGTTGCAGTCCCAACTGGACCTGCGGACCAAGGAGATGGCGTACATGTACATCCACTCCAACTGGACGCTCATCCGCTGGTACCTGATCAGGGAGCAGGACATACATGGCGAAGGCTCGGAGACTTATGCCCGTGCCAAGAACGCCGA
Source organism: uncultured Dehalococcoidia bacterium (assembly GCA_964463525.1). Classification (GTDB taxonomy): domain Bacteria; phylum Chloroflexota; class Dehalococcoidia; order Lucifugimonadales; family UBA3495; genus UBA9611. The sequence goes on along the minus strand of CAYXDE010000134.1, from coordinate 259 downwards.
GACCCTCATCGACCGCCAACTGACCCGCCACCTGAGGAACGTCCATTTCGAGCAGGACGCGATGGAGGTGGCCTACCGCTGGCGTCGAGAGACCACGGTGACCCTGACCCAGAACGGCTACACGTTCTTTGATTAAGAGCTTAGGACTAACGGTTAGCGGAAGAAGTTGAGCCCGGCCCGCTCGGTCTCCCAGTCTTCGTACACGAAGGGATTGACCGGTTCGTTGCGGTTGAAGGGCGTGAACCAGTCATTGAAATCC
>CAYXDE010000133.1:0-1773 GCA_964463525.1 uncultured Dehalococcoidia bacterium | reverse complement strand
CGAACATGCCCATGTCCGCCCCGTCGATCATCAGGTTGAAGTCGTCCCGGTGCGGCCCCACCGCTGTGACTGGCCGGGCCCGCTCCCGATGCGAAGCCGCGGCCAGCGCCTCTCTGAAGTTGCTCTCGACTTCATCAACGTCACCCCCCAAGAGCACGCTCGGTCTGTATTCGACCTCCAAGTTCTCTTCGGGCCCGCTCAGGTCCTCGTGGTGGCGCACGCAAGCCGGTGTTAGCTCACGCATGGCCTCGTGACGCCGCCAGGTTATCCAGGCCCCTTCCCGGACCAGCTCGTCATCCCAGAAGGCTAGCTCGTCTCCATCCGCCCGGCCCTCGCGGAGCAGGCGCAGCAGTTGGTTGCGTTGCTGCACCACCCGGTTGTACCGCTGTAGCCCCTTAAGGTAGAGGGAGTCTGCCTGGGAGAGCAGTATGTCCAGAAAGCGCCTGCGGCCCGAGGGCGGCCCTTGGACCAATTCGATGTCTGCGGCGCTGAACAATACTGCGTTGACTTCGCCGATCAGCTGCCCGGCGGTCCGCCTTAGACGGTTGACCCGAATCTCTTTCCGGACGTTGTAGCCCAAGCCGTTGGCTTCCGGGTTAGAGCGTTGGGTGGGCTGGTAACCAACTATGACCCTCAGGCGTTGGCCATCTTTCTGAATGGTCCCGTCCACCAGCGCTTGTTCGCCGGCATTGGCGGCAGAGAAGCTGACCACCTCGCGCTCATTCTCGGCGCGAAACGACCGGGCGATGCACAGCAGATATACAGCTTCCAGCAGGGTAGTTTTCCCTTGTGCATTGGGGCCGTAGTAGACCGTGACGCCAGGTGATAAGACGTGATCCAGTTGAGTCAGGTTACGAAAGTTGATCAGGCGCAGGCGGGAGAGGTAAGCCAACCGGTCTTTTTCCTCCCCTCAAAATAGGACCCGGGCAGACTGAAGCGCAGGCCCCCACAAAACGAGTTGTACTCGTTCGCTAGCCTGCTAGTCTTGGTCCCGCAGCAGCTGGATCTGTATCGCCAGTTCATCGGCCTCGGCGTCTTCACCGGCGGAGAGCCGGAAGCAGCGGTCGATATAGAGCTTGGCCAACTGTGAACTCTTCTCCGAGTTATCTTTGGCCACGTCCAGCAAGTCATCCACCCTGAAATTCTCTGGTAGATGGCGTGACAACACCGTAATCTCAGAGCTCGCCTCATCGGCAGCGGCCTGGTCAGAGCCGTCGACGGCAAACCTGAGTTTGCCCAGCAACTTGGACAGCTCCCCAAGCTTGTCGCTCTCGCTCATGAAGCTGAAAAGCACTTCATTCACGTTCAGCGATTCGTCGGGTTCCGCCTCCGGTTCCGGTTCGGGTTCAGGCTCCGGTTCGGGAGTCGCCGGCGCTCCAAGTGTTTCCCTGAGTTCCTCACCGATGGCTGCGGCCGCGCCTTCAGCGGGGGTGCTGTTCATCGTCAGTGCGTCGGAACAAAGGCCCGAATACACCTGGACAGCCTCGGTGGCCGTCTCCATCATCCTGGCCAGGTCGAAGGAGAACATGCTCCCGCCGTAAACCAAGTCGTCTTCCCGCAACTGGCTGAGCCGCTCCAGCTCGGCGAAAGAGCCCAGCGCCTCGGGCACGGGCGGCATGGCAAATGCGGAGAGATCGCTGAGCGGCATGTTGCCGAGATGAGAAGCCAAGAACGGTGGCACATACTTGGTCAGGTCCGACTTTACGGGCAGGGTGACAACATAGGTGGCATAGACCTTGTCCGGCTCTGTGTCCACTCGGAAGTAGAGCAGGG
>CAYXDE010000132.1:0-1836 GCA_964463525.1 uncultured Dehalococcoidia bacterium | reverse complement strand
ACGGGTTCCACTGCGATGTACGCGATAGCTACAAACCGGACGCGGCGGCTGATGCCTGGGCCAAGACCATAGCCTGGTTCGATAACAACCTTAAGTAGAAGCCAGGCGCTTTTCCTTGCTGATCAAGTATGACCCGTATGCTGCGGTAGCATATGGGTCATTTTATTTTTGCTGCCAAATGTTGGGCTGTTTCCTTGAATCTGTTTGTTGGCTACTCCGTGGTAAGCTTGCTCCGATGACATTACGCAATACAAAGGGCCTTTCAGTATCTAAACGAGAGGCCTCGCTACCCTTTGCAGTGCGGGCCGTAGAATCTTCGCTCTCCGCAAACGCCTCAGGAAACTCCTCGGCTGCCAGCACGATGCGGTTTCCTCTTGGCACATAGCCCCGTCCTGCCGACGACCAACCGTACTGACTCCGGAAGGCGAAGCAACTTCTGGATCATCTCCCAGTACAGAGATTTCCGGTATCTCTGGACAGGCAACTTCTTCACCGTGGGCGCCCAGTGGATCCAAGTGTTGACTGTCGGCTGGCTCGTGCTTCAACTCACCGACGGCAACGCGTTTTTGACCGGCACGGCCGTGGGGATCCGCACCTTGCCCATTCTCATCATCGGGCCATGGGCCGGGGTCCTGGCAGACCGGATAGACCGCCGGAAACTGGTCATGTTCACCCAGATATACATGGCCATCGCCGCCGTCATTTCCGCGTTCTTAGTCTTGGCCAGCAACCTGGATGCGGACCCCGTTACAGGCCCCCTCAAATGGTGGCATGCCTTCATATATATGGGAATCTCCGGCGTCGCCCACTCTATAGTCCAGCCGGTTAGACAGGCCATGGTTCCCAACACAGTGCCCTTGAGGGACTTGGGCAGCGCATTGGCTTTGAACGGCATGGCGCATCCAAGTATGAGGATCGTTGGGCCGGCGCTGGGCGGAGTGCTTATCGCGACCTTGGGGTTTGATTGGAACTTCTTCATCGAGGCCGCTTTCTACGTCACGATCGTCCTGGTCTACCTCCCGATGAAACTGCCCTACCGGGAAGAGCGCTCAACGGCGGGGACTTCTCTGCTCTCGAGTATGCGGGAGGGTCTTGCTTACGTGGTGAAAGAGCGGACCATCCTGCAGCTGATCCTGATGGCGTTCATTCCCAACCTGGTGTTTCAACCGGTGGTTTTCGTGCTTCCCATATTCACCACCGAGGTGCTGGGCCGAGGGGCCGATGCCGGAGGTATCTTGGCGGGCGCCGTGGGCGCAGGAGGGATAGTTGCTGCGGTAATAATCGCCGGCCGGGGATTCATTATCCCACGTGGGCCGGCCACACTGGCAGGCCTGATCGGCGGATGTTGCTTTATCCTATTGTTCTCCCAGTCCACCTGGTATTTCTCTTCGATGGCCTTTCTAGCTGGATTAGGCTTCTTCCAGTACATCTTCCGGGTCGGAAACAATACGCTAATCCAAACCATCGTCCCAGACGCTCTCCGTGGCCGCGTGATGAGCATTTACATGCTGGACAACGGCCTCACTCCTTTAGCCACCATGGCGATCAGTTTATTGATCCATGTCTGGAGTCCCGCAGGGGCTTACACCACAATTGCGTCGATAAGCCTAGCCTTGGCGTTGCTGCAATTAGCATTCTTTAAGAGGGTCAGGCAACTGGGGTGAGGGCAACCACCACGACTAGCCATTAATCAAGGTGAATGCGATATGACGCGTTGTTTCGATGGCTGAATGCCGGTTCTAGTCTCCTCATCATATTCAGATATTCTTAATCTAAGGGCCATTCATAATTACAAATCGCGATATAACCTATTGACGATTCTGGAGTCATTGTTTA
>CAYXDE010000131.1:0-1854 GCA_964463525.1 uncultured Dehalococcoidia bacterium | reverse complement strand
GGACAATTTGTCCTGGTCCTCAGCCAATCTGGAGGCATGCTCCATCATTCGGGCGGCAGCCTCTCTGTCTAAGGGCTTCAGATTCTCCTGGCGGCAGAAGCTGCTCAGTAGCCCCAGGAAATCCCTCAGATTCTCGTCGCTTGCATCCATCCGAGTATCGAAATCAGCCTTGACCTTGAACAGTTGCGAGAAATCTGGGTCGTACGCGTGCAACAGGTAATAGATCAGCGGCCGGCCGATCAACACAACTTTTATGTCAAGGGGGGTAGGGTCTGGGCGTAGGCTTCTGCTGCCTCCGAAGCCCAGCCTATCAGCCATATCTTCCATCTCTACCTGGTGGCTGGTCAGGGCCCGTTTTAGGCTGTCCCAGCTGAAGGCATTCTTCAGAACATCCTCCACCTGAAGCACCAGGTATCCGCCGTTGGCACGGTGGATGGCGCCCGATTTGATCATCGTGAAGTCAGTGGTTAGGGTGCCGAGGTGGGCCTCCCGCTCGATGCGCCCGAAGAGGTTGTTGTAAGTGGGGTTCAACTCCATCACAACCGGTGTGCCTTCAACCTGACTATTGTCCACCAGCACATTCACGTCGTATTTGCGTGTCGGAGCCTCGGGGAACATCGTTTGCCGAGGCGCTCCCCCTCCATGGCTGTGCCCAGATTTGAAGGAATCGACATCCTCCACGATGTCTGACCGAACAGACTCCAGATACGCAACGATCTTTTCGAACTCCACGTATTTGGTTTTGGTGTCCCCCATATACTGGTCAACGATGAAATAGGCTACCTGACGGTCCAGCTCTCTCAGCTTCTCATGGGCCGCTCGTTCAGGTTCCCGCAGTTGGTTCTGGATGGTCCGGAGTTCTTCTTGAAGCCGCTCCCGCCGGCGCTGCAATTCCTCCCGTTGGTCCTGAGGGAGGGTGACCAATTCCAAGTCGTCCATGGGCTCGCCGCCGCGCTCGGGTATGATCAAGAATCCGAAGGGCATCTGGTGCAATGTGAACCCGGACGCAGAGGCCCTTTGGCTGAGAGACTCCAGCGCCTCATCCTTCTTTCGATGGACATCCCGGACTATCTCCTCTCTCTTCTTGGCGTACTCCTCGGTCTCGAATGCTTGAGACAGAGCTCGGGTGATCTCGTCCATCAGCTTCTTCATTTCCTGCTGGAATGCCCGTCCCTTCCCGGCTGGCAACGCACAAGAAGTTGGCTGAGAAACGTCTTTGAAGTTATTCAAGTAGACCCAGTCAGATGGGGTTTTCTGACTTGCGGCCATCTCCTTCAAGAAGGCGCTTACCGTGGTCATCTTGCCAGTGCCGGGCGGACCAGAGACGTAGATATTGAAGCCCATGTCGCGGATGCCTAATCCGGTCCTCAAGGCCTTCATGGCGCGCTCTTGCCCGACGATCCCCTCAAGAGGTTGGATCTGATCAGTGGTCTCAAAATCGATGGCGGAAATATCGAATTCCCGGTACAGCTTGTCCGCGGTTAATCCGCTTTTCCGGTCCATGCTTTCCTCCGTCTCCGGTAACGCAGCTTATGATTCGTCTCGCGCTAACAGCGCTCTTGTTCTCTGAGTGCTAACGGCTAGGTGGCCAACACCAGTTCGCCGTGGATCGCCTTCATCGGCCCAACGAGAAGGTCCAGAAGGTCTTCCCCTTCAACGGACTCTTCCTCAATCAATCTCTCGGCGATGCGGTCCAGCCTTTCCCGATTCTCAGACAGTATCCGTTTTGCTTCAGCCCACGCGACGTCCAGTAGGCTTCCAATCTCGGTGTCAATCTCTTCGGCCACCGCGTCGCTATACTCACGGCCTTGGGCCAATTCTTTGCCTAAGAAGACCATCTCCTGGTCGGTGTGG
>CAYXDE010000130.1:0-1866 GCA_964463525.1 uncultured Dehalococcoidia bacterium | reverse complement strand
AACCACTGAGCTAACCGCCCCTTGCCGTTGGGACAAGCTAAATTATAGGCACACCCACACTCCAACGCAAGGTGGCGCAGCCACGTTTCCATTCACCGGCAACTCCCATGTGCAGATTTCAGAAAACGCCAACCAACCACCGATGGAAGGATCGGTCAAGGCGGCTGGCCTGTCATGCGCCGTCTGTCTCTGGCGCGGTCCCGGCGATAATCGATCATTCGTCTAAGCTAGATACAAGATTTCCGCCGCTAGTTCTTCCGCCCGGCAATTGCACTTCACCGCTTGATTCTCCATAATTGCCTGCGGCTGTAGACCGGCTTTAGAGGAAGGAAATGGCCGAAGAAGAACAACAGAAGATCACCATCAGGCCCCGGGGACCGTATCTGGTCCGGGGCCAGATACCCCTTGTGCGCCAGTCCCAGGTGATGTCCGAGTACGGCGAACCTTTGGAGTGGAAGCGGGACGCGGAACTGGACACCACCGAGACCTACCGCCTCTGCCGCTGCGGCCAATCGAAGAGCAAGCCGTTCTGCGACAGCACCCACACGATCATCGGGTTCAAAGGCGACGAGTCGGCTGATCCGGCGCCCATCGCTGAGCGCGAGAAGACGTTCCAGGGGAAAGATATAGTCGTCAAAGACGACCACTCTCTCTGCGTTCATGCCGGCTTCTGCGGCACGCGGCTGACCAACCTGTGGCAGATGATGAAGGATACCGGTGACCCTGAGATACGGGACCAGGTCATTGCCATGGTGGAGAAGTGCCCGTCCGGAACGTTGACGTTCGCCGCGGACGAGGACTCTGAAAAGCAGGAACCCGACCTGCCAAGAGAGATCTCGGTGGTGGCGGACGGCCCCTTGTGGGTCAGCGGCGGTATAGCTATCGACCGGCGCGACGGAAAGCCGGTGGAGGTCCGGAACCGGATCACGTTGTGCCGTTGCGGCGAGTCGGCCAATAAGCCGTTCTGCGACGGCAAGCATAAGGATGTTGGGTTCGCCGATTCATAGAGGATAGAGGGCAAATAGAGCCCTCACCTAACCCTCTCCTCCTCCCATGGAAGGATGGGAGAGGGGGCTTTTTGACTAGGATATTCGAGGAAAAAGAGATATGTCCGCTGAGGCGTTACGGCACGTTTGGCTGTTCTCGGAACTCACCGACGACCAACTTGAAAGCATATCCAGTTTCACGTTCGATAAGACCTTCGACCCCGGCGAATTGATCGTGGAAGAAGGGCAAACGGGGAATGGCTTGTACGTCATCGTCTCCGGAAACGTCGAGGTCCTGAAAGGAAACTTGGCGGCGACTCCTCAGTTGTTGGCCAAGCGGGGCGCAGGGGACGTGTTCGGGGAGATGGCCCTGCTGGGGGAGTGGCCCAGGACGGCCAGCGTACGGGCCCTGGACACGGTCCAGTGTTTGGGTATAGACCGGTGGGTATTCCTGGCCCAATTGGAACGGCAGCCGGCGGTGACCATCAGGATGCTTCAGATCTTGGCCCAGAGGCTGAGGGACAGCGACGCCCGGTTCTCTGAGTTGGAGTAGGCGGCCAGAACTTGGCCTAACCGCTCGCCCTGAGCTTGTCGAAAGATGCGCACGCACCGTGTTTCTTCCCTTTCCCCATCACCCCCTGCCTGGCCCGTGGTTCGACAGGCTCACCATGAGGAAAGGAGTAGGTGCCCGCTATAAGGCGGAAGTAGTGAGCACCCACTATCAGCGGGACAACCGGCGCTCGACAAACCGCTCACCCTGAGCCTGTCGAAGGGACACCATGAGCGGAAGCGGTGGATACAGCAAACACTTCTGGTTTCTAAACTGGGATTCTGGACGTCACAGCGGTCCACGGCGGATGCAATTGCACTACCGACCGGG
>CAYXDE010000129.1:0-1913 GCA_964463525.1 uncultured Dehalococcoidia bacterium | reverse complement strand
GCGGGAGATGGTCACGCTCACCTGTCTGACCGTTCTGAAAAGGGATAACCAAACGCGACGCCATCTGGGGAACGCACTGAATCTCGGGCTGACACCCGTCGAAATCATCGAAGTGCTGATGCATTCGATGTTCTACAGCGGCGTGCCGGCCACCCTGGACGCCTTGGCCATCGCCAAACAGGTGTTCGAGGAGCGGGGCATCGCCTACACACCACAAGAAGTTTTCGACAATTCAGAGCCTCCCGACGACCTGTTCAACAGAGGAGTGGCCCGCCGGGTGGAGTACATGGGGCCGCCTTCGGGTGGCGGCCAGGGTCCGGTGACAGAAGCCGAGAAGGAGTTCAACCGTCTGACCCAGGAGTATTACTGGGGTTCGATATGGAACCGGCCGGGGCTGACCTTGCCGGAGCGCTCTATCTGCACCATGGCAGCATTGACGGCCCTTGGCCGGGAAAGCCAGTTGGCCAGCCACATACGTGGCGCTCTGAATGTGGGCCTGACACAAGAGGAGATCGTGGAGGTTTTCATCCACGCCACGTTCTACTGCGGGCTGCCCTTCGTACGCTCAGCTATTGACCTGGCGAATGAGATATTTAAATCTTGAAAGATAGGCAATTAGCTTCTAGATGGATTGTCGCGACTACTTCGGAAGTAACTAGAAATTATGACGTTAACGAAAACGAATTCGATTTGAAGCAGTTAATTATTACATCTGCAAAGCATTTGAGATTCCTCGATATCGGGATTCAGGGGTACCTGTCTCTACCCCCGCCTAGGTCGAACCGCCGCAATTATTAAGGATGCAATTTCAGAAGCCAGGATTCCGGAACCAAACCCGATTCCAATCGTGCCCCAATCGACCCTGCTGTCTCGGCGCTCTAGAATCTGGGCAATCTCCTCTACAACCCCACGGTCAATATCGACAATAGATTGTAGCTGCGTTTTTTCTTCCTCTAAACGATGGATGGTCTCTTGCTCAATTTCGATCGTGAGTTTTTGGTTCTCGACAAACTCCAAGAGATTCTTAAGGTTGTCTTCAACCAACTCAAGTGATTGGTGTTGCTCTGTGAGTCCAGGATCGGGCGGGGCCGATGGTATCGACACGCCACTCGAGATGGATCCATAAATCACCAAAGCCGCCCCCACGATTACTCCCAACGCCGCCGCCGCAAATGCCGCCCCGCTCATGTTGACAAATATCTGTTTCAGCATAGTAAATAAAGCCGCAATTGGTTTTTCCCTTCGCAGATATCCAATCTCTTCTCTACCAGGCCTCAGGGTAACTAAAGTGATATAAGTTTATCCCATTTTCTTACCTAAAGGTCCAATCAACGAGATATCTCGGACTTAGCTTTTTATTCCGGGTCTTTCAAGTGGGGGTACATGGCCAGGGGAGTGGCGGCCAGGAGTCCGGCGTCGACGGGTAGGGTGACGCCTGATATCCAGCGGGCTTCGTCCGAGGCTAAGAACAGGATGGCGTAGGCCACGTCCCAAGCTGTGCCGTCAAAGCCCAGGGGGCCGGCTCGGCGGCGCAGGTCCAGCAGCTCTTGCGATGTGTGGCGGGCGACCATGGGACTATAGACGTGGCCTGGGGCGATGGCGTTGACCCGGATGTTGTCCCGTCCGTAGTGGACGGCCATGGAGTTGGTGAGCCCCAATATCCCGCCCTTGGACGCTGCATAGGCGTGGCTGGGACTGCCGCCGCCGGCCCGAAGTCCGACTATGGACGACAGGTTGATGATGGAGCCGCCGCCGTCCTTGATCATCTCTGGGATGGCGAATTTACTGGTAAGCATCACGCTCTTCAGATTGACGTCCATCACCGTGTCCCAGAATTCCTCCTCAACGTCGGTAACCAGACCGGGGCCGCTGATGCCGACGTTATTTATCAGGGTGGTCACCTTTCCGTATGC
>CAYXDE010000128.1:0-2127 GCA_964463525.1 uncultured Dehalococcoidia bacterium | reverse complement strand
ACAACATCATGTGGAACCTGGAGAAGACACCTCCGTCCATCCGGCGTCATGCTCCCTTGCTAGGGGAGCACAACCGGCAGATATTCGGGGGCCTTCTGGGAATGGAAAAAGCGGAGGTCCTGCGACTGGAAGAAGAGCAGGTTCTCTGGTAACTTAGCCTTCAGTTGACAGCTTACAGCTAGATCGTCCGAGGTAAACATGGCACAACAAAACGAGCAGGAACGGGTCACTCAGACCCTGCCAGAGGTTGAAGGGATAACGCCCGAGATGATTGCCAACGCCAAGGCGATGATCGGGACCCGGTTGCGCACCGAAAACTTCATTCGGGACGCTTCGGTGGGATCGATGATCAATTTCGTGAACGGCATCGGTGACAGCAACCCCATATTTAGGGACCAGGAGTACGCCTCTTACTCCAAGTATGGCACCATGATCGGCCACCCATGCGCACCCTTCATGCGGCACTGGTCCGGCCGGACCCGCTGGGGCCTGCCTGGAATCCACGGGTTCTTCGCCGGTACTGACTGGGAGAACTTCCGCCACGTCCGCCCCGGCGACGCCATCAACGCCATAGAAAGGGTGCTGGACGTTCAGGAGAAACACAGCGAATACTCCGGTACCCTCGTGATTCAATTCGTCGAGACGATCTACACCAACCAACGCGACGAGATGATCTCCAGAGTTGTGGGTTGGTGCACGCGCCACCAGCGCCGTGCCGCCCGGGAACAGGGTAAGTATGCCACCACACCCAAGCGTCATGGATACACCCCTGAAGAGTTGGAAGAGATCGACCAACTGGTGCTCAACGAAAAGGCAAGGGGCGGCAACACCCGCTATTACGAGGACACCCATATCGGCGACGAGATAGACACGGTCCTTCGCGGCCCTCTCTCGCTCCAGGACATGACCGCTTTTCTGGTCGGGACCGGACGGTCCAGTGCCCACGGAGTGCTCCTCCGCGAGGCCCTGCGCCACCCCGACCACTTCTTCCGCAATCCGGAGGCCGGCGGCGGTCTCGAATACACGGGCATCGGCCACTTGCGCGATTCTGTAGCTGAGGCAGTAGGGGTACCCGGCGCCTACGACTACGGGCCCCAGCGTGTGTCCTGGATGGGCACTCTCCTGACCAACTGGATGGGTGACGACGCCTTCCTGAAGCGCCTCCGGGTCGAGTGCCGGCGGTTCAACGTCTACGGAGACACTCAATACCTGAAGGGCAAAGTCATCGGCAAGCACATCGACAACGGATCACCGTTGGTCGACTTAGAGATCTGGGCCGAGAACCAGCGCGGCGAGGTAACCGCCCCCGGGCAAGCCACTGTGATGCTGCCCTCCCGGGACCCACGTGTCCCTTGGTTCACCGACGGCAGCGGACTCCAGTTACGCACGGCCGCACACAGTGAGGGGATGCCACCTATTCTTCCGGAGTAAGTGGTAGCAGTGCACCATGGGAGGAAACTAACCGGACGACCGTATCGATATGAACACGTCAGAAAATACTAACCCTACTGCCATGGGCGGGCTGAAGGTGCTGGAGATATCCAGCTTGGTCTCCGCCCCCTTCTGCGGCAAGCTGTTGGCTTCCCTGGGGGCTGATGTCATCAAATTAGAGCCGCCCAAGACCGGTGACCCTTCCCGGCGACGCGGGCCTTTCCCTGATGATGTCCCTCATCCTGAACGCAGCGGCATGTTCCTCTATCTTAATACCGGGAAGAAATCCATCACCCTCGATCTGGATGACCATCAGGGCCGGCAGATACTCTGGGAATTGACGGAGAAAGTAGATGTCTTGGTCCATGACCTTTCTCCGTCACGCGCCACCGAGTTAGGAATCGGTCAGGAACGGTTACATGAAGGCCGGCCAGACCTGATCGCATCCGCCATCACTCCCTACGGCAGCACCGGTCCCTACTCCGAATATTTGGCAAATGACGTAAACATCTTCCACGCCGGAGGAGAGGGCAATTTGCTTCCAAATGGCCTGGCCCTGGACGTATTCCCCGACCGTGCACCTCTGGCAGCCGGCAGCATGATGGGCTCCTATCAGGGTGGGCTCTCAGCTGCTGTTGGCCTATGCGGGGCCATCTACGCCAAATGGGGTGGGTCGCCTGGTCAATTCGTCGATTG
>CAYXDE010000127.1:0-2180 GCA_964463525.1 uncultured Dehalococcoidia bacterium | reverse complement strand
ACTGGCCGTGGCCGCCGGTCTGCCGCACGAAACGGCCTTCGACCTGGCGGGGAGTCGTAAGAGTCTCGCGGTAGGAAACCCTGGGCATGCCGACCTGGGCCACGACGTTGAACTCGCGGCGCATCCGGTCCACGAGGACCTCCAGGTGAAGCTCACCCATGCCGGAGATGATGGTCTGGCCGGTTTCCTCATTCACCGCAACCAAGAACGTGGGGTCCTCGTCGGCCAACTTACGGAGGGCGTCGGTCAACCGGTCTTGGTCGGCCTTGGTGTTGGGTTCCACCGCCACGGAGACGACCGGCTTGGGGAACCGGGGCGGCTCTAAGATTACCGCGCCGTTCTGCATCCCAATGGTGTCGCCCGTGAACGTATTCTTCAGTCCGATGGCCGCACAGATGTTTCCGGCGGTCACCTCTTCCAGTTCTTCTCTGGAGTTGGCGTGCATCCGGAGTAGACGACCCATGCGTTCCCGGCCGTTCTTGGTCACGTTGTTGACCTGGGCTCCGGCCTTAACCGTGCCGGAATAGACCCGGAGGAAAACCAGGCGGCCCACATATGGGTCGGTGGCGACCTTGAATGCCAAAGCGGCCAGAGGCTCGGAGGCGTCTGGGTGCCTCAGCTCTATTTCTTCAGTGCTGGGGTTGGTGCCTTCCACCGCAGGAACGTCTGCAGGGGATGGAAGGTAAGCGGCGATGGCGTCCAGGAGATTATGGACGCCCTTGGCGAACATGGCACTGCCACACAGGACCGGCACCACTTTCTGATCAACCGTGGCCTGCCTCAACGCTCTCTTCAGGTCCTCGGCGGCGATCTCTTCGCCTTCCAGGTACTTGAGGAGCAGGTCTTCGTCAGTCTCAACGATCTTCTCGATCATCGCCTGACGATACTCTTCGTACTTTTCTTGGAATTCGGGGGGCATGTCCACTTCGTCAGGTTGTTCCGCTATGCCCTCATTGACCCGGCCTATGGGATACATGGTGGCTTTGCCGGTGATCAGGTCGATCATCCCGCCGAATTGGTCCTCAGCGCCGATGGGCAATTGGACCGGAACGGGGTTGCCGTTAAGACGGCGGCGGATGGATTCGATGGTGCGCTCGTAGCTCGCGCCGACCCGGTCCATCTTGTTGACGAAACAGATACGGGGGACCTTGTAGGTGTCTGCCTGCCGCCAGACCGTCTCCGACTGAGACTGGACTCCTGCAACCGCGTCCAGCACGACGATACCGCCGTCTAAAACACGGAGGCTGCGTTCTACTTCAGCGGTGAAATCGACGTGGCCCGGGGTGTCGATGACGTTGATGCGGTGGTCTTTCCAGTAGGTGGTGGTAGCCGCGGCTGTGATGGTGATACCCCGTTCTTTTTCCTGGGGCATCCAGTCCATGGCAGTGTTGCCAGAGTCCACACCACCGGCGCGGTGGATGCGGCCGGTGGCGAATAGGACCTGCTCGGTTACTGTGGTTTTACCTGCATCGATATGGGCTATGAAGCCGATATTACGGATGCTTTCAATGGGAAACGTCGCTTCCATTTAGACTGGGGCACTGGATACTTACAGTGAATACTGTGAAGACTGGGCGTTGGGCCTACAGGGAATTAACCGGCAAGAAAATTACCGCAAGAAAATTACCGTCGGTAGTGCACAAAGGCCCGGTTGGCTTCCGCCATCCGGTGCAGTTCCTCCCTTCTACGGACTGCCGATCCCTCGCCCCGGGAGGCATCCATTAATTCTTGCGCCAATCCTCGCCGCATAGGCATCCCGTTACGGGACCTGGCCCCTCTGATGAGCCAGCGCATGGCAAGCGCCTCGCTGCGTACCGCACGGAGTTCCGTGGGCACCTGGATGGTCGACCCACCGATGCGCTTGGGGCGCACCTCGACGGCGGGCGTGGCATTTCTCAATGCCTGCTGGAAGACCTCCAGAGGTTCTCTGCTGGACTCTTCCTGGATGATGTCAAAAGCCATATAGGTGATGCGTTGGGCAGTGGTCTTCTTGCCCTTGATCATCAACCTATTGATGAATCTGGCCAGTTCCCCGTCATTGAACTTCGGGTCCGGCGCTACATCTCTTTTTTCGGCGCGTCGTCTTCTAGACATAGGTATTCACACCTGCGTTTGGTCCAACCTCTTGGTTAAAAGACGCCCTTGGCGTCTGGGGGAAGTCAGAAAGTGGAAACTTAAGT
>CAYXDE010000126.1:0-2349 GCA_964463525.1 uncultured Dehalococcoidia bacterium | reverse complement strand
GGGGGCTACGGTTCGTCGCGAGCCATCCATTCACCGCAGGCCGCGATTCGCCGTCATTCCGGCTTTCGCCGTATTGACGGCAGGGTTGTGATTACTACACTGGGCGCTGGATCAGCTCCACCGAGACTTCATCCGGGGCGACCACGAAGGCGACCATGGAGCCTGACGGCATGGTCCAGGGCTCGCAGTTGAACTTAACATTATTGGATTTGAGCCTTTCTGACAGGGCCATCAGATCATCGGTCTCGAACCCAAAATGGTCCAAGCCGTAGCGGGGCTCGGTGGTCCCGGCGATGGGGTCTTCACCCTCGGCGCGGCCTGAGATGGTCATCAGGTGGTCGCCGTTCAACTCAAGCTGGATGGATTTGGTGGTGGAAAGCGGGCGCTCAGAGGTGATCGCGGCGCCAAAGTTGTCGCAATACCACTTGGCTGCTGCATCGGGGTCCGCGCTGCGGAAATGAAGGTGGTTCATGGAGATCTTCACGGCGGTGCTCCTTCGGTTAAGCGTTTCTTGACTCCGGCCCGAAGCCACCACGGCAACACGCGTGACGCAGGCCGATTCGAGGCACTAGTGTACTCCACAATCAGCCAACGGTGAAACACCGCCGGCGCGGTTCACTTAACCAGACTACCCGGGGGTCTTTCCGATCGGTCCAGCCAATCGACCACCGGGCGGCAGCCCCAGAATTCTCCTGGAATGGGGTCCGGCGAGATCAGCGGGGTGCCCACGATCGAGTCAGCACAGGCTTCTTTGGAGTCGATGCCTTGGTAGAGCAGGAACACCATCCCCACATCAGGGCATGAGTCCCAGCAGATGAATTTCTCCACCAGCATCTTCCCGTTCCTGGCGTCAACGCCCACTGAGATGGGGTAGGGGCTCGGGTCGAACCCGCCCCTGGAAACGCTGAGGTTTATCTCGTGGAGCCGGGCCAATTCCCGTTCCATCCCTTCGGTAGTCATGACTGGATCGGAGAAGGCACGAAAGTCCGGTTGCGAGTAACCGAATATCAGGGCCAGAAGCGCCACCGCGATTCCGGATAGCGCGAACATAGGTTTCTTCAAATACTTTTCCCAAGAGGTCCGATCGAGAAGATCAGACAACTCTCCTCTCTAAATATCCTCTCCAAACCGGGCCTTAATAACAACTTCGGAAGCTGACTCAAGTGACCGCCCCGTGGTCCGGGCATCGCCGGCGCGACCGGTCCAGTAATCTGCCCTTGAACGTAGCCTGAGCCTAACTTAACCTCGAGATATGATCAGAAATATCTCTCTTTCGGTTTTCTTAACGATGGCCGTGGTCCTTATCACTGCCTGCGGGGCCGCCGCTGAGTCCGGTCCAGTCCCTGTACACTCAGATTCAGACCGGGGCGGCGGTCAAACTCCGGCCGCAACGGCCGATGCGACACCGGCTCCTGCCGCCGCGGCCAGCACTCCCGAAGCAGCGATGGCCGGCTCCAAGACGGGTTCCGGGGATGCCGCCACCCCGATTCCTGCCAGTACAACGGGACCAACAGACGCGGTCCCCATCTCTAGTCAGACCTTTGAAGCCGCGGATGTTATGGCCCAGGCTTTGAGTTCTCCCGAGTTGCTCTCATGCTTGACCAGCAAGATGGGCATGTCCGACCTCCTCCAGTTGGCCAATCGAGCGCCCACCGACGAGGAGATCGGCCTGCTACTCCCCTGTCTAACCGATGGACTCGGAGCGGGCGGCCAGGCTGCGGATACAGGTTCCAACTCCGTAACAGCCACTGCCACTGCCACTCCCGCCCCGGCGCCCCGGACCATCTTGGCCCAGGCGTTGGCCTCGCCGGGACTGATGTGGTGCCTTGCCGGTCACGTTGGCATGGGCACTCTGATCGAACTGGACAGCCGCGCGCCGACCAGTGGAGAACGATCAGACATCAACGACTGCCTGGGCGACACCCGGGAGATCGCCGCCTGGAACGCGGAGTGGCCGAAACGGATCGATGCCGCCTTCACGCCATCGGCGTGCGGGACTGCGCCGGTGAATAACTTCCCCTCTTCTTACTACCAGGGGCCGTTGATCGACTCCCACCTGCACATCCCGCAGTTGTCCGACGACGGTCTTGGCGGGCCGGACGATGGGTACGTTGCGCCTAGGGGCGCCGACTCAGATCTTTACGACACCATCTCCCAGGAACAACGCCCCATCCTGGGACAGACGATGAACATCGACCGCATCGCCTGCACGCTGCAGAACGAAGGGAGCATCAAGGCATTCTCGTTCTTCCCCGTGTTCCCTGAGATCACCTCTCCGGCCATCGAAGTCGCCAACAGGGCCGTTGAGCAGTACCCGGACCTATTCGTGCCATTCATCCAGGCTTCCCG
>CAYXDE010000125.1:1156-2381 GCA_964463525.1 uncultured Dehalococcoidia bacterium | reverse complement strand
GTCCAGTGGAATGAGCACCTCGCCGCTGAAGCCTGCTCTTTCGGGTACTTCAACGATGTCCCGGGGGCGCACCGGCCGGTCCGGTTTGACCCACGATTGAGGGTTCACCAGCCGCGGCGTGCCGTGGCGTCCGATCTCCAGCACAAACTTGAAGCCCTCGGGCACCACCAACCCCACCGGAGAGCCCTTGTTCTCCAGGATAGCGTTGGTGGCGATGGTCGTGCCGTGGAAGACGTGCTTCACCTGGGAAGCCTCCACCGAGTTGGCCGCCAGCACCTCCCTGAGTCCGGTCAGGAGCCAGGTTGCAGAGCACGATGTCGGTAAAAGTACCGCCCACGTCCACTGCAACGGAATAGTCGTCCATAGTTGGTTCTTAGCTCTACTGGAGTCTTGTAATCATGGGTGCGGCGCTCATTTTAGCAAATCGCCTGGTATACCCGGTGCGGTAAGGAAATTAGCGGCCAGATGTTGTTTAGTGGAGTGACGGGAATTTCCTGTTTGGGGAACTTTAGCCGCGCCTACCGAGTCATTATAAAGACTACCAGCGGAGATAGGCGGCAGAAGGGATAAATCATGGCAACCAAGTTCCTGGCGAGTCTGGCGGGAGTGATGGCGATGGCCTTGGCGCTGACATCGTGTGATGCGCAGTTGGAACCTGACGGTCAATCCCCAAGATTGCCGACTGAGGTGTCGGCTGACCCTACTGGAGGATTCCAAAATCAGGTGGCTGTCATGACGCCCTCTGCTCCAACTCCTGAAACGGAAAAACAGCCGGTTCATACTAAAGATCCGACGATAGAAGAATTGCTGGCCATGGAACGGTGGTTCAATACCGCCGACTTGGGGATTAAGATCACGAGTGGACTTGAAACGGTAGTTCCTGGCCAGCAGGTTATCTACGACATTTCTTTCTCGAGCGTCGGCCCAAACCCCGCTGAAGAGATCTGGGCTGTCGTGGTGCTGCCTGATGGAATTACCTATGACCACGACACTGCGTTGTGTGACGCCCAAGAACCGGGGCGCCTGTCCTGCGATCTCGGGGGCTTTTCCGGGAGCTTCGGTAGACGGGAGTTTCATGTGGCTGCGGTAGTGGACGAAGGCCTGTCTGAGGACTCAGTTCTCATAACAAACGTGAGCATAGAGAATAGAGTCATAGGCCCGTTCGACCAATCCTTTAGCCCCACTGCCTGGCCCGATCCAGATCCTGAAAACAATACGGCAACCG
>CAYXDE010000125.1:0-1146 GCA_964463525.1 uncultured Dehalococcoidia bacterium | reverse complement strand
TCCAGACCGGACCACGGCAGACCGGGAGATAGATACCATGCTGTGGACGGAGCCGATACATCTTCTAGAGAAGAACAACAGTACCGACCTGAAGTTGACGATGTACTCCGATGTTGGGGATGGACGGCTCACGGCGGGGGTGGATTTCGAATACGGATTCCTTATCATCAACGGATCAAACCCCGCGAGGGACACAAGATTGAGCGTATACCTGCCGGAGGAGACCACATATTTACCGGGCCGAGAAAATTGTGTCCAAAGCGCGGCTCATCAAGTCGACTGTGTGATCGGCCAAATGAAGATTCACGAACGGTCGATCGTTACCCTTCGGATGTTGTCCGATGAGGATGTGGGCAAAGGGGTCGACGGGAACGTGAACCTTACTGGTAAAGCAACTGTCGAGAACCTTTCAGGACCTGATCCCGATCCATCCAATAACACTTCGTCCACAATCATCCCGGTCAAATATGATGTTAAGATGCGCGACCATATTCTAGAGGGACGCAACCATGGGTTGAATTAAGCCTAGGTTTCTTCAAAAGGGGTTTCATGCAAAGCCCGGCAGAAAGCTCTGCCGGGTTTTTTCGTTGACAGCCACAATCCTCGTGACTACACTCACCCGGAATGACATAACCCTCAACACAGGGACCTAACAATGAAGAGATTTGAATATCAAGAAGCCCGTACCGTGCGGCAAGCTATCTCCATGCTGCAGCGGTACGGCGACAGCGCCCGGATCGTGGCCGGCAGCACCGATTTTCTGGTGCGTTGGCGTCAGGGCGTCTGGAACCCGGAGCACGTGATCAACATCCAGCGTGTCGCTGGACTGAGCCGCATCACCTACAGCACCAAGAACGGACTCCGGATCGGAGCGCTGGTCACGGTTAGAACTCTGGAGCAGCACCCGGCCGTGCGCCGGCGCTACCCGGCTTTGGCGGCTGCGGCGGCGTCCTTCGCGGGAGTCCAGGTGCGGAACCTGGCCACGGTGGGCGGAAACATCTGCAACGCCTCGCCCTCCGGAGACACCATCCCGGCCCTGCTGGTCTTTGGCGCCGAGTGCCGGATAGCCGGGCCAGACGGCGACCGCTGGGTCGCCCTGGACCAGTTCTTCAAGGGTCCTGGTCAGACCGTGTTGGAAACAGGCGA
>CAYXDE010000124.1:0-2392 GCA_964463525.1 uncultured Dehalococcoidia bacterium | reverse complement strand
CCATAACTTCATTGAACCATCGGAACCGTTCTCTGCCATCACTAACCGGCCGCGCGCGTCAATCGCCAGGGATATCGGCTGACCGGTATCCAGCGTTGTGGTCTGCTTGTCGACCCAAACAGAACCATTCCAGGTAAACAACTGCACGGTGCCGCTGCTGTCGGTCACAGCCAGGGCTGCTAGGGTTCCGGAAGTCCTTGTATTCCCGGCCAATTCAACGTCTTTGACTTTCTGATCGGCCACCAACTGGTAGGGTCCATTCCATTCGGACCCACTCCAGTCAGCTCCATATATCGTACCCTCCCCGGAAGTGGGCCCACTGCCCGTGGCTGTGTAAGTAAGAACTACATCATTCCCTGCCCGGGCCGACTGTATCTGATGGGCGACACCGGTATCTTGAGTCAGAATCTCTGGCGGCGACCATTCGAGCCCCGACGGTCCAGAAATGGAATATTTCACTGTTGAAGACGGGTATGGGTTACCGATGTCCTCAGCTATTATCTCGCTCCATACAGCCATCCAGCCGCCACCGGGGATGGCGGTTATCGAGGCATCGACTATACCCGGCGCCGCGGCGATCTGCACCGGTGTTCCCCAGCCATTACCTTCGGCCGTAGCGGACTTCAAGGTCATTTCTCCAGTTTCACCACTGATATCCGTGAAGAGGAGAGCAGCCGGCCCGGTCTCGGTCAGGTCCATCGCTCCGGCCTGATAGAAGCCTTCAACCAATCGGGCACTATCCGCGTCAAACACTGCCGATGAGCCCATGCTTGGAAGGATCAGTTCATCGGAAACCGACAAAGGAATCAGATCGAAGTACGGTTCGGTACCGAATTGCCAATCGAACCGGTAAAGGTCCCATTGCCATTTCTTGCTCACCACGGCAACCCAAATGTCTGCCGATACTGCCAGTCGTCCGCTGATAGCGCCTTTGATATTGGTGACCGGAGGCCACACTTCTTTGGGGTTTAGCGTGAATACAACACCCTTACCTCCGCCCTGCGTAGAAGGCGGCCCAAAGGCGATGGTCCCTGCAAGTTTGAAGTAACTCCTGTCCCGTGGACCCGACACTGCCGCCAGTCCTACACCTAAGTCGAGGAATATCTCTGTCTTCGTCAGGTCGCTATCCGGTGGACACCCATACCCGCCCAAGAGTCCCCATGCGGCGGGATTGGACGGTATACCTTCACTAGTTACGGTACCCGGCCGAATTTGTGGTCTTGGTATCTCGGTGCAAAGGGTCTTGGAGATTGAGCCTCCAGTACGAAAATCCGTAACGACATTGAAGGTCAGTGCGTCGGTTGCCGCCAAGCCCTGGATAGCAGCTCCGATCACAGCGCCGACACCCGGAGGGGGCATGATACCTACGATCTTGGCGACTTCATCTGAAATATCAACCAGGATCTGGGTGGAAACTTCAGCGCCGCCGGAGAGTTTCAACTCAAAGGTTGGAATCCGCAGATCACCGGGGTCAACGGTATAAGTACCGCTGATGCTAGCTTCTCCGGCAACTTCAGGCGTCTTGATAAAGACTCGACTGCGGGGAACCTGTTTGACGAGGTCAGGCTGATACAGCTCCTTATCTTTATTGCCTTCTTCTTCGAACATATCGGAAGAGAGCGCTGCACCGCCCGCAACCGTTATTGTCCCCTTTTGACCATTCACGGCGATCTCGACCGAGGCTCCCTTCACGGGTGTCGTTGGGTTTCCTTTGTACCCGAATCCCAACTGGCTCGGAGCCGTCGACAATGCGCCTGATTTCGGCGCCCGAACGCCCTCCACCCAATCGACTGCTACTTTGTACTTGTAATCAAGGTAGCCTTCCTGTTCTGTGTCCAATTCCTCAACCGCGGAGATACCGCTTACTGACGAGCCGCCGAGGGGCGTGAATTGGATGCCACCTTCAAACGCTGGCAGCGGTAGGAAACGGCCTTTGGGGAGACCCAGTCCGGTAGCTGTCGGAAGATAGTTCGAGGCGACCCCGATGGTGTCGAGAATGTAAGCCATGAATGGTGGCAACGCTACACCGTGCAGCGGCTTTTGTGCCGGTGGCAACTCGTAGTCTAGCTTGGATACTGCGCCGCCTTCGGTCACCGCCAATAATATGGGTCTAAACTCGCCCACCGGCAGTTCCCAGATGTTCAGCGTCGATTGATAGTTCTCATTTGTGTCCGAACCGTCAGCGGGCGCCCCGATACTGTATAGGACGTTAAAGGCTTCGCCGTCCTTGCTAGAGTTTTTCACTGCCTCAAGCAGTTCAAGCGCCTTGGCCGAATCTACGAGACAAGGATCACTGGTGATGCAATCCAGTAGTCCTATCTGGCGGACCTGAGCTTGATTATCTGCATTGATGGGTGGCGTGATGAATGCCCTGGTATCCAGCAACCAAAGC
>CAYXDE010000123.1:0-2458 GCA_964463525.1 uncultured Dehalococcoidia bacterium | reverse complement strand
GAGGAAAGATATGGACCTGTCCCTAACCCCCGAACAAGAGATGCTGAAAACCGCGGTGCGCCGCTTCGTGCAGCAGGAGTACCCCAAAGAGACCCTGCTGCAGATCGCCTCGCCCACCGAGCCCACTCCAGACGGTCCCTGGGAGCAACTGACCCAGACCGGTTGGCTGGGCATCCTGATCCCAACCGAGTACGGCGGAGAGGGTGGGTCTTTCACCGACGCCGGAGTGCTATTTGAGGAGCTGGGCCGAGGCCCCGTTCCCGGCCCCCACATCAGTTCCGCGGTCTTGGCGGCGCTGACCCTGTTGGAGGGCGGTACGGAGGAACAGAAGAAAGAGTGGCTGCCCCGCATGGCCACCGGCGAGGTCCGAATGGTGGCCGCCATCACCGAAGCCGACTACGGCTGGCTGGAGGGAGACGTCCGCCTCACGGCCAAGGTGAGCGGTGACGGCTACAGCCTGAACGGCAAGAAAGCCTACGTGTTCGATGGAGAGTCGGCCACCCATCTGCTCTGTGCCGCGAGGTCTGAAGAAAGCAATGATGTTGGACTGGTGATCGTCGCTGCTGACAGTGCAGGGATCAGCACCCGGCATCTCCCCGGGTTCGCTTGGAACTCGTCTGAGATATCTCTGGAGAACGCAGCGGTCGAGCCGTCCCAAGTCTTGGGCGGCAAATTCGCCGGTGGTTGGGACGCTTTGGAGCGTGCCGAAGCCAAGACCATCCCCGTGCTCTGCGCCTACCAAGTGGGCGGCAGCCAGGCCATCTACGAGATTTCGGTGGACTACAGCCGGACCCGCCACCAGTTCGGTACGCCCATCGGCCGGTTCCAAAGGGTACAAGACCAGGTCATCAACCTGCTGAACGCCCTGGACGCCGCGCGCTGGACGGCCTACGAAGCCCTCTGGAAACTGGACATCGGCCGTGACGCGGCAGACAGCGTGCATCTGGCCAAGGCAGTGGGCAGCGAAGGGTATTATGAAGCCTGTAACTACGCACATGAGGTCCATGCCGGAGTCGGCAGCATGACCGAATACGGCCTGACATTGCACACCACCGCGTCCCGCACCCTCTACCACTATCTGGGCGACCCCAAGTTCCACCGCCGCCGCCTGGCTGACGCGCTAGGGCTCTAAGCGAACACCGTTCGATATGTTTTCGACCGAGGCGTCCCCTTCTCAATCAAGCAGGGATTAAGAAATGCTGCGCACCAAGATAACGGAGCTCATTGGGATCAAGTATCCCGTAACATCCGCTCCCATGACCCTTCATAGCGGCGGGCAGCTCGCCGCGGCCGTATCCGCTGCTGGGGGGTTGGGCGGCTTTGGCGGCATCAACCCCGACGGGCCCGACTACGTGCGCGAACAGGTCAGATACATCCGGTCGCAGACTGACAACCCCTTCTACATCGGGTTCATCACCCACCTGATTCCAGAGATACCGCAGAATTTCGACGCCGCGCTGGAGGAGAAACCCCCTGTTGTCTTCTTCTCGTTCGGCGATCCAAAACCGTGGCTGACCAGAGCCAAAGACGCCGGCGCAACGGTGATCTGCCAGGTCCAGAGTCTGGAAGACGCAGCCGAGGCAGTGGCCGCAGGGGCCGATGTTCTTCAGGTCCAGGGGAGCGCTGCGGGAGGCCACACCGGCCGGATGAACCTGCTGCCGTTCCTGTCCCACATCGTGGACCGATATCCCGACATTCCGGTAATGGCAGCGGGCGGCATCTCCACGGGCAGGGCCCTTGCCGCGGTATTGGCCGGTGGCGCCGAGGGGGCGTCAATGGGCACGGCGTTCCTGGCGACTCCAGAGAATGTTGAAGTGCCTGACGCCTTCAAACAACACGTCGTCCGGAGCGACGGGCAGGACACCACTTTGAGTCCGCTTTACGACGTATTGGGGGGCGGGGCTTGGCCCCGGGACATCGTCGGCCGAGTCTACAACAACCCTTTTGTCCAAAGGTGGGACGGTCGGGACGCAGATATCCAAAAGAACCTGGAAGAGCTGGCCTCGGATGCCGCAGAAGCATGGGCCAAACATGACGTCGAGGGGGCCTCGGTATACATGGGGCAGTCTGCCGTCAGTGTTGGCGCGATGCGGGATGCGGCAGATGTTCTTAGGGATATCTGTGGCGAAGCGGAGCGCCTGCTGGGCAACCGCCTGCGAGAGTTGGGGATATAAGCCAGGCAGGTTTGCTGGCTCTGCTAACAATGGCTTCGGCCGGGTCCTTCGACAGGCTCAGGATGAGCGGACTGATGTACTTGATCTATGAGTTGCGTGGCCGCCCACTGTGCGGCCAATACAGTTCTCTTGTGGTTAGCTCTCTTCGTTCGTTCATGATGCGCCAAGTCAATCACTGATGGCCATCCCATCCATCCGCTCGTGGTGAGCCAAGCCAATCACTGATGGCCATCCCATCCGTCCGCTCATGGTGAGCCAAGCCAATCACTGATGGCCATCCCATC
>CAYXDE010000122.1:0-2548 GCA_964463525.1 uncultured Dehalococcoidia bacterium | reverse complement strand
ATGTGTCTCTTGCCAACCTGTCACCTTCCTTAATAACGCCGTTTCAAGGCCGTGGTTTGATGCGTATCCAATGGTCCCGTCAGATCCGCTGCGCCACCCGCAGTTTTGCGCTGCGGCTTCGCGGATTGGACTGGACCTCTTCTTCCGATGGTTTGATAACCCGCCGGTTTATGATCTTCAGGCGCGGAGTTTGACCGCACACGCATACCGGAAAACTGGGAGGACAGACACAAGTGGCCGCCTCCCGGTTGAAAAACGATTTGATGATTCTGTCTTCCAGGCTGTGATAGCTGATCACCGCCAATCTGCCTTCCTGGGCTAACAAGCCAACCGCCGCTTCCAGTCCCCGCTCCACATTCGAAAGCTCGTCGTTGACGGCGATGCGCAGAGCCTGGAATGTCTTGGTGGCTGGATTCACCCGCTGACCGGGACGGCGGCCGAGGACCCCGCCGACTATGGAAGCCAACTGTCCGGTAGTCATCACCGGCCGTTCTTTTATGATTGCCCTCGCGATAGCCATTCCCCGGGGTTCTTCTCCGAAACGCCTGATCAGTTGCCCCAACTCTCTCTCGTCAAAGGTGTTAACGATCTCTTCAGCGGTCAGGTCTCCATCTGGGTCATAGCGCATGTCCAGGGGCTCATCCACCTGAAAGCTAAGTCCATAACCAGGGCTCTCCACCTGCCGGGAAGAAAACCCCAGGTCCAAAAGCACGCCGTTCACTTCAGTGATCCCATGCTCCGCTGCCATGCCGGCCATATCTGCGTAGTTGCCGGTTGCCGGCATGTACCGCGCGCCGAACCCGGACAACCGCGCCTGTGCTGTTTCCAGGGACCGGGGGTCCCAGTCGATGCTCAACACAGCTTTGACCGGCGGTTCGGCCTGGAGAATGGCCTGAGAATGGCCTCCCTCTCCGGCGGTGCCGTCCACATAAACGCAGCCCGGTTGCAGCAGCAGCCCCCGGACCGCTTCAGCAACGAGCACGGGCAGGTGAGAGACCTCAAATTCGCCTTCGGATGCATGGCCGGTACGGTCCATAAGCTCCGCTAGCCAGGAGTCTGATAGTTCTGCCGGTCGTGTCAGGGTTACCTGAGCCACCGCTGCTCCCATCCGCCGGATCACTCCGGCGTCCACATCACTTCTAGTTGGTAGCTTGTCTCATCGGTTGTTTCCAGACCGGGGAAACTGGGCGAAAATCCGCGGGTATCTCCATAAATATCCACCAACGGACAACCCTTGCGCCGATGGGATTCAACTGACAGTAACAACTTGTAAACATAACGGTCAACGATTTTTGGCGTGAGTTTTAATAATTTCTTAATATTTAATCAATTTTGGTCGAAATATAAGAAAGCGACAAAGCCGTACGCTCGACCAACCGTTAGACCGGCCTCAGTTCGATCAAAGAAATCAGGTCTGACCGGGCGGACCAAAAGCCTTTCATCTACCAAAATTCCCAGGCCTGTTTTCGGTGACGGTTATGGAAAGCGCCGGACCGCGCGTATGCTATAATTGTGGCTACCCGAACACACCTAGAAGCCACCTCTGCGCCCGGAGCCTGGCATGCTGTTCGGAGCGCCCCTTAATTCACTGCAAAATGCACCCGACTCTGACGGCCGATTCACGGTCGGCCATTGCACTTTAGAGAGAGGAAAGGCGTTGAACGTCACTAAGGACTCCGTCACAAACACAGAAGTCACACTAACCGTATCCATGGACGCAGATGATGAGGAACCGTTCCTGAACCGTTCCTTTAGAAGGGTTGCCAGCCGCGTTCGCATCCCCGGATTCCGTCCCGGTAAAGCCCCGCGCTCGGTTATCGAGAGTCATCTTGGCCGGGAAGCGCTGGTACACGAAGCCCTTGAGTTCATGATCCCCGAGTCTTTGGACCAGGTCTTGAAGGACGAAGACATACAGGCTTTCATGGAGCCTCAACTGGAAGTCTTGGACATGGCGCCCGTGTCATACAAGGCAGTGGTGCCCCTTGAGCCGGTGGTGGAACTGGGAGAATTCCAGTCGATCCGCTTGGAACGCGAGGCTGTGGAAGTAACCGACGAGCAGGTGGACCACGTACTGGAAGACCTGCGGTTCGAAGCAGCTCCTTGGGAGCCGGTTGAACGTCCCTTGGCCTTCGGCGACCTGGTGACCATGAATGTCAAAGGGAATATAGAGGGCGAAGAAGTCATCGATGACAACGGCATCGACTTCATCCCCCAGGTGGACAACAACCTCCCTTTCCCTGGTTTTTCGGTGTACTTGGAAGGCATGACCGAGGGCCAGACGAAAGAGTTTAACCTCAACGTTCCCGACGATTACCCCCAGGAGAACAACGCCGGCAAAGAGTGCCGGTACAACGTGGAAGTGCTGGCTCTAAAAGAGAAGAATCTGGCGGAGCTGGATGACGAATTTGCCAAGGGGGTCCGCGAAGGGTTCGAGAGCATGGAAGCCCTCACAGATCACGTGCGGCAGCGTTTGAATGACGAAGGTGAGGCTGCAGAGACCCGCCGCCTGGAGCAGTCCAGTCTCGAAGAGCTTAAAAAACTGGCTAAA
>CAYXDE010000121.1:0-2806 GCA_964463525.1 uncultured Dehalococcoidia bacterium | reverse complement strand
TCAGGGGTTCAAATCCCCTACGCCCTACCAACCTCCTCTAAGCGGCTCCCGCAACTAGCATCTTTTGATGCCGGCTGCCTTCCTCCGGCGGGCACGCTTGACTTCGGCTTGGCGCCATCCTAGAGTTTACATATCGTGCGTATGTGTCCAGAGAGCAGGAGTGCTTTCTTTAGGGACCGCACGAGGCATATGATAGTAGATAAGAAACCCTTAGAAGCGACCAACCCAGTAACACAGAACCAGTAACACAAGCTGTAAACAAACAAAAAGAAGAGACCCTTGGCGATATACCCAGTCGCGGCGTTGGCTGCGTCTGGTCCCTTATTGAAGAGATAAATTCCGAACACACCCTCCACTTCCGCGGCCGATGCAGGCTTCTGCCGATCTTCAGACACCCTGAGTCTGACCGCCCGAAATGATGCACCGGTGTTCTGTACCCCCTCAACTAAGGTCGGCAAACCACGTAGGCGCCGGTGACCCCCGGACTCCCACCTGCCCCCTGTCCTAACCCAGGCTGCGTGCGCACGAACCCCAAGGTTGCTGCCATAGGCACGTTGCGGCTTCGGCCGTCTCATGACCGTGCTGCTCTCCTCTTCGGCTGGCAAAATTCAGAGTAAGCCGGACGGTTAATGTTAGAACTCTCGCGCCTCGCCAGGATTCGCACCGAATCCCTGGCCGGACTCACGGTCTCCCTTGCCCTTGTGCCTGAAGCGGTAGCCTTCGCGTTCGTGGTGGGCGTTCATCCTCTAGTGGGACTCTACGCAGCGTTCATCGTCGGCTTGGTTACTTCCTTGACCGGCGGACGGCCAGGTATGATCTCCGGCGCCACTGGGTCGATGGCAGTGGTGATGGTCTCGTTGGTGAGCGAGAACAGCATCGAATACCTGTTCATCACGGTGGTGCTCACGGGCATCATCCAGATGGTTGTTGGCGCTCTACGGTTAGGCAACTTGATCCGAATGGTGCCGTTCCCAGTGATGCTCGGGTTCGTGAACGGACTGGCCATCGTCATCTTCCTGGCGCAGTTGGAGAGTTTCAAAATAGAAGGGCCTGACGGGACCCATTCGTGGCTGCCTTTGGCAGACCTCGCGGTGATGACCGGACTCATCGCCGCCACCATGACCGTGATCTACCTGATGCCCAAGCTCTCCAAGCGGGTCCCCGCCGCGCTGGCCGGGATAGTCGTTGTGTCAGCGGTTGTGATCCTGGGTGGCATCGATACCCCAACTGTTGGCGATCTGGCGAGCATCAAGGGCGGGCTGCCGGCTTTCTCCGTGCCCGACGTGCCATTCAATCTGGAAACCGTTCGAATCGTCCTGCCCTTCGCCTTCATCCTGGCGGGGATCGGCCTGATCGAATCGCTCCTCACCCTTTCTCTGATCGACGGTATGACGGAAACGAAAGGTCAAAAGAACCGCGAGTGCGTGTCCCAGGGGCTGGCGAACGTGTTGACCGGCTTCTTCGGCGGTATGGGTGGCTGCGCCATGATCGGCCAGAGCATGATCAACATCAAATCCGGCGCGCGGTGGCGGTTGTCCGGCATCCTGGCGGCGCTGTTCCTGCTTCTGTTCATCTTGTTCGCTTCGCCCCTGATCGAGCAGATTCCCATCGCCTCGCTGGTGGGCGTGATGTTCGTCGTGGTCGTGGGGACCTTCTCCTGGCCCAGCTTGCGTATCATCCGGAAAGTCCCGCTCTCCGACGCCATGGTCATGGTGCTGGTTTCGGCGGTCACCGTTGTCACAGACCTGGCCATCGCGGTGGTCGTTGGAGTGATCGTTTCCGCCCTGGTGTTCGCGTGGAAGACCGCCCTGCACATCTACGTCGATGCGGGGGCTGGGACCACCCCCGACCGGCGGGTATACAACCTTCACGGGCAGCTCTGCTTCGCCTCGGTCAGCACGTTTAGGGAGTTGTTCGACCCGGCGTCCGACCCTGCGGAAGTGGTGATCGATTTCGCCAACTCGCGGGTTTGGGACCACTCGGGTATGGAGGCCATCGTTGACCTGGCCCAACGCTACGACCGGGCCGGCACGCGGGTGCATCTGCTGCACCTGAGCCAGGGCTGTCAAGAGATGCTGGCCAAGGCCAACGTGATCGCCGCGCCCGAGACCAAGACCAACCCCACCTACCGTGTAACAGTTTCAGACCTGGGCGATACCGCTGACTGAGCTGCGGGTACTGCCAAACTTAGGCACAAAAAAACCCCTCGGGCATACCCAAGGGTCTTTTCTTTTGCCAGTTTGCAGATGAAACTCGATCTCAGCGTCCAGGCATCCATCGCATCGGCCAAACGTATGAAATGGTCATAAAGAGGGGGAAGGGATGTGTGTCAGGACCTCTCGATTATCGAATAATCACCTATATTATAGATATGGTAAGGTTCACAACTAATGGGTTAGTTATATCGGTTTATGGACCACAATTTAGGGTAGAGAACGTTGGCGATGTTGAATCCGTAGCTAGCTGGGAGGAGTATAGGCTTGAAAGGATTTGCGTTATTCTTAATACTGTTGGTAGTTTCAATCGCGTGTTCTTCAAGCAGTGAACCCGGTATTCAACCTTCTGCCACCGCCCCCGTCACCGCCACTGCGCCGCTGACACCGATTGCGCCTTCAACGGTCGCTCCAACTCAGACTCCAATATCAGCTACTCCTACGTCCGTACCATCGACCGCTACCCCCGTCCCTACTCCGACTTCTGTGCCTACTCCCACCCCCACCCCGACTCCGACTCCCACCCCAATCCCTACCCCGACCCCGACTCCCACCACGATCCCTAATCCTACTGCCACGCGAGCCCCTACTCC
>CAYXDE010000120.1:0-3038 GCA_964463525.1 uncultured Dehalococcoidia bacterium | reverse complement strand
AGCCAAGAGTGGAACGGCAGCGAGACCAGAGAATCCTGATCTCTCCATATGTATCCGCCCTTCTGGATCGGCACGTTCGTCTTTCGAAACGTCTTCTGTGACAAGGGGAGCTTTTCTGGCCATTACTCGGCCCATAAGGCCATCCCCGACCCTAATTACCACTCCAGCTTCATCACCGTCCGCAACAATTTCGGCGGCAGACTGTGTCGCCGCTTTGGGCACTAGGAGGTCCCCCTCCAGCAACCGGATATACGCCCCGTTTGTATTGACCAACCGGGCCGCCTCGTTAACTATCAAGTCCAACACATCGTCCGTGTCGTGGGCACCGGCAAGCAGGTTAGAGACCCGATAGAGGGAGTCCGAGCGTTCTCTCTCGGTCTCAGCCTCGTTCAAGAGCCGGGCCTTCTCCAGGGCCAAGGCTGCTTGATCGGCGAAGGCCGTCAAGAGAGAAACTTCATCGTCGGTAAAACGGCGGATTTGCTTGTCCAAGACGGACAGCACCCCTATCGAGCGGTCATTGGCCAAAAGAGGCACTGAACAACCCGATCTAAACCCGATCGACAGGGTACGGTGGTGCGATTGTGCTGAGACCAACTCTTCTTCTTCTATGTTTTCCGTTACATGAGGCTTCTTGGTGGCCATTACGTGCCCCATCACGCCGTCACCAACAGCTATCGGAGCCACAGTCATCATGGCTTCCGTTGTCTCTGTGAAGGCTTTTGGCACCAGTCCATCGACCTCCAACAGGCGTATATAAGCCCCGGAAGCGCCAACAAGCCGAGTCGATTCATTCACGATCAAAGTCAGCACTTCATCGGTGTCATGGGCACCGGCAAGCAGGTTAGAGACCCGATAGAGGGAGTCTGAGCGTTCTCTCTCAGTCTCCGCCTCATTCAAAAGCCGGGCTTTCTCTAGGGCGAGCGCTGCTTGGTCGGCCAGCGCGTTCAGCAGCCCAATCTCATCATCCTCGAACCGGCGTCCCGCATGTTCGTAGTCAGCTATTGTGAGTGTCCCGACGGACCGGTCATTTGCCAATAGCGGGAATACCGCCAATGACCGAGGATCAGATCCCTTCTCTTTGAGCGCCGCCAGTGTTTCCGGCAGGAGCATCCGGGCCGCGTCATCACCAATCGCCGGCTTCTTGGTGGCCATCACATGGCCTGCCACGCCACCTCCCTCTCCAACCTTTAGGACACTGTTGAATAGCCCGGAATCTTCGTTCCGGTCTCGGGTGGTAGCGCGGACAACTAGACCGTCTCCCTCCAAAAGTCTGATGATGACCACTGAGGCATCAAGCAGCCTGGTGGCTTCGTTTACGATTTGGTCCAACACTTGATCAGTGTCGTGGGCGCCGGCCAGCCGGTTAGATATCTGATACAGCGCGTCCGAGCGTTCTCTATCGGTCTCAGCCTCGTTCAAGAGCCGGGCTTTCTCTAGGGCGAGTGCAGCTTGGTCTGCAAAGGCGGAAAGCAGCGAAACTTCGTCTTCGGTGAACCGCCGTATGTGCGTGTCAAGCAAGGCAAGCACACCAAGCGCCCGGTCATTCGCCAGAAGCGGTACCGCAACAGCTCCGTGGAACCCGTGTTTCCGTACCAATGAGCGGAATGTGCCAGCTTCCGCAGTGTCCTCATCGATCGCGGGTTTCTTGGTGGCCATCGCGTGACCGGACAAACTTGTACCCTCTCCAATTTCAACGGTCCTTGGAAGTTCGGCAAGAAATGCGGCCGCGGCCTTCGTGGCGACGCTGAGTGCCAATTCGCCGCCGTCTACCAGCCGAATGAGACCGGCATCAACGCCAACAAGCCTTGCGGCCTCATTCACTATCAGGTCCAGCACTTCATCCGTGTCGTGGGCGCCGGCTAACAGGTTGGAGACACGATAGAGGGCATCAGAGCGTTCTTTCTCGGTCTCCGCCTCGTTCAACAACCGGGCTTTCTCGATGGCCAGCGCTGCTTGGTCTGCGAATGCCATCAACAGTGATACTTCATCCTCACTAAAACGTCGAGGTCCACTGTGGTCGGCTACTGAAAGAGTGCCAATGGACAGGTCATTTGCCAAAAGCGGTACGCTTGCTGCGGCGGCAGGGTCGGCTCCACGCTCAACCAAAATTCGACGTGTTTGCTCCCCCATTCTCTGGCTGGCCTCCTCGCCGGACAAAGGTCGCTTTGTGGCCATCACATGGCCAGCCATGCTCCCTTCTCCCACATGCACACTATGATTTATGCCGGCAGAAACGCTTGACTCTGTTGCAGCTCGGAGAACCAATACATCGCCGTCAAGCAGCCTAATATTAACTGTGTCCACACCCAGTAGACGGGCTGACTCGTTCACGATTAGATCCAAAACCTGCCCGATATCATGAACTGCAGCCACTTTCTTGGAAACTTCTTGAAGCGCCAGTGAACGATCCCGCTCCTGCGCCAGTTCTTCCAGTAGCTGTTCGTTTGTCTTTTGTTCGTCGTTCATGCGGTATCTGCCAAAAAAAGTTGCCGGTATTATGCCACGATTCATTAAGAGGGTGCGTCGATTTGCGATTACCTTTAATCAATACTGCGCAACAAAAAAGACCCGGCCACACTGGCCGGGTCTTTTTTTGTCTATCGGTTCGTTCGAGCCTTTATCACCACTGAACAAACATCGGTATGAATTTTCCTTGGTGCGTACTCTGGAATCATTCCTTTAAGTTCACCTCGCCCCTTCTCAGCATGGACCTCTACCTGCAAGGCATCGAGAAGCAGGGTGAAGTCGTCGCCCTCGGCATTGAGCACCCAGTCCTCAATCCGTCGGCATGCCTGTTTTAGGTCAGTTGCCACTGGCCCTGTGTCGCTGGATCGTGAGAGCGAGTCTCGTACATTAACTTTAGCTATTTCCGCCTTTAGCTTGTTGGACTCTCGAATGAAATACTCATCGTTTATTTCACCCATCTCATAGAGTTTGAGCAGTCGGCCCCGCCGGTTCTCCAAGCGAGTCAACTGGCTGTTTATGTCAACTCCATCGACCTGGGCTACATCCTGCGCTCGCAGACGCTCCGCCTCAGC
>CAYXDE010000119.1:0-3156 GCA_964463525.1 uncultured Dehalococcoidia bacterium | reverse complement strand
CGAGTGAGCCGGCTGTTTCGGGGTTCGTGCAGCGAACCGGCAGGGAATATCCGGGGCTGCTAACCCTCCCAGTTTGCGATGAGACAGATATGTTCACAGTCCCGCCACTGGCGGATGACACTTACGAGGTGATAATTCCGTTGGGGTTGCTTGCGACGCCGCAGCATGTGCACCCCACCTCCCACGTCTACTACCATTTGGTCCGCGACAAAACTGACTCAGGAGGCTACGGTCCGCCTGCGGCAGCAGACGTCTTCGCACCGGGAGATATCCGCATCCTTGGGGTGAATTCCTCAGAGTCAAAAGGCGGCCCCCGAGGCGATTACTTGGACTATGACATAACGTTCGCGCCATGCCAGGGCCGCATGTTTCAGTTCCTCCACGTGAGCTCCCTCATGCCGGAACTGCAAGAGCGGTTCGACGTGGCGGTCCAGAGCGCAAGGTGCGTTGAATACGGTGACGCACAGACCCAATACCGCCTTTGCCAAACCAGCTTGGAGTTGGATGTTGGGGTGGGAACCGTGCTGGGCACAACCGGCGGAAAGATCAGCAGCGCGCTGGACTTGGAGGCCTACGACCTTGAAGGCCCATCGCTGGCCTACGCCAACCCGGCCAGGTTCGGATCGAGATTCGACTTGAGACTAAAGGTTGCCTGCCCCTTTGATTGGTTTGCCCCAGAATTGCGGGAAAACCAGTTGGCACGCATGGGAGATTACGACCTATCACCCCGGACCGCCGAGCCCCGGTGCGGGGAGGTGATGCAGGACATTCCCGGCACGGCCCAAGGCAATTGGTACACCGGAGAGATCGGGGCCCACGCCAACTGGAGCCAAGAGCTGGCCCTGGTGCATGACAATGTGGACCCGGCCCTGGCGGCAATATCCATCGGCGGCCAGGTCATGGACCACGGCGTTTGGTTGTTCCGGCCGGAATCCAGCGGGCTGATCAACCGGGATTTTAGCGAGGTTACCACCGACGGAATGGTCTATTGTTATCAAGGGGCATCAACCGATCAGGGCGGCCAAAACAACACGCCGTTTCCCGGAAGACTTCTTGTTGCGCTGACCAGCCCGACAGAGATGTTGGTGGAACAACAAGACGGCGGCTGCTCCGGCGGCGGGGCTTTTGTCGACCCGGTAACTTATAGAAGATAACGGCAGAAAAAACGACGCAGATCATAGATCATTATGTAAATAAGCCTGTCGCAGGGCGTCCGCTTGCTTACATAACGTATATTGTGCGAACCAACGTATATTATTCCTTCTGACCGTTCGGGCCTCTCTCCGTGTTTTCACGCCTGTATCGCTGTCCTTTTGGCAATGTCGTCCTGAGAGCCCCATAGCGCCGTCTTTTTCTCTTTTCCGGCCAGGAAGTCACCTTCCGGATTTTTCCGCCCCTCTTTTCCGCTGATTTTTCCCGGTTGACGGCCCGGAACGCCGGTCGCCAGAATTTTGGTAATGGGACTTATCCCGGGGTTTATTTCCGGCAAGTCCATCAGATTCTTAACGGGGGAAACGTATGGCTATCTCCGGCACCATCAAAGTCACTGCCGCCGGGACTTCGGTCCAGGCCGCCAGCAAAGGAAACGCCAGGTCCATGGTCTTCAAGGCCCGGAACGACAACACCGGGACCTGCTACTTGGGGGGCAGCGATGTCTCATCCACCGACGGCATGTCCCTGGTCCCCGGCGAATCGATCCATCTGGAGTTGGCCAACGCCATCTCAACATCGCAATTCTGGGCCGACGCCGCCAACAACGATGACCAGATCGATTTCATAGGCAACGAATAATGACCCAATCTCAACTGCACCGCCCACCGCTGCTCGACCGCCGGGAAGCCTACACAGCCGTCACGACGGCCACATACACGGCCAAAGCCGGGGACGTGGTGCTCGGCGTCAACCGGGCCGGAACGGTGGCCGTAACCCTCCCCTCAGCAGAGGTCCGCCCAGGCCGCATCTACACCATCAAAGACGAGTCCGGCTCCGCGAGCTCCAACAACATCACCGTCTCAACCGAAGGCTCAGAGACCATCGACGGCTCGGCCACCGACGTAATCTCCATCGACTACGGGGCCAAGACCTTCTACTCAGACGGCTCCGATTGGTTTGAGATTCCCGTCCTGGCGACCTCAGCCCACGCAGCCCTGCACGCCAGCGGCGCGGCAGACGCCGTCAAGCTGGACGACCTGGCCGCGCCAGACGACAACACCGACTTGGACTTCTCAACCAGCGCCCACGGCCTGGTGCCAAAGGGCACCAACACAGGCGACTTCCTGAAAGACGACGGCACTTGGGCCACGGCGCCCAGCGCCATATCCCAGGCCAATCAGGCCGCCCTGGAAGCCGAAACAGACGAGGACACCTACGTCCCGCCTGACCTGGTCAAACACTCCCCCGGCGTAGCCAAAGCCTGGGTATCTATCTCGGCGGCCGGCGCCATCGAATCACCCGATCACAACGTCGCCTCCATCACCGACTCCGGTACCGGGAACCGCACGATCGTGATCGACACAGACTTTAGTTCCACCGTCTGGTCCATAGCCAACGGAGCCCATTTCAACGCGGGCTCCATGGCGAATATCCAACTTCGTTCCCGCGCTGCCGGGAGCATCCAGGTGGTCATCTACAGCGACGAGGCTGGGGCGACGACCGCCGACTATGCAACCACCCACGTAATGTTTGGAGATCAGTGATGCCCTACGTAACAACACTCCCCGACGGGAGTCTCGGCGTCATCAGGCTGAAGGGGATGAACCCTGAGGGAGAGCTCGCACGGACCCTGTTCGAACTCAGCCGGGACGGCACAGATCTCGAGAGCCTTTTCGACCCAAAGACCCACACCCTCGATGCGATCGCCGCCGGGCTCCCAGGCCACTTCCCCATGTCCTGCCGGGAGTGCAACGAGACGGATCTGCCCAACAACCGGAATTTCCGCGACGCCTGGGAAGCAACCGAGACCGCCGTCAGAGTGAATATGCCCAGTGCCCGCCTGATCCACATGGACCGCATACGGGCCGTACGCAATAAAGAGTTCGACCGTCTGGAGTTAGACCGCCATCAGCTATCCGCCGTGGCTTCCGGGGACACCTTCACCGCGTCCGAGATCTAGGAATTTAAGGTGGTACTCCGAGATCTACACCATACCTTCGATCT
>CAYXDE010000118.1:0-3330 GCA_964463525.1 uncultured Dehalococcoidia bacterium | reverse complement strand
GGGCTCCATATGGCGGTTTTTGTTTGACGTCCCATAGGGGGTATGCTAGAGTGAATCCACCTATCTTTCACGCAAATGACGAGGATTTTATCGGAGGTACCAGAGCATAGCTAGACAGTATCGGGTCAACGAGCGGATCAACAGCCCCCAGGTCAGAGTTATCGGAGACGATGGGGAGCAGCTCGGTGTGATGGATGTCGCCCGCGCGCTTCAACTGGCGCGCGACGCTGAAGTGGACCTGGTTGAGGTGGCCCCCAATTCCGACCCCCCTGTCTGCAGGCTGCTGGACTACGGCAAGCTCCTCTATCTAACGTCGAAGAAAGAACGCGAGTCCAAGAAAGGCCAGAGAAGCACCGAACAGAAAGAGGTGCGTTTCCGGCCCAACATCGGTACTCACGACCTGGATGCCAAGACCCGTAAGATTCGCGAGTTCATCGGCGAAGGTTCCAAGGTCAAGCTCACCGTCCGTTTCCGCGGCCGGGAAGCCGCCCACCAGCAACTGGGCCTTTCGGTCCTCAAGCGGGTGGCGGACGAATTGAAAGACGAAGTGCGTTTGGAGCGCCCACCGGCCATGGAAGGCAGGGCGTTGTCCATGGTTTTGATTCCGGCCCTGGCCACCACCAAGGAAAAGGGCGGGGAAGACGGCCCAGAAGATAATAAACAGGATCAAGTAGAAGTACTGGCAGATGCCCAAACTTAAGACACACAAAGGGGCCAAGGCCCGCATACACGTTACCGGCACCGGCAAATTGATGCGCCGCAAGCGCATGAGCAGTCACCTAAGGCGCAAGAAGCCTACCAAGGTGACCAGAAAGTACGCAGACAAATTGGCAGTGGACGGTGCGGACTACAAGCGCCTCCACAAGATGCTTCCCTACGGGTAAGCAGACCGCTTCATTCAAGTAATCCCAGCCCGGAGTTCATCCCTTGTCTAGAGTCAAACGCGGCGTAACGAAACACGCCCGACACAAGAAGATAATGAAGGCCGCCAAAGGTTTTAGCGGCGCTTCTTCCCGGAGTTACCGGTCGGCCCATGAGGCGCTCATGCACGCGTGGGCCTACTCATACCGGCACCGCCGCGAGCGCAAAGGCGACTTCCGCCGTCTGTGGATCGTCCGCATTGGCGCAGGCTGCCGTGAGGCCGGGACCACCTACAGCCAATTCATGCACGGCCTGAAGCTGGCAGGAGTGGAGTTGGACCGCAAGATTCTGGCCGACATGGCAGTCCACGACGCTGAAGGCTTCAGCAAACTGGTGGCCATGGCGCAGGAGCAACTGGCCGCTGCGTAGAGCCCTCAGAAATGAACAAAGAAAAACCGGAGTGTAAAATCACTCCGGTTTTTTTGTGCCCGTGATCGATCGTCCCGCCAGGTAAAAGCTACTTCCTGGCGAACCCGTAATAAGTGTCGTTGTCCAAGATGCGGAGCAGCCGTTCCTCGGTGATCACGATAGGCCTGATGGGTGTGGCCCATTTCTCGGTCAACTCATAGTGCAGGTCGGCCAGTGACATGGGCCGGTTATTCCGGGCCAACAGCGTCCGGAACACGATCTCCTGCACCGGCATGTCCGACCGGATGAAGCTGGCGTCGTTCTTATAATTCTGGGAAATCTCCCGGATCAGGCTTTTCACGTCGCCCAACTCGCCGATCGCCTTCGACTTCGACGGGCTGGCGGTGGCCAACCTGCCGGCGACCAGATGGACAGGAGACCGCTCCAGCTTCGCCAGGCGGTCAACGCTGATCAGGAACAGAGGGTTTTCTCGTACCGTTTCTTCTTCGACAGAATCGTCAGCCAGTTCTTCCACTAACTCTTCGGCATTGGGGTCTTGCGTTGTCATATCTGCACCTCTTCGTTCCAATCCAGCATGATGATCTGTACCTGTTCACCTGCATCCTTGCCCTTCAGATCTTCCGGGCAGATGGCCAAGCCGTTGGCTTTGGACATTGATGTCAGGATGTTTGAGCCCTGGGGCCCGGTGGGCGTAGCTCGGTACTGCCCGTCTTTCAGTTCTACTTCCACCCTAGCATATACCCGCCGTCCATCTTCGTTCCGGATGGGGGCGGTTAGCACGCCGTCAACCATGGGGCGGGGCATCTTGGGCTTGCCAAGCATGGTCCGGATGGCCGGGCGGGCAAACATCTCAAAGGCAACCATGGCGCTTACCGGGTTGCCCGGCAGACCCATGAGGGGGATGCTCTCGCCGCCGGGGCCGTTCAGGTGTCCGAACGCCAGGGGTTTTGCCGGGCGCATGCGCACCGACCAGAAGTTCATCGCGCCTCTCTGGTTCAGCACGTCTTTCACGATATCATAATCGCCCTTTGACACGCCTGCCGAAGTCACTACAAGATCGGCTCCGGCGGTGGCCTCCAGCTTGGCGGTCAGGTCTTCCAGGTTATCCCGGGCGATGCCCAGTATCTTGGGAACACCGCCTCCGGCAACGATCGACGCGGCAACACTAAAGCTATTGGAATCATATATCTTGCCGCCTGAGAGGGGCGTTCCAGTGGTCTCCAGTTCGTCTCCGGTGGCCAACACCGCCACCACGGGACGGCGTATGACCTTGACCTTGTCCAGTCCCAAAGATGCTAGGACCCCAACTTCGGCGGCCCGGACGATAGTTCCCTTTTCCAGCACCAACGTCCCGGCGCTGACATCTTCGCCTGCCGGACGGACGTTGCAGCCTGTAGGCATGTCAGCGAATATCGCCACCTGGTCTAGTGGTTTGCCCTCGCGTTTGCGCTCTACCTCGTCAGTCTCTTCGAAAGGCACAACGGTGTCGGCGCCGTCCGGCACCGGCGCACCGGTCATGATCCGAATGGCAGTACCTGGACCGACCGTTTTGTCGGGCATGTGACCGGCAGCCACGATGCCAATGACTTCGAGGTTGCTGGGGTTCTCGTGGGAAGCGCCGGCGATGTCGCTGTGGCGCAGCGCGTAACCATCCATCCCTGAGTTGGCCAAAGGGGGTAGCGCCAGCGGTGAGTTGATGTCTTCAGCCAGCACCTGTCCCATGCAGTCCAGCAGGGGCCTCTCTTCGGCCTCAAGGGTCTGGAAGCTGGCCATCACACGCTCGAAAGCCTGCTCGACGCTGAGCATGTCCTCATCCACGTGCCCATGACCGTGGGAGTGAGCTGGTTCGTGTCCGGAGTCGTGATGTCCGCCGTGATGGTGACTAGTCATATATCTTAGGCTAAGCCCTTAAAGTTACCTTCAATTCCCGTTCCAGGGTCCGGAGGAGCCCGTCCAACGACCGGTTGACGTCTTCGTTGGTGAGGGTCCGGTATCTTGCTTGGAAGTATACGTGATATGCAAAGGACTTGGTGCCTTCGG
>CAYXDE010000117.1:0-3441 GCA_964463525.1 uncultured Dehalococcoidia bacterium | reverse complement strand
ATCGCGATAGGTGATTGAGGGTCCTGCAGTGCGTGCAGTGTGCACGACGGGATTCACGTGGAGAACGCCGGCATACCCTCGGCCACCATCTGTACCGACCGGTTCGTGCCGACGGCTAAGGGCATGGCTAAGATGTGGGGCGCGGAAGACTACCCAACCATCTTCACCCCCCATCCCATAGAGAACATGACCCGGGAAGCCCTCCGCACCAGGGCCGAAGAACTGGCCCCCCAGGTTGTCCAGGTCCTGACCGGCGAAGGTTAGGCCCAAGTACCGGCCGTTCGAAAAAGAAAGACCCCGCGGCGGAAACGCCGCGGGGTCTTTCTTTTTGCTGAGTTATGTCGTGTCAGTTACGCCAGTTCTCTCCGCAGGTCCGGCGGCAGCAGGTTGGGGATGGAGTCCTCGATCGGATAAGACTCGTTGCAGGCGGCGCACTCCAGGCTGCCGGTGATGACGTCATCGCCTTCTTCCGCCTCCGAGCGCAATTCAAGGTCTCCCTTGCACACGGGGCAGGCCAGTATCTCCATCAGGTCTTTCTTCATCGGTTCTCCGGTCTTGTTCGTCAGTTACGAAACCAGGGCATTCTCGAGCAGGCCGTCCAACACGTCAGACAATCCTATCACTACTATCCCGGTGACCAAAAGAGCGGTTGTCCCCGTTAACCGGCCCAGCAGTCTTTGCCAGCGGGAGTCCCCCAACTCCTGGTCCTCGGGATAGCTGTTCTGGCGCATGAACCTGACGACGTAGAACATGTATAAGGCCAGCACGATCTTCACCACCAGTACTGCCACGTAGGGACTGGTGACGGCGTCTTCAGTCAGCCTTGAGACCGACAGGATGACCCCGGTGAGCAGCAAGACGGCGATGGCGGTGCTGACCAAGCTCCGGAACTCAACCCCGATGGCCCGGCCGGTGTCGGCGGGAAGTCCCTGGGCCCGCCGGATGGCCGGACGCAGTACCATCAGGTAGAAGATGCCGCCGCCCACCCACGCTACGGCGGACAAGGCGTGCCCCCAGCGTATGGCGAGCAGTATCCAGTCTAGTACGCTCATCGGATCGATCGGCCCACTACGGCGCGGGATCCCCGATCAGCGCTCTGACCTGACGTACGACCTGCTCCTTATCCATGGTGCTTATGTAAGTGGCCGCCACGTCGCCGTCCGAATCGATGAAGAATGTCGTGGGGAAATACTCCAACTCGTAGGCCTCGGCGATGCGTGCCAAGCGGTCGGTGGCGAAGTCGAAGGTCAGGCCAAATTCCTCGATGAAGTCCAGAGCGTCTTGTTCGGAGTCGAATCCCTGGGGGACATAGAGACCCAATATACGCACCGGCTCGTCTTTCAGTTCCTGCCAAGCAGCCTCGATGGCGGGCATCTCTTCGCGGCAGGGTGGGCAGCTGGGGTACCAGAAATTGATCACAACGGCATTTCCCGGTGTTTCCTCGGACAACCGGAACGTCTCGCCGTCGAACAGGTCCACTTCAAAGTCCCGAGCGTTCTGTCCGGAGCCGCCGCAGGCCGCCAGGAGGACGATGCCGGCAAATGCGGCGGCGATGGCGATCGTGCGTGATGTTTGTTTGGTTGAACGTGGTTCCATGGGGGGTCAACCCATTCTATCGACGGCCTAAGTTGGGGTCAATCGAGCCCAGTGGGGCCAGCGATGTGACCAGCCTCACAACAAATGCGGTCCGCCTATCACAGATACGCCAGACGTTATGGGATAGATTTGAGTTAGCAAGAAAGACAAGGAGGCCAGCCATGACCCATGAAGAATTGGCCAGACTTGCAGAACTACTAAGGGTCTACCAGCTAAGCAAGGTTGGCGGAGCGTTCATCCCCTTCCCGGTCAGATAAAACCGGCGGCCCGTCCCCATTTCAAAAACCCACGAGAGACCCCGACTTTCACGGGGTCTCTTCTTATCTGTGATGGCTATCATCGCCCCAACACCGGTCCGAACTCGACCGATCACCTGATTCGTGGTTATATGTGGGCATGTTATGGGATAGGTTCATCGACTTCGCGACCGTTGTCTGGCTGGTTATCTTCGTGGCCGGGTTTATATCGCCGGGCCTAATCCATGCCGACGTGCCTCTGATTCTCCTGTCCACATTCGCAGCCGACCTCGCGGTCAAATTTCGCAGGGATTCAGACCGGCGTACCTTCCTCAGGAGACGTTGGGCCGATATCCTGATGGTGATCCCATATCTCCGTATCTTCCGAATCCTAAAATTCGTACGACTGCTCAGATTCTTGAAAACGGTCCGGATCGCCAAGGCCGGACGCTTCCCAGGAGTCAAGATGTTGGAGGCCTTTCGCAGAAAAAGCCTCAGGCTAGCACGGGCTGTCCGGGAATAACCTACCAAGGAGCAAACGCATGCGTCTGGAGAACAAAGTCGCCCTGATCAGCGGCGGCGCCAAGGGCATGGGCGCGGTCGAAGCAAAGCTCTTCGCCAAAGAGGGCGCCAAGATCGTCATCGGAGACCTGCTGGAAGCCGAGGGCAGGCAGGTGGAAGCCGAGATCAATGAGACCGGCGGTGAGTGTCTGTTCGTGCCGCTGGATGTGACCGACGAAAATCAATGGCAGCAGGCGGTGGCCGCGGCCGTGGGGCGCTTTGGCAAGTTGGACATCCTGATAAATAACGCCGGAATCTTCCGCACCAGTCCCGTGGAGGAAACCAGCTCTACCGAATGGGACCAGGTGATGGACATCAACGCCAAGGGCGTCTTCCTGGGCGCCAAGGCGGTTATTCCGGCCATGCGGGAAGCTGGCGGCGGCTCCATCATCAACCTCTCATCCGTCGCCGGGCTGGTCGGGGCAGCCTACTCAACCGCCTACAGCGCTTCCAAGGGCGCCGTTCGGCTCTTCACCAAGTCCACGGCCATCCAATACGCCGCCGACGGCATCAGGTCCAATTCGATCCATCCCGGCGTTATCCAGACCGACATGACGTCAGAGGCCATCGCCAACCCCGATTTCAAATCCCAGCGGGTGGACCCGACTCCACTGGGCAGGTTGGGTCAGCCCGAGGACGTGGCCATGGGCGCGCTCTACCTGGCATCGGACGAATCTTCGTTCGTTACCGGGGCTGAGTTGGTCATCGACGGCGGCTGGACCGCCCAATAGGAGTTTTAAGGAGCAACCACCATGCGTTTAGAGAATAAAGTTGCCTTGATCAGCGGCGGCGCCCGCGGGATGGGCGCTGAGGAAGCCAAGCTCTTCGCCCAAGAGGGCGCCAAGGTTATCATCGGCGATATGCTGGCAGACGAGGGCCGCAAGATCGAAGCCGAGATCAACGAGGCGGGCGGAGAATGCGTGTTCGTAGTGCTGGATGTGAGCGATGAGGAAGCCTGGCAGCGAGCGGTGAACGAGGCCGTTTCGCGCTACGGAAAGCTGGATATCCTGGTCAACAACGCCGGCATCTACCGGGCCCACACCGTGGA
>CAYXDE010000116.1:0-3586 GCA_964463525.1 uncultured Dehalococcoidia bacterium | reverse complement strand
ACAGGGGTGAACCGTGCTCATCCGGGCCGTGGGACATGCCCATGCTGGTGCAGTTTACGATCAGGTCCGCCGACGCGGCGGCTTCAGTTAGCGCATCACCGGAGATCGGTATGGCTTCGGAAGCGACACCATTGTCGGACGAAAGCTGCGCCAGGGTTTCGGCACGCTCCAGGGTACGGTTGGCGATAACCAGGGAGTCGACACCGCCCCTGACCAGGGCCAGCAGGATGCCCCGGGCGGCGCCACCCGCGCCCAAGATCAACGCACGGGTGCCTTTGGGGTCGTAACCGGTCTCGACCAATAACGCCTGGAGGAATCCTGGGCCGTCCGTGTTATGTCCGCTCAGGCGGCCGTCGTGGTTGACGATGGTGTTCACCGCGCCTGCCGAGGTGGCCCACTCGTCAACTTCATCCAAGAAAGGGATCACCGCCTGTTTATGGGGCAACGTGATGTTGATGCCTAACGAGTCCGGAGCACGCAGGCCGTTCACGAAATCGCCCACCTCTTCGGGGGTGACCTCCCATTTCTCATAGGTGGCGTCGATGCCGAGGTCGTCCAACGCCGCCTGCTGGAAGATGGGAGATATGGAGTGGCCGATGGGGTAGCCGATTATGCCTAGGCGTTGAGTCATGAGAAAGGTGAAGCCCTAGCCGGCCAACTGCTCCAGAATCTCGTTCAGGTGCTGTTGGCGTTCTTTCAGGTCTTGGAGGCGGGCCTGTTCGGTCTCCACGACCTCGGGCTTGGCTTTTTCCAAGAAGTTGGGATTGGAGACGAGTTTCTCCACCCGGTCCATGTTCTTGAGACAGTCTTCCAGTTCGGTGCGCAGGCGTTCTTCCTCGGCGGACAAGTCGACCACGCCTTCCAGCGGCAGGTGGACGATCAACGGGTTGACCACCAGGGTGACACCCTTGGGCAGGTCTGCGTCTTTGGAATCACCGTTCACGATGTGCAGCGGCTCGACTCGCGAGAGCACGCGAATAACCTCTGCCTCTTCTTCTATGGGGCCCTGCATGCCGTTGGCTTCGATCTGGGCTTCCAGGCGCTGTCCGGCCGGGATGCGCAGTTGGGCGCGGGTGTTGCGAACGGCGCGGATGGCCTGCATGACCATGCCGATCTCTTCCTCGGCCGCGGCATCGTCGCGGGGCGCATCGGCGCTGGGGTATTCCGCCACCATGATGGACTCGACGTTAGCGCCCTCCTGGGGGAGCTTTGAGCGCAGGTTCTTCCAGACCTCTTCGGTGATGAAGGGCATGAAGGGATGCAGCAACCGCAGCGTGCGTTCCAGCACGTGGGCCAGGGCCGGGAGCGGCGACGGCCCCTCGCCGGACCGGAGCCGGAGCTTGGCCATCTCTATGTACCAGTCGCAGTAGTCGTTCCAGAAGAAGTCGTAGAGCTTCTGCTGGGCGTCACCAAGCTCGAAGTTGCGTAGGGATTCGTTGACCTCGGCGGTCACCCGGTCCAAACGGCTGACGATCCAGCGGTCTTCGCGGTGCTCGACCTTGGGCAGGTCATGCCAGCCTTCAAGACCCGACTTCCCTTCCAGGCCCGAAATGACGAACCGGGAGGCGTTCCAGACCTTGTTGGCGAAGTTTCGGGCTGCTTCCAACCGGTTCTCGCCGAAGCGCAGGTCATTGCCCGGAGCGGTGCCCGTGGTGAGGGCAAAGCGCAGAGCGTCAGTGCCGTACTGGTCGATGAGCTCCAGGGGGTCCATGGTGTTGCCCCTGGTCTTGCTCATCTTGGCGCCGGTGGCGTCACGGATCAGGCCATGGAGGAACACAGTGCGGAAGGGGACCTGGCCGGTGTTCTCGATGCCCATCATGATCATGCGGGCCACCCAGAAGAACAGGATGTCGTAGCCCGTTTCCAGCACGGCCGTGGGATAAAAATAGTCCAGGTCTTCGGTCTGCTCAGGCCAGCCTAGGGTCGAATGAGGCCAGAGTCCGGAGCTGAACCAGGTGTCCAGAACGTCGGCATCCTGCTCTATCTCCGTGCTGCCGCAGCTTTCGCATCTGTCCGGGTCGTCCACCGTCACGGTCATGTGCTGGCAGGAGGCGCAGTACCACACTGGGATGCGGTGCCCCCACCAGAGTTGGCGGCTGATACACCAGTCACGGATGTTCTCCAACCAGTTGAGGT
Source organism: uncultured Dehalococcoidia bacterium (assembly GCA_964463525.1). GTDB lineage: Bacteria > Chloroflexota > Dehalococcoidia > Lucifugimonadales > UBA3495 > UBA9611. The sequence continues at coordinate 1,450 of CAYXDE010000116.1, read as the reverse complement.
AGACGCGCCGGAACCGCTCAGGCACGACTTGAATATCGCCGTCCGCCACTGCGGCGTGGGCCTTGCCGGCGATGCTGTCTGGCTGGTCCGGCCCGCCCAGGTTAACGAACCACTGGAGGCTGACCAGAGGCTCGACCACCGAGCTGCAACGCTGGCAGTGGCCCACCGAATGGCGGTGGTCTTCCACCTTTTCCAAGAAGCCCAATTGGTCAAGTTCCTCAACGACTTTCTGGCGGGCTTCGGTGCGTTCGACACCCTCGTATTTGCCGCCTGCGGCGGTGAGGTTGCCGTCCAGACCGATGACGTTGAAGACTTCCAGGCCGTGGCGCTCGCCTATCTCGAAGTCGATGGGGTCGTGAGCGGGTGTGACCTTTAGTGCGCCGGTGCCGAATTCGCGGTCGATGGCCTCATCGCCGACGACCGGGATGGGCCGGTCCATGATGGGCAGCACGGCATTCTTGCCCAGGATATCGGCGTAACGCTCATCCTCGGGGTGCACCGCAACACCGGTGTCGCCCAGCATGGTCTCGGGCCGGGTAGTGGCGACGGTGATGAAGGACTTGGGGTCGTCTTCCAACGGGTAGCGGATGTGATAGAGGTGGCCATCGACGTCCTGGTAGTCCACTTCCAGGTCGCTCAAAGCCGTGGCGCACCTGGTGCACCAGTTGATGATCCGCTCGTGACGGTAGATACGGTCCTTCTTATAAAGGTTGACGAAGGTGGTGCGCACCGCCTTTGAGGGGCCGGGGTCCAGGGTGAAACGGTGGCGTTCCCAGTCGGCGGAGATACCCAACCGGCGGGACTGCTCATGGATGATGCCGCCGTACTTTCGGACGTGCTCCCAGACGGTCTCGACAAAGGTGTCGCGGCCCAGGTCATGGCGGCTGGTGCCCTCGGATGCCAGTTGACGTTCCACCGCCCACTGGGTGGCGATGCCGGCGTGATCTGTCCCGGGCAGCCAAAGGGTCGGCACTCCGCTCATCCGCCGCCAGCGGACCAAGGCATCCTCGATGGCCTTCTCCAGGGCATGGCCCAGGTGCAGCTCCCCTGTGACATTGGGGGGCGGCATGATGATCACATAAGGCTCTTTGCCCTTCTCGATCTTGGCGTTGAAGTAGCCTTTGGACTGCCATTCTTCGTAAATGCGCTGTTCAACGTCGGCGGCGTTGTAGGCGCTGGGCATCTGAGCGGAAGTCATTGCCGGGATGTTTCTCCGTGGAAATTAGTGGCCGAGACGAAATTCGCATCGATTAGCTATGAGCAAATATAACATTCGCCGTTGTTGAGCGTCCATTGAGCGGCCCTCTTAAGCCAGCGAAAATCCGTCGGTGTCCTGACGCCTGAAAAAGCCAAAATCGCTCTCTAAGGCGTTTTACTGGCGCTTGAGGGTGAAAGTTGGCGTGAGGGTGGTTGCCAGCGTGTTCTAGACCCTAATTTTTGTGGAACTCGG
>CAYXDE010000115.1:0-4199 GCA_964463525.1 uncultured Dehalococcoidia bacterium | reverse complement strand
TGTTGGAAACTGATCCGTGCGGTCCGCTCCGTGAGATCACCCAATGTAGGAATGTTGTCCCGCAGGTAGAAGCGATTCAGCTGAACCTCGAAACGGACCCTGGGCGGCCCGGTGCGGGACTGCTTGGCCTTGTCGTAGATGCTCAGGTTCGGCTTTGTCTTCCTTTTCACTCTCACCGTTTCAAGGTCGCCAGACGGAGCCTGGTAGGTGTTGACCTTCTGCCTCGGGGAGCGGAGGCCCCTCTGGGCGACCGCTAGTACCTGCTGGGTGGTCCCCGGGGTCTCCACGTCGACTGTGAGGTCGAGACGGTATAGGTCCCAGTTCTCAGGTTGGACGTCCCAGACGATCCACTCCTCGAGAAGGGGGCAGATCTCCTCAAGAGCACCTATGGCCTCTCCAGTACCCACGGCCCGGGTTCCTGAAGGATCAACGATCCGGGAGGGGTTTACATCCAGCAGGGCGTAGTAGCCCTTAGACCCCTCTCTCAGCCCCAGCCAGAGCTTGCACTGGTCGTTGACCGGGATGGTCACACTGGCCTCCAGGGTGGCCCTGTCCCGGCCTATAGCGGAAACCTTGTACCAGTCCTCAAGGCTCTGTTGGACCTTGGCTGCGAATCGGAACCGACATCGGACCTTGTCTATCCCAACCAGGAAGTCCATAGACCCAAGTGCATCTCCTAAGGAGGAAGTAGTTACATGTTGCGGGGCTGTCTTTAGAGGCATATGTGAGTACATGGGGTGTGTTACATAGAGAACTAAGCCGGGAAATGGACGATAACTATTTAACTGATTAGGGCTTCGATGTCAGAGCGGTCAATCAGTGTCCGACTGCCGACTTTGCGCCTTCGCAGGAGACCCTCATTGAAGAGGCGGTAGATCGTGCTTTTGGAAACCCGCAGGTAGTCGCCTGCTTCCTTCACGGTCACGACAGGCCTGAGTTCCAGGTTGTGTTCAGTGGACTCCACGGTCATGTTGCTCCTATTGGGGGTAATTCGCCCGGATATGGATCTATCGGCCCGGACGAAAGCCTAGCAAATGGGATGACTACGTGTTCTTACTATTGGCCTGATAGCAAGAAAGATTCCTGAGAGATCTTCCACTATTAGTAATACTGTTATTAGAGAGATTACTAATACTTCTATTAGCGAGGCACCGCTTTAGCGGCTCTTGAGGGCCCTATAATGGGAAGTGCATATAGGCGGCCGTAACAGCCGTCGCTCATCAAGAAGGCAGCGACAAGGGACTTGGCCTGCTGCCAGCCAACCGACCAACCCGGCACGGTGGCCCCGCCAAGAGCGATGAGGAGATGACATGGCTACAGCCAACCCAAACACCTGCCCGCACTGCGGTTCATCTAACAGTGAGGCGAACTTCGGGTTCAACCCGCAACGCATCAACAACGACGAGACGCTCATCCACGATGTGTTGTTCGCCTGCGCCGACTGTGACGGCCAATGGGCCGCTATCGGGTACGTGATGATCGCCCAACGCAACGGAGGCGAACTCTCCAAAGAAGCCCAAGAAGCCCTAGCCGGAGCAGTTGCAGGCGCCGAAGAACTCCGGATCGAGCCACTCGACCAGGAAGGCAACCCGATCTGACAGGGGAAGATCTTCACCCGCGCTGGTGGTCAGAAGTTCTCCGCGTCGAAGAGTGCGGCCATGTGAGGGCAGAAGCAGTCGTTCCAGGAGGGTCCCACATGGTCCCGGAAGAAGCACCTGGACGGACAGTAGAGGTCGTGTTGCATGCTCTGCGACCAGGTCATGGCCTTGAGCACATTCCAGCCCTCCCCCCACAGGCTCTCCATGGCGGCCCTCATGGATCTGCCGGCGGTGTATTGGTCATCCAGGAGGATCGCCTCCAGCAGCCCGCCGTAGTCAGCCGTCTCCAAGTGTTCTTGCAGCCCAACCCCCAGGTTGGAAATAGCGTGGTCATTCATATACCTGATGTTGGAAAGTCCGGTGCCGTGGTCGAGAACCGGAAGCAGGGGGATGTCAATGAGTCTGGCGACCCGCTCTCCGAGACGTCGCGAGAACTGTCCGGGATGGGCGTTGCTGAAGTCATGACACGGAACTGGTACCAGTACTGGGCGTTCAAGCGAACGTGCGACGACGGGGCGCAGGTGGCCGGCGAGCGCCAGAGCCGGGAAGTACCCCAGCGACTGGTGGACCTCAGGACCCGAACCAGTGCTCCTGTTTCTGAAGTCCTTGAGCTTCTGCATGAGTGCCTTGTGTCCGTCGCGGTAGGGCACGAGGCTCTCGACGGGGACGTCGGCCCCCAGAAAGTCTGACAGGATCGGACCCCTGGGCGGAAGCACAGGGAACAGCCGCGCCGCAGCCTCCATCGCAAGTGCTCTTAGCTCACTATCTAGTCGGATCTCGCTCTTGGACAGGAGCCACGGCGGAAACTGGAACCGACCCTCATTGAGGTCCCGGTCGATTACGCAGTCCCGCGCCGTCTGGGGCACGCCAGTGAGGAACCGTGTCTGGAGTTCCCGGCGATCCTGTCGGCCTGGGTCGTTCTTCAGGCCAATGAAGGCATCGACGACCTGTCGCGTACCACCCGTCTCCCCCACGGGCCGAAGGGGCGGTGAGGCACGGAAGTTGGTGCGGCAGATGGGACTGCGAAACCCCAGCCGGGCAAGGGTTGCCGAGGCGGTGTTCGTGCAACGAGGGTTTGGGCAGGGAACCCGGTCGCCCGATGGGCTGTCAGGAGAGGACCTCGATGCCGTGTCGTGGCCCGACGTATTGGTTGTGATCCTCGGCAAGTGGCGGAGGACGGCGATGTCCTCTGCGGGAATGAACTCGCAGCCGGCCTCGTCGGCAGCGTCGATGTCGTCACTGTTGGGGTCCTGGTACCGGTCCCCGACGTAACACATGTCGATTGGGTCGATGCCCCAGAAGTCAGCCAGCTGGCGGAGCTTCTCCGCCTTACTGCACTGACCGCCGGCCAAGAGGCGTTCGAAGTCGATGTTGAGCAGGTCGGCCAGCGTGGAGGCGTAGGCCGGTGGGCTGGCGGTGACGATGGCGACCCGGTAGCCCAAGGCGGCGAGGCTCCCCGGTATCGACTCTCGATGGTCGTCGAACCTCAACTCCCGAGTCCCCTCACCTGGCGGACTGAGCATCAGAACGTCAGCGGGCACCCGACGTCTATTGCCGCCAACCAGGTCGGCCGTGTCCGCGACCGTGCCATCGAGGTCGAAGACGACAGCCCTGGTCACCTCAGACCCCTACCCCAGAAGGTCCGCGAGAGCATCTGCTCTCGTCAGGACATGGTCAGCAGTTGGCTTGCGGGCGGCGATCCGCTCGGCGAGACGACCTTTGGCGTTGAGGACCGCCGGATCGCAGCCGTCCGGGTCACACAGCGCCCTGTTTCCCGCCCAGGCCGGGTCGTCAGCTTCGCTGGCCGGTGGGGCGACGACGACCAGGCTTCGTTCCTGTTCGATGGTGAACCGGGCCGTGTGCAGCGTCCCGGACGGGATGCCGGACTGGCCAATGACAGTGAGGCTGCTGCTCCCTGACTGGAGGCGATCACGCTGAACGAGCGCCCAGGGACTTGGTTTGGTTCCCGGATCGACCTCGGCGAGGAGGCCGCCGCCGGCGGCGACGATCCGTTCGGCAAGGTCGACGTTCTCCGGGGGAGTCGGGTAGTCCACTCCAGATCCGAGGTACGCCCAGGTCTGACCGCCCTCCGCCAGAGCCGCCTCGTGCGCAGCCGTGTCGACACCTGCCGCCAGGCCGGAGACGATGCCGTAGCCGGCTGACACGAGCACCGAAACAACCTTGTGGACCCGGTCGACCCCGGCCTTGGTCGGGTCCCTCGTGCCCACGACGGCCGCTGCATTCCCAGCGGGAGCCGTTCCCCTGACCCATAGAACGGCTGGCGCCGAAGCAACTTGCTGCAACCGAGACGGGTAGTCGGGATCGAAGTACCCGACAAGCCGGACCTCGTCGCTCGTCCTGGGCGGCTGCCCCGGGTTCATCGCCGCAGTCGCAAGGACGTGGGGATCGACTCGACTCGCGTTGGCCTGGATCAGTGCATCCTCCGGGTTCGCAGCCAACTGCTCCCACGACGAGCAAGCCTTCGCAAGCTTGAGGGCCGTAGTGGAGCCGACACCAGGAACCTGCATCAACGCCCACAGCCCCGGCGCTGAGCCAAGCTCGCTACTGCTCGGATCGACGTCGAAAAGACTCTGCTCGCCC
>CAYXDE010000114.1:0-4494 GCA_964463525.1 uncultured Dehalococcoidia bacterium | reverse complement strand
GGGTGCCAAGGTACTGGTCTTTGACTCTGAATTCGCACCGACCGTCAGATCCTTCATGGATGAAACTCCCGGTGTAGAGACGTACGTCCAGATATTGGATACCCACCCCCAGGATCCCGGCATACCTGGGCCTGACTACGAAAGCTTCATCGCTGGATCTGATCCGGTCCCAACTCTGAACGGTCCCGACTCGGAGTTGGACACGATCGCCATCAACTACACCTCCGGCACCACTGGGTTCCCCAAAGGGGTTGAGTACACCTCCCGAGGCGCTTACCTGAACGCCATCGGGGAGGTATTGGAGATCGGGCTCAACTGGGAAAGCAAGTATCTTTGGACGCTTCCGATGTTTCATGCCAGCGGCTGGTGTTTCCCCTGGGCAGTGACCGCCGTCTGCGGCGTCCACGTTTGTCTGCGGCGTGTGGACCCAGACGAGGTCTACCGGCTCATCAGGGAAGAGGGCATAACGCATATGTGTGCCGCTCCCACAGTGCTCACTGCCATGTACTCTTCGCCCGCGGCTGAAGGGCAAAACCTGTCTGGCCTGAACATCATGACGGCGGGCGCGCCGCCGGCGCCGCAGGTGATCAAGACCATCGAAGAGATGGGAGCCCGTATCCACCATGTCTACGGACTCACTGAGACCTACGGGCCGCACACGGTATGCGCGCCCCAGCCCTCTTGGAGCGGCCTTTCTCCCGACGACCAGGCACAGATCAAGGCCAGGCAAGGCGTTCCGTACATCGTGAATGGCACCGACCTGCGGGTGGTCGACGAAGATATGAATGACGTGCCCCACGACAGCGAGACCATGGGTGAGGTGGTCATGAAGGGCAACAACGTGATGGCCCGGTATTACACCGACGAAGAGGCCACGGAGACGGCTTTCAAGGGAGGTTGGTTCCACTCCGGAGACTTGGCCGTCTGGCATCCCGACGGCTATATCGAGCTAAGAGACCGGGCCAAGGATGTGATCATATCCGGCGGGGAGAATATCTCAACACAGGAAGTCGAGAAGGTCATCATGGACCATCCGGCCGTACTTGAAGTGTCGGTAGTGGGTGTTCCGGACGACCGATGGGGAGAGGTCCCCAAGGCGTTTGTCGTAGTCCGGGAAGGGCAGGAAGCAACGGCGGAAAGCATTATCGCCTTCACTCAAGAACGCATCGCCCGGTTCAAGGCTCCCAAACACGTAGAGTTCGGTGACCTGCCCAAGACATCGACGGGCAAGATTCAGAAATATGTCCTTCGGGAGAAAGAGTGGGCCGGCCGCACATCAAGAATCCAAGGGTCCCAGGTTTAGCGCCCGGTGCGGGAGTCTCGAAAAATCGGACCTGTCGCAGGATGTGCATCTGCCATGGCTCTGATGCGAGAAGGTCTAACCCAGGCGGTGGTTCGACAGGCTCACCATGAGCGAGACCGGGGCGTATTTCCGCTCATCCTGAGCCTATCGAAGGACTGGACGGCGGGAATCGCGGTGTTCCGGAACTGTTTCTAAGTTCCGGACTTGCTCATGGCATCGATCCGCACCGCCATGGGCTTCAATATGGCGTATAAGAAGTCGTTCGTTGGGGTGGGGACTTCCAGTTCCCGGGCCATGCGGACCACGGTCCCGGTCAGCCCTTCCAGTTCCACTGGGCGCTGGTCGGTGAAGTCCTTGGCCATGGAGGCCCGCCCCTGTCCGGGAAACCGGTCCAGCGAGTCCATCGCCCAGGCCAGCGAATCGGACATGATCGGTGCGCCCTTGGCCCGGCCTACCGCCAGCACCTCTTCGATGGCGTCGTGGATCAGCGCCCTAGTCTCTGGCTTTGTCCGCATCTCCTCGTAGACGCAATTGGCGGCGGCGCAGACGGCCGCCGAACCGGCGATGTAGGCGAACTTCTTCCAGAGCATGCCCGGCATATTCTCGTGGAGGTTCACCCGCCAGCCCGATTCCTGGAACCGCTGGAGCAGGTTCTCGCCCCGGCGGCTGATGCCGACTTTCATCTCGCCAAAGGCGGCGATGCCCGGCCCGCCCTGGGTGACCACCCCCGGTTCGGAGACGCGGCCTTCCATGTATGCGGAGCCGATCATGACATGGTCTTCGCCCACCGCCTCGGCCAGTATGTCTCCGTTGTCTATGCCGTTCTGCAGGGTCAGCACCACGGTGTCAGGTCCGATCAGCGGGGCCAAACAGTCGAGGGCATTGGAGTTGTGGTACATCTTCACGGTGAACAAGACCAAGTCTTGCTCGCCGGCTTCCGCGGCGTTGTCGGTGGCGTTGCCTGGGACCGTGAATGTGCCGTCAAGTTGGCTCTCAACCCTCAGGCCGTTCTCCTTGATGGCCTTCAGGTGAGCCCCTCTGGCGATGAAGGTCACGTCGTGCTCTGCCCGGGCCAAGAGGCCTCCGAAGTAACCGCCCACTCCCCCGGCCCCGACGACCGCCACCTTCAGGTTTTCATTTGGTTGAGTAACCATCGGTAATCTATCTCCGTTGCCTAGTCCCGGTTCTCCACCGGATGGCTGAACTCTTCCCGCAGGTCGCGTTTAAGTATTTTGCCCATGACGTTGCGGGGCAATTCCCCGACGAAAACAACTGAGCGGGGACGTTTAAACCCGGCGAGCCGGTCCCGGCAGAATTCTATGAGAAGTTCTTCGTTGACCCGGTCGGAACGGCCCACCACCACGGCTCGCACCTCTTCTCCCCATTCAACGTCGGGAACGCCGATGACCGCTGCGTCGTCGATCTCAGGGTGGGAACGGAGCACCTGCTCCACCTCTTCAGGGGAGATCATCTCTCCGCCCCGCTTGATGAAGTCCTTGGCCCGGCCCGAAAGGAATATATAGCCGTCCTGGTCCTGGTAACCAAGGTCACCGGTGTAGATCCAGCCGCCGCGGATAGTGTCGCGGGTCGCCGATTCTTCCTGCCAGTAACCGGCCATCATGCGGGAACCGCGGGCCACTATCTCTCCGGTCTCACCCTCGGCCACCGGTTCGCCCTCTTCGTCCACGATGGTTACTTCGACATCATCCAAAGGTTTTCCGATGGAAGTGAGGCGCTTCAGCTTGGTCTCGATCTCTTCCGGGCTGCCGTCCAGCACATGGTCGTCTGGGGGCAGCATGGTGATGGTTGAAGCGGTCTCGGTCTGCCCGAACGCGTTGATGAACCGGGAACCTGGGAACTTGCCGATGGCCTCCCGGATAACCTCCAGGGGCATGGGCGCCGCTCCGTAGGTGATGACGCTGAGCGACGACAGGTCATAGTTGGAGAAATCCGGGTGTTCCATGAGGTGCTTCAACATGGTCGGCACTAACATCGCCCGGTTGGCCCCGTTCACTTGGACCAGCCGCAGCCACTCTGCGGGCTCAAACTGCCGCATCACCACCAGGGTCCGCCCGCCGTAGACCGCGGCCAAAGCGGCCTGGAGTCCGGCGATATGGTAGAAGGGCACGGTTATCAGGTTGCTCTCTTCAACGTCGGGGTCGGCGGGCTCAACCGTGGCCAGCAGGTAGGACGAGAAGCTGTCGTGTGTCAGCATCACCCCCTTGGGCACTCCGGTGGTCCCGGCGGTGAACATGATCACCGTGGTGTCTTCGTCGCCCGCCTCGGGGAAGTGCATCTGGTCGGGAGACGAACCGGCCAGGAGCTCTTCATAGTTCTTGTTCCTGCCGTGGGCTTCTCCGTCCAAGATGACGATGCCCTCGGATGACCGGCTGCCCTCGGGGACCAGGGAACGATACCTTTCACCCAGCAGCAAACAGGTGGGCTGGGCGATCTCCAGCATCTGGGCCAGTTCATCGGTCTTGGCCCGGAAGTTTATGGGCACGTAGATGGCGTCCAATTGGGCCGCCGCAAAGTAGGCTTCGATGCACTGGTTGGTGTTGACCTGCATGGTCGCCACCCGGTCTCCGGGGCCGACTCCCATCTCCGAGAGTCCGTTGGCCAACCGGTTGACCCGTTCCGCCAGGCCCTCAAATGTGATGGTCTGGCCGTCGAATATCACCGCGGGACGGTCGGGAACGATGGCCCCGGCGATGGTCAAGAATTCCGATGTGTTCATCTATACGCTCTCGTGTTTAACTGGGCAGCCGGGCAGCGATACGCTGCTCTAGCTCCAACCCTCTCGGCAGGTCCAGGTCCATGCCCTGGCGCAGTGCTTGCTTCATGGCCGCCACGGCTTCGACAGGCAACTCCGCGAGGTCTTCCGACAACTGCCAAGCTTCATCTCGTAAAGATTCCGGCGCAGTTGAACGGGTCACCAGGCCCATGGCAAGCGCCTCATCCGAGTATATGCGCCGCCCCGTCAGCAGCAGGTCCAACGCTCGAGATGCGCCTGCAGCCCTGGGCAATGTTTGGGTGCCGCCCGCCGCCGGTATCATCCCCAACTGTACCTCCGGCAGAGCGAAAACAGTGCCGGTGGCTGCGGTCCGCAGATCGCATAAGAGTGCGATTTCCAGACCGGAGCCGCTGCAGAATCCGTGCACGGCGGCGAGTATGGGTTTGTCCAAGTTTAC
>CAYXDE010000113.1:0-4622 GCA_964463525.1 uncultured Dehalococcoidia bacterium | reverse complement strand
TCTGGCCATCATGCGCAGCCCCGACCGCAAGAACACGGAGTTGGTCTTCGACTAACCCGTATTCTCAGCACTTAGGGAACCAAAGACCCCCGGAGTTTCCGGGGGTCTTTTTCTATTCTGCCAATGGACCGGACCGCGAGTCATGTAGAATTACAGCAACGAATCCCGGCGCAACCGGAGTCCAAGTACACAATGCTCAACAGCTCATCTATCCTGGCAGCCGCCCTGGACTTGGACGGCACCATCATTGGCCCCAATGAAAAGATATCCCCTGCCGTCCAAGAAGCCATCGCCCGGTTGGCCGGGCACATACCTGTCTTCATCGCCACCGGCCGGGAGCCCGCCGACGTGCTGCAGTATGCCGGGGAACTGAACCTGACCACGCCGCAGCTCTGTGACGGCGGCGCCAATATCCTCGATCCGGTTCAGGGTGTTTCGACTTGGACGGCGCCGTTGGGCCCAGCCAGCGCAGAGGTGGTGGTCACCAAGCTCAGAGAGATGGGCGCTGCCTTTGTCGCCACCCACGCCAACGGCACCGCCAGCACCTTTGACGACGTCCCCAACTGGGACCTGATCCGCGTCTCAGCCCTGGACATGGATGAAGGCACAGCGGACGCCCTGGCCGAGCATTTCGGCAGCCACGAAGAGATGACCGTGATCAAGGCGATGTTGCCCTACAACGGCCTGTGGGCGGTGGACTTCACCTTGGCCGGAGTCGACAAAGCGGCCGGGGTATCACGCGTTGGCCAGACTTTGGGCATCAACCCTGCCGACATGGTGGCGATCGGCGACAGCTACAACGACCTGCCCATGCTGGTGTCCTGCGGGATCAGCATCGCCATGGGTGACGCACCGCATGAGGTCAGGGAGGCGGCAGACTTCGTGGCCCCGTCCGTGTCAGACGATGGGCTGGCCGTGGCGATCAACGATTACGTGATGCCCCGGATAAATCCGTAGGGGCGGGTTTCCAACCCGCACTGTTTTGCCGCAACCACGCTGAACTTGAGGCCCGCATTCGATCGGCGACCGTCCCTGAAATCATAAAGGGCGGGTCAGAGACCCGCCCCTACAGCCGATACTGTTTCTGCCATCTAACGCAGGGCCGGCACAACCTCTTTGCAGAATAGGTCTATGGACGCCGCAACCTTCTCCCGGGGGATCAGGCCACCCACGTTGGTCTCGGCGACTATACCCGAAAGCCCCATCTCTCCGGTGATCTCTTTCAAGAGCTTGACCACGTCTTCAGGACCTCCGTAGGCCAGCCGGTCACGGATCAATTCTTCATAGGTCACCGCTGAGAGACGCTCGCCGCGCGCCACCCGTTCTTCCGAGGCAACGGTCCCCGCTGAGGCGGCCGACAGGCTGAAGTTCTGGGCCAGACGCCGGTAGGACCGCATGGTGCTTTCTTCAGCTTCTTCATAGGCCACCTGTTTGGACTTGCCCACGTACACCGGAATGCGGATGTACACATCGCCGTTGCCAGGGTGGCCGGCGTCCTTCCAAGCTTTGCGGTATTCATCAAGAAGCTGGACCAAGTCGGGCCGGTCCAGTCCCCTTAGACCCACGAATATGGGATAACCCAGAGTCCCTACCTGAGGGAACGTCTCCTTGGTGGTGGCGGCGATCCGGAGGGGTGGATGGGGCTTTTGATAGGGCTTGGGGATCACGCAAACGTCGTTCAGGTCGTAGTACTTGCCTGAATAGGAGAATCGCTCGTTGTTCCAGGCTGCCAGGATGATCTCCAGGTTTTCCTGGAACCGCTCCCGGCTCTCTCCGTAGGGTATGTCGTACCCCTCATAGGCCCTGGCGAACCCGCTGCGGCCCACGCCAAAATCCACCCGGCCGTGGCTTATCTGGTCAACCGTTGCCACTTCTTCCGCCATTCGCACCGGATGGACCAACGGCAAAACGTTCACCGCCGCGCCGATCCTGATGCGCTCTGTCCGGGCCGCGATGGCAGCCGACATGATCAACGGTACCGAGACTATGGACGGTATCCCGGCTCCCATGGCATCCAATGGACTGCGGGGCGCGGCGAAATGACGCTCGGCCAGCCATACCCCGTCCAACCCGCCGTTCTCGGCGGCGTCCGCCATAGCGAAGGATTCGTCGAAGGCTTCTTCCTCAGAATGGCCATAGCGATAGTCGCCTTCCATGATTAAGCCGTAGTGCATCTTTCCTCCAGAAGTTTGGGAGCCGTCGAAGGTATGATCCCGTGCGGCTCTATGATTTCAATATGTCCTGAAGACCGTTCGTGATGGCCTCCGTCGAACCATTCCCGCGTTGAAAGCAAGGTCCTTCGACAAGCTCGGGACGAACGTACTATCGATAAGTATGGTCACTTTCTTGGCCGGGTTTATCCCCAGAGGGCCGCCACCCGGAATGCCAGTTGGGTGTGCGATTCCCTCACGTCCACTATCTCAGCAGGAACGTCGCCCAGGATTCCCAGAGCGATGATCCAGTTCAGAATCTCATGGTCTCCCGAGTCCTGCAGTTCTTCCGGCGTAAGCGTGGCCAGTTGACTGCCCTGGCCCTGGCGGACCAGCTCCAGATAACGCCTGTCCGTCTCAATGTCTATGGCGGAACAGTTGTACTTGTGCGCCAGGAAGCTGTGGGACCAGCTGGAAGAGGCAACCACCGCCACGCGCTCGTCCCTGGTGTCCAGGAACCGGCGTATGGACTGCCCGACCTCGTAGCAGCGCTTGGCCGTGGGCCTGGGCGGGTAATCCGGCCCCGCTTCCTCGCCGTAGCAGTTGACGAAGAGGGGCAGCAGAGGGAATCTTCCTTCCGGGTCCAGATACACCAGGGGATTGATGATGGCGTGGGCTAGCCCCCATTCCCAGCCCTTCAAGGCGCTGGAGGTCGCCATGTCGATGCCGTCCCTGATCAGGAAATTGCGCATATCCTTGGAGAAACCCTGGGGGCACTGGAAGGTGAACTTGGTCTCGGCGGCGGCGTCCCAGCTATTGTTGCTCCCGCCCATGTTGCGGAAGGGATATCCGTCCACCTCATCTCCGGTGTAGAGACAGAATGGGGGCAGGTTATCCTGCTTGAAATTCTCCGTCTGGTCATCGCCAATGACCATCAGGACGTCCGGTTTCCATTCGTGGAGGCGGTCCCGCATCACCCCAAAGGCTTCGACCACTTTCTGTTGGTCCATGCGGTCCTGGGTCAGGCCGTTGTCGTCACCCAGTTCTTTGATCAAGGCGGGCGGCGCTTGGAAATCGGGATTGCGGCCGAAGATCCGCTCCCGGCTCTTGTGCCACACCTCTGGAGGAGTGAGGATGATGGGTCCGTGGGAACAGCCAAGACCTAGCAGCTCAGCCATTTCGGCCTCCAAATCAGTTGGGTGATGCGGCGCATCCAACTACCAAGCCCGTAAGGACGCATCAGTCAGGGCGTCACGAGCAGGATTGTAGATGCACCCATATGGGCTGTCAAACGGCCAAACGGCCCCTATTTGAGAGGCCACCGGTGCAACCGGTTCTTCCTAGGGTGACCATTGACCCACCTGACTCCTCAACCGTAAACTTTCGCCGGTGCAACCGGATTCCTAAAGGCCTCACTCCGGCCCACGACCCTGTTCGCATCAATCCCAGAGACTGATCCTCAGAGACTAGTCCAAGGAAGAAAAGATGTCTGATCTGAGACTTTTGGCTTGCTTTGCCCATCCTGATGACGAGGCGTTCCCCGTGGGAGGGTTGCTGGCCCGCAGCGTGGCGGAGGGCCGGCGGGTCCGCCTGGTTACCACCACCCTGGGAGAAGAGGGGGAGATCCGGCAGGAGGGCTCTGCCACCAAGGAGACTCTGGGCGAGATCCGGCGCATAGAACTTTCCTGCGCCGTGCGGGCGTTGGGGTTGGAGAGCCATGAATTGCTGGAGTACCGGGACTCGGGCATGGCCGGCTGGGACGCCAACAACCACCCGAAGGCCTACATCAACGCCCCTGACGACGTGGTGGTGGGGCGATTGGTGCAGGAGATCAGGGAGTTTCGGCCCCAGGTGATACTCACCTTTGAGCCGGGCGGGCTATACGGGCACCCGGACCATATCGCCATCTCCAAGCACGCCACCCAGGCCTTCGATCTGGCCTCGGACCCGGAGGCGTTCCCGGAGCAATTGAAGAATGGGCTGCAACCCCACACGCCCCAGCGCCTTTTCTACAGCGCGCGGCCCAAGGGATTTCGACTGGAGTGGGCCGAAAAGCTGCGGGCCGCCGGAGAAGACTGGCCGCTGCCCACGCCGGACCAATTGGTCCACGGCAACCCACCGGAAGAGATCCATCTGACGTTGGATCTGTCGGAACACATAGAGACCAAGATGGCCTGCATCATCTGCCACCGGACCCAGGTGGCGCCCAGTTGGCCATATCACCGGGTGCCCAGGGAGATCGCCGAATGGGTGATCGGCCGGGAGTATTACATCCGCGCCAGGCCTGAGGTATCCGCCGGAGAGACGGTGCCCGAAGACATCTTCGACAGCATCTCTCCGGACTGATCTCCTAGCACCTTTCTGCGCTTGGTGATCTCTTTCCGAGATGAGCTGGCTGGAATCGGGACTTCTGCGGAATGACAAGAATGCCCCCCTCCCCCACGTCCTTCCGCGGAAGGAGGGAGGGTTAGG
>CAYXDE010000112.1:430-5173 GCA_964463525.1 uncultured Dehalococcoidia bacterium | reverse complement strand
GGGTGGTAGGGGTATTTACCCCAGAGGGAGAGGCCAGCAGATTGGCATTCTTCGGCCTCTTTGCCCTGCAGCACCGCGGGCAAGAGAGCGCCGGGATAGCCGCCGGCAATGGCGAGAGCGTCGTGGTCCATGCCGATATGGGCCTGGTCACCCAGATATTCAGAGAGCCCGATTTCTATCCCCTGGCCGGCGACATGGCCATCGGGCACACCCGCTACTCCACCAGCGGCAGCAGCGAACTCTGCAACGCCCAGCCCCTACTGGTAGACGGCGAACACGGTCAGCTGGCCGTGGCGAACAACGGCAACATCATCAACGCCGTCCAATTGAAAGAGCAGCTCCAAGATGAATGGAACTGCACCTTCAACTCCACAACCGACACTGAAGTCATCGCCCAGATGTTGGCCCACGCCATCGGCACCACCTGGGAGGAACGGGTCTTCCAGTGCATGCGCCAGTTGGAAGGGGCCTATTCCATCGTCATCCAGACCAAAGACACCATGATTGCAGCCCGCGATCCATTGGGTATCCGCCCCCTCTGTTTGGGCAAACTGAACGGCGGTTGGATCGTGGCATCCGAATCATGCGCCCTCGACCATCTCGGCGCTAAGTATCTGCGGGAAGTAGAGCCCGGCGAAGTTGTGATCGTTGACGGAGACGGCCTCCACACCGCCACGTGGCCCGGCTGGACCGGACGGCGCTCTCTCTGCGTATTTGAACTGATCTATTTCGCCCGCCCTGATAGCGTGATGGACGGACAACTGGTCCACTCTGCCCGCCAGCAGCTGGGTGCGCAATTGGCCCGTGAACATCCGGTGGAGGCCGACCTGGTGATCGGGATACCCGACTCCTCGACCGCCGCCGCCGTGGGATATGCCCAAGAATCGGGTATCCCCTACAGCGAAGGTCTGATCAAGAACCGCTACGTCGGCCGGACGTTCATCGAACCGGAGCAGCGGCTCCGCGACCTGGGCGTTCGCCAGAAGTTCAACACTCTGGTGGATGTGATCCAAGGCAAGCGGTTGGTTGTGGTGGACGACAGCATCGTGCGCGGCACCACGACGCCCCATGTAGTGAACCTGCTACGAAAGGGCGGCGCCAAAGAGGTGCACATGCGGGTCTGCGCTCCGCCCATCAAACACCCCTGCTTCATGGGCGTGGACATGGCTTCCCGGGAAGAACTATTGGCGGCCAACAACAGTCTGGACCAGATTCGTGAGATGGTCGGCTCGGACAGCCTTGGTTACCTCAGCGTGGAAGGGCTTATGAAGGTCGTCGGTGGCACAGACGGCGGTTTCTGCGACGCCTGCTTCACCGGCGCCTACCCGGTGCCCGTACAGCTAGAATTGACCAAGCTCGCGTTAGAGCAGGGCGTTCCCGCGGCAGACTAGCGTCTGTATTCCTCGAACGGTTTTCGTTCCATTTCCCCTTGCCATCGCGCCCCCCTTGGATTAATCTTTTACAGCGGCGATCAGCCTTGTCTGCCGCCGGGCGGAAGTGAACGGGAGGAGCCTCGATTTGGCAAGTGAAGCATACCGGGAATCGGGCGTTGACCTGGACCGGATGGACGGACTGAAAGAGCGGATCAAGGGGTTCGCCGCCAGTACTCATGGCCCCGAGGTGCTGGACAGCTCCGGAAGCTTCGCCGGTCTCTACCAGTTGATGGGATACCGGGAACCCGTCTTGGTCGCCAGTACAGACGGCGTGGGAACCAAGATCAAGATCGCAGCCCAACTGGGACACTTCGAGTCCATCGGCCAAGACCTGGTCACCCTCAACGTCAACGACATCATCACCCGCGGCGCCAAACCCCTCTTCTTCCTCGACTATGTGGCCTTCAGCAACCTGGACGTCCAGCGCCTGGATACCCTGATGCGTGGTATCGCCTGGGGTTGCCGTGAGGTTGGCTGCGCACTGATCAGCGGCGAGACCGCCCAGATGCCCCAGGTCTACACCGGGGATGAGATGGACCTGGCCGGGTTCGTGGTCGGCGCGGTGGAGCGGGACCAGCTATTGGAGTCCAAGAACATCAAGGCCGGCGACATCCTGATCGGCGTGCCGTCCAGCGGGCTGCACACCAACGGGTTCTCCCTGGTGCGCCACGTGTTCAAATCCGACGAAGACCCCAGCGTGTTGTACCGCCGGTTCGATGAGCTGCACCACCATTTGGGCGAAGAACTGCTGGTGCCCCACCGCAGCTATTACCCGCTGATGGGACCGGTGCTTGGCCTCATAAACGGCCTGGCGCACATCACCGGCGGCGGTCTCCCCGGCAAGCTCCCAGCCGTCTTCCCCGATGACTTAGCGGCTGAGATAAACCGTGGTTCGTGGCCGGTCCTGCCCATCTTTCAGGTTATACAGAAAGAGGGCGGCATCAGCGACGAGGAGATGTACCGGGTCTTCAATATGGGACTGGGAATGGTGGCCGTCTGCCCCGAAGAGAACGTTTCCCAAGTCCTGGAAGCCCTGCCCGACGCCATGGTCATCGGCAAGATGATTGCCAGAGGCGACGGCGAACAAGTTGTATTCAACGGCTAACAAAATCACGCGGGAAAGACGGAGAGGAAGTTGAAAGCACTGCTCAGCGTCTATGACAAGACCGGAATCGTGGAATTCTCCAAGCAGGTGGCCGCGGCCGGGTATGAACTGCTCAGCACCGGCGGCACCCACGCCTCGTTATCGGACGGCGGACTTGCCGTTCAGCAGGTGGCCGATTACACCGGGTCGCCGGAGATACTTGAGGGCCGGGTCAAAACCCTGCATCCGACCATCTACGCCGGTCTGTTGGCCAGACGGGACTCCCCAGACCATATGGGTGAACTGAAGAACCAAGGCATAGACTCCATCGACCTGGTGGTGGTCAATCTCTACCCCTTCGTCGAGACCATCAGCAAACCCGATGTCACCCTGGCCGACGCGCTGGAGAACATCGACATCGGCGGGCCGACCATGCTCAGGGCCGCCTCCAAGAATTTCCCATCGGTGGCGGTGGTCGTGGACCCCGCAGACTACGCCTGGATCGGCGAGAAACTGGCCAACGGGGGCCTGACCGTGGAAGACCGCCGGGGTCTGGCCGCCAAGGCTTTCCATCACGTCTCCACCTACGATGCGGCGGTGACCGGCTATCTGCTGGGCGCAGAAGGCGAATCCGAAGAATTGCCCGACTCGCTGACCATCTCCCTGAAGAAAGTAGCCGGACTGAGGTACGGTGAGAACCCCCATCAGAACGGGGCCCTTTATTCGGAGTCCAGCGCGCCCGTGGGGATGGCCGGCGCACGGCAGTTGCACGGCAGAGAGCTTTCCTACAACAACCTGATGGACGCTGACGCCGCTTGGCGCACGGCATCTGATTTTGCCGACGCCACCGTGTCCGTGGTCAAGCACGCAAACTCCTGCGGTCTGGCCAGCCGGAATGACATCGCCGAGGCTTACCTGGCCGCCTACGAGGGCGACACCGTGAGCGCCTTCGGTGGCATAGTCGCCTTCAACCGCACAGTGACTGCCGCCGCCGCTAACGCCATGGAGCCCGTGTTCTACGAGGTGGTGATCGCCCCCGACTACGAACCAGCGGCGCTGGAGATTCTGCAGAAGAAGCGCAACCTGCGGATCCTGGCCATCGACAAACAACCGGACACCCCCGGTTATGACCTTCGCCCCATCACCGGCGGAGTTTTGGTGCAGGCGGCTGATGCCATCGAAGAAGACCCCGCCACCTGGACCGTGGCAACGCAAAGGGCGCCTTCAGACGCCGAGATGAAGGACCTGGCCTTCGCCTGGAAGGCCGCCAAGCATATCAAGTCCAACGCCATCGTCTTCGCCAAGGACCTGGCCCTGGTGGGCATGGGCGCGGGGCAACCCAACCGGGTCGTCAGCGTGCACCTGTCCCAGCGGGCCTCCGGAGACAAAGCCAAGGGCTCGGTCCTGGCGTCCGACGCCTTCTTCCCCTTCGCCGATAACATCGAGTTGGCCGCCGAGGCCGGTATCACAGCCATCGTGCAGCCGGGCGGTTCGATCCGCGACGACGAGGTCATCGCCGCCGCAGACAAAGCTGGACTGGCCATGGTGTTCACCGGCGTGCGCCACTTCAGGCACTAGAAGTTTGTTGTTTGGGCAGTTGACGCCAGAGCACAAGTATCGGGTGACCATTCCCACAATTGTGGCATCCTAGAATGCTTTGGTGCCGGTAGGAAGCGGGAATGAGCGTCAATCGAGATAGTGAGCCACCCAGGAAACCCGGCAAGCCGGCGACGGTTGACATAATCATCCCCGTCTACAACGAGGAAGAGGTGCTGCCGCGGACCATTGCGTCCCTGACCGAATTTCTCGAGAAGAACCTGCCCAACCCGTGGCAGGTGACCATCGCCGACAACGCGTCCACCGACAGTACCCAAGCCGTGTCGGAGATGCTGTGCCGCCAACATTCTGGGGTTAATTATCTCCGCATCCCTCAGAAGGGCCGGGGACGGGCGCTGCGCACCGCCTGGCTGGACAGCCATGCCGACATCGTCAGCTACATGGACGCCGACCTTTCCACCGACCTGGTCCATTTTCCCCAGCTGATCCAAGCATTGGAGTCAGGAAGCCACATCGCCGTTGGCAGCCGGCTGAGCAAGGAGTCCCAGGTGAGCCGGGGCTTCAAGCGGGAGTTCATCTCCAGAAGCTATAACCTGCTGATCAACTCTATGTTCTTCACCGGGCTGCCAGATGCCCAATGCGGCTTCAAGGCCTTGACCCGCGCCACGG
>CAYXDE010000112.1:0-420 GCA_964463525.1 uncultured Dehalococcoidia bacterium | reverse complement strand
CACATCGAGAACAACAACTGGTTCTTTGACACGGAGCTGTTGGTCATTGCTGCCAAACGCGGGTTCAACATCGCCTCGGTGCCCGTCAAGTGGATCGACGACCCCACCAGCACTGTCAACGTGGTCAGCACCGCCAAGGAAGACGTTAAGGGGCTGCTGCGTCTCCGGTTCGGCGGCGTGCCACGGGTGAGGCCACCGGCGCCTCTTTCTACAGACCTGTAACCACACCCCGTCATCAGAAGGAGAAACCCCTATGGAACTGGGACTAAAAGGTAAACACGTCATCGTGACTGGCGGCGGGACCAATATCGGCCGCGCCATAGTCCACGGATTCGGAGCTGAGGGTTCGAAGATATCCATCGCCGAACTGGTGCCGAGCCAGGGCGAGATCGTCGCCGCTGAAGTGGCCGCCATGGATTC
>CAYXDE010000111.1:0-5214 GCA_964463525.1 uncultured Dehalococcoidia bacterium | reverse complement strand
CAACAAAGATGTCGTTAGCCGATTCTTAACTGAGATTCAAAACAACAAGAACCTGGACATCATCGACGAGCTTGTGGACCCTGATTTCATTGGCCATACCGCCGATATCCATGGCACCGAAGATCTGAAGAAAGTTGTTGGCGACAACATGTCCGCATTCCCCGGTCTGAAGATCACCATCGATGACCAGGCTGCGGAAGACGACCGGGTGTTTACCCGCTACACAGCCACGGGAAAGCACGAGGGTGTCTACCGGGGAGTTGAGCCCACAGGGGAGCCGGTGACCTACACCGTTGTGGCCATCCACCGCCTAGCCGACGGCAAGATCGTCGAAGGTTGGCGGGTTGTTGACCGGCTGGACATCGTCCACCAGATCGGCGCTGTAACGTGAGGTCGCCCGCCGCGCCTGGGGGCAATTAGATGAGATACCGGAGAGGATGATTGATGGTCAAGCAGATGGAAAAGGATCCAGCCCATCCCTCGGGCGCAGAAGCTGATGAGCGGCGGCCGCTTGTCCAACTGTCTATAGACGATTTCCTAAGGAATGACGACGGGACTTGGGTGTCGGTCAGGGAAGTTGTGATCACCGGGCCGGCTGAGACCCAGACATTGATCAAGGAAGGCCGGCAATTTGGCAAAGGCGAAATGATGCTTTTCGGCATGGACCTGGCCGCCATACTCGAGAGGCATTACCCAGGGTAAAGTCTGCGCCCTTCCAAGTTTCTACTTCGTAACGCCGTCCGTCTGAATCCAGGCGGACGGCGTCAGTTTGCTCAAGTGTCATTGCCGGTAGCGCGGACCAGTAACACGGGGTCCCCGGCTTGCTGGACGACTCTGCCCGCAACGCTTCCCAGTATCCATCGCCCCAAACCGGAGCGGCCGTGGGTAGTCATAGCGACCAGGATGTCAGACATCTCATGAGCAGCGTCGATGATCGCTTCAGCAGGTTGGCCTTCAGCGATCCTGACCTCAACTTCTTCGATACCATCGGCTTCCAGCGATTTCTTGACACCGTTCAAGTAGTCTTGAGCCTCCGGCATGGTCTTCTGGATGAACTGCTCGAAAGACGGGATGTAGGCCGCCCAATCGCCGTCCATGGGGAAGCCCGACGTCTGCTGGTAATAAGTCTCCCTTGACTCTACAACCCGCATCAAGACAATGCCCAGTCCAAGGGTTTTAGCCATATCCACCACATGGGGTAGGACCTCCTCGGCCAACTCTGAACCGTCGAGCGGAACAAGCATCCGTTCGATGGATAGGGCCGGGGAGCCGTCTGCCCGGTCTGCCTGGTCCAGAGAATGCACTATCAGCAAGGGGGTGGTGGCAGTTTGTATGACCTTGTCTGTGACACTGCCGAAGACCCACCGGGAAATACCGGACCTGCCGTGAGTGGACATGGCGATCATCGTATCGCCCCCGTCATCGGACTCGCGGATTATCTGGTCAGCCGGCTCTCCTTTGAGCACTTTTAGCTCCGGTTCTATCCCCATCTCTCGGAACCCGATGGCGGTATGGTCAAGGTAGTCCTGTGCTTCGTCCGTCATGACGGACAGGATGCGGTGCTTGTAGGTCTCGTAAGCCGGGTCCGTCAGTCCTATGGGAGGAAGGGTAGGAATCACCCGGATCAATTCGACGGAAGCCCCATCGGGGGCGCCAAGTATCTTAGCGTACGGCAGCACTTGCTCAGCTAGCCGAGACCCGTCCAATGGGACCAAAACTTTCTTAACCATAGTCACCTCACCCGCCATAACTTTATGTTTGTTGCGCTTCGCGCCTTGTTTACCATAATCCGCCCTGGTGGCCGCCGTATGATGATGGGCGCCTCCGCCATGAGGGAGACGTAAAGCCGGTCCTGGCAAGCCACTGTTGCGCACATATGTCTTGCACGAGGGACCATCCCATAATCACGGGACTTTGATTGCCGTCCAATATGTTTGATATGCGCGGAATAGCGCCACGTTTATATTGGGAGTCGTGTTTGATGCATCGCCGGATTCTTGTCCCCCTAGATGGGTCAAAATTGGCAAAAAGAGTGCTGCCTTTCATCCCGATTCTCGCCCGAGGGAAGGATACTGACATCACGCTTCTGCGAGTGATCGCACGCCCAGCGCCTCATGTTGGCACCCAGCTGAACCCCACCCGGAATATCCACCGGACCCTTCCCTACAGGATCAAAAGAGCTAGGAAATACCTGCTCGCGGTCGCGCGAGTACTGAGAGCAGAAGGACTCAATGTGGAGTGCGAGGTGCGTGAAGGAGTGCCGGGGCCCGAGATCGTGAAGGAAGCGATGCTTGTGCCAGGGACATTGGTGGCGATTTCCACGCATGGACGGTACGGCGTTCCACGCTTGTGGTTCGGCAGCATCTTGGATGAGGTCTTGCACAAGACCGAGGTCCCAATGTTCATCGTCGGTCCCCATGTTACCGATGAGACTTTGGTCAAGGCGAATCTGGAACGGGAAGTCGTGGCCCTGGATGGGTCTGGTTTCGCGGAGAGTGTCTTGCCGCATGCTCTGGGTTTGGCACGCTCTCTTGGCCTTGAAGTGGTTCTGGCCAAAGTAACCCCTGCCGAAGGCCTGTATCACTACGAGGATGCTGGGGATGACGAGGAAGAACCAGCCGCGGAAGATGTTGACGTCAGAGCCGAGAAATACCTAGCTGCCACCGAAGAAAAAATGGCATCTGGGCGCATGGGCAAAGCCGTGCTTCACGGGATGGACCCTAGCCAGGCTCTGGTCCGGTACGCGGGCGAAGCCGGTGGCTCCATGATCTCCCTCGCCACACACGCCCGCATCGGAGTGGGACGAGGGCTGATGGGCAGTGTGGCGGATACTTTGATTCACGACTCACCCTATCCGCTGCTGGTGCTGCACGTCGCTCATCACAGCCAAGAACAGGCGCAAGCGGAACCCGCGGAGGCCGAACTGGCACAGAGCCCGCAGTGAAGACCGGCTTGCAGATCCCGCAGTGAAGACCGGCTTGCAGATCCCGCATCGACCAAGATTCTTGGCTGGGCCGGCGCAGGGCTGGCTTTGCGAAACAAAAGACCTGGGCCGGTGTCTGATGCGGGCTATCCCGAAATAGCTCGCCGCCGGCCCAAAGATTGAGCAGCCTACCAGTGAACACCTCGATACTACTCTTCGGCGGTTTCATCGTTTTTGTGCTGGCGATGCTGGCCCTGGACCTGGGGGTATTCCAGCGTAAAACCCACGTTGTCGGCATGAAAGAAGCCATCGTCTGGAGTGTGGTTTGGACCGTCTTGGCTTTGGTTTTCGGCGCCGGCGTCTACTTGTGGATGGGTCGGACCGAGGGTCTGGAGTTCGCCACAGGCTACTTGGTTGAACGTATCCTGAGCGTGGATAACACCTTTGTGTTCCTGGCGATCTTCGCAGATTTCGCCCTCCCAGCACATCTCCAGCACCGCGCCCTCTACTATGGGATTCTGGGTGCTCTGGTGATGCGGGCGGCATTCATCGCCACTGGGGTCACTCTTTTGAACCTGTTCCATTGGGTCGTCTATCCCCTCGGTGGGTTCCTTGTGTTTACCGGGCTCAGGTTGCTCCGGAAGAGGGACAGAACGCCCAGGTTGGAAGAGAATCTTTTTGCCAGGCTGGCCCGTCGTGTGGCTCCGGTGACCGAAAATTACGTCGGCTCAAGATTCATCGTGCGCGAGTCTGGAATATGGAAATTTACGCCCCTTTTTCTTGTGATACTCGTGATCGAGGTGAACGACGTTGCCTTCGCGTTGGACTCGGTCCCAGCTGTGCTTTCGATCACCCAAGACCCGTTCATCGTGTTCACGTCAAACGTGTTCGCTATCCTGGGTCTGCGGGCGCTGTTCTTCGTTATCGCGGGAGCCCTTCAGCACCTGCGCTTCCTTGGGCTGGGAATCTCGTCGATCTTGGTGTTCGTCGGGGTCAAGATGGCATTGAGCAGCCACTACGAGATACCGGTGGTCGCATCTCTGAGCGTCGTGTTGTTCCTGCTCGCTGCCACTGTTGTGGCGTCCCGTATCTGGACTGGCGACAAGGCCGGGAAAGGTGGAAGGGTTGAAGCCATGTGACCGAACGGAACGACCACTAGCCCAACGGCCCGGTCACGGTCGAGCAACCTAAAGCCCCGCGGACATGCCCCCATGACGCTCGGCCAGGATGCGTCCGTAATCTTCCCTGCGCCAGCGGTAGGGCATGGTGCGGATCTCTCCCGGCTCCCTGGCTGAACTGAGCATGGTCAGCGCGTCCTCCAATACCACCCGTTGCTGTTCAGGGTTCCCCGGCGCTCCAAACGGGCGTCCGAAGGGGAACCGGAGCACCAACCCACGGGGCACAGCCATCGTCTCTGCCCGGGTGCGGTCCACCATGAGCACCACCGTGGGGATACCGGCCGATTCGATGGCCCGGGCGATCAGTCCGCCGGACTGATGGCAGATGGGTCAAGTTGTGCCGATGACCACCCCGTCCACTCCTTCCTCTTTCAGCCGGCCGGCCACCTCGGGTCCGGTGACCTCCATCAGGCCGGACGGGTCTGGGATGTAGCCCATGAAACTATAGGTCGGCGTAAGCGCCTCACCCACCATGCCGTCGCTGACCATCTCTTGAAGCCTGTGCATGGCCAGGACCGAGTCCACGTCCTCGGCGACGCCGGCAGTGTCGTAATGTGTGTGGGCCACCCTCAGTTGGTCTAGCGGGGTAGCCAGATCGATCTCCCGGTAGCTCCAGTCGCCATCGGTGTTGAAGGGTTCCTGGCCTTCTACGTAGACGCCGCCCGTGGTCAACACCGCGACCTTCGACTCGGACAACCGCTTGCTGAAGGGAGACCATGGCGTGTCATTGAAGCCCATCGGCAAGGCGACCCGCGCCGCGATCCGGTCGCCCTCTTCTTCTAGGAACCGGTCGACGGCCGACCAGTCACCGGTCTCCCGGGCGGCCACGTTCAGATGGAACAGCCGATTGAAGAATTCAGTCACCTCGTCCTCTGGTGTCCATTTCAGGTACTTCAACTTGGAGAAGGGCGCCGTCTCCGGGTTCTTGATCAGGTCCATCAATTCGATCGCCATGCTCCCTCACTACGCCGCAGAGTAATCTCTTCCCCGTCTTTCGATGCTTACTGAACTTTAGCGATGCGCTATGTTACCAAGGATACAGAATATCTGTTGTCTAGGACTGCCCGTGGATTCGACTATGGAGTATAATCAGCCGGGAGCGTGGCTAGTGTT
>CAYXDE010000110.1:0-5453 GCA_964463525.1 uncultured Dehalococcoidia bacterium | reverse complement strand
CCAGATACTGGACCGCTTCTCCCGCATGTACGCCCCAGAGATGGGCAACGACGTGGTGACCGAATACCTAGGTCAGACCGGACTTGAGGCCATGAAGGGCGCCGATATCCTGAAGGCCGCGCCAGAACAGTACAACTCCAGCGTCGAATACGCAGACACGACCATCGCCCAGAAGCTGCGAGGGATCGCCCAGGTGCACCTGGCTGGTCTCGGCACCCGTATCTTCTACTGCGACCACGGCAGCTTCGACAGCCACGCCAACCAGGGAAGCATGCACGCCACTCTCTGGACCGACGTCTCCCAGGCCATCGACGACTTTTTCACCGACCTCAGGGAGCACGATGCGGCAGACAATGTCATCTTGCTGATGTTCTCCGAGTTTGGCCGCCGGGTCCGCGACAACGGCTCGGGCACCGACCACGGCGCAGCAGGGGCCGCTTTCGTCATCGGCGACGCCATCAAGGGCGGCCAGTACGGCGAATTTCCCTCAAGGAAGGCCGAAGACCTACAACAGGGCGACCTAGTCCCCAACATGGACTTCCGGGGCCTCTACAGCACCGTGTTGGAAGACTGGTTCGGCTTGGACTCCAAGCCCATAGTCAAAGGGACCTTCGAAGCGCCTCGGTTTCTTTAGCCCAGCCTATTAGGGCTGTCATTCTGAGGAGCGCCGGAGGCCGACGAAGAATCTGCCAAACTGGAAATTGGCAGGCCCTTAGGGTGACCACTTGGGCGAGACAGTCCAGTCAACAGACCAGACATTGCCAGTCGATCACCCGGGCAATGAGCGGATAAGGAAATAAAACATGCAGACTCAAATAGCAGCGGGCCGGGTTTTCGATTTCAGTCATGCCGTTGGCCGTTCTGCAGCCTCAGGGACCGGTTTCCGGCACCCGGTGGCGGTGGCCATGGCCACCGGAGCAGAGACCAACGCCGCATACGTGATCAGCCGCGGCTTTGAGATGATCCCCAACGTCCATTGGAGCCGGACGACCGTGGGTTGCCGGGTCAGCAAGGTGATCCCAGGCAGCGTCTCCGGAGAGGAAGAACTCGTCACTGAGTTCAGCAAATACGGCGAGGCCCCCGGACAGATCATCTGGCCGGCCGGGATCGCGGTGGACAGCGCCGGCACCGTCTACGTGACTGACGAATGGCTGAACCGGATATCCGCCTTCGACAGCGACGGCAATTTTCTGAAGATGTGGGGAGAGACCGGAAGCGGGTCAGGTCAATTCGACGGTCCCTCCGGGATCGTCATCGATGCCAACGATGACATCTACATCTCCGACACCCGCAACCACCGAGTCCAGAAAGTTGCCAAAGATGGGGTCCATATAGCCACCTTCGGAGAGCAGGGCGCCGGCGACGGACAGATGGACTCCCCTTGGGGAATAGCCGCCGATTCGGAGGGGTACATCTACGTTTCCGACCACATGAACCACCGGGCCCAGAAATTCACCGCTGACGGAGCTTTCGTGGCTTCCTTTGGCAGTGAGGGCGCCGGCCGGGGTGAGTTGGGGCGTCCATCGGGCATCGCGGTCGACGGCGACGGAGACGTCTATGTCTGCGACTGGTCCAATGACCGTGTCCAGGTCTTCGCAGCAGACGGCCGGTTCATCACCAGCTTGCTGGGTGACGCCAGAGAGTTGTCATATTGGGCGAGTATGACCGTCGAGGCCAACCCGGACGCTGTCAGACGCCGCCGGGAGGTCCGGGACCCCAGTGTGGAGTGGCGGCTGAACATGCCGACCGACCTATTATTCGACCCCGTGGGTCGGAGACTCATAATCGCCGACGCCCAACGCCAACGCATACAGATATACAATAAGCTGAACGACTACACTGTGCCCTCCCGCACCATCTGACACATCAGGGCTAGTTAGTTCGTCATTCATAACAAGGTGGGACAATGGCAAGCGTATTTTTAGGAATCAACGACCGCACATTCACTTATGAGTCCACGGCGGCACGCGCCGAGCATGTGGGCGCCGGGGTCCGCTATCCTGTCGACTTCGCGCTGACCTCTGACGACGTTGCATACATCGTCAACCGGGGCAGAGAAGACCGCCCGGACGGCACCCGGCTGACCATAATGAAACTTGGTGAAGAGGGAGAGGAATACATCTCCACCTTCGGCTCCTATGGGGAGGGCCCAGGCCAATTCATCTGGCCCGTAGGCATCGCCTTGGACAAAGACACCAACGTCTACGTCACAGACGAGTGGCTGAACCGGGTCACCAAGTACGACGTGGACGGCGAGTACGTGACCCACTGGGGAACACCGGGACAGGGAGACGGTGAACTGGACCGCCCTTGCGGAATCGCCGTAAGCAAGGATGAGACCCTGTACATCGTGGACAGCCGCAACAACCGGGTCCAGCGATTCAACCTAGACGGCGGATTCTTGGGCAAATTCGGCTCCGCTGGCTCCGAGGACGGCCAGTTCAATCTGCCGTGGGGCATGTGCTTGGACGGCGAGGGCAACGTATTTGTAGCTGATTGGCGTAACGACCGGGTCCAATCGTTCACCGCTGATGGCCAATGGCTCGCCACCTTTGGCAGCCCGGGAGAGGAAGGGGCAGTGGGCACCGGCGGCAATTGCTACAACGCCCGCGTGAACGGCGGCATCAAGCACTCTGAAGCGCCCGTGGGAACATTCAACCGCCCAACCGGCGTCTGCGTCGACCAAGACGGCGACATCTACATCGCCGACTGGCTGAATAACCGGGTGCAGGTGCTGACTCCGGATGGCCGGTTCATCACCGAATTCACCGGAGACGGCCATCTCTCCAACATGGGCATCGCCAAGCTCAAATCCAACCCGGACATGATCCGGCAGCGGAACGGCATCCGGAACTTCACTCCCGAGAGGGTTCTGTGGGCGCCCTGCGCCGTTAGGATGGGCCAGGATAACCGGGTGATCATCGCCGATACCACCCGCCACCGCTTCCAGATATACCGCAAGAACACGGAGCCGTTGCTGGTCTAGATCCCCCGGAATTCTAGGCACAAAAAAAGGCCGCGTCTAACTCGCGGCCTTTTTTCATCTATGAGCTGCCGGTCCAGTCTTTCTTAAGCGGGTTGGGCCACCGCACCCTCGAACCGGGCCTCCAAGTCTTTGAGCAGCGCCTGGTCTGCCTCGTCCAATTCTGAATACACCCAATCGATTATCCAGCGCGGGTCCTCGGCGGAATCGTCGATCAACAGCCTGCGGGTCATGTAGAGCTGGCCGGCCTCGTCGATCTCATCGCGTACCAGAGAGCAGACGAAAGCCTCTTCATTCTCGAAGTGGTCCAACTCCAAGATGCGGACGCCGAGCACCCGGCTATGGATGTGCCGGATGGTGCGGGCGGTCACTTTCTTGTCTCCCAAGACCTGGGCAAGAGCGGCCTCCACTTCATGGAAGCGGTCCTCAAGCTCTTTGTGCTGCTCATCTTCCAGGTTGAACGCCGCCTCGCGAACGCTCTCGGCTAGTCCGGCCCCGTTGCCCTGAGCGATGAACTCCGCCAATTCGCCAGCCTTGCCGGCCAATGCGGCATGCTCGTCCTCATTGTCTTGAACGGGCTCGCGGACAGGTTGGTCGTTCTTCAGGGGGCCCGTCATCACTTCGTCTTCGACGGTGGCATGATACAGGATCTGCTTGACCCAAAAACCGAACGCTTCGTTAAGCTCGGCGATGTCTTCGATGCTGACCGCGTTGGCCGCCATGGCCTCTGTCCGGTCGGACACCGCCCTGAACGCTTTATGCATCAGCGGCATCACATCGATGGGATCTTCTAGCCTGTGGTGATTGTCTGCGGTCATGTCCTCACCCTGTTAGACGCACTCGAGTTTGGAGCTAGTTAGGCTACCGGTTGAGCTTCGTTGATACGGGTTTCCAACCCAAGCAGCAGCTCGTTCTCATTGGGGGTAAGGTCCTGGGAGATCCAGTCGATCACCCAGCGTCTGTCGTCGGCTTCACGGTCTACAAGCAGGCTGCCGACAACTTCCAATTGGCACGCGGGAGAGAGATTTTCACGTAGGAGGGGAAGGACCATGGCTTCTTCGGTCTCCAGATGGTCTTCCTGGGCGACGCGGAGGGCGATAACCTGACCATAGAGGTGCTGCTTGGTGCGGGAGATCACACTGGTGGAACCTATGTCGTCCTCAAGCACGGTCATAACGTCCATGACGTGCTCAAGAAGTCTGGAGTACTCGCTGTCCTCTTTCTCCAATACGGCCCATTTGACCCGCTCTATGGGGTCGTGAACTGCGGCCTTACGGGACTCGTCAACCGACTTGGTCATCTCGGTGCCGACTTCCCTTTCGGCGTGATACATGATGGCTGTGGCCCAGGCGGTAAAGGCCAGCTTAAAAGGTTGCAGGCTGCAACCGTCTTCGAGGCAGCGGGCAAGCTCGGCTGTCCGGTCAGCTTCGCCACGCAGGGCTTTGTGAATCAGGTACATCGCGTCGATGGGCTGGTCTAGGGTGGTGATTTCCGCGGTCATGCAGTTCCTCCCAAGATATTCGCCTATGTATTCGCTTCGCCGATACTAAAAGTGAAAAACCATCAAATCGGTCTGACTGGAAGTATAATGAGCCTAAGGACTAAGACAAGTCAGCAATTTCCTCTCATACTGATAGCCCAAGTCTATCGCTGGCAGACCACTTCAATGATAAACACCCTGTAAGTATATCGCGTTTGTCAATACTCTTCTATATGTATTATTACTATTCGTTCCAGAAATAGTACCGGCGTAAACGGACGATGTCCTAGAGCGATTCGGCCCTGATTTCCGGTGCCGATGGTCACATTTAGTAAAATAGCTACGGTTCCAGGCAAACAAAAAAGGGAGGGCTGACGCCCTCCCTTCTGATTTACTGTCTCCGGCCCGGCCGCGGTTACTCAGCGATTATCCGGTGGCCACCGGCTGCTTGCGCACCGAAGCGATCGCGTTGACCTGTTCCATCAATATATCGAAGTTCTCGAATGTGAGGGACTGGGGTCCGTCGCACTTGGCAACATCCGGATTGGGATGCACCTCTATCAGCAGTCCGTGGGCCCCGGCGGCCACCGACGCCAGGGCGACGGGAGTGACCAGGTACCACTTTCCGGTGCTGTGGCTGGGGTCGCATACGATGGGCAAGTGGCTAAGCCGTTTGATCACAGGGACCGCTGCGACATCCAGTGTGAACCTGGTGAAAGTCTCGAACCCGCGAACGCCCCTCTCGCAGAGAATGACATTCTCGTTACCGCCGGCCATGACATACTCGGCGGCCAACAGCCATTCTTCGTAGGAAGCGGCCAGTCCGCGTTTGACCATCACGGGTTTGCCGATCACACCAACCTCGTCTAGGAGGTTATAGTTCTGCATGTTCCGGGCGCCGATCTGCAGTATGTCGGCGTATTTGGCAACGGTCTCCACGTCGGCCGTGGCCATGACCTCGGTGATGATTGGCAGGCCGGTCTCTAGTTT
>CAYXDE010000109.1:0-5609 GCA_964463525.1 uncultured Dehalococcoidia bacterium | reverse complement strand
AGTGCGAATCCGCCTGATGCATGAGTTGGGCGGGAATGGAATTCCCGGCCATTGACGACTACGACTCCCTGGCGCCCCGCGTTAAGAGCGTCACCAGCTTGAACTTCCCGGCCGTCGATGACTACGACTCCCTGCTCAAGACCATCACAGTCTTAGAGTTCCCTTCCGAAGACGAAACAATCTAGTGAGAGGGTTTTCCTCGGCCCTCCCGCATCCACCCTAGCAGTCGCGAGCGGGTCTTGCCTCGACACCGCGCGCATCGGCCCCGCCCTTCCTCGAGAGGAAGGGCGGGGTTTTCTGTTTCACATCTTCGGTTCGCGTTGTTGCCTGTGCGCCAATCTCTTAAGTGGGGTTTTCCGGGTTCCGGTCGCCAGATCGAATGCAGACCGCATCTATCACGGATTTCATGCGCAAATCTAACAGGTGATCCAGCCATTATGGCCCTTAATCTCCTCCGCCAACCGGCTTTGTAGGATTACCAAACCAGTCAGAGACCAACTTGCGGCCACGTACGGGTGAGCCTTATTACCAATGGAGTCATTCAAGACAGATAATAACGGTATTTCGTCTCAAAACTATCCCCCCTGGTTCTTACAAAACACCCTTGCAGTACCCGAATCCGGAGGGGAATAGGGCCTTCCTAGCCCCTTGGGGCGCCATATCTCATTAATTCCCATTGTAGTTATCCCAGGCCGTTGATAGCTTTAGAGAACGGAACGTATGCCTGCCATTCAAGGACCGGTTCCGTGCCATCATTCATACTGGTATTCAACCTGGCGCTAAGCCGCCAGCCGTAATGAACAAACCTCTGTCAACAATCCATTCATGAGACGGCTCTTCAGAAATTCCATAGGGTTCAAACTCGGCGTAGGCCTGTCTATCTCTCTGTTCTTTTTCGTGGTGGCGGCGGGGATCTCCCTATGGCAAAACGGGTTCATTGAGAAGAGCTTTAGGGAAACACTCCAACCTGAGCAGGTAGCCAAAGATGCGGCCCTCCAGATGGGTGCAAACACACTCAACACGGAATTGGCTGTTCTGGATTTCCTTTCTACCAACGACTCTAATATCAAGCCCAAAATCTCCTCGGCCCAGGCCACGTTCAACCAGTTTGAAGACCTGTACCGGCAAAACATCAACGGTCCCGAGGAGCTCGCGCTGGCCGACCTGCTCAGCGAATCCTACCGCGAGTACAACGAGTTGGGACTTCAGTTGGTAGATCTGAACAACCAGCAAGGAGCGCTTCTCGACAAAACGCTGATGAATATCCAGTCTCTCCTAGCAGTGTTTGAACGCTTGCTGAACGACGCCTCCAAAGACAGCATCGACAACCTGGCCAACTCCGAAAAAGCTCTCCGGCTAACCGAACTAAAGACCAGTCTTTTACAGGGCGGAGTGCTGTTAACGGTTTCCCAAGTGCCTAGATACCGCTGGCTGGAACTGGGCCTTGGGTCTGATCTAGAAGCTCAAGCGTTGGAGTTTGAAGTGCTGTTGGCCAGATACACCGATCTGGACCTAACGGTCGAAGAGCGGCAGCAGGCCTCTGTGCTAGCGTCTTTGATCCAAGCCTCCGGCGAGGATATGAACCGGGTTACGGCGTTGTCAAAGGAGATGGATACAGCTTTAGCCGCCTTCCAAACGAAGCGTTCCTACCTAAACGCCATTCTAGACCGGGAGGTCCACGTTACAGCCCAGAACAACCTGCTCAACGCCAATGAGTCCGTTAGCGGAATCATGTCAAGCGTCAATAACCTGATGACCGTATTGTTGGTCGTAGGTCTGGGTGCCGGTATCGTCTGTGCATTCTTGCTCACCAGGAATATCACCGGCCCTCTCAAAGCGCTTACAAACGCGGCGGACAGAGTCAAATTTGGCGATCTATCTGCCCGGGTTGAGGTCACTTCCGAGGACGAAATCGGCAAGCTGGCTTCATCTTTCAACGAAATGATTGCCGAGCGGCACCAGGTTGAGTACTCGTTAAAATTCAACGAATCCGAGATGGAACGGCTAGCGTTTGAGGCTACGGAGACGGCGGCTATCGGCCGTATTATCAGCTCATCGATGGACGTGCGGGAAGTCTATGTCGTCTTTGCGGAACACGTCCGGAATCTGGTCCCATTCGATTGGATGGCGATAAGCACTTTGGACGAGGTAGGCGACCTGATTCGGATCGATTTCTCTTACGGAACGCCCATCCCGGCATTCGAAACTGATCGAAGTTTCAAGGTATCTGAGACGATGAGTGCTCCAGTCGTGGAGAACGGTGTTATACACCAAGTGAGGTTGGACGACGCCGACGAGCTAGCAATGAGTTCTCCCCTCTATGAAGTCCTCCACGATGCTGGGATAAAGACGGTTCTGATGGTGCCGCTGATCGCCCAAGACCAGACCATGGGCACTTTGAATTTCTGCTCCAATGAATCGAATGCCTACCCGGCATCGTTGATGGTCACGGCCCAGAATGTAGGCGACCAGATCGCGGGCGCGATCTCAAACGCCTGGACTTCCGCTAGCCGTCGAGAGGCGGAGAACGAAGTGAGGCGGGCTAGAGACGAATTAGAGGAACGGGTGATCGAACGGACCAGCGAATTGGCCGACGCCCGCGACTCTGCCCTGGCCGCGACGAAAGCCAAGAGCCAATTCCTGGCCAATATGAGTCACGAACTGCGCACCCCACTTAATGCGGTGATCGGTTACAGCGAATTACTCCAGATCCAGACCCAGGGAAAGGTGGCTGGCTCCTCGGGTATCATTTCCGACCTGGATAAGATCAAATGGGCTGGCCAGCACCTCTTGGGCCTCGTTGATGACATCTTGGACCTCTCCCGTGTGGAGTCTGGAAAGATGGAGTTGTATGAAGAGGAGTTCAACATCTATGAACTGGTCCACGACGTCTTGGACCTGACCGAACCATTGGCCCAGAAATCGTCCAACTCTTTGACTGTCACTTGCTCGGAGGATATCGGCGTCATGCATTCGGACCAACTCAAGGTCCGGCAAGCCCTCTCTAACCTTCTCAGCAACGCGTGCAAGTTCACCGAGAATGGGGAGGTTTCCCTCGTTGTGGAGACCGAAACTATCGAAGACGTTAGATCTTTCAGGTTCACCATCACCGACACCGGGATCGGCATCAGCCAAGACGTCATCGACAAGCTGTTCCAGCCGTTCACACAGGCCGACTCGTCCACCTCAAAGGAATACGGAGGCAGCGGACTCGGACTCAATCTCAGCCGCAGGTTCTGCCGCATGATGGGTGGCGATATCACCGTGGACAGCACTGTTGGCCAGGGCTCAACTTTTGTGATAACCCTCCCGGAACGGATGGAAAAAGACATCATGGCTGCCTTCTACTGATCCGCCTACCGTGATCCGCCTATCGGCACCTGTCAGTTCCGTTTCAACGGGCACGCTTACCTCGGCCGTTGCCACCCACCTAATAAGCCCTACCTCTCCGTGGCCTCCATGCCTGACCTCGACCCCATTCCTGTATACTGTCGCTCATTAGCCGGCCGATCATCCAATGGGCGGCGGCGGCCGGTTGGCTGACTAACCCGATTCTCCATCAGATGATCGTGTCTCAATAACCTCCATACTTAGGAGGGCGGAGATCATGGCCACCAAATCCAAACCAGACACGTTTAGCAAGATCGTTGACGTTGACGCCGGTTCCATCAGCCGGGAGATATTTGTCAATGAAGACATCTATCGCCAGGAGCAGGAGCAGGTATTTGCCCAAGCATGGCTTTTCGTGGGCCATGAGAGCCAGATAACCAAGCCCGGCGATTACTTCGTGTCTTCCATGGGCGAGGAATCGGTCATCCTGTGCCGGGACCGCGAAGGTATGCCCCACGTGTTCCTCAACACATGCACGCATCGGGGCATGAAGGTCTGCCGGTACGACGAGGGAAACTCCCCTGTTTTCTCCTGCCCCTACCACGGCTGGAGCTTCGCCACCGACGGGAAACTCGTGGGCGTCCCCTATTACAAAGACGCTTATCAAGAGAACTTGGACAAGTCCAAGTGGGGGCTGCCTGAAGTTCCCCAGATGTTCATCTATAAAGGGAGTGTCTGGGCCACCTGGGACAAGAAAGCCCCACCGTTCCTCGATTATCTGGGCGACATGAAGATGTTCTTGGACCTGGCTCTGGACGGCCGTGACGGCAGCGAAGGCGGCTCGGAGATTCTGGGCGGAGTCCAAAAATGGACCATGCCCAGCAACTGGAAATTCGCCGCCGAGAACTTCGCCGGAGACGGCTACCACAACATCAGTCACCGTTCGGTGGATATGGTCGGCATCGGCCCCAGCGGACAGAAACGGCGCGACTACAACGAATACTCGCCGGGCAGGCGCTTAAACGTGTCTTTTCCAGACCTGGGCCACGCGGCGGTCGTGGATATGCAGCCGGCGGACGAACCGCCGGCCGCCACCTACACCAACACCCAGGCCGTCCAAGAGTATTTCCGAGAGCAAGAAGCCAAGCGCCGCGAATCGCTGGGGGGCAGACCGAACCTCATCGGCATGGTGGGCACGGTCTTCCCCAACATGTCCTACCTGGCCCGGCAGCCCCGCTCCATCGCCATGTGGCATCCGCGCGGGCCCAACAATACTGAAGCCTGGCGCTTATTCTTGGTCGACAAGAACACCCCAGATGAGGTGAAAGAGGTCCTGCGGCACTATTACATCCGCTACTCAGGCCCCGGCGGCATGACCGAGCAGGACGACATGGAGAACTGGAACTACGCCCATAACGCCAGCGAGGGGGCCATCGCCCGCCGGACCCCTTACAACTATGAGATGGGCATCGGTGTCATCCGCAGGGACACCGGTCTTCCGGGCGTGGTCACTGAAAGGATCAGCGAGGAGAACCAGCGTGGCTTCTACCGCCGTTGGGCCGCTATGATGGACTCCAAAGGCTGGGACGACCTAACACCCAGCGCCAAGAAAGATGGGAACAAGAAGACAAGATAATCCGCAGGAGAGCTAGATATGGCCGCAGTAACACAATTGGGATACGTGGGACTAGGAGTCAGCAACGTTGAGGAGTGGGAACACTTCGCCACCGACGTCTTGGGACTGGAGAGCAACGGAGTTGACGCAGACGGCAACCTGTCGCTCCGCATGGACGAATACAGTCATCGCTTCATCATCCAACCTACTGGCAAAGACGACGTGGAGTTCGTCGGCTGGCAGGTCACAGACGAGCCAGCCCTCCGGGAGATGGCCGAGCAGCTGCGCGAAGCCGGCATCGAGGTAGCCGATGGCACCGAGGACGAGACTAGGTCTCGCCGTGTAGAGGGCATGATCAAGTTCGACGATCCTGAGGGGACACGAACGGAGATCTTCTACGGCCCGCCCATCAGCTTTGACCGGCCCTTCAACTCGCCCCGCGCCGTTGGTTTCGTGACCGCCGAGCAGGGCCTGGGACACGTCGTCTACCATGTCGAAGACCTGGACCGCACGGTCAAGTTCTACCGTGACGTGCTGGGCATGAAGATCAGCGATTTCATCCGCAACCTGGCCTTCTTCCATTGCAACCCCCGCCACCATTCCCTGGCGTTGATCGAGGCCAAAGCGCCCAAGAAGTTGAACCACTTCATGCTGCAGACCCAAA
>CAYXDE010000108.1:0-5653 GCA_964463525.1 uncultured Dehalococcoidia bacterium | reverse complement strand
GAGATCGATAAGGTGGGAGCGTTCCAAGACCAACTCCTACGCTACGTTTCCGGTTCCCATCCTGACATCCTGGCCGCTATCACCGACTCCAAAGACATCTCGGACGAGGTGTCGGCCAACCTGACCAAGGCGATCAACGACTTCAAGCCAACCTTTACCGGTTAGCTGACACTGGATAGATAGAAATATAAATGCCTAGCGTAAGAGACATACGCCGACGGATCCGCAGCGTCGACAACACCGCCAAGGTGACCAACGCCATGTCGCTGGTCGCCGCGTCCAAGATGAGGCGGGCCCAGAACTCCGTGCTTGAGGGCAGGCCGTACTCGGTCAAGATTCAAGAGGTTATCGCCCACCTTGCCGCCCAGCCGATGGACGACGAGGCCAGTTCCCAGCCGTTGTTGGCCAGCCGCCCTGTGGAGAAATCCACGGTGCTGATGATCAGCCCCGACAGGGGTCTCTGCGGCGGTCTGCACGCGAACCTGAACCGGCGGGTAGGCCAGTTCATGCTGGAACAGCAAGCCCCGGTACAGGCTATCGCTGTCGGCCGTAAGGGCCGCGACTTCATGGCGCGCACCAACCAGGACCTGAAGGCGACGTTCACCGATTTGGGCGAGACGCCCCTTTTGGTAGACACTCAGGCCATATCACATATGATCATCGACTCCTACTGTGAAGGAGAGACCGACGAGATATACCTGGCCTACACTACTTTCGTCTCTACCATGGTCCAAGAACCAGTCATAGAGAAGCTGCTGCCCATCGTGCCGGCGGAGCTGACGTCCTCCGAAAGCGTGGGCTACATCTATGAGCCCGGCAACCTGGCCGTGCTGCAGAACCTGCTGCCGCGTTTCGTAGAGATGCAGGTCTACCACGCCATATTGGAGTCCGTAGCCAGCGAACAATCCGCCCGGATGGTGGCCATGAGGGCCGCCACCGACAACGCCACCGAGCTGTCTGGCGACCTTACCCTGGTGATGAACAAGCTGAGACAAGAAAGCATCACCAACGAACTATTAGACCTTATCGGCGGTCAGATAGCCCTAGAAGGCTAAACATACTTAAATATAGGTATGCCTTTTAATCAAAGGCTAAACGCCGCCTTACCCAGTAACCGTTTTCAGGAGTAGCCAATGGCCACCGGAAAAGTCGTCCAAGTAATCGGAACCGTCGTAGACGTGGAATTTCCCGCGGACGAACTGCCCAATCTGTTCGACGCGCTAGATTTGGACAACGTTGGGGAAAAGTTGGTGCTGGAAGTGCAGCAGCACATCGGCAACAACTGGGTCCGCTGTTTGGCCCTGGGCGCCACCGACGGACTGGCCCGCGGCGTGGAAGTGAACGATACCGGTCAGAGGGTCAGCGTTCCCGTGGGTCCCGAGACCCTGGGGCGGTTGTTCGACGTGACCGGAACGCCACTAGATAACCTAGGACCGGTGGAATCGGCTGTCCAGTGGCCCATCCACCGTGACCCACCTTCCTTCGACGACCAGAACCAGACCGTTGATATCCTTGAGACAGGCATCAAAGTCTTCGACATGATCACCCCCTTCATGAAGGGCGGCAAGATCGGCGCCTATGGCGGCGCCGGTGTGGGCAAAACAGTCATCATTCAAGAACTGATCCGTAACATTGGCGCGGTCCACCAAGGCGTGTCGGTGTTCGCCGGAGTCGGCGAGCGCTCCCGCGAGGGCAACGACCTCTGGCACGAGATGCAGGACTCTGGCGTGCTGTCCAGCACCGTGTTGGTGTTCGGTCAGATGAACGAGTCCCCCGGCGTTCGCGCCCGGATCGGACTTACCGGCCTGACCATGGCTGAGTTCTTCAGAGACGAGCAGAACCAGGACGTGCTGCTCTTCGTGGACAACATCTACCGGTACATCCTGGCGGGCATGGAGGTTTCGGCGCTCCTCGGCCGGATGCCCTCCGCCGTGGGTTACCAGCCGACTCTCAGCACCGAGATGGGCGCCCTGCAAGAGCGCATCACCTCCACCAAAGCCGGCTCAATCACATCGTTCCAGGCCATCTACGTGCCTGCCGATGACTATACCGACCCTGGCATCGTGACAACGTTCGGCCACCTAGACGGCGTTGTGTCTCTGGAGCGGTCGCTAGCCGCCCAGGGCCTCTACCCAGCGGTGGACCCCCTCGCTTCCTACTCCAGGATTCTGGAGCCGGGCATCGTGGGCGAAGAGCATTACAACCTGGCACGTGGCGTGCAGCAGGTGTTGCAGCGCTACAAAGACCTGCAGGACATCATCGCGATTCTGGGCATCGAAGAGCTTTCAGAAGATGACAAACTCACCGTGTTCCGGGCCCGGAAGATCCAGCGGTTCCTGACCCAGCCATTCTTCGTCGCTGAAACGTTCACCGGCCAGCCCGGCAAGTACGTCCCGCTGCGCGAGACGGTGCGGGGCTTCCAGGAAATCCTGTCTGGACAACACGACGACCTGCCCGAGCAGGCCTTCTACATGGTCGGCACCATCGACGAGGCGATAGAGAAAGCCGCCGAAATGGCGTCCCAAGGATAACCAACAGCCATGCCTATGACTCTGGAAATAATCACTGCTGAGCGCCAGGTCTATTCCGACGAAGTAGACATGGTGATCGCTCCCGGATTTGACGGGCAGCTTGGGATACTCCCCAGACACGCTCCGCTGATGACCATGCTCAAGCCCGGTGAGTTGATGGTCCGAAAGAGCGGTGAGGAAGACATGCACGTGGCCGTGTCCGGTGGCTTCATGGAAGTGCTGGGCAACCGGGTAAGCGTGCTGGCCGACGCCTGCGAACGGTCCGATGAGATCGACGAGGAACGCGCCGAACAAGCCATCCAAAGGGCGCAAGAACGCCTGGCCAACCGCGGCACGGAGATGGAATTGGAACGGGCGATGGCCTCCCTCAGGCGAGCACAAGTACGGGTGAACCTGGTACGCCGGCGCAGGCCAAGGGGTGGGCAGCAGCCCCCTCCCGGGTCAATTACTTAACAAGAACTACAAAGAAAGGGCCCCGGCTTAAGCCGGGGCCCTTTCTTTGTGATGGAGCCGCCTTTCACTCGTCATTCCCTCCCCAATACGTGGAGGAGGGTTAGGGTGGGGGCAGCGGTTATCTGCAATTCAACCAGCAGTCCCAGGATGCGGTTGCGTGGATTCCGGCGAAAGCCGGAATGACGGGGATAATCCCCTCCCCCATACGTGGGGGAGGGTTAGGGTGGGGGCAACGGTTATCAGCAATTCAGCCAGCAGTCCCAGGATGTGGCTTGTGTGGATTCCGGCTTTCGCCGGAATGACGGGTGAGTGCGTGGGGGAGGGTTCAGGGTCCGGGAGGGGGCAACCAGAGCCAGGCGGGTTAAAAACCCGCGCCTCTGGGTTGTGGATGACTAGGGCGTTAATCGTCGCTGATGTAGTAGGTCATGGACTGGAGGGATAGGACCGGGTCGATGTTCCGTATCCTGATTCCCTCCCGCACCTGAGGGGTAATGGGGGCGTAGTTTAGGATGGCTTGGACACCGCAGGCCACCAGTTGATCAACAACATTCTGAGTAAACTCGACTGGGACAGCCACGATGGCGATGCTGATGTTTTCCTGAGCCACAACTTTGTCCAGCTCATCCATCCGCCGCACTTCCAACCCGCCGACGGTCTCACCGATCACTGATTCGTTGAGATCGAACGCCGCCACAAGATGAAAACCGTCGGGGTTGAAACCTGGATAGCTCAGGATGGCGCGCCCCAGCCGGCCTACGCCGACCACGGCCACGTTCCAAGGGGAATTGATGCCCAATATCTGGCGCAGACGGTCCAGCAAGTCCTGAACACTGTAGCCGCGTCCCTGCTTGCCGAAGCGGCCGAAATAGCTCAGGTCTTTGCGGATCTGGGCTGGGGTTACCTGGAGTTTTTCGCCCAATTGCTGGGAACTGACTACCTGGGTGCCGTCGTCCAGCAGCCGGTTCAGTATCCGCACGTATTGCGGAAGCCGACTGATGACAACCTCGGGAACTTCCGAGCGGCTCTGTCGGGATTCGGAGTTGGGAGCCATCGCGTTTAAGTTCCTTCACCGACGGCTATCTGTGAGCAAAATCGCTGATTCAGACCGCCAGAGGGTGAACCCAGACTTCTATATAGGCAATCTACGGCGTTAATTCGGACTGCCATTATCTATAATCTATAATGCAGGTTCAATGCGAGTCAAGAAAACCAGCCGCCGCCGGCGGTCATATCCATACCCCTTTGGGAGTCACTATTGCATCTAGGTGTTTGCCGGATAATGCTTCATCTGCCTGAGGCGGGCAGCCTAAAGGACAAGCGCCAGGTTTCCCGTTCCCTGTCAGCGCGCATCCGCAACACGTTCAACGTAGCCGTGGCTGAGGTAGAAGACCAGGAGTTGTGGCAGCGGCTTACTCTGGCCATCTGCTGCGTCAGTAACGACCCATCCCACGCCAACGAGGTGGTCTCCAAAGTTGTCGAGTTCGTTCAGGAGTCCAACCGGGACCTGGAACTATTGGACTACGAGACGGAGATAATCTCTGGGGTATAACCCTGGTTTATCTGCCGACCGGCCGCACGTCAGTAAGAAACGTCTCGATGGTCCCCCAATATTTGTCCCCGCCTACCTCGTAGGTGTCGTTATGGGCGGCGCCTTCCAGCGCCTGAAACATCTTTGGCTCGTTGGCCGCCTCGTATAGTTTGCGGCCCTGGGATATAGGCACAGTCTTGTCCTGGTCGCCGTGCAGCACGAGAAGCGGTACGTTTAGCTGCCGTATGCGGGTGAGGTTGTCGTAATGATTCCGGACCAACCACCCGGCCGGTGGGAAGGGCAGTGTCAGGTTGGCCATATCGCGCACCGAAGCGAACGGCGATACCAATACCATGGCCATGGGAGGCTGGTTCAACGCCAACTCAATGGCCACGGCCGCGCCTAGGGAATGGCCCATATACGCGATGCGCTCCGGGTCCACATCGGGTCGCGAAGATAGATATTCGATGACGGCCCTTGAGTCCAGATAAGTGCCCTTCTCTGATGGGGTGCCCTCGCTCTTACCGTAGCCCCGGTAGTCGAAGATGAAGATGTTGGCGTCTATGCGGTGGTGGGCCAGCGCCAATTCGCCGATGCGGTGGCCGAGGTTTCCCCCGTTGCCATGGAACCACAGCCAAGTCAGGCCGGGTTCCGTGCCGGGCTCGCCGGGAATGAACCAGGCCTGAAGGGACAAGCCGTCCGAGGTCTGGATGCGAACGTCCTCGTACTCGAGATTCACATCTTCGGGGGTGTAGAGCAATTCGGCCACCGGGAAGAATACGAACCGCTTTTCCAGTTGGGTCCAAAGCACGATGAAAGTCACTCCATAAGCCAGGGAGACCCCGATCAAGAGGCGGACGATCAACCAGCGGGCGCGTCCAACCATCAGGCCAGTCAAACTCGCCGCCTAAAACTGGAAGCTGGTGTTGCTACGAACCGGAAGCCTGACCGGGGAAGGGTTCGGCAGGCTGAGACTGAGGATAACTCTGTTGTTCTTTCTCGATAGACTCCAACCGGCCTGCAACGTCGCGGACTTGTGGCCTGTCCGTTTTGCATTTGGGACAGTGCGCCTGCTCCTTGGTGAAGAGCATCATGTTGTCCTTCTTGACCGACACTCTTTCGATCTCGGTGCCGCATTCAG
>CAYXDE010000107.1:0-6160 GCA_964463525.1 uncultured Dehalococcoidia bacterium | reverse complement strand
CGTGGCCTTACTGGCCGCGGGTGGGTCCTACATGATGGGAAGGCGCGCCTAAGCTAGTAGGAAGCCTTAAATAGATCTAAGAGAGGGAGCCCCGTATCTGCGGGACTCCCTCTTTTTTTTGTTAGTCGAATGAAAATCGGGGCAAACATTCTGCCAATGATGTTGCAACCATGAGGCAGATGGGCCACGATAGAAGGGTGGGTGTTCTCTCCCTTCGAGCAAGCGGATTCACGCTTTGACCTCGAACGACTCGAGATGACACTCATTGGTTCGGCCGAAAACTCGGTGACGCCGGATCATATACGTGAGGTGTGTGGTGAGGCGGTTCCCCGGAATCATCTTCTTGGCAATTGGCCTGATCGCCGGGTCCTTCGCTTGGGTAGGAGCCGGACCAAATCAAGCGGAACGCCCCCCTCAGCCCTTCTTCCAGGACTTCTTCTCAGGTTCTGTCTTATTGCAGGGTGCACCCCCACCCCAAGGCACCCAACTTATTGCCTGTATCGACGGCTGCGAAAATGGATTCGAAAGCGCTCCTTACAGTCTCAAGGCCGACGGCACTTTCGACCAACTCGAGGTCAACCCCGACAACGAAGACTTCGTAGGCCACACCATCACCTTTTATCTGGTGAATGACTTCGGACGGATTCGGGCGCTCGAAACCAGACCGTACATCGGCGTATTCGACTTTTACGTTCAAGACTTGACTTTCGTCGATCCGATGCCCATTCCCCAACCTACACCGCTGCCCAACCCTACCCCCAGACCGACTCCTACGGCCTCATTGCCGGTTGCCGGCGACCCATCGGTGGCCCAACTGCCAAAAATCGCTCTGATGGCTGGAGTGGTGGCCGTGATTCTTGGTGGGGGGCTGATGTTTGTGGCGAGACGCGGACTGACTTAACCCCTCGTTCGATCCTCCTGCCTTTGCCCCGGTCTTTCCTGCGCACCTATGGTGTGAACAAGCCACTATCCGGTAGTGCCAAGCAACGTGGTAGAGGGGCAACTGTATGCCGTAGGCGGGATTCTGGACGAGAGAATAGAAGAGCGGGGAAAGGGCTACAGCCAAGCAGGTTTTGGGTGGCCCTGGGTCTGGTCTAAGGTTTACCGGGGTCTTCCCTGGCTGGTCATCACGACCACCCTCATATCAGTGCCAAGGTTGGTTGTGGTAACGACCAAGCGCGGCTGTGCCTGGACTTCGTCCAACCCCATACGGCGGACAAAGTTGTCGATGGGGTCCACTTCAACATTGATCCCTTCGGTCTTGTAATGCATGGGGATCACTATCTTGGCGTCCAGGTCCTGCAAAGTCTGGTAGACCTGGTCCATGTCTAGCGTGCAATGACCGCCGGTGGGCACCAGAACAACGTCGACGGGTTTCAGTTCATCGATCATCCGCGTCGTCATAGGCATTGAGATGTCGCCCAGATGGCAGATGTTTATCCCGCCGATCTCGATCGAGAACGCCACATTGCGCTGTTCTTGAGGCTGTCCTTCCGACAGAGGAGTCATAACTCCCCGGGCCGTCACCCCGTTGTATTCATACTCACCAGGATCACTGAACACCTTTGGGTCACCATCGATGCTCTCGGCGTTATTGT
Source organism: uncultured Dehalococcoidia bacterium (assembly GCA_964463525.1). Lineage (GTDB taxonomy): Bacteria > Chloroflexota > Dehalococcoidia > Lucifugimonadales > UBA3495 > UBA9611. The sequence continues at coordinate 4,562 of CAYXDE010000107.1, read as the reverse complement.
GATTAGGGTGAGTGTTGCTCACGGTTACCACCGTGGCTGGGCGGTTGTCGATCCTCAGGCCCACCGAGGCAGGGTAAGGATCGGTTACGACAACCATATCGGCGTCGTGCAGGCGGAAGCAGGAATGTCCCAGCCAGGTTATATCCATGTATCGTCTTCCCGTTCTTGTGTCAGATTGAATAAGCCCCAGGCGGCGGGGACAGAAATGGCTGCGATGTACAGCTTGATCATGTCTCCAGCGATGAACGGATAGAGACCGTACTCCATCACTTTGTCATCGGGCACGAAGAAGGAAAGCTGAATCAGACCGGGAATGTACAAAACTATGTTGCCGGCCAGCATCGCCACCATGATCCAGGACTTGGTGTCCCAGCCGCGCTCGCAGAGGAAACCCACCACGTAAGCAGCGGCTATGAAGCCGATGATGTAGCCTCCGGACGCCAGTTCCCAGAGCAAGCCGGAAGAGCCTGAAGTGATGCCGAGGATGTAACCGCCGGAACCAGCCTGCCAGTGAAAGACGGCGTCGCTGCCGCCGGCAAACATGTTCAACTGACTGCCGCCAACTGCATATAGGACCATGGCCGCGGCGCCACGGCGGCTGCCCAGCGTCGCTCCAGCCAGCAGTACGGCCAAAGTCTGCCCGGTGATGGGCACGGGGGTAAAAGGCAAGTGCACAGAGATACGGGCAGCCCCAGCAGTGATCAGGCTAAAGAGGACTATCAGGGCCACATCCCGGGCGATACGGGGATAATACCCGTCTACCGGGATTACGACGTCAATGAGGGACCGAGTTCCAGTCTGAGCAACCACGTCTATCCCAACCCACCTGTTCTACGATTCAAACACCGGTCAAGCTCCGGATTATGTCCGGTTAAGCTCTGGCTGAGTATAATTGGATAGGCGCGACGGGTCAACGTTTGACACTGCCCAGAAAGCTATGTTAACGTCCAAAAATAGCCTCCCTAGCCTCAAATGGGGGAGCTAGAAGCGGTGCTGGCGGGAGACTGATGCTCAGCGATCGAGCTGCAACAGTACTTAACGTCCTAGTCGACGAATACCTCCAATCCGCTACTCCGGTAGCGTCGGATGAGATTGCCCGGAGCCTCAGCCAAAAGATCAGCTCTGCCACCGTCCGCAACACCATGGCCCAACTCACCGAGGACGGCTACATCTCCCGGCCCCACGTTTCCTCCGGTGGCGTCCCTTCCGACCTTGGCTACAGGTACTACGTGGAGTCCCTTCCTGAGACTCCCAGACTGCCCACTGAACTTCAAGAGAGCGTGGACCGTGACCTGGCCCAGACCGAGCCAGACATCGGCGCCTGGAGCAAACGGTGTGCGGCGATCCTGTCCGGACTCACGGAAAATCTGGCGATCGTTACGGCGCCCAGAGCGCAGTTCCCACGCCTAAAACGCATCCAATTGGTCTTTCTTCAAGAGTCGACCGCCCTTCTTGTGCTGGTGCTTGAGGAAGCCCGGCTGCTAAGAAAGATACTTCCGTTCCGTGCCAGAGTGGACCAGGTCCAGCTAGACCTAGCGGCAAGCCGCCTCAACGATTCTCTGGGCGGTCTGGACAGTTCTCAGATGCAGTCCAATCACCTGGAACTCAATCCGCTGGAAGAACAGGTCAAAGCGGGCTCGGTTAGCCTCATGCGCGAGGCTGAGACCAGTGAGGACCAGGAGCACTACACAGATGGCCTGCGCCTACTCCTGAACCAGCCTGAATTCTCAAGGGGCGAACTAGCGCGCAACCTGGTCCAGCTCGTGGAAGAAAGGGCCTTGCTGGAGCGGGTCCTGAACGGCGCTAGAGAGACTGAATCCCCAGCGGTGTATATCGGCTCCGAGAACCAGGAAGAGTTCCTAACCCCCTTCGGCGTCATCCTTTGCCGGTACGGAATCCCTCAAGGAGTTAGCGGCACCATCTGCGTCATCGGCCCCAAACGGATGGGATACGTAGCAGCCCTCGGTGGCGTCCGCCATCTCTCGGCCTTCATGAGCCAGATGGTCCACGGGATCCAGGGCAACCCGGCCGATTAACCGCCTATGGCTGCCACCAACGAACAGATAGCTGAACTATTCGAGAACATGGGCTCCCTTCTGGAGATGAAGGGAGACACCGTATTCAAGATTCGTGCCTACCAAAGGGCCGCCCGCACCATCGAGCAACTGTCCTCACCCCTGGCCCAATCTCTGGATAACGGCGAAGACCTCACCAAGATTCCCGGCATCGGCAAAGCCATCAGTGAAAAGATTGCCGAGTTTATCGGGACCGGTGAGGTGGCCGCATACCAACAACTCATCGAAGAGCTGCCGCCAGGCGTACTCGAGCTGAAAGACATCCCCGGTATCGGCCCCAAGACGGCCATGGCCATCGGCACGGAACTGGGTATCAGCACGGTGGAAGGTGTTGCCGAAGCCGCCGCGGACGGGCGTCTGGCCACTCTGCCGCGAATGGGCCAGAAAGCCGCCGATAGCATCCTGCGGCATATCCAAGCCTTCCAGGCCATGGGCAGCCGCACCCCCATCGGCCAGGCGCTTCCGATAGCCGAGGAGGTCATAGCAGCGCTGCGCGAACAATGCCCTGATATTGGACCATTGTTCCCCGCCGGCAGCCTCAGACGCTGGGAAGAGACCATTGGCGATATCGACCTGATCGGCACGGCGCCCGACCCGGAGTTGGTGGGGGAAGTGCTGGTGAAACTACCCATGGTGAAAGATGTGCTGGTCCATGGACCCAAGAAGACCAGCGTGGTTGTCGAATCCGGTATCCAGATCGACCTGCGCATCGGCGAGCCCGGTTCGTTCGGCGCTTTGCTGCAGTATTTCACCGGCAGCCAGCAGCACAACATCCGCCTCCGCGACTATGCCAACCGGCAAGGCCTATCCCTGAACGAGTACGGCATAACGAACACCGAGACCGGAACGGTTGAAGAATTCCCCGACGAAGAGAGTTTCTACGCCAGGCTCGGCTTGCCCTGGATGCCGCCTGAACTGCGCACCGGAGTATATGAAGTAGACGCCGGCCTGGAAGACCGCCTGCCGCGTTTGGTGGAAGAATCGGACTTGAACGGCGATCTACACCTCCACAGTGAATGGAGCGACGGCAACGACCCCGTCGAAATGATGGTCGAAGCCGCTACCGCTCAGGGCTACGAATACATGGCCCTCACCGACCACTCGGCTGGTTTGGGCGTGGCCAACGGTCTCACCAACGAAAGGCTGGAGTCACAGATCGGGTTGCTGCGCGCGATGCAGGAGAAGTACGACATCACCATCCTCTGTGGCTCTGAATGCGACATACGGGCCAGCGGCGAGATGGACTATCCCGACGAGATATTGTCCCAGTTGGACGTAGTCGTGGCTTCGGTCCACTCAGCCATGGGACAAGACCAGGCAACCATGACCGCACGCATGATTAAAGCCATGGAACATCCGTCGGTCACCATCATCGGACATCTGACCACCCGGTTGCTGGGCCAGCGTGAGCCGGTGGAGTTTGACCTGGAGGCCGTCCTCCAAGCCGCCCGGGACACCGGAACGGCCTTGGAGATCAACGCCTCCCCGGAACGCCTTGACCTTCGGGACACCCACGCCTACCGGGCCAGAGAGTTGGGTGTTCCGCTGGTGATCAACACCGATTCCCACCACCACACCCATCTGGACAAGCGCCGCTTTGGCGTGGCGGTGGCCCGCCGGGCCTGGTGCCGCCCCGAAGACATCCTGAACACCATGTCCAGAGAAGACTTCCTGGAGTTCATTCGCACGCCCAAACCCCAGCGCGTCGCCGTCTTTGACCGTAGACGAAACGGCCCGGCCCCGGAATGACCCAACAGCAGGACATGACGCAGCCCGACGATTGGGCGCAGATCATAGAGCCGTCCGGCGAGACTGCCATCGCCCAAGCAGTCCCGGACGCCCTGTTGCACTTGCGTACAGCATTGGCGGCCGGAGCTCCCTGGCAAAAGGCCATGCTTGAGGCTATGGGACGCTGGACCATGGCCGAAGAGGTCTTGGACGGCCGCAGATACCGGTACCTGCTCCAAGGAGAGGCATTCGATTGGCTGTTGTTGGCTGAGCGGCTCTGCGCAGACGTCGATGGCGCGATCCCAGCGGAGGAGAAAGAGAGCTTCCTGTTCAGCGGGCAGATACCCAACACCGTCGATGAAGACCAGTTCCGCGATTACCTAGGCCCCAGCAAATTCCGGGCCTACATGAACTTCCGCTATGGCGTCGTTCTGGAAGAGGCGCTGCAACTGGTCGCCGAAGAAGAGGTCCGTAAGCTGCATTTGTCCCGCAGTTACTCCGACAACGACGAACTGACCGAAGAGGCGTATGTCCACCTATACCAAAAGCCCCGGTCCGAACTGCTGAGGACCTTTCAGAAAGAAACCAAGAAGGACCGCCGGCGCAACCAGACCCTCTCCGACCTTAAAGAGTTCACCTACTGGCTCCACAAACGCCGCATCAACCTCTGGGACCCGGCCCGCGTCGCGAGCGACACCAGAAAGGCCATCCGGCGGTTGGACCTCTTGCAGCGGGGTCATAACGGACATCACCCCGATT
>CAYXDE010000106.1:0-6210 GCA_964463525.1 uncultured Dehalococcoidia bacterium | reverse complement strand
CGCTGCCGTCGCCATAGGCAACGCCCGGTTCATCGACGAGACCCAACGGGCGCGGGAAGAGGCTGAAGCAGCCAATCGCACCAAGAGCGAGTTCCTGGCCAATATGAGCCACGAGCTGCGCACCCCGCTGAACGCCATCATCGGCTACAGCGAGATGCTGCAAGAAGAGGCGGAGGAACTGGAGAATGAAGAGTTCGAAGATGACCTGGAGCGCATCAACGGAGCGGGGAAGCACCTGCTTGGCCTGATCAACGATGTGTTGGACATCTCCAAGATCGAGGCAAGAAGTTGTGCCCACCATGCCGACGCTGGTGGAGAAGAACAACAATGCCCTGGAGATCGATTGCCCGGAATCGGTGGGATCGATCCACGCCGATACCACCAAGGTCAGACAGGGCTTGTTCAATCTCTTGAGCAACGCCAGCAAGTTCACGGACCAGGGGACAATCTCATTGAAGGTAGTCCTGGAGAAATCCGAAGGACGGGACTGGATCAACTTCTCGGTTTCCGATACGGGCATCGGCATGACCCAAGAGCAGATGGAAAGACTCTTCGAGGCGTTCACCCAGGCAGAAGCCTCCACCAGCCGCCGCTACGGGGGCACTGGCCTAGGCCTGGCCATCACCCGCCACTTCTGCGAGATGATGGGCGGCACCGTCATTGTGGAAAGTGAGGCGGGCAAAGGCTCAACATTCACCATGAAACTTCCAGCGGTGGTGGAAGAGGTCTGAGAAGGGGATACCGACGGGAATTTGCCTGGATACCGCCTGACTGCCTAGCAGGTGCTTTGCAGACATATCGCCCTTAGCGATGTGCGTCCGTAACTACGAACCCAAACAAAAACTGTACAGTTATGTGCTGTCATATCCAGCTTATTTTAGCCTGGTACGTCCCACTGGCGCGGTTTAAGATGGTTCGTGACCCAAAGACGAGTTGGGTCTGGTTTTGAGTAATACAGATCCACCCGCTCACGGTAAACTCCGGCTATTCACTCTGTGCGGATCGCTAGGTCTACCTCTGGTGCGTATACCGCAAGACGGCCGGCAAGATAGAACGACGATTGGAGATCGAAGTCCAAGACCAATATCGTGGTCTGACCCTTTCCGAGAGTGAACTCCTGCTCAAACAGCAATTGCGGTTCTGTAATCTTGGCTGGGTGCCGGCCAGCAATCACTTCATCTGCTTCAATCTCCATCTTAGCCAGTTTTAATCGGAGTGCTGAGTAGACCCCGGGAGTAGATTCGGAAGACGCGATAGTTTCCTCGATTCCGATAGTACTCACGATGTCTAATGTGATCGGGCCCTCATCGATCGTCGTCCACCCGGAGGTATCAGCCGACTGAATTTGAAGGTCTACGAACGTAGCAAATGCAGTCGTCAGGTGCCGCAACGGGGCATCTGTTACTCTGACCTCGATGACCCCGGATTCTGGGAGGACCTCCGTAGGTTCAACCAGGGCGTTACCAAGCGGTGTGGTAACCGGTCGATCTGTCGGAGCTGATATCGATGTTGGTGAGGCGGGTCCGTCGGACGTTGGGGATTCAAGTTTCCCCTGAGAGGGAAACTCCGTTGGTCTGTTTTCCGGGAAAATGGTGGGCGAAGTGGTAGGCGTCGGGAGGCCAACGGGCGACCCAACCGTTGATTCCGAAGATGTTTGGCCGCACGACAACGCCAACACCATCAGAAGAGTAAATAGAATCGGGCCACGCGTCGGCATGGTCCTCCTAGAATGCTTAGCCTGAATCCCACTTGTGGCCACTGGATAGCGCTTTTACATGTGTTCTGAACCGAAGCGATTTTATCATTAGGATGGGCAGCCATCGGATCGGATGATCTTGTGCCGAGTCCATCCTCAATAACCAAAACAAACAAGGGAATCGATGATCATGATCAGATTTCATTGGTTCTTCACTGGATGTAAAGAATTTCGATGGGGAGTTTGCTGATGAGTGTATAATGCGCTCCAGATTCATATCTAGAAGCCCTCATATCGGTCGAATGTTCCGCGTTAGTCCGAGAAAAAAATGAGCCTAGGAATTCCGAAAGTAGGAACAAGGCTATTCGCGTTGGCACTGGTTTCAGTGCTCGTAGGGCTTTGGGTTGCGGTAAGTTCTCAGACTGCATTGGCGCACTACTGTGGTGTCTCGTATATACAAGTCATGGAAGGCCGGCAATTCCCGTATGAGATAACGGGCGCACAGGTTGCCAACTTCCGGGTAACCGGGGCAGGAGACACATCCATCGCCACGGTCTGGCCGGAAGAGATCTGGGTCACTAATAACGGACAATTCTCCATCACTGGCGTGAGTCCAGGAACCGTCGATTTCACCTTTCTGTGGGAAAATTCCAACACCACAAACGACAACGGCGAATGCTGGTTGAGAGTCCAGGTAGACCCTGACCCAGAGTCGATCACGGTTCCGCCTCCAAACCCCCTTGACGGTCGCCGTTGACCCGCCTTCCTCCTCTCTCTTCATCAACCAAGCGGGTACGTTGGCAGTATCGACTATCGAACAAAACGGTTCCGCTCTTTTCTCTGCCGACATGGAGTTGACCTACGACTCAAGCATTCTCGAGATTGTCAGCATCTCACCAGGTACCCTGCTCCGGGGTAACGGACTGGTCCAACAAGAAGGAGGTTACTCTTACCAATCGGACGTCGACGATAGCGCTGGTACCGCCACTATAAACATGGCATTGTTGGCGCCGGCATCGGCCGTCACCCAAGCTGGCCAAATAGCCGAAATAAAGGTCAAATGCAAAGAGCCCGGTGAAGGGTCCATCTCGCTTACCGAGGTGACCTTACTCGGCCCAACTGGAGTATCGATTCCAAGTATTCCGATGGACGGCGCGGTTACGTGCCGGGTCCTGACCAGATCGGCGTCACCCGGATTGAACGGCAGGGTTACAAGCAGCGTTGGCGGCGGGTCGGTGAGCAGAGCCCGAATAAGCTTTGATGGGACAGGTGCGGGAGGCGCACCGGAATATCAGGCGGTATCCGGTCTTTTCGGATTTTTTGACCTGGATGAGATTTCACCTGGGACCTACCAGGTAACGGTGACTCATCCCGGTTACCTGGCTTTTCAGGACGATTTCACCTTCTCCAGCACCGAGAACGCCACATTGGACATCAAACTGACTCCCGCCGGCGATGAATCGTTGTTCGATGTTACTTTCAGCGTGATTGGGGTTGTATCCCAGATCAATCTGGCGGGTGCGGATGTCAAGATTGAAAGGTTCAATTCGAGCGCCGGACAAACTGTCCTAGAGACTGTCCATATCACAACGGAAGACGGAATTGCAGAGGCCCTCGATCTCAGGCAAGGCTTCTATGCATTTACCGTGAGTAAAGATGGATGGGACACCAAGCGCTGGCCTGAGGCAAATGGGGCCCAGCGGCTCTCCCAATCTCATTTAGCCTCCGTTGCGTTAAAGCCGCAGACGGGAACGCTGGTGGTTGATGTTAAAGGCATAAGTGTCCTAGGCGATGAAGAACAAGTGACGCCCGCGAATTCCACCTCAACCACCACTGGCGAAGAAGATTCCCCGATCCCCTACGTAGCCGGCATTTCTCCTTTGACCGGAGTAATGGCTGAGATTATTGGCCTGGACTTTGCTGGGAACGAGGTACTTCCTGCCAGAGCGGTGCTAACCGGACAAGATGGCCTTGCTATCTTCTCGAACCTGCCACAGATCAACTGGGAACTGCGCGTTGAACGGTTGGGTTACAAGCCATTTAGTCTTTCGGTGCCAATCTCAGGCACCGGAATAACGCCGATTTCCGTACAGTTGGAACTGCTGGAAACCGAGTTGAACGTTGGCATCAAAACGCCGTTCACCACCGTAGATTTCAGATACACGCGGCCAGTCCAGTTCTTGATCGAGGGAATCAACGGCTCCAACACAGAGGGGATCAAGCGGACCCGCAGTATGACTCCTGGCCACTTGTTCTGCCCAGACGATCAGGAAAATTCGCTCTGTCCAGAGACTGTAACCATAGATCGACTGTTGCCGGGAAGATATTGGGTGAAGGTTTCTCGTGATCCAGCAGGGGAAGAGAAGACAGAAGGGCTCGCAGATACGGTCCGGTACTGGCCCTATGAAACATTCATAGACCTGGCCCCGTCCGAAAAACAGAAATTGGTTGTCCGGCTGCAACCGGTGCCGGCCAAAGTACATGTTGAACTCTTGGTTTTCGATGAAGCGGCGGTATCGGGGTCGTCCTATGGAGATCCCAGAACGACCTATCTTCCCATTGAACAAACAGGCCTGATATTTGAGGAAGGTTCTTCTGGCTTCAAGGTAATCTCGTACGAGACTCCGCCTCCGCAGTTTGACCCCGGCGCCGTTTTTGAATTGGGAGAACCTGTCTATAACTTCGACACCGACAGCGACGGCCGGTTCACCGCCGAACTGCCTCCGGGGGCATACTCGGTGCGGATCCCGACCATGACGGGCTATACCGGGCATAGCGTTGATTATGCCGGTGTCATCCCAGGCGAGGATGGAGGGGCCCCAGAAACGGTCCAGGTAGGTCCGGTGGCTTGGCCTGCTGCTGACGAATGTCCGACCTTCGTTGATCAGTTGGGGCACACACAACGACACGATTGCAATCCATTGGGAGTGGGTTCATTGGTGTTTCAGTCCGGTGGCGAATACCACGTAACGCTACGTGTCCACAAACAGCAGGTCAGTATCTCAGGACTGGTAATACCAGACGTGGAAGACGATCCAACCACCACGACTAAAATGGTAGCCGGGATCGGGCATGGGAACTTCGTAACCGTGAGGAACATCACCGACCTGGTCCATCTGGGCGGCGGCCAGGCCACAATCTCGGCGGAAGGCATCGACCCAGTCCCATTGGTTACTGCCGGGAACAGGTGGAAATTCGGCGAGATCAATAATATCGATAACCAATTATGGCGCCGGTACGCACTGAAAGATAAAGTGGCCCGGTACCAGTTCACCGGAGTGCCTCCGGGAACCTATACCATTACAGCTACCCATCCACGCATGACATTCTCGGAAGTGCAGGTGACCGTTCCCGCTTGGCAGACTCCTGGCAGCGCCGAGCCCATGCCTGCCGGCGAGGGGTTCTTCGGCGGCGCGAACATGTGGCCCGGTCATATGGGTTTGGTGAATGATGTGGTGGTCGCCTCATATGTGCCCGGTAGGTCTGCCTCGGGCTCCGTTACATGTTTCTATTGGATACAGCCCACAAACCCGTCTACAGGAGAGAAGGAAGGAGACCCTCGATACGAGGAACGTGGGTGTCCAAACATAATATACGAGTCCTCGTACGGTGGTTACTGGTACAACAGCGACGTTCCCGGGTTGATAAACGCGTGGGTGCGTTGCCCGGATTTCTGGTACGGAGGGTCGCTTCCATTCAGCGTCAATCTGAACGGGCCTCAGGGAGTTTGCAAGGGGGCGGGTACGGCAGCTCCTTTCGAGAAGTATCGATTAGACATTGAGACCGTTCTCGAGGCAGACCTGTCGCATGAGGTAACCGGGGTCACTGTACGGGTAGGTCGAGACTTCGTCGAAAGTGGAGATACCATTGAGGACTTTTCCGATCATCCTAAGGTTCGAGGAGTGCAGACCGATGGGTGGTCCCTCAGTAACAAGCGGCCTCCGCCAGAGATTCTGAGCTACGACCCGCTGACACTCCGTTTGACCATCATATTAGTTCGGGATATGGATGTTACGGGTACCGTAAAAGACGAAAGTGGGAATGAACTCGCGACTCCCAGCGTCAAGATATTTAGCCGGTTCGGGGACCTTGTCGCCACTGACGACAACGGGGAAAAGGCTGCTTTTGATGTGACTGTACCAGCCCAGGTGGGATTCGCAGAGGTGACCGTTCCCGGTTTCGTACCCCGGCGCATCCGGCTTGAGCCATCGGCCAAGGAAAGTAATGTCGGCCCCCTGGAAGTCGATTTATCAGACGTTAAAATGAAACGCCTGAACGCGCCCAGGATCGATTCATTCACGTTGAACCGCTATGGCTTGTTCCTGCCCGGCGTCCTAAGGAGCGGCGACTCGTCTTTCCTGGGATATGATCCAGAAAATGCGCGTGAAGCGCTCACTGCCATTTGGGAAGCCCGGGTGATAAACGGCCAGAACAACTACACCATCAACGCCTTTGATGAAGTCGATGGATCGCTAGGCGGCGAGATTCCCTGGACAGACAAGATCAACGAGGTA
>CAYXDE010000105.1:0-6315 GCA_964463525.1 uncultured Dehalococcoidia bacterium | reverse complement strand
AGTACTGGGCTTCGAACCCAGGGGTTGCAGGTTCGAGTCCTGCCGGGCGCGCCATGATTCCGGATCGAAGACTCTCGGAGCTTACCGAGAGTCTTTTTATTTGCTCACCGGCGATTCCCCCATCACCGGTTAAGAAACACCGGTCTTTTCTGGCTATACGTTAGAAGCGGACAGGCTGGATTCTGGGCGAGGTAAGTTTCGATATCCCTTTGCCCATACCCCGGCGACATTACCGATTCCGCATATGGATGAGACTTGTGAGAATTCCGTTGCAGCCTCGTAATAGTGCTGGAGCCATATCATTCGTTTTCAGGGATATGACCGACTTACCCGTTTTTGTCAGTTATTACGATTTCGGATATCCGGACTCCCGATCCAGGCCTAACCGCTGGGGAATGGCGACGGTCGGCTCTTCCGATTCGGGAATAGCGAAGCGCCGTTTCGCGCTCTAGTAAGTCCTCGAGCGACCCGAGAGTAGGCTAGTTTATCGAGAATCAGCCGCGATACGATTTTGGTATAGCCTCAAGAGGACGAACAGCGCAGTCGCGCAGCAGTCCACGGCTATGTGTCCAGATTGTTGACCGGACCATGGTTCAGTCCGGCAATCACAAATACCAGGATTGCGGATATTCACCGCTGTGACCGCCGGATAATAGCCAACCCATCAGAGGTCTCGTTGACTGTATTTAGAAATTCGCTGCGTCTCAAGCTCGGGGCCAGCCAGGCATTTCTCTTGGTTCTTCTTGTAGCACTTGCCGCGGCGTCTTTCATAGAGTCCCGTCAAGTCGACCGGCACCATGAGCATATGACTGAATCTGATCTGCCCATTCGCTCCCTCGTTAATGAGATTGAGGCCAGCGTAGAAGATGTGGGTCTATCGGTGATTAGATACGTCCGCACCGGCGCCCCCCAGATGCGCACTATCGTATCTGGCAGCATTCAGGTTTTCGACCGCACCGTGGCCGAATACACGGCGGACCCACAATATTCCTTAGGGCCGCCGGACCAAGACAAGTTCAAGGAGGTTTTTCAGCAATACGCCATCCTTGGCAGGCACTTGATGGAATTGGTAGATGAACAAGACCAGATGCTGCGTGATCTGGAACTCGGTTCCACGGTGTTCTCCAGCAGCCTGCAGATCCAATTGAAGAAACTTACCTCGGACCCAGCGGTTGCCAGCGGATTCGGCGTCGAAAAATCTGACCGGCTGCAAGCGGTGATCGTGGAGTTAAACAAGATGCCGTGGGTCCGCGACGAAATATTGGATTCAGACGCTAGGCTACGAGAGGGTTCCTTCCACAGCTTGTGGCAAGTATCGACCACAGAATTGGACACAGCCGTTTCAAATTACCTAGACCTGAATTTAACTGAGTCAGAGCGGAACGAATTCGACTTTGCTGCCTCTAAGGTACCCGACCTGGATGATCTAAAGAATCGAATGTACGCCGCCGAGGCTGAGATCAATTCTGATTCCGCGGAATTTGCCGCATATCAGAATGAGCTCGCAATCATGATCGACCGGAATATCCGGACCAATCAAGCGGAACGATCATCAGCAAGTATGGCCGACCTTGTAACGTCAACCAACCGCACAAAGAGCGTTAACCTATTACTGTTGTTCTGCGGGCTACTGGCCGGCTCAATCACAACCGTGTGGATCGTCAGGGAAGTCACCAGGCCCGTAACCAAACTTGTATCTGCCGCCGAAAAGATCGCCACAGGTGAAAGGTCTGTTCAGGTCGATGTCGACTCCAAAGACGAATTCGGAATGCTCGCCCAGGCTTTCAACCGAATGCTAGTAAACATTCAGCGGTCGGAAGAGGCCCTGACAGTGGCCGCGGCTGAACAGTGGCGCTTGGCTGACGAAAACGCGGTGAACGCTAAACTCGGAAGAATCATCAGTTCTTCGCTGGACATGGAAGAAGTCTACGAGACCTTCGCGGACGAAGTGCGGAGCGTGATTGGCTTCGACCGCCTCTCAGTTCTCACAATCGATATTGAGAGCGACACCCTCACCTATGCTCACGTAACGGGACTTGATGTGCCTTCTGCGCGGAAGGGGACCGTGTTGCCATATTCGGGCACTTACTTCTCCGAAGACGCCAACACCATGCGCGGCACGATCGAATTGTACTCCACTGGTTCCGAGATTCTCACGAAATCTAAGACCGCTAGCAAGTTGGTAAACCAAGGGATCAAATCGGTGATGCTCGTCCCCTTGGTATCCCAGGATGTGGTGATAGGGGCTTTATCATTTTGCTCGACGCAAGAGTCTTATTATTCGGAACAAACGATGATAGTCGCGCAAAAGATCGCCGACCAGATAGCAGGTGCGGTTGCCAGCGCATCCATTTACGCAGAGCTGCAGAGAACACAAACCGAATTGATTCAGGCCCGGGATTACTTGGAGGCCAGAGTGCACCAGCGCACCATAGAACTGGAATCAGCGAACCGGGAAGCCCTGAGCGCCACACAGGCGAAGAGTCAATTCTTGGCTAACATGAGTCACGAACTCAGGACCCCACTGAACGCTGTCATCGGATACAGCGAGTTGTTGGAACTCCTCGCCAACAAAGACAACCACGATCAATACATACCAGACCTCGAAAACATAGCTGCATCTGGAAGGCATCTTCTAGCCTTGGTCAACGACATCCTAGACTTGGGGAAGGTTGAGTCAGGCAAGATGGAGTTATATCTGGAGGAGGTCAATGTTTCCGAATTGGTGGAAGAAGTGCTACAGATCTGCCGGCCATTGGCTTTGAAGAATGGAAATGTGCTAGATGAATATTTACCGGTTGATTTGGGCACGATGAAAACTGACCAGATGAAGGTTATGCAGGCTTTGAGCAACCTTCTGAGCAATGCCGCCAAATTCACCGAAGATGGAACGATCTCTCTCACCGTTGACCGCGGATTCCAAGAATCGGACGAATTCATCAATTTCCGGGTGACTGACTCGGGCATTGGAATGAACGAAGAGGCGCTGGGTCAGATTTTCAAACCTTTCGTCCAAGCCGACACTTCAACCGACCGTGGCTTTGGCGGCACTGGATTGGGTCTGGCGATCAGTCGGAATTACTGCCGGCTAATGGGCGGAGATATCACGGTGTCCAGTAAGCCCGGCCAGGGTTCTACCTTCGTGATCTCGCTGCCCGTCGTTACGGAGGGTGTTGAACTGGAAGTCGTGGATATTCCGGGGTTTGCCTACGTCGACGACCTCCCCGCGCAGCAATGGTCCATCAACAAGCGGCGTGCAAAACAGCCCAGAGCCGCATCGTTCAGACTTAGTAACCGTAGCCTGCCTTTCGTTTCATGAAAGTGCTAACTAGCAGCGCCAGAGATATCCCCAACCCACTCAACAACGAAAGAATCGCGACCAGGAACGAGCCGGAAGTACTCTTGCCGACCGCAAATACAAACACAGCATCGGTTTGCCCCTCTGCATATCTGCCGCCAACCGTGTACGTCCCAGAGTCGTCGATCTTGAAATTCACCACGGAATAACCAGCCCTGCCGTCGAGTTCATAATTCCTGTTAGAGCTCGGCATTTTCAGTTCGACTCCATTATCGTCAGGGCCGATCACATAGAACAGTATTCCGGGTACGACAGAATCAGTGGCGAACACTATACCGTCCAAAATGGTCGTGTGTTCATAGAACAGGGTGTAGTCTCCGGCGTCTAGATCAAGCTGCTGAGCGCCGGGCAATACCATGCGTAGGTCCGGGTTGGTGCTGCTGATCTGAAACACGACGAACACCGCGATTCCGGCGCCCGCAAACAACGCACCTAACAAGTAACGCCAACCGCTCTGGGGTGGTCTTTCCTGCTGCTCCAAGGACTTTCCTTCGTCTGGTTAACGAATTCTGATAAAACCGTGGAGCGAGGAGTATATGAAACCGGTCAGATGCCGGTCAAATCTATCCGGGATTCCGAATCCATCCGAAAACAAACGGTTAGATAGGGAAATCGGCAGATGGAAGCAAAGGAAACACGCCGCTTTGGACCAGGTCTAAGCGGCCGGATAAGCGGGGTATACCGTAGGGAAGAAATCTAGACAGACAGGCGGGAAGCGATCAGAGTGGCGAAGACTGGGAGAAGTCCCAGATTGATGCCGAGTATTATCGACAACGTCAGTCTAGATTCGTGTTTTTCTGGTTGCTGCGTGATTGCTGCCATACACCAATCTTCGCAGAATCAGCGTTCGAGCCAAGTACGGCCGGGACCGCGAGGAGCGGCCTATTTGGGCCAACTTCATTCATTCCCAGACGCCGCGGCTCCTCTGGCGCCTACTGGAATGCGGTTAGATCAGAGGGGAACGAAACCACGCCCGAGCCGTCTATCAGATGTTTGGGCATGAAATACTCTCGACTGTCCGGCCCGCCGAAACCTTCGATGAACGACTGGACCACCCCGTCCGACTCCAAGGCAGCCCGGACGATCTGTTTGTTGAAGTTGCTGATGTTCTCGGACCCGATGAACTCGTCGACGGGCATCCACAGACATTCCTGAATCTCAGCCGTCTGCATGGTGATCTCTTTACTCAGGGGCCGCAGTTTGCCAACGAAATAGATGTCTGACTTGCCGTACCGATAGCCGTGCCACTGCCGGAAACAGGCGATGGACTCGAACTCAGCCCTGACGCCGGTCTCCTCCAGCACTTCCCTCTCAACCGCCTGGCCCAGATGCTCTCCAGCCTGGAGCGCCCCGCCGGGCAGCTTCAGGGTAGGCTCGCGTCCGCCGACTCCGTATTTCTCCCGGACCACCAATAGGTCCCTTTCCGGAGTTAGCACCACGCCGCCGATGCCGATGTAATGTGTCGCGAAGGGCGGGATGTGTGAGCCGTCCACGAGCAGGCAGGTAAGCAGGATATATTCGTCGCCCGTGTGATGGAAATCGAATCCACGGTCGATCGCCTTGGGTATGAGGGCTGACTGTGTCTTGGGTATATCCAGCCAGATGGTGAGGAAGCCATCCGCCGTCCATTGCTCCATCGAAGCTGCCAGCCGGGCATCGAACTCTTCAGCGTCGTTGGGCAGGGCCGTCCGGTCAACAACCGCGCCGTTAAAAGGGTTGGGCTTGAACTCCAGTATCTCTGCCATGCTCGCCTCGATTTGATCTCGTGATTGGCCGGTCCAAAGTGAGACCAGCGTGATCATCCTGATATTCGTGCCGTGCTACAGGACAATAGCATAACCAATCTCAACACCGGAAGACACCCGGTCTGTCGTTGGAAAACTGACATTTAGGCGTGGCGATATGGCCGGTTTGGAGCGATTATGTAAAGACTTTTTCCGCAGGCCCTGTGCTAGAATTTCGACATGCCTCTCTCTCAGTTTCACCCTCTGGTCCAAGAGTGGTTCAAGAGCCGGTTCTCTGAGCCTACCGACGCTCAAGTCGAAGGCTGGCCGGCTATCGCCGAGGGACGTCACACGCTGATCGCCGCGCCGACCGGTTCAGGCAAGACACTGGCTGCGTTTCTAACCTGCATCGACAGCCTGGTCCGCCAGGGTCTTTCCGGTGAGATTTCAGACTCGACCCAAGTCGTCTACGTATCGCCTCTTAAAGCCCTCTCCAACGACATCCAGAAGAACCTGTCCACCCCACTGGAAGAGATAGCCGAACTGGCCGAAGCCGCCGGAACGCCTCTGCCCGAGATCCGGGCGGCCGTCCGCACCGGCGACACCCGCGCATCAGACCGGGCCAAGATGGCCAAGCGGCCGCCCCACATCCTGATCACCACTCCAGAATCACTCTACATCCTGTTGACCTCCCGCAGTGGACGTCAGGGACTGACCGGAGTCCATACCCTGATCCTCGACGAGATTCACGCCGTGGCCGACGACAAACGCGGCTCCCACCTGTCGCTGTCCGTTGAGCGGCTCTGCGCCCTGGCTGAGAACCCGGTCGTCCGCATCGGCCTCTCGGCAACCCAGCGTCCCATAGACGAGGTCGGGCGCTTGCTGGTCGGCAGCGAGTCCATCACGGCGGATGGGAAACCCGACTGTCTGATAGTGGACACCGGTCACGCCCGGACCATCGACTTAGCCATAGAACTACCGCAGAGAGAATTGGGGCCTGTTGCATCACACGAGATGTGGGATGAAGCCTTGGATTCTGTCACCGAGTTGGTCCGGAACCACGGCACAACCCTGGTATTCGTTAACACGCGCCGGTTGGTGGAGCGTATCTCCCACCAACTATCAGCGCGGCTGGGTGAGGAAGCGGTCGTGGCCCATCACGGGAGTCTGTCCCGCACCACCCGTCTGGCCGCCGAGCAGAAACTCAAGAATGGCCAGGTCAAGGTCTGCGTC
>CAYXDE010000104.1:0-6337 GCA_964463525.1 uncultured Dehalococcoidia bacterium | reverse complement strand
ACGTTGGAAGCCACTCCGGCGGACTCCCCGAAACTCGGGGAGGTCTACCTCCAAGGAGCCCAGGGCTCCGACGACCTGCAAGACATCGCCATCCCCAGCAAGCACACCAACGTCTTGGAAGGGATGCCAGACGGCCCGCCCAAGAACGTCGGCCAGATGTACTACCAGTTCGGCGAAGCCATCCGGGGCAATGCATCGGACTACCCTGACTTTGACACTGCTGTGGACCTCCACCGCCTCATCGACAACATCCGGTTGTCGTCTGACGAGGGCCGGAAGGTAGGCACGGCGAGCTAGAAAGACCGGAAAGTCCTCTCCCGTCCTTCCGCGGAAGGACGGGGAGGGTTAGGGTGGGGGCGAAGGTCTTCACCCCCCAAGTTCTTCCCGTCCATCGGCTGGGATCGACCACCAGCAACGTGATTCCTCGGCTCGCGCCTCGGAATGACAGGCGCGGTTGTACCGCTAAACCGGCAGCACCGGCTCTGTTACGTCGTCGGGCAGTTCAGCCTCGAAGGCGTTCAGATAGAACGATGTCTGGGCGTAATGGCCCATTAGCGTGGTTAGCTCCACCAGATACTGCGCTCCGAACTGCTCCAATGCCTTATCGAAGGTCGCCTTGCTGACTTTATGGTCCTTGAAGAACTCGTTGCCGTAATTGATGATCGCCTCTTCGTCGGCGGCCATGGCCGGCAGCGGCTTCCGGTCGC
Source organism: uncultured Dehalococcoidia bacterium (assembly GCA_964463525.1). GTDB lineage: Bacteria > Chloroflexota > Dehalococcoidia > Lucifugimonadales > UBA3495 > UBA9611. Next base: position 5,630 of record CAYXDE010000104.1, on the reverse strand, counting down.
GGATGGCATCCACCAAGGCGTCGGCAACTCCCTCTTTCCGCGCGGCCGGGGCGTGGGCGTTCCAAACGTACTGGCAGTCCATCGCCCTGGCGGTATTGATGATCGCCAGCTCCAATATGCGCTTGGGGAAGGTGGTCTCGTAGCGCAGATAGCTGGTCAAATGATTGCGGCGCTTGGCCATCTCAGGGCTGTTGATGGTGAACGAGCCGGGCCCTCCGGTTATCGAACCACCGGCAGGGGCTGTTACTTCTTCAAAGGCTGCCCGGAACTCCGCCGGGACCATATCGGCCGTTACTACTGGTAGGCGTGCCATTGCTCTCCTCCGAACCTAAAACTGTATCTAGATGACTGGCCGAAAGTCTACCACTACCGAGCCTGATTCAGAAGGCCCGGCCAAGTTCCACAGGCCCTGACTCCCTCGCCGTTAGACCGCTGCCGGGATTGCCGGTTGTCCACAAAAAACGGGCCGGACGGCTCGTGCACCGCGCGTGTCAGCGGAATACAATTCTCTTTGCCGAAGGTTTTTCATGGGAGGAGAGAAGCTTATGTATGACCGTATTCTTGTGCCGTTGGATGGGTCCCCCCTAGCAGAAGAGGTGCTGCCCTATGCCACCAGGATCAGTCTGGGGCTGGGCATTCCGATACACCTGATGCAGGTGCTCCACACAGTGTCTGAGGAGATGGCAGACCCGGTCCATGGCCTCTACAGAAGCTCTATCACCCAGGGCATGCACGACCAGTCCATGGATTATCTGAACAGCGTGAAAAGAAAGACGCCCGGCGCCGAGATAACTTGCGGCTCCTATGAGGGCAACGTTGCTTCCATAATCATCGAAGAAGCAGGCAAGACCCCAGACGCCCTGGTGGCCATGTCCACGCACGGCCGTTCCGGCGTTACCCGATGGCTGATGGGCAGCATCACGGACAACGTCCTGCATCACACCAACAACCCGATGCTGATCGTCCGTGGCGACCACAAAGGGGATGCGGAGACGGACACCAACCTGGATACGATGATTGTGCCCTTGGACGGTTCTCCTCTGGCCGAGAGGGTCCTTCCTCACGTTTCGGCGCTGGCCAACGCTTTGAATCTCAAGGTTACGCTGCTCAGAGCGGCGGCCACGGCCGATGAATTCAGCGCCGTTACCGGCTACCGGCGGCTGGACGGCATATCTGGAATGCACTTCCAGAACTTTGAAGAGATGGCTCGCGAGGCCGGTAACCAGGCGATCGATTACCTGAAAGGACTTGAAGACACTCTCCGCAAGCAGGGTGTCGCCGAGGTGGACCACAGAGTCAGCCACGGCTCAGCGGCCCACGTGATAGTGGACGCGGGTAAGGAGACGCCGGATAACCTGATCGCCATGACCACCCACGGCCGCTCGGGACCCGCCCGGTGGACCCTGGGCAGCGTGACCGACCGGGTCGTGCGGCACTCAGGAGACCCAGTCCTGGTGATAAGGACCGGCTGACATCTAATAAGCGAGCGTGGCAGAGGGTTAAGTGATCACACCCTCTGCCACCAGGCGCGATATCTCTTTCTCGTCCAAACCCAGCACACCGCCGTAAATCTCCGCGTTATGTTCACCGAATTGCGGGATCGGACCGGCGGTGGTCGGCGTCTTGGAATATTTGATGATGGTGGGCCCCGGCACGAGTATCTTCTTGCCTTCGGGCAATTCTTCTTCCATCATCACTTCCCGTTCCCATAGGTGTTTGTCGGCCAACACTTCGGGGATACTCAGGGCGGGGCCCACCGGGATATCGGCCTCCACCAAAGCCCGTTCTACCTCTTTGACCGGGCGTTCTTCGCACCACAGATGCAGCAGCTCCATGCGTATCTCAGCCTTGTCGGTGGCGAACATGGGGGCGGCAAACTCCGGGTCGCCGGACAGGTCGTCGTAACCCATCACCTTCAGCATGCGCTCCCACATCCCCGCGCGGGCGGCCCCGGTGGACACATAACCGTCCTGGCACTTGATGAAGGACCCGGCGCGGGTGAAGTCGTTGGTTCCTGTCTCGTGGCACATGGCCAGGGCGACTTCCTCCAGTGTGATTCCACCGTCCAGCATGGCCACTTCCAGCCACTGGCCCTCTCCAGTGCGGTCTCTATAGCGCAGCGCGCCCAAGATGCCGATGGTCGCATGCAAAGCGGCCGTCCGGTCCATGATGGGGCCCTCCGCCATCACCGGCTGGTCGAAGCCACGGCCTGTCTGGTGGCCGATGCCGCTCATGGCCTGGATGATGGGGTCGAAGCACTGCCGGTCACGGTACGGTCCGTACTGTCCGAAACCCGACACTGAAGCCAGGATGATGCCCGGGTTTACCTCGCACATCTTTTCGTAGCTGAATCCCATCTGCTCCATGGTGCCGGGCCTGAAATTCTCCAGCACCACGTCTGAGACTTCCAGGAGCCGGAAGAACAGGTCTTTGCCTTCCTGGTGGCGGGTGTTGAGCGTGACGCTCTTCTTGCCACGGTTATATGCAGCGAATTGGACGCTCATCTCCCCGACGAAGGGGCCTGAATTGCGTAGGTCACTGGACTTGCTCCACTCGAGTTTGATGACCTCCGCGCCCATGTCCCGGAGGATCATGCCGCCACGGGGAGCAGCCTGCCAACGGGCCAATTCCAAGATTCGGACGCCGTCCAGCACGCCAGTGGGTTGGACAGAAGGTTGGGTCGGAGGCATGTTTCTTCCCTCATGGCACAGGTTTTAGTGAGTGTGACAGAGTATAGCGTCAATCTGGCCAGCGTGGTTTGCCTGGATTCCCGCTTTCGCCGGAATGACAGTGGTTATCCCCTCCCCCACTCATGGGGGAGGGTTAGGGTGGGGGCTACGGATGTGAGAGATTCAACTTAGGGCCGTTGAACATGGTTTGCCTGGATCCCAGCTTTCGCCGGAATGACGGTGGAAGGCAAATCTGGTTCGAGTGGGTTCTGGTTTTCGCTCGAATGACCGAAGGGCCAGATGGGGGTCAATTGTCCTGCTACGAAAACCAGGCCTCGGGGATGCATCCCTGAGGCCTGGTTTCGTGGAGGCCTGACCGAGGCAGGCCAGCCGTCGGGTTGATCAGTAGTTGATCGGCCTCCCGTTGCGGGGGTCAACCCTGTTGTGGAAGTCGCCTTGGTCGGCGACTACCCTGGATGTACCGTCCCGGTCGCAATAAACGAAGGACACGCCATGAGCGTTGCCGAAGCCGGGCATTTCGATCACGTTGACCAACTCGCGGTCTGCGACGTTGTAGACCCAGATCTTGCCTTCACCGTTGCTGGTGGCCCAGATCTCGTCGCCGCTAGGCGATAGGATAAGGTGATCGATCGCATAAGCAGACGGAATGGTGGCCAGGTGGCGTCCGGTGGTGTTGTCTATGACGGTGATAGTGCGGCCGAACATAGACTCGGTCTCTCCTCTATCCGCCACCCAGACCTCTGAGTTGTCGGTCACCACTTCTATGGCGTAAGGGCCGGGGCCGGTGGCCTGGGACCAGACCACCTCTCCAGTAGACAGGTCCATCTTCACCACCTTGTCATCCCCGCTGCCGCCAACATACATGAAATTGCCGTCGGCGCTGATCTGGACCCAATTGGACCGGTACGCCGGATACGGGTATTCAGCCACGACCTCCCAGGTGGCGGCGTCGACCTTGGCCACCCAGAATGGAGAGAGCCATCGTAGGTCACCGGTGCGGAAACCGCTGGCGGCCCGAGACCCGGTGTGCCACTTGGGGAAATAGCCCAGAGGCTCCATGAGTAGATAGATGAACTCTCCGTTTGGGCCGCCCCAAGCGGTATAGGTGGAGCCGCCTAGGTCCTCATCCTTGATCCCGCTGACCATACTGTCGGTGTTGGGGTCCATCAGGAACACGTCCAGACCGCCGGGAGAGCGATCGGAGGTGTCTATCAAGAGATAATCTCCGAATACCTGGCCGTGGTGCATGTCGCCGCCCATGGCGAGCACCTTGATGGGCTGAAGCGTCAGGGCATCGATCTTGATCACAGTAGACGGAGATCCGGTGCCTTCCGTATCGAAAGTGGGGTCGGCCGCCCCGGAGATATAAACAAATCTGCCGTCCGGAGAGACTACCGTAGCCTGCACGCTCCCTGCCATCACTTCTGGGAGTTCGTTAGAAGCGAGTACCACTTTGGTGTCGGCGTCCATCACAACCACTCGCCCTGATTTATTGAAGTTGTGTTCTTTGGGCAGGCGGCTAGGGTGATCACCGAGGCCGGTGCTTGCATAGACCAGCATATCGCCCGGCTTTTGAATCACCTTTTTGCGGTCGCTGGCATTGAACACTGCCAGGGTTGTGATTTCGGAGTGACTCTCAAGTGAGCCGGTCTTGGACTTGCGTTCCCAATCGAGCCGGACCGTCTCAAATGACCGCATCGCCTCGATCTCGGCTCGGGCGGTTGCTTCTTGATCGGCTAGAGCGCTCTTCGCAGCCTGGGCCAGGCCCGTCAAGTCAGCGACTTCCAGGTCCAATCGGGCTGCTTTGGCTGCCAAATCTTTGGCGTCTTCCTCAGAGAGATCAGCCTTGGCCTCCATATCATTAGCCTGGATCTGGAGCCTCCGGTTGGCAGCTTCCAGTTGGCTAACTTGGTTCTCGCTGGCCATGAATCTGATTTCCATGTCGTCGTAGTCTTCCTGGGAGACACCGCCACCGCAGGACACAGCGCCCAGTAGCACCAGCGCCGACAGCGCAGGCAGGACCAATCCGATCTGCAACGACCGCCATAGGTTCTTTGACCACATGTCCGTGCCCTCCTCGGTCATGGGCTCCGAAGCTCGGCTTCCAGCCCAAAAAAATAAACGACCCCCTCATGGGAGGCCGTTTATTCAAACATGACCTTCTGCCTCGGAATCTTGTCGATCATCATCCCGCCTAAGGCGCTCCGATTCACCTGGCGGCGTTACCCGAATCCGTATCAGATTTATGCCCGAGCTGTAAACCCACTCACGTGGATGCTCTACTTCTATCATAGTGCATAGAAACACCTTTCTCAAACCTGGAAGGGGTAAAAGAGAAGGGCCCTCCCGGCTGAATCCGGAAGGGCCCGTAATTGGTGCGGGTAAAAGGCGGGTTAAAGGTTTTCTAGCACCGTGGTGATGCCCATCCCGGCGCCGATGCACTGGGTTGCGACGCCGTATTTGGAGTTGGAGCGCCGCAGCTCGTGGGCCAATGACAGCACCAGCCTGCCGCCGGTGGCTCCGAGAGGGTGGCCTATGGCCAAGGCCCCGCCGTTGACGTTCAGCTTCTCCATGGGTATGCCCAATTCCCTGGCGCTGGGAATGATCTGGGCAGCGAAGGCCTCGTTGAACTCGACGCGGTCGATCTGGTCCATGGTCAGTCCGGCGTATTTCATGGCTTTGTTGGTGGAGGGCACGGGACCCAGGCCCATCAACTGGGGCTTCACCCCGGCGACGCCGAACCCGATGATGCGGGCCATTGGCTCCAGGCCCAGAGCCAAAGCTTTCTCTTCGCTCATCACCAAGATGGCGCTAACGCCGTCGTTGGTGGGCGACGAGTTTCCGGGGGTGATGACTATCTCGTTGCCGCCGTAGCTGACCACACCGGGGATGGGGTTCAGGTTCATCAGGGCCTCGAAGTTAGTGCCGGGCCGGATGCAC
>CAYXDE010000103.1:0-6426 GCA_964463525.1 uncultured Dehalococcoidia bacterium | reverse complement strand
GTGCCGGGCGTTGCCGATGGTCACCATGCCCAGACCCACGTTCTTGGCCTTCTCGATGGCGATATCCATGGCCTTGGGAGTGATGATGGTGCCCAGACCCCGGTCGGAATCAACGGTAGCCGTGCTGGGAGTCTCCCGGATAACCTTCCAGTTGGGCCGGGGATTGATCGACCCTTCCTGGTAGCCCTGTATATAGCTCTTCAGCATGTTGGAGACGCCGTGGGAGTCCACACCCCTTAGGTCGGCCAGCACCTGTACGTCGGCAGCCAATAGGGAGTCCTCAGGCGATACGCCCAGCTTCTCGAAGATGCCCGCCACGGTCTTCTTGAGGTCGTCGCCCTGAACGAACTCAGCATCGTCGTGGCTGACCTTGAATTGCTCTAACACTTTGTCTCTCCTTGGGGTGCCCGGAATCGCAGGCTGAGCGCTCACCCTAGCCTGCCTAATCGTCTTTGACGAAAGTATAGCATCCACCCTATCTGAATAATCCCGCCTTGGCCTCAGCCTGCCGCGTTGCTATAATCCCGCCACTCGTATCCTTTTGTATCTCCTGGGCAGGTGGCGCATGACCGACCTCAAACAGCAGGCGCTGGACTACCTCTCCCGGCTGGGCGGCAACCCGGCCACAGCATTCCGCGAGGACGGAGTGGCGGCCACCGTCAAAGACATCCTGGCGGAGATAGGCCTCGGATCCAAGCAAGACTCCTTTGGCAACATCATCGCTAAGGTGCCAGGCACTGATCCCACCGCCAACCCCCTGGCCGTCGTCGCCCACATGGACCACCCGGGCTACGAGATAACCGGCAGCCATCCGGACGGCTACATCGCCACAGCCATGGGCGGGATTCCTCCGTCCAGCTTTGAGCCTGGCGTGCCGGTGCAGGCGCTGCTTCCCGACGGCAGCCGCGTCCGTGGTAACACCACCGGCAAGCACGGAGAAGAAAGCGAGCGGCAAGTCCTGATTCACCTGGACCAGCCCCTGGACTTGGAACCGCCGGTCTCGGTGGTATTCGACCTGGTCGATTTCGAGCTGGACGGCGACATGATCCGCATGCGGGCCGTGGACGACCTGGCCGGGTGCGGCAGCATCTTGGCCATGCTGGCCCAACTGACCGAGGGTGATGGACCGCCGGGTGATGTGTACGGCGTATTCACCCGGGCCGAAGAGGTGGGCCTGGTGGGCGCCAGGCTCATGGCTGAAGCGGGCACCCTGCCGCCCGAGACACTGGTGATATCCGCCGAGTCCAGCCGGACTCTGCCCGGCGCGGAACAAGGCGAAGGCCCAGTCATCCGGGTTGGCGACGCCGGCTTCACCTTCACCGCCGAGGCCGAGTCGGTGCTGATCCGGGCCCGCGAGACCCTCAAAGAGCGGGACGCCGGCTTCAAGTGCCAGCGCCAGTTGATGAGCGGCGGCACCTGCGAGGCCAGCGCCTTTGCCGTCTTCGGCTACCAGACCACCGGGATCGCCTTCCCCCTGGGCAACTACCACAACGGCGCGCCCGAGGGCCGCATCGAAGCCGAATATATCCATATCAACGACTATCTGGGCGGTGTGGAACTACTAACCGAAGCCGCACGACGCGTCTCAGACAGAACCAACACCGCCTTCCGCCAACGCCTCCGCGAAGTGCCCGCAGAAATGCGCCAGAGGATGCTGGATACGGGCGGGTAGGAAGTCCCTCGCGTCATCCCGGCGAAAGACGGGGACCAGACAAGTCGCCTTAGCAACAAAGTCGCTTATTCTGAAATTGATATCAGTGGATTCCGGCTTTCACCGGAATGGCGAGTTAAGACCTTTCGAATCGGAAGATACAGAGGTAAACCATGGCCGCCAAAGACATAGCCTTCCTATCAGCCACGGAGTTGGGTTCCGCGATCAAGGCGAAACAGGTGTCCCCGGTCGAGGCCGTGGAAGCCTACCTGGACCGCATCGAGCGCATCGACCCTCAGGTCAACTCTTATATCACGGTCATGGCCGAGCACGCCCGGCAGGAGGCTCTGGAAGCCGAAGCTGAGATCCGCCGTGGCGACCACCGGGGCCCGCTTCACGGCGTCCCCATCGCCGTCAAGGACCAGATCTACACCAAGGGAGTCCTCACCACGGACGCCTCCAAGATACGCTCCGATTTCATCCCCAAATTCGATGCCACGGTCGTGACCAACCTCAAGAAAGCCGGCGCCATCCTGTTGGGTAAATTGAACATGAGCGAGTTCGCCCACGGCGAGCCCCAGAGTTCGGCCTTCGGACCGGCCCGCAACCCCTGGGACCTGACCCGCAGCCCCGGCGTCTCCAGCACCGGGTCCGGGGCCGCAACCGCCGCCCGGCTGTGCGCAACGTCGTTGGGAGAAGACACCGGCGGCTCGATCAGAGGTCCGGCAGCCAACTGCGGGCTGGTCGGTCTGCGCCCCACCTGGGGGCGGGTCAGCCGCTATGGCGTGGACGGGGCCGGCTGGTCGTTCGACACCATCGGACCGGTCTCCCGCACGGTGGAAGACGCCGCCATCACCATCGGAGGCATCGCCGGTTACGACCCCAACGACCCGTCCACCCATCAGGTGCCGGTGCCCGACTACCTGGCCGCCCTCACCGGCGACATCAAGGGCCTGAAGGTTGGCGTAGTCCAAGAATTGATCGACCCGACAGAACTGGAGCTGGACCCCCAGATGCGTCAGTCGGTGGTTAACGCCATCGAGGTGCTGGCCGAGCTGGGCGCCGAGGTGAAACAGGTCTCCATGCCCCTGGCGGAAAAGTCAGGCTATGTCACCCGCGCCATCACCCACGTCGACCGGGTGAGCCTGCGCCCCGAATACCTGCGGGAGCGGGCCGAGGACTATCACTACAACACTCGCGTCCACTTCACCACCGCCAACCTGATCCCCGCCCAGGTCTACTACAAAGCCCAAAAACTGAGGACAATGATCAGAGAGCAGGTGCTGGGGCTATTGGAAGAAGTGGACGTCCTGATCCAGCCAACGTCCGGCGCGCCCGCCAACGTCATTAATCTAGACCAGAAAGTAGACAGCCAAGAGCACGCCCGAAAAGCTTTGGCCGCTGGAGGGTTCCGAGGCCCCTACAGCCTCAGTGGCGCCCCAGCCCTATCCATCCTCTGCGGCTTCACCGAGCCCACAGAAGGACCCAACGGAAACGGCGGCCTGCCCCTGGCCATGCAGATCGCAGGACGCCCCTTCGAGGAAGCAACGGTCCTGCGCGTAGCCCACGCCTACGAGCAAGCAGCCGGCTGGAACACTCGGGTTCCGCCGGCGGCGCTGTAAGAAAACCCGGCTACTGCCGGTCCTGCAGCTCGTCTATCTGCTCTCTGGTACGGTCGTATATCTGAGGGACGTCCCAGCCTTCCAGGCCGGCGTAGGTGTCTATCTGGGAGCGGTGGTGGACCTCGTGTTCCAGGAGCATCATCAGGATGCGCCAGCCGCTGAGCATGCCGTCGGTGTCGATCATCTTGACCCGGCGGTTGAGCCACTCCGCCGGCGTCCCTGATATCTGCTTCTCGAACTCAGCCGCCGAGGCCTCCAGCGCCGGAAGCCAGCCCGACTGCTTCTCCGTGCTGGGCGGTTTCCAATCATACCGCCAACCCTTGCCGGTATAGGCCGAGGCGAAGTACAACCTGGACTCGCAGATGTGATGGACGATCTGGGATATGCCCCACCCCTTTTCACCCTCGCCCCTGGACGGCTCCCAAACCTCGGCCGGAGGCGGCAGCGCCTCGATATCCCGCAGCGTCCGCCTATGGATCGACCGGAAGAAACCCAGATATGCCTCAGGGTCGGTAATCATGTCAGTCCCCTCCGAAATCGCGCCCGAAACTCAGCACGTGCAGCGTTATTTGACGGCTAGCAGGTCGTAGGCCAGGGCCACCATGATCCTGGTGCCGCTGATCAGACTTCTGATGCCCACCGACTCGTTGGTGCCGTGGATGAAGCTGATCATGGGGTCGTCGTCGGGATGGGAGCCCACCATGCCGTAGGTGGTCGTGCCCAGGTTGCGGGTGAACCGGGAGTCGGTGAACCCGGTGTTCAGCGAAGGCACCCACTGGATGTCGTCCCGGTTCAGCGCGTTGGCGGTGCTGATCTGGATCCGCTCGGCGAATTCGGTCTCGAAGGGCGAAGCGTTGGGGACGGACATGTAATCGATGTCTATCTCCACGCCCTCTATGCCGTCCAGAATCTTGCCCAGCTCCTGCCGTACGTAGGCCTCGTCCTGATGGGGCAGGGTGCGAATGTCACAGGTCAACCGGACCGTCTCGGGAACGCTGTTGGATTTGATGCCGCCCTCGATCATGGTCGGCGTGATGGTCATGCGGGAGAGCGCCTTCATGATCGAGGCAAACCGGGGCTGGCTCTCTTCGTTGTCGGCGATTATCTGGTCGATGTTCTCCGGCGACGGCTTGTCCTCGATGGCAAACATGGACAGGTGGTCGAACAGGCTGGTGGAGGTGTCCCGCTCGGCTTCATATGCCTCGATGCGCTTCACCACTTCCGAAAGACCAAAGAGAGCGTTGGAACCCTGCCACGGAGTTGATGCGTGGGCGCTGCTGCCCCTGACTTCGATCTCCAACTGGAGCCGGCCCTTCTCGCCGATACCCAGCAGATAGGTCAGGTTGCCGGCTGCTGAGATGGGCACGCCGCCGCCTTCGTTCACGGCATAGGGCGCCGCCAGTTTCTCCGGGTGATTGTCGGCCATCCAACCGAACCCGTACCGCCCGCCATGCTCTTCGTCGGCACAGGACGCCAATATCAGTCCGTCCTTCAGTTCGATGTTATTGCGCTTGAGGATGCGCATGGCTATCAGTTGGCAGGTGAGCAGGGCCTTGCAGTCAGATGCCCCCCTTCCGAACACGCGGCCGTCGGCCACGGTAGCGCTGAAGGGAGGAAAACGCCACTTCTCCTCTTCCTCGACGGGCACCACGTCCAGGTGGGACATGAACATCAGCCCGGCCTTCCCCGAAGCGCCTTCCAGCCTCGCTATCAGGTTGCCCCGGTCCGGGGCCGATTCGATCGTCTCGGACGCGATGCCGTCTTCGGCCAACCACTTCTCAATGTACCGGCAGGCCTCCGTCTCGTTGCCCGTGGGCATGGAGCCGGTATTCACGGTGGGGATACGCACCAAGTCCTGCTCCAGCGCGACGATCTCGTCCCGCATCTCATCGACTTGGTCCAACAAGCTATCTAGGTCCGGCATTTTCTACTCCAGGTTTTGTTAGTCTTCTCCGACGCCGCTTCCTACATGTCACCCTGATCCTTCCGCAGAAGGAGAAGGGTCTGCCAAGGTCATGCTTGGCAGATTCTTCGTCGGCCTACGGCGCTCCTCAGAATGACAGAGCTGAGCCAGCGTATCCTTGGCCACTCACCAACTAATACCCCAGCGCATACGCTTCACAGCGCGGATCGGCGCCGCCCTGCAGCACCCTAGTCTCGGGGTTGCGGGTGATGGCGCAATATAGTGATGAGCCTTCCCACCAGTCGGGGTACATCTCGATGGTGTGGCCTTTCTGGCGCAGCGACTCGGCTGTGTCGCCGGAGATGCGCCCTTCCAGCCGCAGCATGCCGGGCTCGTACTTGGACGGAAAGCCCGATTGGGGGAAGTTGTAGCTGAAGAACCGTGGTTCCTCAACAGCTTCCTGGGGGTCACGCCCGAACTCCAGCATGTTCAGCAGCAGTTGCAGGGTTCCCTGGGGGATGTGATCGCCGCCGTGAGCGCCCAGAGCGATCACCGGCTCACCGTCCCGCAGCACCACCGCCGGCGCAGGGGTCAACCGGGGCCGCTTGCCTGGCTGCACCGATGCCGGGGCCGACTCGTCCAGCTTCGACTGGGAACCCCTCAGCGAGAAGGCCAGACCGGTGCCGGGGATGATCGGCCCGCCGTTCTTGGTGCCCTCGGACGGCGTGCTGGAGAAAATGTTGCCGTCCCGGTCTATCACCGCGAAGTAGGAAGTCCCGCCGCCGGTTGGCCCGGCTGTTGCCACCGGAGTTGCCGCGTCTCTGGGGGACAGCGGCCCACCGTTCAGAGTAGGTTTACGTCCCCGGGGGTCTCCAGCGGGAGGCGTGCCCGGCCAGGCCATATCCGGGTCGATGAGACCGCGCCGCTGCGACAGGTATTCCTCGGCGAGCAGCTCTTTCATCGGCACGTCCACAAAGTCCGGGTCTCCCACGTACTGCTCCCGGTCGGAGAAGGCCAGGTTCAATGCCTGACTCACCGTGTGGATGTACTCCGGCGAGTTGTGACCCATCGATGCCAGGTCGAAGCCCTCCAGGATCTTCAGGGCCTGTGGGAAGGTCGGTCCTTGGCCCCATGGCCCGGTGCTGTAGACGTCGTATCCTTTGTAGTTCACCGTTACCGGCGTGCCCACCTTCACGTGGTAGCGGGCCAGGTCGTCCTCGGTCAGAAGACCGCCCATCTGCTGGTTGAAC
>CAYXDE010000102.1:0-6460 GCA_964463525.1 uncultured Dehalococcoidia bacterium | reverse complement strand
CGTGGCGGCGAGACCTTAGATTTGTACGTGATGAATTCCGATGGGACGAACGTTCAAAGATTAACAACAGGAGCCAACGTTGTCTTGCACACTTGGTCTCCAGATGGGCGGCGTATCTTTTACGACTCAGTGACCGAGGACGAGTCATTCGGGATATTCAGCGTAAGTGACGACGGCGAATGGAATACCACAGTAATTGAGGGCAACGACGCCAACCCAGCGTGGTCTCCGGACGGCGAGTCAATCGTGTTCGCCTCTGGCCGGGACGGTAACAAGAACATCTATCTAATGGACATCGACGGGGGGAACCAAACGCGCCTAACTGACGACTCAAGCGCTGATGAACGTCCCGCGTGGTCTCCCAACGGGGAACAAATTGCATTCGTCTCCACCAGACTAACCGGAGTGGAATCAGGATTAGACCGTATCTGGGTTATGGATTTAGACGGAGAAAATCAACATGCTCTTACGATAGACCCCGGACGTTCGATCGCCGATACCACGCCAAGTTGGTCTCCTAGTGGACTGGAAATCGCCTTTCAATCGGCCGAGGATTTCGAAATCAACTGGCGAGTGAAAGTATTGGATAGTGACGGCTTGAATCAGCGCATTCTCACCACCTCTCGTGACGGTGGTGGCTCTCCTGGTTGGACGTCGGATGGGCAAGAGATAGTTTTTCACTCCTTTAGAGAGGACGACCAGGCCGATATTTACACCATGAATCAAAACGGTGGCGACGTTGTTAGATTGACCACAAATGAGGCCAGGGACGTGACTCCCAGATGGGCGCCCAGGAAAAAAGGAGTGGAGGCAAGCCAAGCGAGCATAGTTATTCCCAATGCTGCGCCGGGGAACTTGCGAACGATCCAACAAGTTACGGCTGATTCTCGGGCAGCTGTAGTTCGAATTGAAACTGATCTTGGATCCGGTTCTGGTTTCGTCTTTAGTTCAGACGGAAAAATCTTGACCAACAATCACGTGATAGTGGACGTTGACGAAATTACGGTCATCTTCGAAGACGGATCAAGATTTGCCGGAGAGATTATCGGAAGGGACATGCTCAGAGATTTGGCTGTGTTGAAGATTGACGCACAAGGTCTGGAATGGCTCGAATTTGGAGACATCAGCTGGGTAAGTTTGGGGGCAGAAGTATTGGTGCTGGGTTTTCCCCTTGGTCGTTCCAATCTCTCAGTCAGCAGAGGTCTAGCATCGGCATTTCCCATGGATCCCGGGAGGAACATCCATTGGGTACAAACAGACTCCGCAATCAATCCTGGAAACAGCGGTGGACCGTTAGTTGACCTGCAGGGAAAGGTTGTTGGAATCGTATCCAGTAAGTTTGTGGGGGCAGGGCTTGAGGGACTCGGTTTCGCAATATCTGCAAACACAGCAAAACTGTATTTGGACCGGTTATTGAATGGGGAGATTATCAGAGGGCCATCGTTGGATGCGGCTGCCAACTCTTCAACTGTACGGGCAACCGAGGCAATCCCTTCCATCTTCCTGTCCCCACCGGATGCCAGTATGGGAGGCGATGCCAGCCTCATTGGCACAGGTTTCCCGCCTTTATCCAATGTCTCAGTCCAATACATTTTGTCGCAATTGGGGCCCGATTCGCTCAACATCACATTGGCTACTCTCCGTACCGATCGAGACGGAACGTTCCGGGCGGACGTGATTATTCCCTTCAATGATCGATCGGGGCTTACAAACCAGATTTTCGCGGTATCTGGGAGTTGGTCAGACGTGATCGATCATGTTTTGCCTTCCCCGTACATTGAGTTTTCCAAGGGAAATGCTGAGGATTTCCGACAGGTGTCGTTAGCAGGAGCCGGGTTTCCACCTGAGATGAACATCAAGTCATTGTCTTTTCACTCAAGATCTGTCCATCCTTCAAATGGAACGAAGATTCAACTGAGTCCGTACTTGTTCACGACAGGCGATGGTCAGATTAATTTTGATTTCTTGCTGCCCGAGGGCTTTATTAGCCCTCGGCTTGACACCATGACGCTAACCATAGGAGCGATCAGCGCATCCTCCCCTTTCTAAACCAGCGACTGAAACCTCGTCGTTACCGATGATGAGCCCAATGACGGTGAGGTAACAATCAGACCTAGGTTTTTCCCGCTTGCCTCCCAGGTATTCGTTTCGATAAATGGCTCCGTAACTGACCTCGAATCGATTAGAAGCCCGGCCGGAGCTACGTTGTATACCGATTCGTCGGGTGGCTTTATTCTCACTCTGCTCGATCTTCCCGAAGGGGAGATTGAGATCGGTTTTCAATCGGGGTCGGTAAGTGACTCGGTAATCGTTACGCCATAATCCAGAATTCCGGCAACCCTATCGCGGAACCACCTAAAAACACGATCGTAGGCCAATTCGTTTGGGGAAACCAACACGGCCACCCATTACCCCCACCACGCCCGCATCAACCCCACCCACGTCTGCTGAGAGATATCCACGCGCCTCTCCCTGAGAGGCGACTCCTGCGCCCTAAGACCTTGGCCTACGTCAGCCTGTTGGGTGCTGGCTACCCTGGTCTCTTCCCAGCCGGTGGCGGCGATGGTGGTCCAGAGTCCCGGGGTTCAGGCGCCCTGGGACTCACTGGTTTACATAAAGGAGAAGGCTTGGGCGCAAGTTGGCCTAATCAGCCGCCTCTACGGTTTGGCCCTGACTACTTAATTGCAGGCCCGGATAACCGTTCTGGGCTAACTCGTCACAGGCTCTCTTGTAGCGGTCGAAGCCCCCAACGTATGGCATGAATACGCGGGGTTTGCCCGGAACGTTAGCACCGACATACCAAGAGTTCGCAAGTGGATAAAGCGTCGAGTCCGCTATGTCATTGTTGTGCAGTACCCAGGCATCCTCAGCCTGCTGCTCGACATCGAACCGGGTGAAGCCGTTGAGCCGCATATACTCCAGGAATCCGGCGATCCACTCGGTATGCTGCTGGCCGGCCAAGATCATCTGAGTCTTTACCGATGGGCTCTGAGGTCCGGTGATCATGAACAGATTCGGGAAGCCGGCCATCGCCAGCCCCATGAAGCAACGCGGTCCATTCGACCATTTCTCCTGGATGGTGAGTCCTGCTCCATTGTCCAGTTCTATATTGCGCAGCGCCCCGGTCATCGCATCGAAGCCGGTGGCGAAAACGACCGCGTCCAGTTCGTAATCGTTCCCATCGGCTGTCCGTAATCCCTGTGAGGTGAACCGCTCGATCGGAGCTTCGCGAATGTCGACCAGGGTGACGTTGTCTTGGTTGTAGGTCTCGAAGTATCCGCTATCGAGTATCAGGCGCTTGGTCCCGATCGGGTGGTCGTACGGAATAAGCTTCTCGGCCACCTTCGGGTCTTTGACGGTCTGCCGAATCTTATCGCGCACGAAATCAGCCGCGGTATCATTGGCCTCTTTGTTAACAAGGAGGTCCTTGTAGGTGTAGAGGAAGCTGATACTGCCCCCTTCGGCCCACTTTTCTTCGTACGCGGCCTGCCGCTCGTCGTGCGTCACCTCTAGTGCCGACTGTGTTGGCGGCGGATAACCGGCTATGCCGAAAGGCGTATCGAAGGCAGCCTCACGAAGGGCCTGGTAGTTGGCCTTGTGCACCGCCTCTGTCTCCCTATCCATCGGGCCGTTGCGGGCCGGCAGGGAGAATTGTGGGGTCCGCTGGAACACATGTAGTTGGCTTGCTTGCCGGGCGATGATCGGGATGGACTGCACGCCTGAGGAGCCGGTCCCGATCACGCCAACGCGCAGGCCGGTGAAATCGACTCCTTCATGGGGCCACTGCCCGGTGTGATACCACTTGCCTTGGAAGGCATCTAAGCCCTCGTAGTCGGGAACCCGCGGCGTTGACAGGTTGCCCGTGGCCATGATGCAGAACCGGCTAGTTATACGTTGTCCGTCTCCCGTCAATAACACCCACTGGTTCGCGTCATCGTTGAACGTTGCAGAAGTGATCGAGCAGTTGAAGACGATGTCCTTGCGCAGGTGATACCGGTCAGCCACGTGATTGAGGTAACGTAGGATCTCGGGCTGGGTGCCGTACCGTTCAGGCCACTCCCATTCTTGCTCTAGTTCCTCGTCGAAGGAATATGAGTACTCAAGGCTGTCGATATCGCATCGACAGCCAGGATAGCGATTCCAGTACCAGGTACCGCCGACGTCCCCACCCTGCTCGTAGACTCGAACCCGGTAACCGAGTTCGCGCAGATGATACAGGGCATATAAGCCGCTTGCCCCTCCGCCGACGATTGCCACATCCAGTTCGGTGCTATCCAGGGTCTGTTCGCTGGTCATATCCCCTCATTTACCATTTCCATTGAGATTCCATCCACTATAGATTAACAAAATTAGCGAACGATTATTCACTCTCGCGCTTTATACGTAGAACCTATGCTCAACCAACACCCGCTATTATTCGGTCAACCTGAATCGAACAACTCAGCGATCCTCTACCCTCACCACGCCCGAATCAACCTCACCCACGTCTGCTGAGAACTATCTACCCGCCTGTCCCTGAGCGGCGACACCTGCGCCCTTAAGCCTTGGTCTACTTCAGCCTGTTGGCTGCTGGTGACTCAGGTCTTCTCCGGTCTGGGAAGTTGAGGAGCGACCTCTCTCACATAAACATCTTTCACATATTATCGGCGGGACCATCGGTCATAATTGTTCATGAGATGTCTACTATCTATTCCATAATGAGGTCCCCTGTTTCAGTCCTGAACAGATTTCCGCCGGCCGAATCCCTTCGGCCGATGGCCGCTATCCTTGTGATTGCGGCTGTACTGATATTGGTCTTTCCGGCCGATGGCGTAGTTCAAGGAGCGACTCCGGCCGAAGCAACTCCGACCCTCTCCCTTTTTCCTGAGACAGCTGTCCTCAATCAGCAGATAAGCCTATTAGGCACCGGGTTCACACCCTCTACGGGGTCTGCGAACCAAGACAGACATCAGATCACCGGTATTGGCGCCAGTCAGATCTTTGTTGCCGGGATCGCACTCAGGCCACCCCACGTTAGCTATCCAATCACCATCGATACTGGCGGCGGTTGGACTACCTCGTTGATCATTCCAGCCATTCCTGAGATTTCTCCCAGCAGTTCAGTCACCATTACGGCGGTCGACGACCAGGGCCTAACGATGTCGGCGTTGCTGAGCATCAAGCCTTTGAGTATCAGGGTGGCGCCGGCCTCCAGCAGCAGGAACACGGAGATCCGCGTAACTGGCGAGGGGTTTCCGGCATCTACTCTCTCGCCAGATGAAAGAGTCTCAATCACATACGCCGGCCAAGAGGTGGGGCAGGCTGTGCCGAATCACAATGGTGAATTCGAATTCACGATGATGGTCCCGGAAACAGCGTTCATCGAATCTAACAACGAGGTTCAAGCAACGAGAGCCGGCTTCATATTCCAATACGCCAAGGCTGTCCACACGGTCCCGGCAGCCCGGATAACCCTGTCGCCGACCAGCGGAGCCCCAGGCGACGCGGTGACGGTTTCCGGCGAGAACTTCCCCGCGTTTTCGATAGTTTCCGGCGCTAAAGTACGCGAGATTCCATCCTTGATCTCAGGGGCACAGAACACCGATCACGACGGGCGTTTTACCGGCTCAGTCGTGATTCCTCTATTTGCACCCGGGGTCCAAACCATCTCGGCCACGGTGGGGGACATGACGGCCACCAGTCCTTTTACCGTTCTTGACGGCCCCGCGGTCCAACCCGTCCTACCTCTCAAATCAACCACTGAGGTGGTCCAAGCGATGGAGAGCCTCAAGGAGAGCGGCAACCTGATCAGAGTGTGGCATTTCGACAATCACACGAAATTATGGTCCTTCTACGACCCCCGCGAGGCGTTCGCCAATGCCAATACCATCACGAATATGGTGTCTGACCAGGTCTATTGGTTGCGAGTGAACGATCCGCAATCGACAGTACTCAACGGTCGTCAAGCGACTCTTAGTACAGGCTGGAATCTGATGACTTGGTGATTGGCCGACCCCGATCTCAAGCGTCTCAGCCAACAAAACTCCCAAGACTTCCGACACCGATCGCCCAGGGGGTAGTCAGATGCCAAGAGTCCACCCACCCTACCCCCAATGCGCCCGCATCAACCTCACCCACGTCTGCTGAGAGATATCCACACGGCGGTCTCTGAGCGGCGACTCCTGCGCCCTTAAGCCTTGGTCTACTTCAGCCTGTTGGCTGCTGGTAACTCTGGTCTCTTCCCAGTGGGTGGGGCTGTGGTAGCCGGTTAGGAGGAGGATGTCCATGGGCTGGGTGGTGGCGATGGTGGTCCAGAGGCCAAGGATGCAGGCGCCTTGGGACTCGATGCGGGGCCAGATGCCGTTCTGGGAGCTGTCGACGAAGTCGGCCAGGTTGGCCGGGTCGATTAGGAAGCGGCGGCAGCCGTAGACGGCGCGGCGGTCTTCCTGGGGTACCTGCAGCTTGGGTCTTGAGGCGATAG
>CAYXDE010000101.1:0-6518 GCA_964463525.1 uncultured Dehalococcoidia bacterium | reverse complement strand
GAGACCCTGAACCCCGGCTACCTGCTGATCTACGGCAACGAAGGCCCCATGAAACACGAGGACTCCATGCGGTCCATAGAGTTACTGGGCAAGGAAGTGATCCCAGCGTTGCGGGAGATCAAACTCCACCCCTACGACTAGTCTCGGTTGCATTGAATCTGAAAGGCCCGGCATAGCTATGCCGGGCCTTTTTGTTGGGTCAGACAACCAAAGGACCGTCCGTCCTGAGGCTGTCGAAGGGCGCTGCCAGGCGTTGATATTTTCGGGAACGGTCTCCCAATGGCGGTGGTTCGACAGGCTCACCATGAGCGAAGAGGCCGGGGTTATTTTGGAAGGTTTGACTTGGCCGGGTGTTTGGTTGTCTGGATTCCGGCTTTCACCGGAATGACGGTATGATTCCCCTCCCCCACGTCCTTCCGCGGAAGGAGGGAGGGTTAGGGTGGGGGCTACGCTTGTGAGCAAGTCATCCACTGAACGCCAGACGTGGCTTGCCTGGATTCCGGCTTTCGCCGGAATGACGGGGAGGGGAAGCGGTCAGTCAGCCGTTCTGCCTCTGAGCCCCAGGCTGGCTACCGTGGCTACCACCGCGGCCAAGAATGCCGAGTTCACCAGCCCCAAGGACAACATGACCCGAATCATGGCGATGGACAAATTGATGTCCACCTGACCAGTCTCTTTTTCTGCAGAAATGACGCCCGCCGATCGTTCTATTCTGGTCGGCGGGTGATCTATTGTCCTGGAGCAACCCAGACGTGGTTAGAGCTCTATCTTGAACAGTTCTTCGGAAAAGACGATGTCTCCCTGATAGATGCGTTGCATGGCTAGGTTGGCGTTGTAGAACGGTTCCTGGGCTGATAGTCCGGGGCCCATGTGCACCAGGACCAGCTTCTTGACGCCGGCTTCCTGGGCCATCTGGGCGGCGCCTAGCGTGCCGCACTGCCCGGTTGCCTCGCCTTCCGCGTTCATGACGTCCTGGTCGTCCCAGCACATGCAGAGCATCATGTCGGCGTCCCGCGCCAGGTCGATGACCGACTGACAAGGCTGAGTGTCGCCGGTGAAGACCACGCTGCCGTCGGGCGTATCCACCCTGTAGGCCAGGGAGTCCAAGAAGGGCTGCACGTGTTCCGCCGGAGCGGCGGTCACATGCCAGTCCTTGCCCGACGCCACGTCCCCCGGCCCGACGTTCTTGGCCTGAGGGTTGGGCGGGATGCGGGGCAGAGTGCCGCCCCGGTTCACGAATATCTGCTGACTTAGAGGGTGGCCGACCCTTGCCCGCCAATCGGGGGAGAACACGCCGTTCTCGCCGATCAGGCCCTGGGTGATCTCTTCGGTCAGCGCCGGACCGTACACGTTCAGTTCCTGGCCGTGCCCGGCGGCCTGGTCCCAGCGGCAAAGCAGAAAACATGGGTAGTCGATGTTGTGGTCGAAGTGGTGGTGGGTGAAGAACAGGTTGTCCACCTGGGTGGGGTAAAGACCGGCCTTCACCAGCTTGTGGGTTGCCGCCGGACCGCAGTCGAACATCAGCAGGTCATCGCCGATCTTGAGGGCATGGGAACTTCCGAACCGGTCGGCGGTCGGCGTGGGGGTGCCCCCGCCCAGAACGAATATCTCGGCCATAGGTCCTTCTCCGCAGATAGGTTTGTTGGTGGGGATTATTGGGCGGTGAGTCCGCCGTCGATAACCAATTCGCTGCCGGTCATGAATGACGACTCGTCCGATGCCAGGAAAAGCACTCCGTATGCTATGTCCTCGGGCTGCCCGATACGGTGCATGGGAGACCGGGCCTCATTGGCCTCTCGCCCTTCCTGGGTGTTCAGCATCATGGGCGCGGTCATGGGGGTCTCAATGACCCCTGGATGCACTGAATTACAGCGGATGCTTTCAGAGGCGTATTGGATGGCCGTGGACTTTGTTAGCAGCCGTACTGCGCCTTTGCTGGCGGAGTAAGAAGACACGTGGCCGCTGCCGGTGAGTCCGGCGATGGAGGAGATGTTCACTATGGAGCCACCGCCGACTTTCCGCAGTTCGGGTATCGCGGCTTTGGTTCCCAGGAACACACCCTTGGCGTTGACGTCCATCACCAAGTCCCACTCTTCGGAGGTTGTATCCTCAACGGTGTTGAGCCTGGCGATGCCCGCGTTATTGACCAGGATATCCAACTTGCCGAAGCGGGCCACAGCGGCGGCCACGGCGTCTTGCCAGGCGCTTTCGTCAGTTACATCTAGCTGGACGAAGACGCATTCGCCGCCCGATTCGTTTATCTCGGCCTCCACCTGACGGCCCTCATCTTCGAGCCTATCACCGATGACAACCTTGGCCCCTTCCTGGGCGAACATCTTGGCTTCGACGGCTCCCATTCCCCTGGCCCCGCCGCTGATGAGAGCAACCTTGTTCTCCAAGCGCATATCTTCTCCTGGATATCTTGTTTTCCGGCTTCTTCTTACGGATGCATCCGGCTGATCAAAGCTTCTTTCCAGCTCTCACCCTTGGCGTAGGTGTCCTCAGCCGCACGGATGTTGTAGTAGGTGGGCGCTACGCCCAGGGGGTCGCCGTCGTCTTTGACTGTCTCGATGGCTTCTTCCAGCAACTTGCGGGCCGCCACGATGGCCATGTCGGACGGTCCCAAGAACTCTAAGGTGCGGTCCACGATGGGACCCATGCTCTCCTGGATGGCCCGGTCCTGGGCGTTGATGCCCCGGATGCCGGTGAACGTCTGGGTCTTTTGGACCTCTCTGTCCAGCATGTAATTGTTGTCGCGGTTGCGGATGGACCGGAAGTTGTTGGCTGGGTCCACATCTTCTTGGAAATTGTTGCCCGAGTCTTTGAGCGCGCTCTCTTCTTCAGGCAGGGGGTCATCACCCCAACTGTAGCCCCAGTTGTAGACCATGACGTTGTGGTCATCCATGGGCACCCAGAAGTGGCCGTCCACCACCGTCTCCCCGTAGCGGCTGGGCCGGAGCTGGGTGAACGGCATCACGTAGTGGTAGCCGCGTACGAATGTCTTGTCCTCGCCAAGGGGCCTGATGCCGAAATACCGGTACCCGTAATCGGTGGTTTCCACCTCCAGGTCCGGGGCAGCGCCTTGCAGGAAGGGTGAATTGGGGGAGATGCCTGGCTCGTCGGTGTCGTCGGTCAGCTTGCGGTGCAGGATGGGTGCGTGGGAGGTGTCGATGCCGCCCTCCATCGCCTGGAGCCAGTTGCATTCCTGCCAGACCTTGGTCATATAGCGGTGGGTCTCCGGCACCTGGGTCAGTTCGAAGGCAGGCGGAGCGGGCTTCTTGTCCGCCGGCCCCATGTAGGCCCAGATGACGCCGCCCATGTCCAGGGTCGGGTAGGACGTGATCTTTACGCGGTCGGTGAACTGGCGCGGCTCGTTCATCTGGTCGGTACAATTGCCGTCAACATCAAATTTCCAGCCGTGGTAGACGCAGCGGATGCCGCACTCTTCGTTCCGGCCGAAGTAAAGGCTGGCCCGGCGGTGAGGGCAGGCTTCTTGGACGAGGCCGATTCGGCCGTCGGTGGCCCGGAACGCCAGCAGGTCTTCGCCGAGTAGCGTCACCCGCACCGGCGGGCAATCGGGCTCAGGTATCTCGAAGGACAGCAGGGCGGGCAGCCAGTAGCGGCGCATGGTATCACCCATGGGCGTGCCTGGCCCGACCCGGCTGATGGCCTCATTCAAAGCGTGGTCCAGCATCTGATTCCTCCCAAATGATCCGTGTCCGGGGGCTGTTTAGCCGGCCGTAGTGCCTTGGAGTGACCCACCGGTGAGAATCTCCTCCAGTGGAGTCTTCTCGAACTCGGGGGCGAATGCGTAAAGCTCGATCTCGATGCCGTCAGGGTCTCGGATATACAGGCCCTTGATCTCACCGTGGTCGCCAAAACCAGCCACGTCCACGTTGTTGTCCAGCACGACCTGATAGGCGTCTTTGAGTTCGTCCATATCGACCAATTCCCAGGCCATGTGGTACATGCCGACGTGCTCCGGGTAAGGGCCAACGGCTTCTTCTCCCAGTTCGGCGACGGCCAGCTCGTGGTCGATCTCCGGGTTGCTGGTGAAGAACCTCATCTTGCCGCCGCGGGTCCGGTTCCTAACATCCAGGCCAAGAACCTTGGTGTAGAAATCTTCCGAGCGCTGGGCGTCCCTGACCCTGAGGACCACATGCCCCAACATCCTGGGTCTTATCATGGCTTCACCCCTGTATCTCACTATTGCTGCGCCGTTCGTGATAGACAATATTACCACCGTTTCTTTGGGGCTGGACGACTGCAACCGGTGCTGGTCCGTGTTGTCATAAATCGTCCCCGATATGTGCCTCGAAATGACGGTCAACAAAGGGTACAATATTGCCCACTAACCGGACTTTCAACAGAGACATTCCTCCCGATAAATAGGAGCCGTCATATATGACCAGCAACAAACGTGAAAAGAGTCTGATCGTCATTCAGCTCTCCGGCGGTAATGATTACCTCAACACGGTCGTGCCCTATGGAGACGGCAAGTATTACGACTCTCGCTCCACGGTCAACATTCCGCAGAACCGAGTGATTCCCATCGACGACCGATTGGGTTTCAACCCCAGCATGGGGCCGGTGAAATCCCTGTGGGACGAGGGGAAAGTCGCCGTGATCAACGGCATAGGTTACGAGAACCCCAACCGCTCCCATTTCCGTTCCATGGACATATGGCACACGGCCGAGCCCGACGCCATCGGCAAAGAGGGTTGGCTTGGAAGGGCTATCCGGGACATGGACCCTCAGGGCGAGAACGTTCTTACAGGAATCAACTTCGGACGAGGTTTGCCTAGGGCTCTGGCCGTCCCCGGAGTTTCGGTAGCCTCGGTCGGCGACCTGGAGACCTACGGCCTGTTCCCAGACGTGCAGGATGAAGAACTGCGCATGTTCACCCTGGAGGCCTTCTCCAGGATGTACGGCAACGCGGCGGGCCGCGACCCGGTCATGGACCTGCTGGGCCGCACCGGCCAGGACGCCCTGCAAGGGGCGGACATCCTCCGCACGGCTCCCGGGATGTATTCATCATCTGTCGAGTACGCTCCCGACTCACTGGCCCAGAACGTCAAGAGCATCTCCCAGGTGTTCCACGCTGATCTGGGCGCCAGGGTCCTCTACACCCAGCACGGGCCCTTCGACACCCATTCCGGAGAGCTGGCCTCCCACGCCAAGCTCTGGACCGAGGTCGCCGGGGCCATCGGCTGTCTGATGGACGACCTGAAGGAGCACGGGACGGAAGAAGACGCAACTATCCTGGTCTTCTCCGAGTTCGGACGCCGCATCAAGGACAACGGCTCGGGCAGCGACCACGGCTCCGGCGGCGTGGCCTTCATGATCGGCGGCGCGGTCAACGGCGGGATGTACGGCGAATACCCATCCCTCGCCGATGCTGAACAGATCGAGGGCGACCTGCGCTCCAACAACGACTTCCGCTCCGTCTACACGGAGATCCTAGAAGACTGGCTGGAACTTGACGCGCCCAGCATCGTCAACGGCCAGTTCGAGAAGTTCGGCATACTCCGGTCTTAACCCGAGATTAACCTGATCCCCTAAACAGAGGATTGTGATGATAAACAACGACACCGCTTTGATGGCCCACCTGCTCCGGCGCGCCGGGTTCGGCGCCAGTCGCAACGAGCTTGAGGATTACCTGGCCATGGGTTACGACGGCGCCGTGGAGGCGCTGCTCAACCCCTCGGACCCAGACAACATGCCCGACGACCTCATCCGCCGCTACCACGTTGAGCAGTCGGAACTACGCGACCTGGCCGGTTCCGCCGCCTACTGGATGTACCGGATGATCAGCACCACCTGTCCTATGGAAGAGAAGATCGCCCTCTTCTGGCACGGTCTCTTCGCCACGGGCTACGCCAAGCTGAACCAGGCACGTTCCCTGCTCAACCAGGTGGACATGTTCCGCCGGTCAGGCTTGGGCAGCTTCGAGAACCTGCTGGTGGAACTCTCCAAGGACCCGGCCATGATCGTCTGGCTGGACAACAACGAGAACCACGGCGCCGCCATCAACGAGAATTACGGCCGGGAGTTGCTGGAACTGTTCTCCATGGGCATCGGCAACTACACGGAAGACGACATCAAAGAATGCTCCCGTGCCTTCACCGGCTGGACACTGGGCAACGCCGAGTACATGGCCATCCGGGCTGCCAAGGACTCGATCTGGCCCTACGGCCGCATCGCCTGGCACTTCGACTACCGCGACGAAGACCACGACGACGGCGAGAAGACGTTCCTGGGCGAGACTGGCAAGTTCAACGGCGAGGACATCATCGCCATCATCGCCAAGCAGGAATCCACCGCCCGCTTCGTGGCAACCCGGCTGTTCCAGTTCTTCGCCGCCGACGAGGTCTCCGAGGCAGGTGAGGAAGCTGTCCAAGAGATGATGGACACCTATTTCTCTTCGGGCTACCAGGTCCGCGACATGCTGAAGACGCTCTTCCACTCCGACTATTTCAAGTCGGAGGAAGCCCGGTTCGCCAGGGTCAAGGGCCCGG
>CAYXDE010000100.1:0-6851 GCA_964463525.1 uncultured Dehalococcoidia bacterium | reverse complement strand
AAGTACCACGCTGACGCCTTTCTTGCCGAGTTGAAGGAAGTCCTGCTCAAAGACTACGGCGCCGCCAAAGTCGTCTACGAGACCAAGTTCACTTACAGCGCGCCCTGTGCCGATGAAACGATTCAAAGTCTCTCCGACGACTGCGATGTGGTGATACACGCCATCGCGGATTGAGGGTCTTGCACGGCGTGGGGTCTCCACGACACAGTGATGACCGAGTCCAAGGGCGTGCCTTCGGTTAGCGTCATAACCAGCACATTCACCAGGGCGGCCCATGCCCGGGCCACGGCTCTGGGTATGCCAGGCGCCCGCATAGTAGTCCTGCCCAGTCCGCTGGCGCCGCGCACCGTCCCAGAGGTCCAGCAGATGGCCCACGACTTCGCCCCGGAGATAGTAGGGCTGCTAACGGGGAAGTAAAGAATGATTCCCTCTTCTCCTTCCGCGGAAGGACCGGGAGAGGGTTAGGGCAACATCCTGCCGCACCCAACCAAGCACCGGAAACCAAGAGGGGCCACAACGGCCCCTCTTTTTCGTCTATTGACTTCCCAGTCTCCCCGCCGGAAAATCCCAACCTGATATTTCCCTAAGAGGTTCCCTGAGGGTTCCCCTGAGGTTTCCCCTGAGGTTTCCCCTGAGGTTTCCAAAGAGAGGTCCACCACCGTGAGTTCCGTTTCACTCAATGCCAGGCGGGTAGATGTGCCCGATTCCTTCCAGGCCATCCAGGACTATTGCTGGGAGCAGGGCTGGACCGATGGTCTGCCTGTGGTGCCGCCGACCGAGCCCCTCGTCCGCGAGATGCTGGCGGGTTACGGCGGAGACCCTTCGACCTCTCTGGGCATCATCCAGCCGCGCAACGCCCAGGCTACTCTGGAAAAACTGGCCATAAACGCCGTCATGGCGGGCTGTCAGCCGGAGTACTTCCCGGTGGTGGTGGCGGCGGTGAAAGCAGCGCTCGACCCCGATTTCAATCTGGGAGGAAATGCCGCCACAACCGGCGGCGCGGCCCAGGTATTGATCATCAACGGCCCCATCGCTGAAGAGCTGGGGATCAACGGCGACGCCGCCTGCTTCGGCCCCGGTTCCAGAGCTAATGCCGCTATCGGCCGGGCGGTGCGGTTGGTGATCCGGAACGTCGGCGGCTTGATACCAGGTGAGATGGACAAGGCCACGCTGGCAACCCCCGGCCGTTATAGTTTCTGCTTCTCCGAGAATGAAGCCCGCAGCCCGTGGGAGCCCAGGAACATATCCGTTGGTTACCCCGAGGGTTCAAGCACCGTGACCCTCGCCGCCATCCGGGGCGTCTACACCATCATGGAGACCACCGTGTCTACCGGCTTAGAAGTCCTTCAGACCATCGTCGGCAACATGAAAGCGGTCGGCATCTCCAACTATTATCAGATCGGCACCGGGGCCCAGATAGTGGTGGTGATCTGCCCCGAGCATGCCGATGAGATCGCCTCGTCCGGACTATCTAAGTCCGATGTCCAAGAGTTCATCTACCAGAACGCCCGTATGCCGCTGAGCTCTCTTCTGGGCCGCGCCCATTACGGCAACCGCAACTGGCCCAGTTGGGTGGACGAGACGAACCCGGACACCCTGGTCCCCATCGTCCGCGCCTCTGAGGACATCGTGCCCATCGTTGCCGGAGGAGACGGCCGCCACTCCGCCTGGCTGGCCGGCTGGGGCGTGACCCGAATGGCTACGGAAGAGATCGTCAGACACGCCTGACCCTTTCCGGCGCTTCCAGGCGATCAACTTTTTGCCAACAACGATCGGCTTTACTCCACCGGGTACTCACTCCGCGGGCTATTTCTCTGTCGAATTCCCTCTATTATCGTTGTGAGTTGTCTGAATTCCGCTGGGATGACACAGTAGGCTTGACCCTCTTTTAAGTGTGTCGGAGAATTTATATATGGCAATTCGGACGTCGCTAGACCTCGGACCTTAATCGAGCGGACAGCATCTGATCTATTGGCCTGGCAGTGCCTTCGGACCGGTGGAAACGATTTTTGGTCATTGAGCCATTTCGTAAGTCCGATCGACTTCCGTCTACGTAAGATTCATTACAGGAGCCAAACACTACTCCTGGCCTAGATGTCGCCGGTATGTGTAACGAAATCTGGCGGAATCAAGAAAACGTAGCATGTAAACCAACTATCAGACAGTTCTATTACGGCATTCATACGAAATTCATTGACGAAATCGAGCAGGCACTGCTAAAATTTATTCTATCAACTTGAGGCTAAGGAACCATGGCACAACGAACTACAATCGCACCCGAACCTAAGATCGAATCCACCCCGGCCGTCGCGGCTTGCCGCCACCACTGGGTGATCCAACCTGCAGACGGACCCGTGAGCAACGGCTCATGTCAGGTCTGCGGGGAAACCCGGGAGTTCAAGAACTACGTCGAGTCCGCCACCTGGGGCGACAGCCGCATATCCAGCAAGGGCGCATCTGCGACCGCCAGTGTCGAGTCAACCTCCGACGACGAAGACACGAACGACCAAGACATGGAAGAAGAACCTGAATCGGCTGACGAGGAGATCGAAGTCGGGGCATAAGACTTCACTGACACCTCAGCGTCACGCTGACAAATCCTGATAGGCAATGATCGGCCGGTTGGACATCACCGAATCTCGGTGGCGAAATGACCGGTCGATTTTTATTGCCTTTTGTCCACCTGATCTGACATAGCAAGCTCTCCGGACTCGGTGTCAATACACAATCCCGGAATAATTGCTCTTTTCCCTTAGCTCAGCCGGCAGAGCAGGGTTTATAATATCCACTGCCAGGTGGATTCAGGCCCTTGATTTTGGCCGTTTCAACTAGGCATTATGCGGACCACACAGCCGCATTTTGGGGGGAGGCAGACGGGTCTAGTGTTCACGCACCTTCACGTTCACACCGAGTACAGCATGTTGGACGGCATCAGCCGTATACCCAACTTGGTGGCACGCACCAAAGAGCTGGGGATGGATTCCCTCGCCATCACCGACCACGGCACTTTCTACGGCGTGGTGGACTTCTACTCGGCATGCAAAGAAGTGGGTATCAAGCCCATCATCGGCTGTGAAGTCTACGTGGCCCACAACAGCCGCTTCGACAAAGACCCTTCAGAGCGCAGCCCGAATCACCTGGTCTTGCTGGCCCGGGACAACACCGGGTACCGCAACCTGATGCGGCTTGTCACCAAGGCCCATGTCGACGGATTCCACTACCGGCCCCGCATAGACAAAGGTCTTCTCGAAGAATTTGGCCAGGGTTTGGCTGTCCTTTCCGCCTGCCCATCCGCCGAAGTGCCGCGTCTGCTGGCCGACGGCAACGACGAAGCTGCAGCCAAAGCGGCCGCCTGGTACAAAGAACGGTTCGGCGATGGATACTTCTTGGAGATCCAGCGTCACGAGCACGTCCCGCAACTGCCCAAGATCAACGAAGGCTTGATCGCCATGGGCCAGAAGCTGGATATCCCGCTGGTGGTCACCAACGACGCCCACTACGTCAACCAGGTGGAGTCGCCGTTGCAGGATATCTACATCTGCATCCAGACAAGCACCACCGTCAATGATGAGAAGCGTCTCCGCATGGAGGACGATTCTTATTACATCAAGAGCCCGGCAGAGATGGCCCAGCTCTTCCCGGATTTCCTCCCCGCGCTGGAGAACACTCAACTGGTCTCCGACATGTGCAACGTGGACCTGGACTTCGGCCAGACCCACCTGCCCAAGTACCCAACGCCCAACGGCATGGACGCCGATGAGTATCTGGCCCAGTTGTGCGAAGAGGGCTTCCGGCGCCGCTACCCGCACCCGACGGCCGAGGCTGAAGACCGGCTCCGATATGAGTTGGACGTCATACGCCACACCAGGTTCGCCAACTATTTCTTGGTGGTCTGGGACATCATCGACTTCGTCCGCAAGAGCAATATCCTGTACGGCGTCCGTGGCAGCGCCGCCGCCAGTGTGGCCCTGTATTGCCTGGGTATAACCGATGTCGATCCCCTGGAATACCGGTTGGTCTTCGAGCGTTTCCTGAACCTGGAACGCAAAGAGATGCCTGACATCGACCTGGACTTCCAAGACGACAGGCGGGATGAGGTCCTTCATTACGTTATAGACCGCTACGGCAACGACCGTGTGGCCCAGATAATCACCTTCGGAACCATGGGTGCAAAGGCTGCTCTCCGTGACGTTGGCCGGGCCCTCGGCATGGGTTACGGGGACGTGGACCGCATCGCCAAGATGGTCCCACTCAAGGCCCGTACCCTCGAAGATGCCCTGCGGGTCAGCCCAGAGCTTAAGACCGCCTACGAACAGGAACCCACCGTGACCAAGCTGGTCAACGACGCGCAGGGGTTGGAAGGCATCGTTCACCATGTCAGCACCCATGCCGCGGGTGTGTTGATCGCCGACGAACCACTGACCGAAACCGTGCCGTTGCAGCGCCCAGCGAAGGGCGACGAAAGCAGCCCGGTGCTGATGACCCAGTATTCCATGGACCCGGTCGCCCACCTGGGTCTCTTGAAGATGGACTTCCTTGGGCTGACGAACCTGACCATCCTAGACCGGGCCGTCAATCTGGTGCGCGAAAGCCAAGGGGTCGAGATCGACCTCCAGACGCTGCCGTTGGACGACCCGCCCACCTTTGAACTGCTTTCTTCCGGCAACACGAATGACCTGTTCCAGCTTGAAAGCGCGGGTATGCAGCGTTACATCAAGGCCTTGAAACCGTCCAATCTAGGCGACATCGCCGCCATGATCGCGTTGTACCGTCCTGGTCCCATGGAAAACATCGATATGTTCATCGATGCCAAACACGGACGGAAACCCATCCAATATCCCCATCCCAGCTTCAAAGAACTGCTGGACGAGACTTACGGCGTAATCGTCTACCAGGACCAGGTGCTCTTGATCCTGCAGCAATTCGCCGGTTATTCGCTGGGGGCGGCGGATATCGTCCGGAAAGCGATGGGTAAGAAGATCGCGTCGTTGATGGCTGAAGAGCGCGTCAATTTCGTCACGGGCGCGCAGGGCAAGGGCTACACAGAGGAAGTGGCCGGTGAGATATTCGACCTGATCGAGCCCTTCGCTGGTTACGCCTTCAACAAGGCCCACAGCGTCAGCTATGCGCTGATCTCGTACTGGACAGCCTATTTCAAGAACCATTTCCCGGTTGAATACATGGCTGCAGTGCTCAATTCCAGGCTCGATAACCCAGAGAAAACACTAGGTTCCATGAACGAGTGTTTCCGGCTAAACATACCCATCCTGCTGCCCAACATCAATCGCTCGGAAGAATTCTTCTCCATCGACCACGAGACCGGCGATCAGCGGTACGACGGCCAAGAAGGTGATATTCCCAGCGGCCCCGGTCTCAGGATAGGACTGGCAGCCATCAAGACGGTGGGTGAGGCGGCGGTCCGCCCCGTGGTTGCAGAACGGAAAGAGAACGGGCCCTACAAGTCCATCGACGATTTCAGCCGCCGCGCCGGCGGTTCAGGCCCGAAGCGCCGCACATTGGAGAGTTTGGCCAAGGCCGGGGCGTTCGACAGCCTGGCGCTTCGGGGCGCAGTCATCTACGCGCTGGACCAGATCTCCGCCACCGCTCAGCGTGAGGCGAAGACCCGCGATTCCGGGCAGAGCAGCATGTTCGACGGCGCGGAAGATGTGGACGACGGCGGAGGTATGAGTGGAATCACCCTCACGGCCCCCGATGTCTCAGACCAGGAGAAAGCTGCCTGGGAGAGAGAATTGTTGGGGATGACTCTGTCTCATAACCCCCTCATCGCCTTGGCGGCCATGGAGATAGAGGGCGTCTTCAACTCCCTGGACCAACTGGGCGAGGAAACCGGTGGACAGCAGATCAATGTGTTGGGGTACATCTCATCCATCATTGAGCGCACCACCCGCGAGGGTAAGCGGTTCTTGATCGTGAACCTGGAAGTCCTGGGCGGGATACTGGAAGTCATGGTCTGGCCCGACACCCTGCAACGGACCGCGGATGTCTGGCAAGACGGCCGGCTGATGATGGTCACCGGAAAGGTACGGTCGCGGGCGGACCAGATGTCCCTTGCTTGCGATTCAGCGATGGAGTATGACCCGGAGAATCCCGCACCATTGCCAACACCGGCCCCTGCCAAGGTCTGGAGCGGCAACAAGAACAATGGCAACGGGTACAACGGAAATGGCAACGGCAACGGACATAAGAACAACGGCAATGGCAGAAAATCAACCGATCACAATGTCAGCGAAAAGAAGGCGCAAATGACCACAGCCAATAGTATTCCGGCGGAACCGCAGAAGGTGGTCCGCTTGGCAGTTTCCGAGTCTGAAGATGCCAGTTATGACGCCCATCTCTTGAGGGAGGTCATTGGCGTTTTGCTGGAATATCCCGGCCGAGACCGTGTGAACCTGGACATCCGAACCAGCGAAAGACTCGTTCGGATGGACCTGCCAGTGGTCAGCACCGGTTACTGTGAAGGGTTGCATTCCCGCTTGGAAGAGCTGCTGGGACCGGACACAGTTGCGGTCCACCAGGAACTGGGCCTGGGCATGGAGCCGCCTGTTGAAGAGCCGGTGACGATGCCCCTTGAAGCCGTGCCGGCGGTTGCCTCCGAATCTGCGCCTCCTATCGTTGCTGGACCAGCCGAAGATGAGCCGGTCGCAAAGACACAGGACCCGGTTGCCGTCTCTGATTCCAAGCCGGCTGAGATGCCGGTGTCCGTTCCCGAGACGCCGCCGGCAGAGGAACCGGTAACAGTGGCCGCCGAAGCCCCTGTTGCGGTAGCTGCAGATGCACCTGGAGATGAGCCGCCTTTCTGACCTGGCGGTGATTTCCTTCTCGATTCACGC
>CAYXDE010000099.1:0-6867 GCA_964463525.1 uncultured Dehalococcoidia bacterium | reverse complement strand
GCATGGTCAACGACCACCAGCCCGAGGGCCACAAGATAGCTTCAGAGTTCCACCCAACCAACAACGCCACCGTGGCCGAGGGCATGGGCGCCTGGGGCGTGCAGGTCAACGATTCCAAAGACCTGCCCGACGCCCTTAGAGCCGCCCAAGCCTCAGGCAAGCCGGCAGTCGTCGACGTGATCATAGATCCCGGCCCCAGCCCAGACGACTGGCGGGCGGGAGCCTGGAGAGCAGGACAGACTTAGGGTTTTCCGCACCGGGGATCAGCATAAACGGGGTCTTTCGACAGTCTCCCCCTCCGTCATTCCGGCGAAAGCCGGAATCCAGGAGTACCACAGCCTGCGAGCGCTGGTTGATCTGCTGACAATCGTTGCCCCCACCCTAACCCTCCCCCATGACTGGGGGAGGGGACTGAACATCCGTCAATCCGGCGAAAGCCGGAATCCAGGCGTACCACAGCCTGCGATCGCTGGTTGAGTTGCCGATGACCGTTGCCCCCACCCTAACCCACCCCCATGACTGGGGGTGGGGACTGAACATCCGTCATTCCGGCGAAAGCCGGAATCCACTGCGCCGACAAACCTCGCGTCCCACGCCTGTTTCGTTGGACTGGTCATGTGCCTGGTGATAGTATGGTTCGGAGATTCGTTCTCAGTCTGAATCATGACCATTTCCCGGCACGATAGCCTCGCGCCGGTCTACCCCTGTATATACCCGGAGGCCCCTGTGGCGGACTTACTGCAAATAGTAGACCTGGCCGAGTCGGGCCAGGTACAAGTTTCATATATAAGCGGGGACGGTCAGACCGAAACTGCCCCTGCCGTAGACTTCTCACTCCCGCTTACCGAATCCGAATCTGCCGAGATACGCTGGTACCTCAGCGAATACCCGGAAGACACCTTCGGCGAAGCGGCGGAACGGGCCCAGAAGGTTGAAGCAGGTCTGAAGGACCTCGGCCTCCTGCTGTTCCAGGCAATTTTCGGTTCCGGAGACGAAGCCCGTTCTCTGGGTGAGAAAGCTTCCGGAACAGAACCACCCCTGCTCTCCATCGTATCCGGCAGGCCCGAGTTTCTGGGCCTGCCCTGGGAGCTGATGACCAACGGGGGCGACGCTTATCTGGCCTCCCAAGTCGCCGGTATTTCCCGGCGGCTGTCTCCCGGCCCATTGGGTGACTTATCAGGCCAGTCGCCCACCGACCAATTGAACGTTTTGCTGCTCCTGCCCCCTTCCGCTGAAGGAACAGGAAGCATCGCCACAGAGGCATTGGCCGCTCTCGAGTCGCTCCCGGTCTCAGCCGAGTTGGACTGCCTGCGCCCGTCCACAGAAGCCAATCTCAAAGACCACCTCTCCGGACAAGAGGCCCGCTACCACCTGGTCCATCTGGACGGCTTCACCATCGATGGCCAGGGAATCCGTATGGAAGACGGCTCAGGTGGAGTCCAGACCGTCGACGCCGCGGCTTTGGCTCAAACGTTGACTGGGGCACAGGCGCCCGTGGCACTGATCAACGCCTCGGCTGCCAGCGCACTGAATGACGTTATGTCATTCGCCGCCGGGCTGGCCCAGAACGGAGTCCCTCAAGTCGTAGTCATACCCCTGCCTATCGCAGGCGCCGGTAAGGTCCTGTTCTCTGAATTTCTGTTCAAGGGACTGAGCAGCGGCGGCCCGGTTTCTCAGACCGTTGCCACGGTGCGCCAGGCGATGATCGAACACCGCCAGCGTCCCTCCGCCACGGGACCACTGGTCTCCTGGGACTGGACGCTGCCAATGGTCTTCGAGTCCCAGAACTACTCACCGGAAGCCATCGTGGCCGAGGAGCAAGCTGCGCCAGTCCCCGGCACGCCTCAGCCCGAGCCCGAGCCGTCTGGCAGCGAACTGCCCAGGGGTGGCCCTTACGGACTGATCGGCCGGCACGCAGAACTGCTGGAACTGGAACGCCAGTTCCGCCAAACGCCTGTGGTCATGCTTTCCGGAGATGTAGGCATAGGCAAATCCGAGTTGGCGCTGGGCCTGGCATCGTGGCTGCGCAAGACCGGCGGCCGTTCTGGCGGCGTCTTCTACTCAGCGTTCGAGGTCGGCGCCGGACTGGAGCGGGTCCTCCACGAGATCGGCACATCCCTGGCTGGGCTGGACTTCGGAGACCTCCGGCAAGAAGACCGGCGCACATGGGTGACGGAATACCTGAGGGAGAACCCCGCTCTGCTGGTGCTGGACAGCCTGCAGAACCTGTCCGGATTCCCCGCCGGATCGCCGGGCCTGCTGGACGACAGCGAGACCTCAGACTTGGACTCATTCCTGAATGAAGTGGCCCAAGGCGGCCAGACCTGGATATTGCTGGTCAGCCGCCGCGATGAAGAATCCTGGTTGACCGTCCCCCACGGCAACACCCGCTTGGGCGGACTGGCCGGCCCCGACCGCATCGTCCTTGGGACCCGGCTGCTGGAGGAGGCGGGCGCAGACCCCATGCGCCTCGGCCCGGAGTACCTTCAAATATTAGAGATGGTAGAAGGTCATCCATTAGCCATGGAGATCGCTCTCCCTCTGTTGAAAGATGTCCCCGCCTCGGTCTTGATCGGAGAACTAAGGTCCGAACTCGAACAGCACGAACCCGGCGCTGACGAGGAAGGCCGCCCTGCCTACCTGACAGTGGTTATGGACCACGCGTTCACCCGCATGACACACCGCAGCCGGGTCCACCTGCCTTTCCTTTCCTTGTTCCGGAGCCGGGTCATGATGGACATCCTGACCCACATCACCCAGGAGGGGCAGGCCTACAAGTCGGTAACCGGCGAACAACTCGGCTACGGCGCGTGCCGGACCCTGCTCAGGAACGCCCGCGGCAGCGGCTTCCTGGAACCCATCACCCCCAGCGTCTACCAGATTCATCCGTCTTTGCCCTGGTTCCTAGGACGGAGCCTGTACCGCCAGTTCCCCCAGAGCGC
Organism: uncultured Dehalococcoidia bacterium; assembly: GCA_964463525.1. Taxonomy (GTDB): domain Bacteria; phylum Chloroflexota; class Dehalococcoidia; order Lucifugimonadales; family UBA3495; genus UBA9611. Next base: position 3,925 of record CAYXDE010000099.1, on the reverse strand, counting down.
CGTGCAACAACTGGAACACGAAGTCGTGCGGGTCTACGCCGACACCGCCGACTATTTCATGGAAACCCTGTACGAGAACCAGGACGCCGGGACCACGGCCATCCTGGCTGAAGAGGGCAACATCACCCAGGCCTTGGCCCTTTCCCTGGAGGCCGGGCAGTGGGAGAACGCGCAACTATTAGTGCAGCCTCTAGCCCAGGTTTTCCGGATGCAGAAGCGCTATCCGGAACTGCGACGCCTGCGCCGTCAACTGCTGGAGGTAACCGGCGCCACCGCCGAGGAAGCCGTAAGATCCGGCGGCATCCAACTCTGGTTGTACCTCCTGGGCACCGAGGCCAGCGAGTGCATCGAGACCAAGGAGTTTGAGCGTGCCGACGGCCTGAATCAGCAACTGCTGGAATACCTGTCCAGCCAGGACGACGGCGAGACCGACCCGCGAACCGCAGCGGTCTTCCACCAGATGGGGCAGGTCGCCCAGAACCGCTGGCAATTGGAAGAGGCCCAGGACCTATACACCCGGTCTCTGGCCATCATCGAGGGCGGCGAGGACGAGGAAACCGTGGCCGACGACTACTACGGCCTGGGTATGGTCTGCCAGTACCGCCGCCGCTACACCGAGGCCAAAGAATGGTTCAGCAAGGCCTTGGACATACACCAACGCATCAACGACGGCGAAGAGATGGTCAAGGATTACAGGTCCCTGGGCCTCTGTTCCCAATACAAGTTTGAATACGACGAGGCCGCCAGTTGGTACCAGCGGGCCAGGGAGATACTAGAAGAGGCCCGCGACGAGGAGACTGCCGTTCTGGTCTACCACTCACTGGGCACGGTCTGCCACGCCCAGTACCAATTCGACGAGGCCGAGAACTGGTACCAACAAGCGTTGCAGGTCAGCGACCGCATGGGCAACCACTCTCAGATGGGCATCGAGTTCCATCACCTGGGTCTGGTTGAGCAGGCCCGGGAGATGTTCGTCGACGACGCCGAGCACTGGTTCATGATGGCCTTGGATAAGTGGCAAGCGGTTGGCGACCGACGGTCCGAGGGCGACGAATGCCGCCAGCTAGGTGTCCTGTTCCATCAGCAGAAGGACCTGGACAAGGCCGAGGAATGGTACGGCCGCGCGCGGGACATCTTCGAGGAACTGCAAGACCTGAACCGCATCTGCCGCACCTACGGCCAACTGGGCATGATCGCTGAAGAGCGGGAGGACGTGCCAGGCGCGCTGCTGTGGGCCGGCCGCACCTACCAACTGGCCAACGCCAATAACCTGCAGGTGCTGGACCAGGCCAAGGCGCACCTAGCGCGGCTCAAAGAAAAGCACGGCGAGAACGACTTCACCGCCTGGTGGCGCGAGTTCGCCGACGAAGACCCGCCCACAGACCTGGACGTTGACCCAGAAACGGTACTGTAATCGACCCGGAGGTAACCGATGGCAGTTACATCCATAGATGTGAAAGAACGCCAGCCCTACGCCGATGGCATGTCGTTCGGTGAGGTAGGCGAATACGAACAGCTGGACGGCGTCGCCCATTTCGCGGTCTCCCCGTCTGACCCCTCCAACGGGCAGATCACCGACCTCGAACTCGCGCCCAGGAACGCTGCAGGGCTGGTTGAGTTTTCCGCTGACTTCCGGATCGTGAAGCCCGTTGACCAACAGAAGGGCAGTCACAAGCTGTTCTTTGACGTGGTGAACCGCGGCAAGCCGCTGTCACTCATGCGCATCAACAGCGCCCCGGAGAGTGACCCGATGGGCCAGGGCAACGGCTACCAGATGAGGCAGGGCTACACCCAGGTCTGGTGCGGCTGGCAGCACGACGTGCCGGAGACTCCAGGCTTACTCAGAATCCGTGTTCCCAACGCCGAAGGCACAGAAGGCCGGATCGCTGTGACCTTCCAGCCCAACGAAGTATCTCAGAACCAGATGCTCTCCGACCGGGGCCACCTACCCTACGCGTCCACCGAATCGGACCAGGCCAACGCCAAGTTGTTAGTGCATGATTATGACGGCGGGCCAGCGACGACTATTCCTCGTTCCGACTGGTCCTTTGGCCGCCTAGAGCAAGGCAAACTGGAACCTGACCCAACCCACATCTCCATGGAAAACGGATTTGAGCCGGGTAAGGTCTATCAATGCATCTACACCACCGCCACCGCGCCCGTTGTGGGCCTGGGAATCGCAGGGGTGCGGGACCTCATCTCCTATCTGAGATACTCGGATAGCCCGGACAATCCTTGCGCCGGAGACATCCAAAACACCATGGCCTTCGGTTCTTCCCAGAGCGGCCGCTTCCTGCGCCACATGCTCTACCTGGCCATGAACCAGGACGAAGAAGACCGCATGGTCTTTGACGGCATCATCTCCCACATCGCGGGCGGACGCCGGGGCGAGTTCAATCAGCGGTTCGGCCAGCCATCCAACACAACTGAAGCCAGCACGGCCAGTCTCTTCCCCTTCGCCGACATCGACCAGACCGACCCCGAGACCGGTCAGATCGACGGCCTGCTCAAGCGATTGAAGGGCAGGGCCAAAGTCCCCAAGATATTCTTTACCAACACCTCCAGTGAATATTGGGGTAGCCACGGCGCGTTGACCCATGTCGACACCACCGGGACCAGGGACATCGTTGCCTACGATCAGGTGCGCATCTACCATTTCGCTGGCACTCAGCACAGTGCTGGAGTCCTGCCCCTGGCCCACACCCAGCCCACGGGCGCCGTCGGCAAACACCCATTCAACTGGGTCGACTACCGCCCTCTGTTGCGGGCAGCCGTGGCCAACCTCGACGCCTGGGTCACTAACAATACAGCCCCGCCCCCCAGCAAACACGCCCGGCTGGATGAGGGCACAGCGGTCCCTGGCGATTCGTTGCGGTCCGTGTTCGAGTCGGTCCCGGGGTTCGGGTTCCCGGCCCACTTTAGGCATCTGGCCCGGTTCGATTTCGGACCCGACCAGGGAATCACCGAGAATCTCCCTCCGGTCACCGGTGCGCCTTACCCGGCCCTGGTATCCAGCATCGACCAAGACGGCAACGAGTTGGCCGGGATACGCCTGCCCGACGTTGCAGTGCCCCTGGCCACCGTCACCGGCTGGAACCTACGCCACCCGGACACCGGCGGCCCAGACCAAACGCATAAGATCATGGGTTCAACAGTGCCCTTTACCTTCACCAGGCAAGAGCGTCAGGATACAGGGGACCCTCGCCCTTCAGTAGAGGAACGTTACGCCTCCAAGGATGACTACTTGGACAGAGTGGAAGGCGTGGCAAGAGACCTGGTCTCCGAAGGCTATATGCTGGACGAAGACGTTCCCCGAGTCGGCCAGATGGCCGGAGAAAGATACGACCTTGTGGAATCCCAAGCCAGACAGGCGCAGCCTGCTGGGGACTAGGAAACCCGAACTAAGAATATTGGATCGAGAAGAGGAGTACGAAGATGAACGTTGGAACATCGGTGCCACTGCCGGCCTATACCATCGACCCCGCATTCATGGCCAAGACAGCCGAGGACTTGGGATTCGAGTCCATCTGGTACGCGGAACACGCGGCAGTGCCCGTCCACAGCGACAGCCCCTTCCCTGCCACCGGCGGCGAGATTCCGTGGACCTACTCCCACTTCACCGATCCGTACATCGCCCTGGCGCGGGCTTCCGCCGTCACCAGCAAGATCAAGCTGGGCACCGGCATCACCCTGGTCCCTGAGCGGAACCCCTTGCTGCTGGCCAAAGAGATCGCCACGCTGGACCGCTACAGCGGCGGCCGCTTCCAGTTCGGCATCGGCACCGGCTGGCTCAAAGAAGAGACCGAAATGATGGGCGGCGACTTCGAGCACCGCTGGACCCAGACCAGAGAAGCCATTGAAGTCATGAAGGAACTCTGGACCAAGGAAGAAGCCGAGTACCACGGCCGGTACTTCGACTTCCCCC
>CAYXDE010000098.1:0-6989 GCA_964463525.1 uncultured Dehalococcoidia bacterium | reverse complement strand
GGAGGAAGAAGCCAACGTGGTGTACCTGCGCCCGGAGACCGCCCAGGGCATCTTCGTCAACTTCGATAACGTCGCCACCACAACGCGGAAGAAGCTGCCCTTCGGCATCGGCCAGATCGGCAAGTCGTTCCGGAACGAGATCACCCCCGGCAACTTCACCTTCCGCACCAGAGAGTTCGAGCAGATGGAGGTGGAGTTCTTCGTGAAGTCGGGCGAAGACGACGATTGGCTGGACAGATGGGTTGAAGCCCGGTACCAGTGGTACATCGACTACGGGATACGCCAGGAGAACCTGAGGAAACGCCCCCACGGCGATGACGAACTGGCCCACTACGCCAAGGCCTGTATCGATATCGAGTACCGCTTTCCCTGGGGCTGGGGTGAGCTTGAGGGCATCGCCAACCGCGGCGACTACGACCTGCGCCAGCACCAGGAAACAAGCGGCCAGGACCTGACCTATTTCGACGAAAGCGCTGAAGGCGATGACCGACGTTATCTGCCCTACGTGATCGAACCTTCCGGCGGCGTTGACCGGGCCACCCTGGCCTTCTGGCTGGACGCCTACGACGAGGAACCAGACGGCGATGCGGTGCGGGTCGTCTCCCACATCCACCGCGATCTGGCCCCTGTCCAGGTGGCCGCCCTCCCGTTAAGCAGGAATGACAAGCTGCTGCCCACTGCCCGGCGTGTCTACGACGTGCTCCGCAAGCATTTCCGGACGCAGTACGACGACTCTCAGGCCATCGGCCGCCGCTACCGCCGTCAGGACGAGATCGGCACGCCCTACTGTGTGACCATCGACTTCGACACCATAGACGATGACCAGGTGACGATCCGCGACCGGGACACCATGCACCAAGCCCGTGTCCCAGTATCAGAGCTGGTAGACATCCTCAAAGACAAGATGGAACACGCCTGGTAGGCAGTACAACTGCGTTTTAGAAAGGTCCGTACGCCTGTCAATCACACTCCAGAATCAAAAGGGTATCGTTCGTCCTGATCCTGTCGAAGGGCGGTGGACAAAGCTAACTTGCGGAGCGAATGGTGGTTCGACGGAGCTCACCACGAACGGATGTCAGGTGTTCCTGCACTCATGCTTCGGCGGCAGGACTGATTAAAGATGCCTCCTAATCTAGTCGCTGCCACTGTCCGTCAGGGTCTCTACACCCGCATCGTCGGCCGCCGGCTGCTGTATTACCCGGAGCTTTCATCAACCATGGATGAGGCTGCCAGGTTGGGCGAGGGCGATGCTGAAGAGGGCGCGGTGGTGGTGGCGGAGATACAGAGCGCCGGCCGGGGCCGCCAAGGCCGCAGCTGGGTGTCCCAGCCGGGCAATCTGCTGGTATCGGTGCTATTCCGCCCTAGCTTGGAGACCCTGCCGTTCATCAGCATCATCGGCGGGATAGCCGCAGCCAGGGCTGTCCGCAAGGTGACCGGCCTGGACCCCAAGATCAAGTGGCCCAACGACCTGATGATCGGGGGGCGAAAGGCCGCCGGCATACTTGCAGAGTCTGCCATCGCCGGCGATTCCGTATGGTATGCTGTGCTCGGCGTAGGCATGAACGTAAGCCTGGACACCGAGCAGACCGAGGAGATCTCCTCGGTCGCCGTAAGCGTAAATGCCGCCGCCGGCGAGGACGTCCCAAGGGAAGACCTATTGCGCCAGTTCCTGATGGACCTTGACGCCCTTTATCTGGCGTTGGGCCAGGGCAGATCGCCCATCGAAGAATGGCAGGGGCTTCTGGAGACCACCGGCCAACGGCTGGCGGCCACCTGGGGAAACGATACATTTCACGGCGTTGCAGAGGGTACCGATGAATTGGGTAACCTTCTTTTACGCCAGGACGACGGCTCCCTGCTCACGCTCACTGCAGGCGATGTAACACTCACTAATCATTAGACTTTAATAGAACTCAATGGGTATCCCGCATCTGCGGCGCCCGGAGAAGATATGCTGGAATCACTTAGCCTGGAAGGAAAATCGGTGGTCATCACCGGAGGCGGCACCGGACTGGGCCTGGCGATGGTCCGGGACATGGCCCGCGCCGGGGCGGACCTGGTGATTGCCGGCCGGCGTCCGGGTCCCATAGAAGAAGCCGCTGCCGAGGCAGAGAATCTGGGCGCAAAAGCTTTTTCGGTGGCCACGGACGTGACCGACTCAACCCAAGTAGCGGCCCTGATGAAGGCCTGCGTGGACCGGTTCGGCAAGATAGACGTGCTCCTGAACAACGCCGGCGCAGTCTCGGACAACGTCCGCAAGCCCATCTGGGAGCTCACCGACGAGGAATGGGACCGGGTGATGCGGGTGAACCTCACCGGCGCCTTCTACTGCGCCCGGGAAGTCTCCCAGACCATGGTGGAGCAGGGACACGGCAAGATCATCAACACCGCCTCGGGTTTCGGTCTCAGGGGCGGCCGCGAGATATACATGTATTGCTGCAGCAAGGGCGGCATGATCCAGCTCAGCCGGGTACTGTCTTTCAACCTGGCCCGCTACGGCATCACGGCCAACACCATCGTGCCCGGCTTTGTGCCTACCGGCGCCACCGACACCATGGCCGCCAGTCTGCCCAGGGGCGGCGAGTTCTTGCCCACAGGCAAGCTGGGCAAGCCCGAAGACTTCGGCCCGCTCGCCGTTTTCCTAGCCTCGGCGGCGTCAGACTACATGACCGGTGAGATGTTCATCGCCGACGGCGGCGGTCTGGCGGCGGGTATCTACCCCACCGGCCATGCTCCGGTGATCCCACTGGAAGCCTAATTAGATATCAACCATTCCAGGGTTCTTCCAACCCCGGTTTCAGGAGAACATCCATGCCGGTCCTATCCGAGTATGACTTAACTGGCAAAACGGCCATCCTTGCGACCTCAGGCGGAGCCGAGGCCCCCTTCTTGGGTCAGGCCCTGGCCGAGGCCGGAGCCAGCGTCTTCGCCGTAGCACGGACCAAGTCATTGCTAGACGCCGTGTTGGCAGTGCTGCCTTCCGGTTCCAGCGGCGCGGTGATGGACGCCGCCGTCGCCGACAGCGCCAAGGCCGCTATGGAGCAGTTCGACCACTCCCACGGCAAGGTGGACATACTGGTCAACGACCCGCGGAGCATGTTCGCCCGGCCCCTGGAAGAGATTGGCTCCGACGAGTGGGACGCCGTGCAGACCCGCAACGCCAAAGCCCCCTTCTTGCTTTCCCAGCAGGTGCTGCCCCGAATGGCCAAGGCCGAGTACGGGAGGGTGGTGAACATGATCTCCGAGTTGGCCGAACGAGGCATGATCAACGGGTCTGCATTCGCTGCCAGCCAGGCCGCAGTGTTGGCTTTGACCCGCAACCTAGCCGTGGAGTGGAGCCGGTTCAACATCCGTATCAATGCCATCGGCACCGGGCTCATCGACACTGAGGGCCAGTCCCTGGAGAAGCAACAGGAAGAACTGCTGGTCCGCTACACACCCCTGCGCCGCAAGGGCAACCCCAGCGACATTGGCCCCCTGCTCGTCTACCTGTGCTCCGAGTTCTGCGACTACTCAACCGGCCAGCCGGTGTATATCGACGGCGGGCTTAACGCCCACCCGTAGGGTTTCTCTCCGCTATTGGCGCACTTACGAGCAAGGATGTCGAAAGACCCCACTTTGCGTTTAGCTTGTTCGCCAAGACCAGCGTGACTTATGCGCATCCTTCGACAAGCTCAGGACGAGCGGCGGCTGGGTCAGGCCATCTTTCCCGCTCGTGGTGAGCCCGTCGAACCACCGCTCTCGACACGCCGTTCATTCTTGGAAGTAGCTCCCAGGCTGATGTACAATATCCTGAGTCGATGGGCGTCTCACCCCCGTTTTGATTTGGCCGAGGCGTCCTTATTTGTTTTACGAATCCGGCTGTTTGCCATGTACCGCCAACCGACACAGTCCACCAACGCCGTCTCGCGCCTGCAGGGAATGAACGACCTGCCAGAAGACGCTTGGCGTCAAAAGCTGGACCTACAAGAGCGGTTGTTCCAACTCCTGGGCAGCTACGGCTACAAGCAATTGGAAACCCCGGTGCTGGAGTCGACCGAACTTTTCATGAGGAAGTCGGGCGGCGAGTTGGCTTCCCAGCTCTACAGCTTCACCGACGCTGGCAGCAACTCGGTCAGCCTCCGCCCCGAGTTCACCTCGCCCATCATGCGGCACTACCTGGAGAACGCCGCCAGCATCCAACTTCCCGCAAGGTGGCAGTACTGCGGGCCGGTGTTCCGGTTCGACACCTCACACCCGGAAGCCAGCAGCCAGTTCACTCAGGTGGGTGGAGAATTTCTCGGCTCCTCTGAGATCACCGCTGATGTCGAATTGCTGAATCTCGCCGTGGTGGTCCCCGCCAAATTGGGACTGGACGGATGGAGCCTAAAATTAGCCGACCTGGACGTTCTCGATAGCCTGCTGGACCCAATCGGGATCTCCGAGCGGGCCCGGTCGTTCATCATCCAGAGCATGCCCCTTTTGAGCCAAGGCCGGTCTGTGGTGCCCAGATTCCTGGAAGAAGGGCGGCACCTGCACCTGGTAGGTGGTTCCAATGGTTCCGTCGAAACTGAAGACGCCGCATTGCGCCAGGCGGTAAAAGGCCTGGACGACGACCAGGCTAGATCAGTGCTGCTTGGGCTCCTGCAGTGGAACTCGTCCGACCAGCTCGGCCAACGCAGCCCTGAAGATGTGGTGGAACGCCTGCTCCACAAGATCAGGGGCACCGACAACGAAGACAAGCTGCGCCAGGGATTGGAACTAGCCAGCGACCTGGCAGCCATTAAGGGCGAACCGCCTCAGGCCTTGGAGTCGGTCAAGAAGACTCTGGCTTCAGCCGGCGCCAACCAAGACGCCGCCGATCGTCTCGCCCAGGTGATCGGCCAGATATCTGACGAGGCCGAAACCAAGGGCAAGATTTCCCTGGACTTTGGCCTCGTGCGCGGGTTGGCCTATTACAACGGCGTGATTTTCGAGGTCAGCCACTCCGGCTGGCCCGGCACTCTGGGCGGCGGCGGCCGGTACGACACCCTCTCCCGGGCTCTCGGCGGCTCAGATGCCGTTCCTGCCCTGGGCTTTGCCTACAACCTGGACGCCCTCATCGCCATCGGTGCGAGATAGGCATGACCGCCCAACCTCAAAATAAGCAGAACGGACAAGGCTTGCTGCGCATGGCCCTGCCCAGCGACGGCGAGTTGTACGACTCGACGTTGGCTTTCATGCGGGCCTGTGGCCTGACCGTGTCCCGGCCCAATTCCCGGCGTTATACCGGCACCGTGCCGAGCATCCCTGGAGTGGAAGTCCTATTCCAACGTTCAGCCGATGTCGCGCAAAAAGTTGAAGAAGGCAGTGCGGAATTGGGCATAACCGGCCTTGACCGGGTGTTGGAATACCGGAACGACGAGGCACGGGCCTCGGTGTTGATCGAAGACCTGGAATACGGCCGCTGCGAGTTCGTCATGGCCGTGCCCGACTCCTGGATGGACGTCACTTCCCTCTCCGATCTGGCCGACCTGGCCCTGGAATTCCGGCAAGAGGGCAAGCAGCTCCGCATCGCCACCAAGTACCCCCGGCTGCTTCGGGGCTATCTGTACGAGCGAGGCATCAACTATTTCACCCTGGTTCCGGCAAGCGGCGCCATGGAAGCTGCCCCGGCCGCGGGCTACGCCGACCTGATCGCAGACCTAACAGCCACCGGAGTCACGCTCCGCGAGAACCAACTGAAGCAGTTGGACGAGGGGACCATCCTGGCTTCCCAGTCATGCCTCATCGCCAACCCGGTGCTTCTATCTGCTTCGGGCGAGGCTCTGGCCCTGGCCCGGTCCATCGTCGAGTTGATGGAGGGCCACCTGAGGGCCGAGCCGTACTACCGGGTCACCGCAAACGTCCGGGCGTCGTCGGCTGAAGAAGTAAGTTCCACCGTGCTGGCCCGCCCAGACCTGGCAGGACTGCGTGGCCCAACCGTCGCCAGGGTCTACAACGTTGAGGAACAAGACTGGTTCAATGTCAGTCTGCTGATCAAGAAAGGAAATCTTCTCGAAGCCGTTGACCACCTGCGCGGCTGCGGCGCCATCGACGTGGTCGCCTCCCAGTTGAGCTATCTCTTCGACGGCCACTCCGAGGCCTACCAAGCCCTGTTTGGAGGGGATCACTAGGTATTCCTAATGCCAAACCTACCGATGCACATACACCTGGCCAACGAGGTTGCGGAGCAGCTGGACCGCGGCTACGTCTTCGACCACAAAGGCGCCTATTACCTGGGCTCTACGGCCCCGGACATCCGCGCCATGACCAGGTGGCCCAGGGAGCAGACCCACTTTGCGCCACTGTCGGTGGAGGAAGTGGGCACCGGAACAAAGACTATGTTCCGGATGCACCCGGAGCTGCAAGAGAGTTTGTCGCCGGCCTCCCAGGCTTTTCTGGCCGGCTACGTCTGCCACTTGGCAGCGGACGAGGTCTGGATCACCAGCGTTTTCCGGCGTCATTTCGACACCGAGGAAGAGAGCCGGTTGACCGACGACCAGGTCGAAGCCAACATCTGGGACCGGGCTATGCAATTGAATATGGACCGGCAGGCCCTGCCTCAGATCAGCGGCTGCGCCCATCCTGAGAACTGGCTGGCCTGCTCTGATAAGAACGTAACCATGCCCTTCTTTGAGGACGGGCTGCTGACCGAGTGGAAAGACCGCGTCGGCCGGTTTCAGGTATGGGAGTTCACCTGGGACCGGTTGAAAGGTGCGCTCAACCGGCTGTATCGTGATGATGAGAATGTGCAACGGACCGTGGAGAGTTTCCTGGAAGGCATGCCCGGAAACATGGAACAGCTCTACGAGAAAGTGCCCGAGGCTGACGTTTCAGCCTACCAAGAGCGCGCCCTGGCCGCCACGGTAGCCCAGGTCCGGGAATTCGTGCCGGACTAGTCCGGCCCAAAACCGGGTGGACAAAACGGGAAGAATGGAGAAACCTGTTGGCCCTTAACGTGATAAAAGGAGTCCAGAACGCCGAGAACG
>CAYXDE010000097.1:0-6991 GCA_964463525.1 uncultured Dehalococcoidia bacterium | reverse complement strand
CCGCCGCTCTTTCAGTGATTAAATCCAAAACCGTGTCCATATCTATGTTGGAGGCTAGCTGGGTGGTTACCTCATAGAGTTGGGTGGCCTGCCGCTCTCGGGACTCTGCCTCGGTCAAAAGCCGGGCTTTTTCTAGAGCGAGGGCGGCCTGGTCAGCGAAGGCGGTCAGGAGAGAAACTTCATCCTCATTGAAACGTCGAACTCGGGTGTCCATAACCGTAAGCACACCGAGAGCCTGGTCGTTGACCAACAGTGGGACAAACATAAACCCGTGGAACCCGTGCTTTACTGCTGTCCCCGGTGAAGATGTGAACTCCGCTTGGTTAGCAGCGTCCTCCATGACGAAGGGTTTCTTTGTCGCCATCACGTGCCCTACCGGGGCTGTCCATTCCCCAATAACGATTTCGGTGGGGAGTGAAGAAAGAAATTCAGCTGCCGCATTTGTGGCAATCGTAGCCCTTAGCCGTTCGCCAGACAAAAGACGGATGAAACCGGCATCAACTCCGACCAATCGAGCGGCCTCGTTGACGATCAGGTTTAGAACCTCATCCGTGTCGTGAGCTCCTGCAAGCAAGTTAGAAACCCGGTAGAGGGAGTCTGAGCGCTCCTTCTCCCGCTCCGCTTCGTCCAGGAGCCGGGCTTTCTCCAAAGCAAGGGCTGCTTGGTCGGCAAAGGCGGTTAGCAGGGAAACTTCGTCGTCCGTGAATAGGCGTACGTTTCCGTCAAACACTGTAAGTAGGCCGACCGCCCGAGCATTGGCTATCAACGGGATGATAGCGGCCCCATAGAATCCGTTCTTTTTACAAAGCAAACGGGTCTGCGGTATCACCCAATCCGAGATGGTGGCGTCGTGCAAAACCAGTGGTTTCATGGTTGCCATAATATGGCCAGCACCAGTTTTGTCATCCATATCCGCAGCCCGATTCAACCTCTGAGTATCAGCAAGGTACTCAGATGCAGAGGCCGTAGCGGCGGTAGGCACTCCAAGGCCGCCTTCCCACAATCTGATGAATCCAGCCTTCGCACCAACCAACCGCGCCGCCTCGTTGACGATCAGGTCAAGAACCTCGTCCGTGTCATGCACACCCGCTAGCTGATTGGAAACACGGTAAAGAACGTCGGCACGTTCTCTCTCTGTCTCAGCCCTTTCTTTCTCAGTCTCTGCCTCGTTCAGAAGCCGCGCCTTCTCCAGAGCCAGCGACGCTTGGTCAGCGAAAGCGGTCAACAGGGACACTTCGTCCTCAGTAAAGCGGCGGGCTAGATACCCGAACACACTTAATGTTCCGATCGACCGGTCATTAGCCAGCAGTGGAACGGAGACGACTTTTTGGATCCCGAATTCTTGGAAAGCGGATAGTACGGTAGGAATTACCACACGCTCATCAACAACGTCGCCTACGGTCCAAGTGAACGGTGATTTGGTGGCCATCACCATCCCTTGTACCGTCTCCCCTCCTCCGACCGAAATAGTCGGTTGCACCTTTGAAAGTTCGACAAGTAATGATGCAGCCGACTCCGTTGTCGAGCCGGGAACCAAAACGCCTCCTGCCAAAAGCCTCATCCAGGCGCCGTCCCCACCGACCAGCCTGGTTGCTTCATTCACGATCAGGTCCAGCACTTCGTCAGTGTCGTGGGCGGCAGCTACTTTTCTGGAGACATCTTGGAGGGCCAGTGAGCGTTCTTCAGACCGCTCTTGGAGCGCGCGCCCTTGCGCCAATTCCTCAAGCAACTGTTCCTTTGTCTTTTGGTCGTCGTTCATGCGGTTTCTGCCTACAAAGTTGCCGGTATTATGCCACGATTCAGTAAGGAGTTGCTCTTCGATGGATCGCATCTCGTGCCCGTTGTAAGGCCACGTTGCTTTATATGTTGAAACTGGCATGGGCCGCGGTGATTGACTAGACTGCACCGCTGATCCGCCCGGGACTTATTCAGCACATCCGCGAGCGCTCTGCTTTCTCGGTATTACCTCAGGAACTATTTGAGGGTCCCTATGGGGGCTATCGTTCTTCCGTACACCTCGTTCAAGACGTAGGCGAGACCGGTGTAGGCAGCCGCGAAACCACAGACCACGCCTTCCCAGCCAGCAATCTTCCTCAGCAGGCCACTATCTGCTGCCTCAGCTGCCGATAACAGGAAGAACAAGATGGCCAAGGAGGCGAAGATGAATTGCAGTGCCCTGTTGATTCTGAGGGTTGCCAGGAACATGCCTGCAGTAAACAGGCCCCACATCAGAAGATATGCGGCCATCGCCGTTGTTTCCGGTGCTTCTCCCCAGCCAACTTCTTCTATGACGATGGCTCCAGCTAACGATAACCAGAACAAACCGTAAGAGGTGAAAGCGGTGGTCCCAAAAGTGTTGTTCTTGTTCCATTCCAGAATTCCGGCAATGATCTGAGCGATCCCACCATAGAATATCCCCATACCCAGAATCATCGAGTCCAGAGAATAGAAGCCGGCATTATGCAGATTGAGGAGCACGGTCGTGACACCGAAGCCCAGCAACCCCAACGGCGCCGGATTAGCGCCGCGTTCCGCCGGCGGTTGGGCGTCGCCGCCCGAAGTTGGCACAGATGGGTCCAGATTAACGGCCATTGCATCTCCTTTCCTGCTCCAAGTTTTTTTGCCGAGGATGCGCTATAGGTCCAAGGTCGCCGTCGCCTCTATGGTTGCGGATTGTGGGTTGCGCGAACCGGACAGGGACCTAACTCGCCTCAATCCTTCGTTTCTTCCACCGGGCCCGGGTCGTCTATCGGAACGTTCCCTCTCTCCCTTTCCATCATTGCCTCCACACCATCTGATTCACCGAAACTCAAATGGCTGCGCAGATCGGCAACCAGCGTCTCGACCTCCGTGGGGTCAGTGTGAAAGTGATGCAGTGAGTTGCGCAGCATCTCGAGACCCGCCTCCATCTGTGGCCAGACAACTTCCTTGACCCCAAGTTCCTTGAACCGTTCACCTTCCTCCCTCCAGTTGACCTGGGCGACTATATCTAGGTCCGGAGCGACGCGGATGACGTGTTGGGCTGTGGCCCATGCGGCAACCGGGTCTCCCAAGCTGATAACCATCAACCGGGCGTGTTTAACCCGGGCGGCCTCCAACACTGTCTCGCTGTCGCTGGAGCCGTGTATCCCGTGATGTCCCAGGTTCTTCCATTCGGCCACCACGTAGGGGTCCAGGTCGATTCCAACCACCGGTACTTGGTGCTGGGTGAGTTCCTCAGCTACCAAATGTCCAACGCGGCCCAAGCCACAGACTATGGCATGGCCACGCAGGGACGGGAGTCGCGGCTCGAATTTCCCGTCGCCCAAACGGTGAGGCCTCAAGATATGCAACCGGCGGCTTAGGCGGTCCACGGCGTATGCGCCCCCGGCCAGGACCGGCGGCGTCAACGCCATGGTTACAACCGCGGAAACTACGATCAAGGTCAAGAAATCCTGTGTAACTATCGCCAGCGACGCGGCCGACCCCACCAGGATGAAGCTGAATTCTCCGATCTGCACCATTCCAAGAGCGGTTAACAGCGATGTATGAGGGAGGAACCCGAAACTGCGTACCAGTACAGCCGTGACGCCGAACTTTACCAACACGATAGAGGCAACCACAGGCAGAACCAGATCGAGGTTGTCCGCTAAGAATCCTGGATCGGTGAGCATACCTAGAGACACGAAGAAAAGAGCGGCGAACGTGTCCCGGAGGGGAACCACCTCAGACAGAGCCCGGTGGCCGAAATCGGTCTCGCTGAGCAATAGGCCGGCCACGAAGGCCCCCAATGCAGCGGACAGGCCCAGGCTCTCAGTGGTGGCGGCGGCCACGAAGGTCAAAGCCACCACCGTTACGATAAAGATTTCCCTGGACCCCAGGTTGGTGATCCGGTGCAATAACCAGGGAATTCCCCTTCCGCCAAGGATCACCATGGCGCCGAGCACTGCCCCGGCCTTGAGCATTCCCATACCCAGTTCGACCAGGAAGTCACCACCGCTCAGCGCGGGAAGCAAGGCGATTATCGGCACGAAGGCCAGGTCTTGGACCAGAAGCATCCCTGTGAGGATGCGGCCATGCAGGCTTTGGAGTTCCCCCCGGTCGCTGAGGGTCTTCAATACCACCATGGTGCTGCTGAGAGACACCGCCAGTCCCAGCACAGCCGCCTCGTCGGTCTCCAGACCAAGGACGTAAATACCAAGAGGGAAGACCGCCGCAGCACTTACAACAATCTGGACGATGCCTCCCAACACCACCACGTGTCTCAACTGGTAGATCTCTCGAAAAGAAATCTCGATGCCGATGGCGAAAAGAAGGAGGATGACACCCAAGTCGGCGAAAGTCTGGACCCGGTCCGGATCGCCGACAAATTCGAATACATCGGGCCCGATCAAGACGCCCAAGGCTATGTAGCCGAGCAGTACCGGCAGCCGGAGAAGCCGCGCAGCTAGCCCTCCTCCCGCAGCGGCGGCAAAGATAACCACAAGATCTGTAAATAGGCCGCCTTCTAGATTCATCGGTGGGTCTTCCGATCTCCTCCTGGACCTAACGAGCCATGGATTTGTAGCCGGGCGCTTCGGTAGTCGTTACCGGTGCGTTCATTACCTCAGTATAGACGGAATCCTCGTAGCGGAAATATACCTGGGTGCCCGGATAGAGCAACCCCGCTGCCGGCGGAGCACCCTTGAGGACTGGAGTACGGTGGCCACCGCGTGTTCTATGCTGTGTCTTGGACTTCTATAAACGTGCCATCCGATCGAATCTGGCTGATCCGGGAGGAACATGATTCCTAAAGTTTTGCCTTTAGATTTCCGTATACCAAGAGACAATAAGGTCAACGTTTGAAGACATCAGGTAAATCCGTTGCCAAAGCGGGGACGTTTGGATAGGCGCAGGCGATCCTGGACTTATGTTTTGCAGGACGGCGGTTGCTCTACGAGAGTGGGTCGGCTAAGTGAATCGGATGCAGTTGACGCCCTCAAGTCGCCGTTATATGGTTCACGGCACACCAGAGATTCCCACGTGTAACGAAATCGGTTTGACCCAGGAACTTCATCCTCAGGAGATTAGTTCGACGTGTACTCGCGCATACTGGTTCCCCTTGACGGCTCCTCTCTCGGGGAGGAGGTTTTGCCGTATGTAAGGCAGCTATCTGATCGCCTCTCAATACCGGCGGAACTCATGGCGGTAATAGAGCCTCCAACCCCGAGCATCAGCAGAGACCTCAACCCACAGCGGCACGAGCATGAAACGGTTGCCCACCGGACCGGCCACGCTCAAAACTACTTGTCCAGAGTTGCTGAGAATCTTCGGGCCGACGGTCTCTCGGTGTCAATAAGCACTCCGAGCGGGAACCCGGCCGCTGTGATCGCAGCGGAGACAGAAAAACAGACCGAAACGCTGATCGCCATGTGTGGTCATGGCCGGTCTGGCTTGGCGCGTGGATGGTTGGGCAGCGTTACCGACCGCGTGCTCCACATGACAAGCAGTCCGATGTTGATCGTTAAGTCGCATCGTTTGGACGATCCATTACGTACAAAAACGGGGTTCAGCAAGATTATCGTGCCGCTGGACGGCTCGCCCCTCGCGGAACAGGTGCTACCCCACGTGGAGTATCTCGCCATGGGCCTGGAACTAACCGTGGACCTGGTTAGGGTCACGCCATCGAGGGACGAGTTCTACCGGTATCTTCCTGACCTGCCCGGGGGCCGCTCACCATCCTATGAGAATTACCTCGAGGAGGCGGTAGAAGAAGCAACGACGTACATCAGCGAGATAGAAGATAGCCTTCGGCAGAAGGGCGTCAATTCTCTGGAGAAGCACGTACTGCGTGGTAATCCGGCCGATTCCATCATTGGCATCGCCAGTGAAACCAACGACAGGCTGGTCGCCATGACCACCCACGGTCGTTCGGGGCTGGGTCGGTGGTTGTTGGGTAGTGTCGCTGACAGAGTAGCGGTGCACACCGAGGGCCCGGTTCTGGTTATCCGTGCCACGGGGACAGCATCGGAGTCGAGTCAGGCATAGCGAGCCCGGCATTGGATACGGGTTCTAAAGCGTTCCACCGGCGTCGATTTACCTTTTCCGTCGCTCAGACGTGATTCAGGAATTCGATATTGTACCGTCGGTCATCGGCTTGAAGGTTCACGCCAAAGAGATTGCCGGCAGAACAAACATCGGGGTGTATGTTTTTCTGTGATCAACCAGCAGGGTTACTGGTTGGCTGATAATCCTAGAGATTCATTCACAATCGCCGGCAGCTTCATGGTGAACGTCGAGCCTTTACCAGCTTCACTTTCTACCAGTACCGTCCCGCCCATCATCTCGCAGAAGTGGCGGGTGATGGCCAGGCCCAATCCTGTACCACCATAATCGCGCCTGGTCGACGCTTCAGCCTGGGCGAACGCCTCAAAGAGACGGCCCATCTGTTCTTCGGTCATGCCGATGCCAGTGTCACCCACCGCGAAGTTGACCCACTCTTGATGGTCTTTGGTGTCCCGGCTAACGGTTAGTGATACGGTCCCCTGTTTCGTAAACTTACTGGCGTTGCCGATCAGGTTAAACAGACATTGCCTTATCTTGGTGGTGTCGGCGTGAATTGACCCAACTGAGTCAGGGCAATTTATCTCCAGGGTATTGGAGTTCTTCTCCACCAGGGTTTGCATGGTAGTAGCCACGTCTTGGACCATGGGCTCAACGGCAAACGTCTCCAAGTAGATGTCCATGGCCCCGGACTCGATCTTGGAAATGTCTAAGACATCGTTGATCAGGCCAAGCAGGTGTTTACCCGCACCGTTGATACGGTCTAAGTCTTCTTCAAATTCGTCGTTCTCGATGTCCTCGGCTTCTTCTTGCAGCATCTCGCTGTAGCCGATGATTGCGTTCAACGGGGTGCGCAGTTCGTGGCTCATATTCGCCAGGAACTGGCTCTTGGTCTTGTTAGCTTCTTCTGCGTCTTCTCGGGCGTGTTGTGTCTCTTCGATGAACCTTGCATTGCCGATGGCCACGGCGG
>CAYXDE010000096.1:0-7174 GCA_964463525.1 uncultured Dehalococcoidia bacterium | reverse complement strand
GAATCCCGTCGTGCACACTGCACGCACTGCAGGACCCTCAATCACCTATCGCGATGATCACGGAGTCGACCTTCTCGGTCAGCTCCTTCAGGGCCGTGGGGTCGGCGGGCCGGGAGGCGCTGGGCTTCCGGTGCCACTGGACATCGGTTATCTCGTAGCGCGTCCTCAGTACCTCTGCCAATTCTTCCAGAAGGACATCCGCATTGCGCTTGCTGTCGTCTATGATCCCCAGCCGGGTGCCGGCCAGGCTAGCCAAACGAGGCGCGCCGTCGAAGGGGGCGATGATGGGCTGAGTGACCGGGTTCACCAGTACATGTTCGCTCTGGGCCATATGGTTCCCTCTCTATCGTGCCTTGTTCTGACACGTTCCAAGTCGTTCTTAGATTGTGGCGATGCTGCCGCGAAAAATCAACGGCTCGGCAGACGGTCTTGTTAGTTTGAATACTCGAAGGGGCAGAACTCGCCGTACCTGCCGCTGTGGTCGTAGGACTTTCCGCCCACTTCGAAAGTGAACGTGGCGGCGTTGCATAGCTCTGAGACGTTGGCGGTGAAACCGGTGGGCTTGGTGAGGGTGGCCAATTCGTCCTCGCCCGTCACCGGGTTCTTCATGGCGTCCAGTTTCAAGTCCAAGATGCCGGGAATCTTGAGGCCGCTGCGGATACCGTCTAGGTGAAGCTCCATTGGCTTGTACTGGAACCCCAGGAAAGTGGTCGCCAGATCATGGAACACACTGAACGGTTCCACCTCGGTCAAAATGGTCTCCACTGCCTGGCGCTGCTCGGCCGAAAGCCGCTCGTCAATAACGTCGAACACAGTCCCATTGCCGAGGTGGATCGCCTCTGGGTATAGGCCGAATTGGCCGAAGGTCGTCCCGTCCAGCGACACGCCGTCGTAGTGTCCGGACACCACATGCCACATGTAGACGCCTTCGCAATTTCCGTAAGAAGGGGGCACCTCGAAATTGCAGGGGCAGCCCCAGTCGCAATTGCAGCCGGACAGCATCTCGCCCTTCAGCAGATATTTCTTGTCTTGAGCCACGTTCGGTCTCCCTGTTGTCTATCTGATCAACTTGGTGACAGCTGTGCTGCCAACTTTTGGGCCCCAACTGGGAATCACTGAAGACATGTTGGATTCCTCGCCACCGGCGAAGAGGAGCAAGATATCGTCGGGTTCCGGGATCAACGGGATCATCGTTTCGCTGTCGCCGGGCTCAGGGTCTCCGTTCAGCACCATTGCCGCCTTGAGATCGGCCACCGACCGCTGCGTCCGGGCGAATATGAAGTCCTTTATCTGGGCTTTGGTCCAGTCTTTCCAGAGGTTGGAGTTGCCCGCGATGGTCACCACGATCTGGCCCTGCCTCACCCCTATACCGGTATCGCCCACCGAGCCTGATGTGGACATGTTGCTGCCCAGGCTGGACGCCACGTCGGCAATGGCCAGCATGATGGGCTCCGGGTGGCCCACCGCCCTGACCTGACGGGGGGACTCGCCGGCGAACACGGTCACCGTGCTCTGGTCGGCTGAGAAGCCTCGTTCCACGTGCAAAGGCGTCCAATGGGTCTCGGTGTCGGCCTCGGCGATGCAGTAGGTGTACTTGCCCGGATGGCCTATCACGCTTCTGTCGAACACGCCGGGGATGGCCGCGCAGGCGTTCATCAGGATCAGCCGCACGGCCCGGCCGATGGTGGCGTTGGCCCTGTTGCCGGGACCGAATAGATTGTTCCGGGAGTTGATGTTCAGTTCCTTGGCTACTGGGCCGTTCACGATGGACAGGATGGCGGAGCCGCCCATACTGGAGGATGGGCCCACCAGGTTGAAAATCGGCTCCAACATGGCCTCGGTAGCGGCCAGCACCACCGGCATGTACTCGGGCAGACAACCGGCCATCACGGCGTTGGCGGCCACCTTGCCGACCGTTATCTCGCGCCGCCGCTCCGGGAGCTCACCGACTACTTCTTCGGAAGGCCGGCCGGAACGCTCGATGAACTCTCCGACGCGTTGCTCCGTGGGCGGGACCACCGGTAGGCCGTCGGTCCAGCCCAACTCATAGCAGCGCTCGATGGCCTCCAAGGCCGAGTCCCATTGAACAGTTGTGGTTTCGCCCGATTCAGGCAAAGTGGTTTCCTCCGGTTGATTCACGCCCTTCGCCACCCCAGGATATTCTGGGTGAAGCGAAGAATCTCAGTGTTGTGGTGAGAGCAAGTTTGGATTACGCAGGGTGACTGTGTTGGAAGCCATCGCTTAGAGAACCATGGTCTTCCCGGGAGGTGGCCCCTATCCTAACCTTCCCGCTCGATTGGGGGAAGGGTCGTTTTCTGAAGCTGGCTGTCAGATACTTGGGCTGCGTGTACTTGGACAGTGAGCGCAGTTCCTTGGGCGGGCTCATGTGCGAACCGCGGATGGTGAAGGACACCTCCGCAACATAGATGGAACCCTGGGAGTCTACGGCGATGCCGTGGGGGGCGATGAACTGGCCGGGGCCTTCACCCTCGTTCACGTCGCCGAACTGGCTGACCAGGTTGCCCTTCAGGTCGAAGATGGAAACGCGGTGTCCCAGGCCGGGGGCATCGTCCACGCCGCCCATTCCGTTCAGCTCACCAACGTAGATGTGCTCGCCCCAGAGGACCATGGAGTCGGGCCGGTGGATGTTGCTCCACATGGTCTGGAACTTGCCGTCGGTATCGAAGATCTGGATCCGGTGGGCTTCGCGGTCAACCACGTAGACGTTGGCGTTGCTGTCGATGGCGATGTTGTGGGGGCGGATGAACTGGCCGGCGTCGATGCCGGGGCTGCCCCAGGAGAACTTGTAATCGCCGGCGCCGGTGTAGACGTGAATGCGGGAGTTGCCGTACCCGTCCGAAACATAGATATCGCCGTTTCCTGGGTGGATGGCTGCGGAGGTTGGGCGGTTGAAAGGCTCTCCGCTCCACCTTTCCGAGGGCTTGTTGCGCTCGCCGATCTCCATCAGTTTCTCGCCGGCGGCGCTGAACTTCTGGATGGTGTGGATGCCGTCATCGGCGCAGAGCAGGGAGTCGTCATGGGCGATGTACAGGCCGTGGGTCCGGTCGGCGCTGAAAGCGCCCTGACCGAAGGACCGGATATAGTTGCCGTCGCGGTCCAAGACGATGATCGGTTCCTCGCCGCGGGTGAGAACAAACACATTGTCCTGGGAGTCGATGGCCACGCCCGGGCACTCTTTGAAGGTCATGCCGCTGGGCAATTTGGCCCAGTTCTCAACAAAGTTATAGCGGAAATCGCCCTTACCGTAGACCTCTGGCATGATGTGCACCTTCTGTTATCGATTTTTAGCTGGGGTTGCTGCCTGAACGGACGTGAAATCCGCCATTGAGCGGCGTTCGTGGACAGGCATGAATATCCTAAGTCTGGCCGAATCCGGTGTCAATGGCCGGTATGGAGCCTGCCTTGAAGCTAGGGTCAGGCGGCGTTGGGGTCCACCTGGAAAAGCCCGATGGGGTTGCCTTCAGTGTCGTTGCAGACAGCCGCATACCCGACCTCTGGAATGGCCATCTTCGGTCTGACCAGTGTGCCGCCATTGGCTTGGACCTTGGCGACATAATCATCAACCGAGGCAACATCGATGAAATTCAGGCCGGTCGCGCCGGGTTCGGGGCGGCCCATGATGGCGCCGTCGATGCCCGCGTCGCCGTCCCCTCCTGTGATGGCCAGCCAATAGTCCTCAGGCCCGTCCCATTTGTGTATCTGCCAGCCGAAGACCTCTGAGTAGAACTTGGTGGCCCGCCCGACATCGTCGGCGTATATCTCAAAATGTACAACGCGTGGCATGGTGGTTCTCCTTGGGGGTGATTGGTACGCTGGGATTCCGAAACTCGGAGTCCTAGCCTGTATTCCCCGCCCATGAACGGTCATTCTGAGAAGCGGCGTAGGCCGGCGAAGAATCTACCAAGCATCGCTTTGGCAGACCCTTCGTTCACTCAGGGTGACATTTCCTAGGCTCAGTGATCTAACTGAGGGCATACCAACCGCTGCAAGCAGTCAGCTACTTGATGACGTCGCTGCCCTCGCCCTTCATGTAATCGGCGGTCCGCAGCGCCAGTGCCTGAATGGTGGGCGTGGGGTTCACGCAGGCGCTGGTGGTGAAGATACTGCCGTCGATGATGAACAGGTTGGAAACGTCATGGGTGCGCCCCCAACGGTCCACCACGGAGGTCGCGGGGTCTTCACCCATGCGGGCGGTACCCAACAGGTGCCAGCCGGCGTTGCGCCGCAGAGGCTGGGCCACGGTCTTTTTGGCGCCGGCGGCCACCAGTACCTCGGTAGCCCGTTCGACGGCGTGGTCAAGCATCTTGGACGTGTTCTCGCTCACGGTGTAGTTGAGCTTGGGCGCCGGGATGCCGTTGCTGTCGGTCATCTCCGGGTCCAGTGTCACCATGTTGTGTTCTTCGGGCAGGTCCTCGGTCATGATGGTGATGCCGATGGTGTGCCCGAAGCGCTCCTTGAACTCGTCGTGATGCCCTTCACCCCAAGGGACTTTCTGGCCCAGAAGGCTGCCGATCGCCGCGGAGAGCGGAGCGTCGTTATAGGCCAGGACCTGGAGGTCATAACCCCGGATGAAATCATGTTCCGGGTTAGTCTCGTAGAACTCCTGACTCAGCATGGTGCTGCCTCTGGGGCCCCCGACTTCGGAGCCCAACTCCTCCTCGAATATACCCATCACCGAGCCGACCGGGTGGTGCATCAGGCACTTGCCAACCAGACCGCTGCTGTTGGCCAGGCCATTAGGGTAAAGGGCCGATTTCGAGTTCAGCAGCAGGCGGGCGGTGCCCACGCCGTTGCAGGCCAGCACGACAGCTTTGGCCTTCTGTTCTTTCAATTCGCCGTCCTGGTAATAAAGGACTCCGGTGGCATTGCCAGATTCGTCCACCATGATCTCCCGCACCCTGGCATAGGTCTCCAGCCGCGCGCCTGCTTTGAGCGCCAGTGGCCAGTACGTCAGGTCCGTGGTGGCGAACGAACGCAGATATGCGCCAACGTCGGGGTCCCGATCATGGTGACGGACAGAAGATATCGCGGTGTCGGAAGCCCACCAGTGCCAGCCCAGCTTGTCGAACGCCTTAGCCAATAGTTGGCCGCTCTTTCTGATCGATAGCGGAGGACAGGGCCGCTCCGGCTTTTCGGGGTAGGCCGGGTCTCCCTTTAGTCCCGATACACCCATCATTCGGTCGTTCTCATCGTAGTAGGGCTCGAGTTCTTCGTAGCTGACGGGCCAGTCGTCTGCCACGCCTTCCAGCGTCTTGACCCGGAAGTCGGACGGGTGGAACCGCGGGAAATGGGCGCCCCAGTGGATCAGGCTGCCGCCGACGGCGTTGTACATAAGCGGCGCGATCGGCGTTTCATCCTCATTGATCGGATAGTCTTCGGGCAGGCCCCGAAAGCCGGGGTCCGGATGGAAATCCGTCTGCCAGTGGAGATGGGCGTCGGCCTCGGAGACTGGAAAGGCGTCTGTGGGAACCCAACCGCCTTGCTCCAGGCAGACAACGTTGATGCCGGCCTGGGCGAGACTCCAAGTGAAAGCCGCGCCTGACGCTCCGGCGCCGACGACAAGTACGTCGGCGATGTCACTGTTACTGGCCATTATTCTCCTCACATAGGTAGGGGCCCCGAAAAAACCGGGACCCCTACTCGCTGACTGCTGATCGCTGAAAGCTGTTAGGTGGCCGTTACTTCCGTTCGAACATGGCGGCCACGCCCTGTCCTCCGCCCACACACATGGTCTCCAGGCCGAACTGCGCGTCACGAGCTTCCATCTCGTTCAGCAAGGTGGTCAGGATGCGGGCCCCGGTGGCGGCGATGGGGTGACCCAGGGAGATGCCCGAGCCGTTAACGTTCAGGTTGTCGTGGTTGGGCAATTTCCACTCGCGGAGCACCGCCAGCACCTGGGCGGCGAAGGCCTCATTGAGTTCGATGACGTCCATGTCCGCGAGGGACATACCCGTCTTTTCCATGAGCTTGCTCACCGCGGGCACCGGGCCGATCCCCATGGTTGCTGGGTGGCAGCCGGTTACTACCCATCCTTTCAGGAAGCCCATGGGCTCAAGACCCAATTCTTCCAGTTTGTCTTCGGCCACAACCATGCAGACGGACGCGGCGTCGTTCTGGCTGCTGGCGTTCCCGGCCGATACCGAGCCGTCTTTCATCACCGGGCGGAGGCGGCCCAGGACTTCCATGGAAGAGTCGCTCCGGGGGCCCTCGTCCTTATCGAAGATCACCGGGTCGCCGCGGCGCTGGGGAATCTCGATGGGGACGATCTGGGAGTCGAACTTGCCAGATTCCTGGGCGGCAACGGCCCGCTGGTGACTGCGCAGGGAGTATTCGTCCTGTTCTTCCCTGGATATCTCATACTGCTTGGCCAGGTTCTCGGCCGTTTCCACCATGCCGCTGA
This sequence comes from uncultured Dehalococcoidia bacterium, assembly GCA_964463525.1. Classification (GTDB taxonomy): domain Bacteria; phylum Chloroflexota; class Dehalococcoidia; order Lucifugimonadales; family UBA3495; genus UBA9611. Next base: position 753 of record CAYXDE010000096.1, on the reverse strand, counting down.
TGTACCCAAAGCGGTCTTCAGGAGAGATGGTCTCCCGGGCGCGGGCCAGGCGGTCATGGAGGGTTATCGAGCCGAAGCGGGCGCCCCAGCGGGACTCGTTCACATAAAATTCGGCGTTGCTCATGCTCTCAACGCCACCGGCGATCACAACGTCGGCATTCTCGGTCTGGACCATCATGCAGGCGTTCAAGATGGCCTGCAGGCCAGAAGAGCAGCGCCGGTCCAATTGGTAGCCGGGCACTTCGATGGGAAGTCCGGCCTTGAGCAGGGCCAAACGGCCGATGGCCGGGTTCTCGCCGCTGGGATACCCATGGCCCAGGATCACGTCGTCCACCTTGGCCGGGTCTAGCTTGCTACGCTCCAAGGTCTCTTTGATCACAGTGCAGGCCAGTTCTTCCGCTGGCACATCCCTAAGTGTTCCGCCAAAATTGCCCACGGCTGTCCTGACAGGTGAAACGATGGCTACGCGTCGCATAGAGCACTCCTAAAACGCCCCTGAAAATGATTCCCGTAATGATAACGGTTTTGGCGTGGGTGTGTCGAATAGCCCGCACGCTTATGCTCCAACAGGGATCGAAAGGGGTGTTTAGAGGTTCTGGAGATAGAAAAAGGCCGGGTCTCGTTTGCTCTCTCGACAAGGAGACTCGGCCCTTTTCATGGGGGTTTGGGAGGTCTATGTTACCGGCCAAGCCGTAGTTAGAACAAAAAGGCGCTGTCAGTGGCGTCCTGGGCTGGGTCTCCCACCGCCCACAC
>CAYXDE010000095.1:0-7365 GCA_964463525.1 uncultured Dehalococcoidia bacterium | reverse complement strand
ACTCCCCGCCAGGTCGAAGGCCGTTTCGTGCGGCAGACCGGCGGCCACGGCCAGTTCGGCCATGTGATATTGGACCTGGAGCCCCTCGACCGGGGCGAGGGCATAGTCTTCGAGAACAACATCACCAGGGGCGCGATACCCAGAGAATTCATCCCCGCGGTCGAGAAGGGAGTGATGGACGCCCTAGACAACGGCCCTCTCGCCGGGTATCCTCTGGTGGACTTAAAAGTATCCTTGGTGGATGGAAGCTTCCACCAGGTCGACTCTTCTGAGTTGGCTTTCCGGAGCGCCGGTATGCTGGCTATCAGGGAAGGGGCGGGTAAATGCGCCCCGGTCCTGCTTGAGCCCATCGCCGATCTGGAAGTCGTAACCCCAGGCGAATACCTCGGCGACGTGATCGGGGACCTGGGAACGCGAAGGGCGCAGATCCAGAGGATCGAAGGTCAGGATGACCTGCAGTCGGTGCGGGCGTTATTGCCTTTGGGCGAAACGTTCTCGTACACGACTGCGCTTCGTTCTCTGAGTCAGGGGCGCGCTTCCTACTCCATGGAGTTCAAGTATTACGAGCCCGTGCCGGAGCACATCGTTAAGACGTTGGTTACGGCCTAGGCCCGTTCCCGGCCGCATAATCTCCGGCCAGATAATCTAAGGAAGAACAAAAAGCAGGGATATGGTAACTCGGCAAAAAGTACGGATCATATTGAAAGCGTTCGACCATAAGATGTTGGACCTTTCCACCGGCCAGATAGTGGAAACGGCCGAACGGACCGGGGCGCGCGTCGCCGGACCGGTGCCGCTGCCCACCCACATCCGCCGGTTCTGCGTCATTCGCGGACCCCACGTAGACAAGGATTCCCGCGAACATTTCGAGATCAGAACTCATAAACGTCTGATAGACATCCTAGAGCCCACCTCGAAGACCATCGACTCGCTGACCAGGTTGAACCTGCCGGCCGGCGTCGATATCTCCATAAAGCTCTAGCAACTAGATCTACTAAATAGATAGGAAAGGCTACCAAAGATGCTCCAGGGATTCCTTGGAAAAAAGATAGGGATGACTCAGATCTTCCGTGAAGACGGAAGAATGGTCCCCGTTACCGTCATAGAAGCCGGTCCTTGCGTCGTCACCCAGGTGAAGACCATGGAGTCCGACGGCTATGAAGCGGTCCAACTGGGGTTCGGCGATGTCAAACGCCGCAACAAGCCCCAGGCCGGCCACCTGAAGAACAGCCGGCTCAGCCGGTACCTCCGTGAGGTTTCCACCGACGACACCAGTGAGTTTGAAGTGGGTCAGACCATCGGAGTAGATATCTTCGAAGCCGGTGAAAAGATAGATGTCATAGGAAAGTCCAAGGGCCGCGGTTTTGCCGGCGTGATGAAACGCTGGAACTTTGGCGGCGGACCCCGGACACATGGTCAGTCGGACCGGGCACGGGCCCCGGGTTCGATCGGCGGCGGCACCACCCCCGGCAAGGTCTACAAAGGACTGAAGATGGCCGGGCATATGGGAAACCGCCGGATAACCGTCAAAGGACTGGAGATCGTTGAGATCGACTCCGAACGGAACCTGCTCATGATCAAGGGCGGTATCCCCGGCGCCACCAACAGTCTGGTCCAGATCCGGCGCAAGTAAAGAAATCAGATGCAAGTATCAGTAAAGAACCAAAGCGGTGACGCTCTAGACAGCATCGAACTCAACGATGCAGTCTTTAACGTGCCCATGAACCCCTCCCTGGTGCATCAAGCCATGGTTATCTACCAAGGCAATAAGCGCCAAGGCACCCACGACACCAAGACCAGGGCACAGGTCTCCGGTGGCGGCCGCAAACCGTGGATCCAGAAACATACCGGCCGGGCCCGTCAGGGCAGTACCCGCGCCCCTCAATGGCGTCACGGCGGTGTGGTGTTCGGCCCCCATCCCCGCAGCTACCGGGCGGCGCTGCCCAAGCGCATGAAGAGACAGGCCCTTCGCTGTGTTCTGTCGGACAAAGCCCGTCAGGACCGGCTGTTCTGTCTGGACTCCACCAGCACCATCGACGGCAAGACCAAGTCGATGGCCCAACTGTTAGAAAACCTATCTGTCGCCGGTTCGGCCATCATGGTCACCATGGGCACCGACCGGGACGTCGTTCTGGCGGCAAGCAACATCAAGAAGGTCTGGACCCTTCCCGCCAACCAACTGAACGCCCAGGAACTGCTGGCCCGAGACACCGTCATCATGACTGTTGAAGCCGCACGCTGGGTGGAAGAGACACTGGCCAACGAACCCCACGGCAGGCGCGGCGCAAAGTGGGCTGCATCTGCTAACGGGGCCGATGCGCCGGACGTCGCCGTGGCCGAGCCCGAAGAGGCCCCTGCCGCTGAATCCGAAGCGACCGCAGAGCCGGCAGCCGAGGAAGAAGCTCCCAAGCCGCGCCGCCGCAGGGCCGCCGCTGCTAGTACCGAAACCGATGCTGAAACGGCGACTGAAGAAGAAGTTCCCAAGCCGCGCCGCCGCAGGGCCACCGCTGCTAGTACCGAAACCGATGCTGAAGCGGCGACTGAAGAAGAAACTCCCAAGCCGCGGACTCGCCGCCGGCGGACGACCGCCGCCGCGTCGGATGAGCCGGCCGCTGAGACTCCCGAAGAAGCTTCGCCCGAGTCTCCGGAAGAGGAGGCTTAGATGGATATCCACCACGTTCTCATCAAGCCTACCATCACGGAGAAGAGCACCCTGCTGCAGGAATCGGGGAAGTACACCTTCCACGTGAATGAAGGCGCCAACAAGGTAGAAGTCAAAGAGGCCGTCGAAAAGAACTTCGGCGTGACCGTGCTGGACGTGAACATCACCAAGCTGCACGGCAAGAAGAAGCGCTACGGCCCGCGTATCAAGCAACGCCCCGACACCAAGAAGGCGGTTGTTACCCTGAAACAGGGCGACCGCATCAACCTGATCGAGGGGCTGTAGGGACCCGCTATGCCATTGAAGAACCTAAAGCCTAGGACGCCGGGAACCCGGAACGCGGTGCGTGCCTCATTCGAGGAGATCACCGCCAAGAAACCGGAGAAATCCCTGCTTGAGCCTAAGCAGAATCATGCCGGACGCAACAACCGGGGCCGCATAACCTCGCGGAGCCGGGGCGGCGGATCACGGCAGATGTACCGCAAGGTAGATTTCAAGCGGATCAAAGACGGCGTACCGGGCCGGGTGAAGTCCATCGAGTACGACCCGAACCGGACGACACGCATAGCCCTGATCTACTATGTCGACGGCGAGAAGAGTTACATACTGGCGCCCCACGGCTTGGAAGTGGGCGCTTTCGTGCAGTCAGGACCCGACGCTGAGATCAGCTTGGGCAACTGCCTGCCCCTGACCAATATCCCCACGGGAACGGTCGTCCACAACCTGGAGCTCACTCCGGGGCGGGGCGGTCAGATCGTCCGCGGGGCCGGGACCGGCGCTCAGGTGCTGTCACGGGAAGGCGAATACGTCCTGATGCGCCTGCCCTCGGGCGAGATGCGCCGGGTGCTGCTTCGCTGCCGGGCCAGCGTTGGGCAACTGTCCAACCCAGACCATAAGAATGAAAGCCTGGGCAAGGCGGGAGCGTCTCGTCACAGAGGCCGCCGCCCCCACGTCCGCGGTGTCGCCAAGAACCCGGTGGACCACCCCCACGGCGGTGGCGAGGGACGTTCTCCCATCGGCATGCCGGGGCCCAAGACGCCCTGGGGCAAACCCACCTTGGGTTACAAGACGCGCCGCAAGAAGAAGGCCTCCGGCAAATTTATCATGCGCAGGACTAGGAGACGCTAGGATGTCCCGATCGATAAAAAAGGGACCGTACGTACATCCCAAACTGATGAAACACGTGGAGCAGGTACAGCGCTCCGGGGCCAATACGGTCATCCGGACCTGGGCCAGGGCCTCCATGATCATGCCGGAGATGGTGGGACTGACCATCGGCGTACATGATGGCCGCCGGCACGTGCCGGTCTTTATCACTGAGAACATGGTTGGCCACCGGCTGGGCGAATTCTCTCCCACCCGCACCTACCGTGGACATATATCAAGGTCCGAACGGACCAGCCGGGTGAGGTAGTAGTTTGCCGCCGGTAAGAGCAGTAGCTAAATCATTGGGCGCCTCCCAAAAGAGGCTGAAGCCCATCTTGGACCTAGTCAGAGGCCAGCGGGTTGAAGACGCGTTGAATAGTCTAAGCCTGTTGCCTTCGCCCTGGGCCAAGTCGGTCTACAAAGTCGTAGCGTCCGCCGCGTCCAACGCGGAGAACAACATGCTGATGAACCGGGACAATCTCAAGATCGTCCATATATCGGCAGACAACGCCAAGTCGTTGAAACGGTTCCGGCCCAGGGCCAGAGGCCGCATCGGCCGGATCACCAAGCGTTCCAGCCACGTCATGGTGGTTGTGGACGAAGACGAGGATAGGAGCTAGGAATGGGGCATAAGACCCACCCTTACGGTTTCCGTCTGGGTATCATCAAAGACTGGAAGGCTCACTGGTACGCGCAGAATAGCGGTTCCTACCGTAACCTCGTGAACCAAGACCTGCGGCTGCGGGAAAGCATCAAGAACGAATACAAAGCTTTCTCCGACGCGGGCATCGCCAAAGTTGAAATAGACAGGGGCGCCCAGGACAGTGTGATCAACATCCACTCGGCCCGCCCCGGGATACTGATCGGCCGGGACGGTGAACGGGTCAAGAACCTGCGCGCCAAACTCGAAGCCATCACCGAGAGCCGGATACAACTGAACATCATTGAGATAGAACAGCCGGAGACCAACGCCTACCTGGTGTCGCGAAACGTTGCGGACCAGCTGGAGCGCCGGGTCGCCTACCGCCGGGCCATGCGCCAGGCCGCCCAGCGGTGCATGCAGGCTGGGGCCGAAGGCATCAAGATCATCATCAAAGGCCGGATAACCGGATCTGAGATTGCCCGCGTGGAGAAGCTGATGATGGGCCAGGTGCCCCTGCATACTCTCCGGGCCGACATCGACTACTCGCTGGCCGAAGCGCATACCATCATGGGTCAGGTGGGCGTCAAGACCTGGGTCTATCACGGCGAGATCCTTCCTCCCACGCCGGAAGAGGCAGAGGAAGAACTGGAAAACATCGAAGTAACTGTTCAGGCCGAAGACATCGAGGAAGCCCTCGAAGCCGTCGACCTGGAAAACCCGGAATAAGCCTAGATTAAGGGTAAGACTAGGAGCGATCCATGCTGCAGCCCAAGCGAACAAAATTCAGGAAACACTTCCGAGGCAAGATGCGGGGAGCCGCCATGACCGGAAGCTCTGTTTCTTTTGGAGAGATCGGTCTCAAGGCCATGGAAGCCTCGTGGATCACCTCTCGCCAGATAGAGGCTGCCCGTGTCGCGGTGACGCGCCACTTGAAGCGCGGCGGACAGGTCTGGGTCCGCGTCTTCCCGGATAAGTCGGTCAGCAAGAAACCCGCCGAGACCCGCATGGGCGGCGGAAAAGCTGCCGTGGACTACTGGGTAGCCGTGGTAAAGCCTGGAAAGATACTCTTTGAAGTGGCCGGCGTGCCCCATGAAGAGGCCGTCCAGGCGCTGCGTTTGGCGTCCCGGAAATTGCCCATTCCCACCAAGACGGTGGTCAGAGACAGGTTGGCCGCAGCCGTGGCCAACGGCCTGGTTTAATTTAATATGCGTGTTCACGAAATAAGAGAACTCAGCAACGATCAGTTGTACGAGGAGTTGGAAAAATCGGCCAGGGAGCTGATGAACCTCCGGTTCAGTGCGGCGACCAACCAGTTGACCAACACCAACGAACCTAGCTCGGTCAGAAAGACCATCGCCAGGCTCCAGACAGTGATCAGAGAACGGCAGATTCAGGAGGCTGGTTAGTGGCAAGATCCATGCGCAAGGTCCGCGTCGGCGCTGTCGTGCGGACCAATCAGGACAAGACCGCCATCGTGGAGATGGTCTGGAAGCAACGCCACCGGATCTACCGGAAGCAGATGCGGCGCGTGGCCCGTTTCTATGTCCACGACGAACAGAACCAATGCCGCTTGGGCGACACGGTACGTATCGAAGAGACCAGGCGCATCTCCAAGAACAAGCACTGGCGCCTCTTGGAGATACTGGAGCGCAAGCAGGTGGCCGACGTTAGGCCGATCGACCTGGAAACCGATGTGGGCCAGGAGATAACGCAGCCGCGCATCGTCGCTGCTGAGGCACGGGCGGAAGCCGCCGCCGAATCGGTCGACGATGAACCGGAAGCAGTTGAGGGAGAAACTGTAGCCGAAGAGGCTGCAGAAGAATCCGAGCCTGAAGCCGAAGAAGAACCGGAAGCCGAGGCTGAAGAGGCCGAGCCGGAACCCGATGCCGAAGAGCAGGAAGAAGAGGAATGATCCAGACCTATACCCGGCTCAGGGTTGCTGACAACAGTGGGGCAAAGGTTATCCGCCTCATCAACATCCCTGGCAGCAGCAAACGTAAATACGCCCACGTTGGCGACGTAGTCGTCTGCAACGTGAGAGAGGCCGCGCCCAACTCGCCGGTCCGCAAGGGCGAGATCGTGCGTGCGGTAGTGATACGCCAGGCCCAGGCCCGGCGCCGCCCCGACGGCACGTACATCAAGTTCGACGACAATGCAGCAGTGCTCATCGGCGAGGACCAGATGCCCACGGGCACCCGCATCTTCGGCCCGGTGGCCCGTGAACTCAGAGACAAAGGTTTCATGAGGATAGTATCCCTGGCTCCGGAGGTTGTGTAATGCGCATACGGACCGGAGACAACGTGCTGGTGATAGCCGGCAAAGAGAAGGGTAAGACCGGCCGGGTGGAACGTCAGATATCCGGTCAGGACCGGGTCATCGTTGAAGGCGTTAACCTGGTTACCCGGCATATGAAAGCACGGCCTGGTGTAAGCCAGTCCGGCAGGATCCAGAAAGAGGCGTCCATCCACGCGTCTAACGTGGTTTTGATCTGTAATAAGTGCAACGAACCCACCAAGCCCAAGACCATTTTCTTGGACACCGGTTCCAGGGTTCGAGGCTGCACCAAATGCCAGGAAGTGATCGACGATGCTCGATGACGAAAGACAGCAACCCGAAGACATAGAAGAGTCGGAAGAGACCGTAGCCGAGGCTGAAGAGATCGTTGACTCCGGGAACGGAGAAGGCGAAACCGAAGCCGAGGGTGAAGGTGGAGAGGAACAAGACGCTCCCCGCCGGGAACGCCGCCAACGCGCCGCGCGTGGCGAACGGGGAGGCGAAGCGGTCCTTGAGGCGCCCCTAGATATCCGCATGGATGGCCTCCAAGACGCGTTCGTCGCCCTAGTGCGGGCGCAACATGATTGTATCGGCCGTGTGGAAGTCGAAGCAGCACATCGCTCCAAGCTGGACGCTGAAC
>CAYXDE010000094.1:0-7721 GCA_964463525.1 uncultured Dehalococcoidia bacterium | reverse complement strand
TAAGACCGGCCGGAACGTCCTGGCAGTACAGGCGGACACGGGCAAACCGGATGACATCAAGAACCTGGTTGCAGCCACGGTGTCAGAGTTCGGCGGAGTGGATTTTCTGGTCAATAACGCAGTGAATTCCAGGGCCGCGGCTTTCATGGACCTGGAAGACGAAGACTGGCTGAACCATATCAATGTTAAAGTCATGGGCTATGTTCGTTGTTCCAGAGAGGTGATCCCCCACATGCAGGCCCGGGGCGGCGGAAGGATCATCCATATCGGCGGCATGGCTGCCCGGCAAGCCAACACCCTGGCCAACAGCAATGGAGTAACCAATTCATCGGTGTCCAATCTGGCCAAGAACCTCTCTGACGCCTTCGCGTCGGACGGGATCCTGGTCAACTGCATCCATCCAGGCACAACCAGGACTGAGCGGCAGACCCGCAGTCTGAACGCCCGCGCCGAGCATGCCAGCGTGCCGGTGGATGAGATGGAACGCCGGGCCGTTGCCGATATACCCATCGGCCGCATGGTGGAATCCCAGGACATCGCCGACCTGATCGTGTTCCTGGTCTCCGACCGGGCAGGCGCTATCACGGGCCAGACCATCGCCGTTGAAGGCGGGGCCGGCCGGGGGATGAACCTCTAGGCGGCTTAGCCGCGGTATCTGATCGGTTGAACTTGGCATCGAATACTCAAGTAGATGAATGCGCGCCCACGGCCCGCCCAGGCCCGCCCAGGATAGGAAGGAACAGATTTGATACAGAACCCAACAAGCCGCCTTGGACAGATCACGAAGGCGATCAATAGCGGGACTCTCGTCTTATTGGTCCCGTTGCTGCTCATGCTCGCGGCGGCATGTTCATCAGACTCAGAAGACCCAATCATCTCCAGCGAACAGCAAGCGGGAGGTCCGGAATATTCCGCCATCGTCATCACGACGGACCTCGCAGTGGGGGAAAGCCGCGTCCTATTCGGGGTGATAAACCAGGAGGGGATGCCGGTACCCGGCGCAACGTCTGAGGTGGATGCCTATTTCTTGGTCCCCGGCGAAGACAGCCGGGAACTCAAGGACTCCGTGACCGCGACATTCACCAACTGGCCCACTGCCGTGGGTGGCGTCTTTGCCGCCAACCTCGACTTGGACATCGCCGGAATCTATGAGATCGACGCCAACTATACCTCCAATGAGGGCACTCAGATCTTCGCCCAAGCAAGCTTCATCCTAAAGGAAGAGACCAGCACCCCAGCCATCGGGTCCGCGGCGCCGGCCAGCGTGACCCACACCGCAGGTGATGCAGAAGACATCTCGCACATAACCAGCGCTCTCGAGCCGGACCTAGACCTGTATGAACTGTCCATCCACGAGGCCCTTGCCCAGGACAAGCCATTGGTGGTGGTGTTTGCCACGCCAGCGTTCTGTGTCAGCGCCACTTGTGGGCCACAGGTAGGCGAACTCAGCAAGGTCAAGGAAAGCGTGGGAGACCGGGCGAACTATATCCACGTTGAGGTCTTTGAAGACCCTCATATGGCGGAAGGAGAACGGCCCACAGGAGACCTGGTCGCTGCAGTGGAAGAGTGGGGCCTGCCCACCGAGCCTTGGACGTTCGTCGTCGACAGTGAGGGTTTAGTTCAGGCCAAGTTCGAGCAGTTCACCACCGCCGATGAGATAGAGGCCAGGCTGCTGGAGACTCTCTAAAGGCCAGGAGTTAAGGGGTAGCGAGGTCGCGAATGTCGGTGGCGATCAATCGGCCGGCTTCTTCCTTATAGACCACAACCACGCCTTGACCTAGGACTTGATGTTGCTTCAGGTGGGCGGCGCTCATTCCGACGTTCCGTGGTGAACTCCCAGGTCTTGCCAGATCTATCGCGCACCTTCAGCAGTTCGATCTCCACAAGGTTTCGTTCAACAGCCTCCACAACCAGGCCGGTCACGGTCTTTCCGCCGTCTCCGCCGCATGCCGCCGCGAGAAGCAGGAGGCACACGCCCCCGACCGAAGCCACGGCCAGCTTCCCTGTTCCAGCCGTCATGCGAACTTGAACACCTTGACTGCCGCCAGGCCGGTGGCCACCACCCAGCCTCCCAGGGCCGCCAGGTAGGGCCAGGTGTCCCAGATGGGTTCGCTGTCTATGGCCACGTCCCGCAGCGCGCCAAGCATGGGCGTTAAGGGCAGGGCCAGCGATAACTGGGGCAGGATCCAGGGCAAGGCCGCGGTTGAAAAGAAGGTCCCCGCCAAAAACATCATCGGCAGCGTTACGGCATTCCCCATGCCCGAGGCCGCCGCAGGCGACTTTGCCCAGGCGGACAATATGAACCCGATATTCAAGAACACAACGCTGCCCAGGGCCGTTATGGCCAGCACCCATAGAAGATTCCCATGGACCTTCCCGCCAAACACGAACACTCCCAGCGCCAGGATGATCCCAGCCTGCACCAGGGCCAATAAAACGTGGGCGGTAATCTCAGCGGCGAAGAATTTCCATATGGAAAGGGGCGTCACCAGCAGCCGTTTCAGTATCGACTGATTGCGGAAGGTGCTGATCCGAACGGCGATGGAAATGATGGAGTTGGTCATAATCCCCAGCCCCAACAGGCCGAGAAGGACATTGTCGAAGTAATCTACCTCCGGCACCTGGATCACATCGGCGGTGAGCAGCCGGGACGGGACCACGGGCGCGCCGTCCGAGTGGATATCAGACACCAGATTGCGGACGGCGCCGTCCACCAACTGATTACGGTCGGGGTTGCGGGTGCTGTAGACCAGCGACACCGGGGCCGGCCCTTGAGCTTGGGCCTGCCCTGCAGGGTCGTCGAACAGGTCCGGGATGATGATCAGATAACCCAGGTCGCCGTCGGCCACCTTCTCCCTGGCTTCACCCGGGGGTAAATCGTCAAACTCCAGGTCCAAAAACTCTATCGCTTCAAGCCTTTCCCGGAATACCTCGGCCCTGGGGCCGCCGGACTGGTCAATCACAGCCACATCGGCCACACCGACCCCATTGAAGTCGAACAGCCCGAACACCACCACCAACATGAGAGGGAAGAACAGCGCCCAAAAGATGGCCTGACGGTTGCGCGCCATCATCTTTATATTGGCAAGGACCAACGCGATCAAAGCTAGTCTCGAAGTTCGCTGCCGGTCAACTCAAGGAAGACATCTTCCAGAGTGATGGGCGTTACTTGCAGGTTCTCCAAGCCCAGGCCGGCCTTGGATATCTCATCCAGCATCGCCTTCAAAGCCGATGGGCTGCTGGCCAACCTGAGCAGATAGGTGTTCTCGGTCCCGGCGTCATCCCGGTATTGTTCTCCAGACTGGACCACCTCTACCCCGCCGTTCAGCGACTTTAATTGCGCCTCGGTCATGGGCTTTTCCATGGTCAATTTCACGGTGTAACTGGCTTCCAACCCGTTGATCAGGTTACGGGGGGTGTCCAATGCCATCACCTTCCCATGGTCCATGATGGCGAGCCGGCCGCAGAGGGCCTCTGCCTCTTCCATGTAGTGGGTGGTGAGCAGCACAGTAACCCCGCGCTCATTGACATCCCGGATCAGACTCCAGAGGTTGCGGCGGGCCTGTGGGTCCAAGCCCGTGGTGGGTTCGTCCAGAATCACGACTTCGGGATTGTTGACCAAGCTGGCTGCCACGGCGAACCTCTGCTGCTGGCCGCCGGACAACTCCGCGATGCGGCTGGCAGCCTTATCGGCCAGGCCGACTTGATCAAGCAGGGCTTCTGGAGTGGCTTTAGAGGGGTAGAAACTGCCCAGCAGGGCCAGGATCTCTTTGAGGTTGAGATAACCGTAGTAGGCGGAAGCCTGAAGTTGCACGCCGATGCGCGCTTTGACCTTGGCGGCGTTGGACTGCACTTCCAGTCCCAGAACGCTGACCCGGCCCTCCGTTGGTTTCTGAAGACTCTCTATGATCTCCAGAGTGGTGGTCTTTCCAGCCCCATTGGGGCCCAATATCCCAAAGACTTCACCACGCTCAACGGCAAATGACACCCCGTCAACCGCGGTGAATGAACCGAATCGTTTAACTAGATTTTCGACTTGGACGGCAGGCTCCATAATAGCGCAGGAAATGATAACACAGTCTGGACGTGAACCGGACTGTCCCAACTCGGTGACGCCGCCACGATCCACCGGTTCAAGAGGGACGCCGGCGCACTGCCACGGGCTGCTCACGCCGTGCGTAGCCAGGCACGTTTTTCATTGACACCAAATGGGCCCTATGATAGTGTTCCATCCGCTGTGGCGGCACTTTCCCGCCCTTTGATCTGATTACTACTTTGCCACATATATTGCCCCACGAGTCTCATGGAAACGCGGCGTCTAGCCCCGTTTAACCGAGACCGCCAACCAGGAACCCCATGACACGCAGCCACCAATCCCGTTGCATGCTAAACGCCCACGAAATAACAGAACCTTCAGATTCCCTGACTGGGTCACCAACATGGACCTAGGCAACAGCTCCGGTTTTCACAGTTGGTTCCGTGGGATCGCGGCATTCACCGTCCTCGCAACATTCGCTCTGGTGATCCTGGGCGGAGTGGTCCGCGTTACCGAATCCGGCCTTGGCTGCCCCGATTGGCCCGGCTGCGACGGCGGTATCTTCCCTCCACTCAATACTGAAGCCATCATCGAGTATTCACACCGGATATTGGCGTCCTTCGTCGTCGGACCTCTGATCCTATTTCTATTCATCGCGTCCTGGATGCGGTATAAGCGGGAACGATGGATATTGGTCCCGGCCACCCTGGCATTTGTGCTGGTGCTAGCTCAGGCAGGGTTGGGCGGGGCTACAGTGTTGAGCGAATTGCCCGGTTCTACAGTCATGGCCCACCTTGCGGTCGGCGAAACCTTGGTCGCCGTATTGGTAGTCTTGGCGGTAGTCGCCTACCGGGGGCCGCTAAAGATGGAGATGCCGGACTGGGCTGCGGGCAAGACACGAAGATTCCCTCTCCTGGCTCTAGTCTCCGGGGTTGCCGTTTTCCTGTTGCTGCTATCCGGCGCTTATGTGACCATCACCGGCGCGTTCGCTGCCTGCTCGGAGTGGCCCATCTGCCTGGAAGGCAATTCCTTCCCCAACGAGCGGTTGCAAATCATTCACATGTTCCACAGATACGTGGCTGCCGGGGTCGGTCTTTTCGTCCTATATAGCCTGCACCTGGGATTCAGAGGCAGGACTCAGCCGCTGGAGATACGGATATTCTCCATGGCTGCCGTGGCCCTCTTCGTTGCCCAGGTTTTGGTTGGCGCCGGCGTGGTCTGGGCCGATTTCAACGAAGAAACACGGGCGCTGCATCTGGCCATGGCAACATCGGTCTGGATCGCCGTGTCCGGGCTCATCGTCATGACGTTCTCCAATCCCGGCACCCGCTGGTCCGGCACTAGCAATGGCTGAGGGAGTGGAGTCTGGCCAGTCAGCGATCGAGCGGCCCAGCGGCATCATAGGCCTGGCCAACGATTACCTGACACTCATGAAGCCGCCGATCATCGTCTTGTTGGTGATCACCGCCATCGGCGGAATGTTCCTGGCGGCAGAAGGGATACCGTCTCTGCAGACCCTGGCCTTGGTCAGTGCCGGCGGGGCCCTTGGAGCCGGCGGAGCCAACGCCATCAACCACTTTCTCGACCAGGACATCGACTCGATCATGTCCCGCACCGTGCGGCGTCCGGTAGCCAGTCACAGGGTCCAGCCACTTAGCGCCCTGGTCTTTGGCATCGCATTGAACGTAGGCGCATTTTTCGTCCTGGCTTACTGGGTGAACCTGCTCGCAGCCTGCCTAACCTTGGCAGCAACTCTGTTCTACGTGCTGGTCTACACCGGCTGGCTCAAGCGCAACACACCGCAGAACATAGTGATTGGCGGCGCGGCTGGCGCCATACCGCCGATGGTCGGCTGGGTGGCAGTGACAGGCAGCCTGGACCTGCCGGCCCTCTATATGTTCACGATCGTCTTCTTCTGGACCCCACCCCACTTCTGGGCCTTGGCTTTGATGATCCAAGACGATTACCAAGAAGCGGGGGTGCCCATGCTGCCGGTGGTGGTGGGCGAAGAACGCACGGCGCAAAACATCTTCATCTACAGTTTGGCGCTGGTGGCGCTGACGCTGCTCTTCGGCGCTTCGGATGCGGTCGGCCTGATCTACCTGTCTTCCGCCGCGGCCCTGGGAGCAGTGTTCATTGCGTTGGCCTGGAAGCTGAAAGCGGCGTACAGCATCCGCCGGGCCAAGCATCTCTACCTCTACTCTCTCCTCTATCTCACGCTGTTGTTCTCTGTGATGTTGGCCGACGCCGTCTATCGTTTTTGAGCCTCCTTTCCCATGAAACCGCACCTGGCGCGACCCGTGCTCAGATGCGTTGACAGGCCTGTTGGGCCTGTGGTAAGTTGCCACAGGTTAGTGAAATCTGGCACATACACGCTCAATTTCGGGTCGAATCGCGGCCTGATTTGCCCTTGAAAACGGCCTGCTTAGTGTGTCGCCGCGCTAAATAAATCCCGGGAGACAAACAATGGGGCTGTCGCCCTTCCGGCAGGAAGGACCAACCGGCAAACCTTCCGCCATGAAATCCAACGCACCCACAAGACGCCGCAGTAGTCTGAAGAACCGTTCGGTTCTATTCGGTCTAATGGCGGCCCTTTTCTTGTTTGCAGTCGGCTGTACCAAAGACGGCCAGTCCACTTGGGAAGCCTTTGGCCCCGTAGCCCAGGAGCAGTTGGACCTGTTCAACGTGCTGATGTGGGTCATGGTTGCGGTCTTCGTCATAGTAGAGAGCGTATTGCTCTACGCGATCATCCGGTACCGCAGGCGGCCGGGCGACGACAAGCCTCCGCAGATTCACGGCAACACTACATTGGAAGTTGTGCTGACCATCATTCCCACGATCCTCGTTCTGGGTCTGGGCATCTGGTCCGTATTCACCCTCTTCGATCTTGAAAACCCGCCCAAAGACTCCCCCGATGCCCTCCAGGTGAATGTCACGGGCCACCAGTGGTGGTTCGAGTTTGAATACCCCGATGCCGGCAACGGCAAGAAGATCATCACCGCCAACGAGATGCGGATTCCCGTTGACCGGCCCATAGAGATTTCCGTGGAATCCGATGATGTGATTCACAGCTTCTGGGTCCCGAAACTCGCCGGCAAGGTCGACATGGTGCCGACCCACGTGAACACCATGTGGTTCCAGGCCGACTCTGACAAGATCGACGAAGATCTGCCGGTCACGCTGTACGGTCAATGTGCCGAGCTCTGCGGTCTGGCCCACGCGCTGATGCGTTTCCGTGTCACGGTCATGGAGCAGGATGAGTTCGATTCCTGGGCAGCCGACTACGGCCCTCCGCCCACCAACACAGACAAGGCAAAGAAGGGTCAACAGGTCTTCGCGGCCAACTGCACCCTGTGTCACACGATAGACGGTCCCGACGACCCCGCGCTTTCGGCCAGTCGTTTGGAAGGTTTCTTGACTGGGGCGGACATCTCCCCGGTGCCGGCGCCTAACCTGACGGACCTTAGGTCCCGCCACACTTTGGCGGCAGGCATAATCGACCTGTCGGAGACCACCCTTCGGGACTGGATTCACGACCCAGAAGACATGAAGCCCGGCAACTATATGTCCGGGCGCGCGGTCCTTTATCAGAACGGGACAGCGGACCTAAGCGATGAAGAGATAGATGCCCTGATCGGGTATCTGTTGGACCTGCGGTAGATTCCACCAATAGGAGCATTAACCG
>CAYXDE010000093.1:354-7902 GCA_964463525.1 uncultured Dehalococcoidia bacterium | reverse complement strand
CCCATCCTGGGGCTGAAGGCGGTCCCAAGGGTCCGGCTGTTCGCCGGTTAAAGGGGTACGTGAGTTGGGTTCAGAACGTCGTGAGACAGTTCGGTCTCTATCCGCCGTGGGCGCAGGAGGCTTGAGGGAACCTCTTCCTAGTACGAGAGGACCGGAAGGGATAAACCTATGGTGTGCCAGTTGTTCCGCCAGGAGCAGCGCTGGGTAGCCATGTTTAGTATTGATAAGCGCTGAAGGCATCTAAGCGCGAAGCTGCCCCCAAGATGAGGCCTCCCTTCCCTATTAAGTTAGGGAGTAAGACTGCAGAGAGACTATCTGCTTGATAGGCCGGATGTGTAAGGATGGCAACATCTTCAGCATACCGGTACTAACCGGTCGAGAGGCTTGACCCACGCAATGAATTTCATACCAAGCGAAGCTGTCAGCTAACAGCTGGCAGCGATCAGGCATCTTCTTGGTTACAAAAGACTACTAACAGTTTCTATTTCTCTTGGCTGTCAGCTGGGATAAATCCCCCCGGCCCCCTTTATGAAAGGGGGAGTTCCGGGAAAGTCTGACGGCTGGTAACGACGCGGGGTGGAGCAGTGGTTCTTCCAGCAGTGGAAGAATCGGGCTCATAACCCAAGCACACACGACGCGGGGTGGAGCAGTGGCAGCTCGTCGGGCTCATAACCCGAAGGTCGTTGGTTCGAGTCCAACCCCCGCTACCAAAACCTAAGCGTAAATAAAGCCCCGGTTCCCAGAGATGGAACCGGGGCTTTTTATTCCACCAAACACATGTAATGCGGAGATGGAAAATGTACATGGTGAGAAACGTCTGGAAGTGTGCCCGGGGAAAGGTGCCTGAGTGCTTGGAGGTCGTGAAATCGGTCAGGGATTCTTGGGCCAACGATGGCAATAAAACGGGCAAGATCTACCTGGATTACACGGACCGAATGGACACCATCGCATTCGAGATTGAAGTTGAAAGCCTAGATTCGTACTTCAACGATCAGCGCACCAATTATGATGAGCTATCCCCGGAGACCATAGAGTCCGTCAGGCAATTCAATATCAATACAGTAGAAGGCAGCCGCCAGATCTGGGAAGTTGTTCCGTAGGGTAAGTATTATCGGGCTCATAACCCGAAGGTCGTTGGTCCAAGTCCAATCCCGGCTACCAAAACTGTAAACTAGGAAGGCCCCCGGATAAATCTGGGGGCCTTCTTTTGTTTGCTAACCCGTCTGTTCGAAGAAGCTTTCCCGATTGGTTGATCACATGTTCGATTTTTGGTGGGAGTCATATCTTCGTCAAACGGGACAGACGGGGTTATTCAATCAAGATCGCTCAAGGCGAAATTGGGGTCTCACCTGGGCATGGAACGTCAATTTTCCGAGATTCTGGCTTCTGTGCTGTAGGAGCGCAGTTGGCGCTATCGTAACGGCGTGCTACGGACCGGCAATTTCCCCGGTAGCTGTCGCGTGGATAATAGTTGGCGAAATTCGATATAGACTACGCCGACTGCTGAAAAATTAAGACCCTGGTTGTTAACCTCTGTCTTCACTATTCCATTTACATGTCCCGGTATTAATTGTTATCATGCATTAAGTTAATACTGCAACAAAAGAACCTGGTTAAGAAAGGGAAGGTTATTACTGTGACAACATCTGTTGAAACGGAAGGCAGGTCTGGTAACTATGTTTCCCAACCAGAGGGGTATCGTGCTTTCATACCCAGTAGTCTGCCACCAATCCCGCCATTGGCAATCGACCAAGAGTTATTGAAGCTAGTGGCAGACGCCAATCTGGCATTGGGTAAGTTGAATGCAGCTGCAACCATTTTACCGAATCAAGAGCGGTTCGTCAGTATGTACGCGAGGAAAGAGGCTGTACTTAGCTCTGAAATCGAAGGGACCCAAGCGTCTTTGAGCGATGTATTGGAGTATGAAGCTACTAGACGGACCAGAATCCCCGCCGGCGTTAGAGAAGTGCGCAACTATATCCGATCTATGGATCACGGGATGCACAGGCTGAGCGAGCTTCCGTTGTGCAACCGGCTCTTTAAAGAAATTCACGCTGAATTATTGAAAGGGGCACGAGGAGGAGACAAGACACCCGGAGAATTCCGAACAAGGCAAAACTGGCTAGGACCTTACGACGGGGCACCGATTTCCGAAGCCTTTTATGTGCCTCCGCCTGCCGATGAAATCGACGCTCAAATGGGAGATCTTGAAACATACATAAATCAAGAACCTAAGTACCCCGATCTAATCGAGATCGGCTTGATTCACGCTCAGTTTGAGACCATTCACCCTTTTCTTGATGGGAACGGGCGCATGGGTCGGTTACTCATTACATTTTACCTGTGCCAACGTGGTGTGCTCGATCGACCATTGCTATACGTGAGTGCCTATCTCAGAGAGTATCAAGCTGAATACTATGCGCGTCTGCAAGCGGTGAGAGACCATGGTGATTGGGAAGGGTGGCTCAAATTCTTTCTCACCGCCGTTTGGAAGGTGGCCCTTGAAGCGTCAGAAAGAGTCAATAGGATAATTGTGATGCGCGAGGATCATCGCCACTTGATCCAATCCAAATACTCTGCTTCAACCAAAGGAGTGGAACTGCTCGATATCTTGTTCGAGCGGCCCTATCTACAAGTGAACTCCGTAAGCGCTTTGCTTGGGATTGCATATCCGACGGCAAATGGACTAATGGCGCAGCTCTCTTCGTTAGGACTTGTTCGAGAGGTGACCGGCCAGAAGAGAGGGAGAGTATTTTGCTATACGCCTTATGTAGAGCTCCTAAACGCTTGATGGGGAAAATGTGTAGGAATTAGGGAGACGCCCCTGGAACGACAGATGGCGAGTTCTTTCCATGCTTGCGATGGTTGATGATGACAAGAGTAGTACCAGCAAAATAGACGGCGGAACAGGGTTGAGTCTGGTGGCCCGGATACCTTTAGTAATTGCGAGATTTTGTGCTGGGACTGCCATCGATAAACATTCCAAAGTTTGAACTCACAACCCGGAGGCCGTTGGTCCAAGTCCACCACCCGCTACCATAACCGCAGACTAAGAAGGCCCCCAGATTTTTCCGGGGGCCTTTCGTTATTCATTCGATGACTTGCTCATTTACCCTAGCCGCCCTCTTCCCCTGGCTGGGCCGACACCGCCAGCGGCACTACCAGCAAAACCAGCGTGGCCAGCAGGTAGATTCCGGAGATGTAGAAGAAGGTTGATTCTATGCCGACGGCGTCGAACAGTTCGCCGGCGATGATGGGGGATGCGGCGCCCAGGGCGAACCTGGAGAAGGAGAAGACCCCTAGGGCGCTGGCGGCCACTCCTTGGCCCACGGTGTCTAGGGCGGCTGCGGTCAAGATGGGCTGGTCGCTGAAGAAGAAGAGGCCCATCAGCGCGAGGATGACGATCAGGCCGATACCCTCACCGAATGGCACTAGCAGCGCTGAGAGGGCGCAGAGCGCTATCATCTCGGGAACCAGGACCAATTTCCTTCCGAAACGGTCTGAGATGTAGCCTACGACCGGAGTTGCCACTACTCCCACACCCACCAGCAGAGCGATGTGCAGGCCCAGGGCTGCGTTGCCCAGGCCCAGTTCATCATCAAGCCCCAGATAGAGGGCTAGGAAGGGCAGGAACGCCACGCTGGCCATGCCGCGAAGGCCGGCCACGGCCATGATTCCCCAAAGTCGTGGGTGTTCTTGGAAGGCCAGCCGGGTGTTGGTCATCTGCTCCCGGAACCCCGAAGGTTGTTGATGCTCAGAACCTGCCTGGCCGATATCGCGAAACGCCCAAAAAACCAGGAAGACGAGCAACAGAGGGACCGCGGCGTATATGCTGAGCACCCCGCGCCAGGAGAGGGTGATAAGAAGGACCCCGGTCAGCGCCGGGCCGAGGACATCGCCGATATTGCCACCGACGCCGTGAATCGAGAGTGCGGAACCGCGTCGGTCGACGAATCGCCGGGACAAAGCGGCGGCGGCGGGCAGGTGCCACATGGATGCCGCGGCTGCTACCACGGCCATCCCCACCAACAAGACCGGAAAGACCGGCGCGATCCCCATTATCAGCCAACCCACACCAAACAGGCCCATGCAGGCCGCAAGCACCAGACCCCAGTGCCGCCGGACCATGTCTGTCACAACCCCGCCGGGAAGGGCGATGATCCCTGAGACCACCTCACGGGTTGTGGCAATGGCGCCAACCTGAAGTCCGTTCAGTCCAAAGGTGGCCACGACCTCTGGCAGCATCACAAAGAAGCTCTGGCTGAACCAGTGGAAGACCCCGTGGCCTACGCTGAGTCCGCCTAATATGAAAGGCCCAGTGGCCCTTAAGCCATGAGCTTCGATTGCTTCTGAGGGAATGCGGGCTTCCGCCATTTAATGGCCCCTTCTGTGCCGGATCGATTCTTCCTGGATGGCCTCGAAGGTCCGGACCTTGAGGATGTGCAAGACTATAGAATGCGGCTATGCCCAGCGTCAACAGTGTCGGGCTGGCCGCCGGTATTACTCGATCCGAATAGACACCGACGACTTTACGGACACGACCGAGACGGGGAACACGAAATTCTCACGTCTGCCCCGAGGTTGTGTGGGCGGAGGTCGTTGTGTGGCCGTTGGCGCCGGTGTGGGCGTTGGAACAGGGGTGGCCGTGGGGGCCACTGACAGCAGGGGCGAGCAGAACTGGCTGTCCAGTGAACAGGCTGCATCGATGTCGCGCTTGGCGAGATCGAATTCCTCTAATGCACGATAGGCGAGCCCCCGTCGATTGAGGGTCGACGCAGACCTCGGGTCCAAGATGATCGCTTGGTCGAAATCATCGATCGCCTGCTCAAACTGGCCCAGTTGATAGCGGGCGCTGCCCCGGCCGCTGTGAGCAGCCTTGTCGTTTGGGTCCAGCTCTATGGCCTTGTCGTAATCCAGAATGGCCGCTTCGAACTGAGCAAGCTGAAAATAGGCGTCGCCCCTGATCTGATAGCCGTACCCGTAGGTTGGGATCAGATCAATGGCTCCGGTAAATTCTTCGATCGCCCGTTCAAAGTCGCCGTTCCTGACAAAGCCTTCGCCACTCTCGAACAAGAAAGCAGGGTTTGGTGGGGGTGTGGGCGGAACTGGAGTTGGACCTTCAGTGGGACCGGTGCCTGCCGGACCGATAGTTGGTGTGAGGCCAGGCGTGACAACCGGCGCGATAACTTGGACGGTCTGGCTGGCGTTGTTAGAACCGCCGCCTCCCGCCAATACCACGACTACCACCACGACCGCAGCTATGGCAACGGCCCCGGTCCCGGCCAACCAGGCCGACCGGGGCAGGCCGCCGAAGAAACGGACGCCGGACCTCGGACCAGAGGATGGATCGACCCTTTCTTGGTCTTCCCAACCTGGCGGCCTACCGGGCTCGCCGGAGAGACGCCAATCATAAGCCGCCTTTTGGGCTGGGTCGCTCAGTACCTCGTAGGCCCGGTTGAGCCTTTGGGTCATCTCCTGGGCGTCGGCCTCGGGGTTGCGGTCCGGGTGATATTGGAGGACCAGACGACGGTAAGCTGCCCGAATCTCCGGAAGGCCGGCCGACGGCTCAACTTGAAGGAGCTCGTAGAGGTTCCCTTCAGGCATGGACCCTAATCTCAGAGGCGTGATTGCGAACGAAGAACATCTTGGCTGAGGTCATTCAATCATGCCGGACCAGCCTTTTCTAGCCACGTGACCCAGCCCCACCAACATACCAGCACCGGGCTTTCATGGGCTAACCGGTCCCGTTGGCACTACAGGTCCATCAGGTCCCGGACCGGGGTGAAATCGGCAGTGGCTATACCCTGAAACGGCATGAAGAACTCGTGCAGCTTGGTATATTCATCGGTTTCCACGACGAAATACTGGGAGTGGGACATCTGGCATTGAACGGCTGATATAAGGTTAATCCCGACTTCCGCGGCCCGGGCAGGCCAGTCCGTGACTGGTGGCCCACCCCGCGGACCTGGGCAGCTTTCCGGGGAGTGTGTAAGCGTTGCCTGGAACAGCATGGCTGATTCTCCTTTGGCTTTGTGAATCTCATGATACCGGTGGCTGACGAGCTGAATGATCTAGGATGTTATCAAAGGCGGAAAGTGGTGACATCGCGATGCGATGTAAAATTAAGAGACAGGCATAAGACGGCTTCATGAAAGGAGATGCTCTTATGGTCAACATGTGGGAAACAAGATATAGGTTGCGGTTTAGGTTTCGCTCATTCCCTCTGATATTCCTGTATGGCCTTGCCAGCCTTCTTCTGATTGCTACCGTCATTGGCATAGTCTTGTTGATGCCACTGTGGGCACATTACGTGTTGAATAACATAGAAATCGAAGAAGACGTGCGGCATCGCGTTGTCCTGAAATAAGGGCACAACAGCAGGGTCCCAATAGTTTGGGAACGAAAGGGCGGTGGACGTTCAGTCCACCGCCTCGTAGAGCCCCACTAACCGACCGTGCCGCTGGCTTACGGTGTGCGGCCGCTGGCGGCTAGGAGCTTGTCTTGGATGCTGGCGGAGAGGGGTATTTCTACCTCGGACGCGAAAAGCCCGAACTGGCGGCCGATCTCGGCGCCCATCTGCAGCGCCCCGAAAGTTGATTCTGCCAGACCCGCGTCTATGGCCGTGCTCTGGCCCGTCCCTTTAGCTATGTCCCACTTGTGAATGATGATGTCGATGGTCGGGAACATGGCGAAATGAGCGATGGGCATGGCGCCAAAGGGCGTTTCGATGACCTCCATCAGGTCGTCGGTGGTCTTCAGTAGATTCAGAACGTCATTGGTTCCCTTTGTGAAGGCGTCCACTGCTCCTTCCGATGGGAGAGGGCCTTCGACTTCCATGGCGTTTACGGTATTGTTGCCTTTGATCGTTCCTTGAACGAAGCCGGTTACTTTGATGTTATGCATCATCAGATTTTGGACCGTCCATTCGCTACAGGGCGTTGAGGCCCCGAGCTGGTCGGTTTTGACGCCCCCCAGGATGGGCAGCATCTGTTGTACGGCTCCTTCATACAGATCGATAACATTTGGTTCTTGTGCCATGATAGTTCTCCTGATTCCCCCAAGATTTTGTTGTTTGAGTCCCCTTAAAAGTCGCTTGGTGTGATTGCTACGGGAATTGTAGCAAACGGGCCGCACATGCGGCTGCGAAGACTGATCAGTGTGCAAAGGTCTGGAAAGGGTATACTTGGGAATCCAAGGGGTTTGCCTAGCTTTAGGGAGATTGACGCGCAATGATCGAGATGACCGAACAGATGAAGGAGTTGGTGGACCGGAACCACGCCGACGGCTGGGACTGCACCATAGGCACCGTCGATAAAGACGGCCAGCCGCAGTTGAGCCTCAAGGGCAGCGTGATGGTCTATGACTCTGAGACTCTGGCCTATTGGGAGCGGGCGAAACGAACAGCCCTGGAGAACGTTGCGAACAACCCCAAGATCACGGTCCTGTACAACAACATGACCGACCGGGTCCGGTGGCGTTTCTATGGCACAGCGGAGGTGCACGAATCGGGGACCATAAGAGAAGACGTCATGTCACGCACGGTCGAGG
>CAYXDE010000093.1:0-342 GCA_964463525.1 uncultured Dehalococcoidia bacterium | reverse complement strand
AAAACTAGAACGGGACCCGGAACGCCTGGGCGTTGCCGTGTTGGTCAAAGTGAACAAGATTGCCGAGCTGTCGGGCGCTGTGCTCCAGGAGCGCTAGTGTCTGATTGCCCCGACTAGGAGCCCTCGTGGGCGGACTTGAAATTCGTAATCAAGAGGAGATAGAAATGGACGAGATACTAGCGATGGAAGACCGCCGCATAGCGGCGATGACCAGCGGCGATGTGGCTGCATTGGACGAGATATTAGCCGACGACCTGATCTACACCCACACCACGGCCAGGTTGGACACCAAGGCTTCGTTCATAGACGCGATCAAGACGGGCCGCTCCAACTACAAAGCCA
>CAYXDE010000092.1:0-7963 GCA_964463525.1 uncultured Dehalococcoidia bacterium | reverse complement strand
GGGGTATGGTTTTATTTCTACCGTTAATTTTTTGATAATCATTCCCCCCCCGGGGCCGGGGGTTGGGTCTGGGGGGGGCCCGCGCTTCTTCGTCAGTCATCTTTGAAACAAAAGAAAAGAGCCCCGGCAGAAACTGCCGGGGCTCTTTTTGAATCTGCTGAATGCAATTCTACCGCCCCATGGCGTATCCGTCCCTTCTGGGGTCGGCGCCGCCGTTGCGGCTGCCACGTTCTTGGTCGACGTGGATGGCGCAGAGGCAACCCATGCGGTAGGTGAAGTCATCCCAGACTTCAACGGTGTGGCCGCGCTGGCGCAGGTCCTCAACAACCTTGGGATCGATGCGGCCTTCCACCCCAACGAAGCCCGGATTGTAGGCGTGGGGCCAGAAGGAGTTGGGGAAGCCCCAGGTTGAAACGCGGGGCGCTTCGATGGCTTCCTGCACTTCCATCCCGAACTCTGCCACGTTCAAGAACAACTGGACCATGGACTGGGGTTGGACGTCGCCGCCCGGCGTGCCGAAGGGCATCATGACTTTGCCGTCTTTCATGGCCAGGGCCGGGTTGGGGGTCAACCGTGGGCGCTTGCCCGGCTGCAAAGAGCTGGGATGCTTGTGGTCCAGCCACGACTGGGAGCCACGGCCCGAGACGATGAAGCCCAGACCGGGCACGATGGGGTTGTAGGCGATGGTGTCGCTGGGCGTTGCCGAGAAGGCGTTGCCCCACTGGTCGACGACCGCGGTATAGCTGGTGTCGGCCTGCAGTCCGCCGCCCACGGGCTCGGGGCGTGCGGGTTTTCCGTTGGGCGATTCCATGCCCTGGTGACGCCATGGGTCTCCGGCCTCGGGCATCTCCCCGAAGGCTTTCTGCATGTCTATCTGGGCCCGGCGCTCTTCGGCGAAGGACTTGGAGAGCAGGCCTTCCATGGGCACATCGACGAAGTCCGGATCGCCGTAGTAGGCTTCGCGGTCGCTCAGGGCCAGGCTCAGGGATTCCAGCACCGCGTGGATATAGTCTGCGCTGTTGTGGCCCATGGATTTCAGGTCTATACCCTCAAGAATCTGGAGGGCTTGGATGCTGACAGGTCCCTGACACCAGGGGCCGCAGGTGTAGACGTCTATCCCCTTGTAGGTACCGTGGGCGGGTTTACCGACACCGACGTGGAAGTCGGCCAGGTCTTGCATGGTCAGCAGTCCGCCGTTCTCCTGGTGGAATTTGACCATCTCCTCGGCGATCTCGCCCTTGTAGAAGAAGTCGCGGGCCGCCTGAATCGCGGCTTCACGGCCCTGGGAGGCGTTCTTGCGCTCGACCTCTATCAGGCGCTTGAAGCTGCGGGCCAGGTCCTTCTGCACCAGGGTCTCGCCCTCTTTGAACGCGCGTCCGCCTGGATAGAAGATCTCGGCCGTGGATGGCCACATGGTCTGGTCATCGGACTCGTGGGTTATTCCGTCGCCGGCCGACTTGGCGAAGTAGGACGCCAGGGTGGCTGGCACCGGGAAGCCGTTCTCAGCCAGTTCCATGGCCGGGGTGACAACCTGTTCAAAGGTCATGGTCCCGTAGAGTCTGAGCGCGGTCATCCAGGCATCGGCGCCGGCTGGTGTAACCGTGCGGGGGATACCGGCGGGCATATCGCCGCCGAACTTGGCCAGGTAGTCGTCGATATTGGCGGCTTTCGGCCAACGGCCCAGACCGCTGATCTCGATCGTCTCTTTCTTCTGAGCGTCGTGGATGATGATGGGGGCCACGCCGCCAAAGTTGGTCCACTGGGGCAGCACAACGTTCAGGGTGATCCCGGCTGCGACGCCGGCGTCGGTGGCGTTGCCGCCCTGTTCCAGAATCCGGTAACCCGACGCGGTAGCCAGGTAATGCCCGGCCGTTACCATGTGTGTCGAACCCGAAACCGTGGGACGGTATGACTTGATTCCGATTGCCACGCTGCACCCCCTAGGTGATCGCTGATTTACGGTAGATGTCCGGAAAGTTCGTGCCTAGAAGCGGCGAACCTGCCTTTCAGGGAATGATACGGAGGGGGCTTGAGGGTGTCAATGTTTTGGCCGACGGCTAACAGCAACCAGCTATCAGGCAAGATGGCATTTCTGCAGGTCTCAAAGAGCCCCCTTTCGTAAAGGGGGTTGGGGGATTTTCGCGCTGCCGCCATAGCCGTGTTTGTCCACGGCAACGAGATTCCTCGGCTAGCGCCTCGGAATGACAGGCTCTGGAGGAGTCCAAAAACTGATTGCTGACAGCTGTTAGCCGACCGCTCCTCTACACGAACCCGCGCAGCTCTACGGCTTTGGCCACCCTTTGCACGCCGATCTCGAACGATGCTTGCCGGTGGGTGATCTTTTCTTTGATGCTGCGGGTCCAGACTTCATGATAAGCCTGGATCATGATCTTCTTAAGCTCCTCGTTGACCCGGCTCTCCTCCCAGCGGAACTCCTGGAGGTTCTGGGTCCACTCGAAGTAAGAGACAACCACACCGCCGGCATTAACCAAGATATCGGGCAGGATGGTTACTCCGCCGTCGCTCAGAACTCGGTCGGCCTCCGGAGTGATGGGGTGGTTGGCCGCCTCCAGAATAAGCTGGGCCTTGATGTTCCTGGCGTTGTCTTCGTTTATCACATTGTCGATGGCGGCCGGCACCAGCACGTCGCAATCCAATTCAAAAAGCTGGCTGTTGGAGATCTGCTCGCCGCCGCCAAATCCCATGAATTCCCCGGTTTTCTCTTGGTATCGCTGCAAGCGGGGGAGGTCAAGACCGCGGGCGTTGTATAGCCCGCCCTCGATACTGCTAACGGCGATAACGCGGCAACCGGCGTCATGGATGAGCCGCGCGGCCCATGAGCCGACGTTGCCGAATCCCTGTACTACAACCCTGGCGTCTTGGGTTTTCATACCCATGTCCTTGGCAGCTTCCTGTAATAGGTAGGCCACCCCGCGGCCGGTGGCCGACTCGCGGCCCAATGAACCGCCCATCTCCACCGGTTTACCGGTCACGGCGGCGGGAGAGTGTCCGTGGAGCTGTCCGTAGGCGTCCATCATCCAGGCCATGGTCTGGGCGTTGGTGCCCATGTCCGGAGCGGGTATATCCCGGTTGGGACCGAGCAGATGCTCGATGTTCTGAGTGTACCGGCGTGTGAGCCTGTTCAACTCACTCTGGGAGAGCAGGCCGGGGTCCACTTGGACGCCGCCCTTGGCCCCTCCGTAAGGCAGGTTCACCAATGCCGTCTTCCAGGTCATCAAAGAAGCCAAGGCCCTCACTTCTTCATCGTCGGCTTGTGGGTGGTACCGGACCCCGCCCTTATAAGGGCCACGGGCGGCGTTGTGCTGCACCCGGGAGCCGCTGAATACCTTTACCTGTCCGTCGTCCATGCGCACCGGCACTTGGACCAGCAATTCCCGCCAGGGCCGCTTCAACATCTCCCGTAGGCCGTCGTTCAATCCCAGCCGGTCCGCGGCGTTGTCGAAGAATAGGTTAACCTCGTCAAAGGTGCTTAGTTCTAATGTTTTTAACATGGGCATGCTCCGGTCACATTGCAGACCAATAGTATTCGAGGCGATTCCGCCAGTTTTCTTTACTTATATCTTTGGTATATCCCATTCGGTTGTTAAATTCTGCCTTCCGGGGTCTGATTAAACGGCCCAGTTGTTTCGTGTTTCCGGCCGTTCTGTCTCTTGATATTTGTGATGCTTGCCGATGGCCGTGGCCGTTAACTGCCGGACGCCGTCCCAGGTGATAGTATGGGGAAAACGACGAAAGGAACCGATCAAGATGCTGGTTGAAGTGGAAGTGACAAGTGGTGAAAACAGCCCCCTTGACCTGCACCGGATGTTCGATCTTTTGACCGACCCGATAGAGGTCATGCGGGTATACGCCACCGATCCGATGGGGGAGGACCTCTGGTGCCGGGTTACCGGTTGGAGTTCGGAAGGACCCTGCGCCGCCATGTCGGCTCTGGCCGAGGATTCAGGTGAGGGAGTGGTGCTGCTGATCTATGGCGGCGACGAAGGCCTGCGGTTGCAGCCTGCTGGGTCTTCAGACGATTGGGACCTGACGAATAGCGCTCAGTGGGGAGAGGCCTGCCTGATGCTGGCCAAGGGGACGCCGGTAGAGTGACCGGCCGCTCTTAGAACGGCGAGTTAGAAGGGCCGGACGCAGTGAACTCATGCACCAAGGCCGCCAGGGCCTCTTGGAATCGGACCTGGTCTTCCCAACCCCGGAAATCCACTACCACACCATCCCGCAAGCCCGAACATAGGCGGTCCTCGCGTTGGTAGAAAAGGTCATCCGCGGCCACTGCGATGAGCGAGTCGGCCTTGCTCATTCCGGTTGATCCCTGGCCGTTCACCAGACTTGCGAAGTAGCGGCTGGTGATGGGGTTCTCAAGGGTCCCAGCGGTACAAAGCAGGACCAGACGGTCGTAGTAGACGGCATTGTCGAGATTGACCGCGCCCGAATTCAGCGATTCTTCATCGTCGGCGGCGATGAACCAGGCCGGGGACCGGGCCTCTGCCAGACTCGCCCTGATCTTGGCCGCGAACTCTCTGTCGTTCTCCGACCCCAACAACAGCACCCGAGTGTAGGTCATCCCCGAGTCCTTGAAGGCGTCTTGGGCGGCGATCAAGGGCGGCGGCACACCGGCTCCTTCCAAGAATACGGCGGGCACCTGTCCCTGTGACCGGGAGATGGTGTCCAGAGCGATCATACTGGGTCCGGCGTGGTTCACCGATTCAAGGCCTATCGCCCTGGTCAGGTCGCAATTGGCGAATGTGGTTATCCCGCAGACGGCCTGGCTCAGGCTGGCGCTGTTGAGTCTGGTGTTGATTATGGTTGCGCCCTGGAGATCGGCCCCCGTCAGGTCGGCCATATCCAGGTTGGCTCCGACGATCCGCGCGCCCCTGAGGTTCGCGCCGCTGAGATTGGTCCAGGAAAGGTCCGACTGGCTGAGGTCCACGCCGGATAGATTAGCCTTCTCCAAGTCGGCGTTGGACAGGTTGGAGAAGGACATGTTGGCGCCGGATAGATTGGCCAACGCCAACACGCTGTTGGACAGGTCGGTCCGGTTCAGGGTGCTGCCGGCCATGTTGGCTTCTTTGAAGTTGGTCCGGGCCAGGTTGGACCGCCACAGATGAGCTCCCTGTAGGTTCGCGCCGGAAAGATTGGCTTCTCTCAGGTCTGAGCCGGTCAGGTCGGCGCCGGTCAGGTCGTCATTGGCAAGATCGGCCCTGGGGAGTTTGACGGCGTTCAGCATCGCGCCGGCCAGGTCTAGCGACGGCCTGCCATAGACCCAATCGGGGGTGAAGGTTTCGCCTGCGCCCCGGTCTTCCAAACGGTAGCCAAGGCTGAAGCGGGGAATCTCAGTATTTGGTCTTCGCCAGGTAGCCTCCCGCCACCGGGAGATCTCGCTGGGCCCCGACCGGGCCAAGGATACATGTTCTGGGTCTGCCAATGGCCGCTCCTGCGCCGGGCACGCTCAACCAGACCGGCGTGCCCCTGTTAGCTCTAGATGGTTGGGTTAACCCCGGTTGTGGAACGCGGGAATCACTTTGTTGGAGAAGATCTCCAATTGATCGCTCAGTTCGCCGAGAGACATTCCCTCAGGCCACTGCAGGAACACGTCTTCCAGACCGGGATACTTCTCTTCGACCTCTTTAAGAGTCTCGATGAAGTGCTCGGGCGGCCCGCAGATCCAGGCCTTCTGCTGCACACCGTCTTCCACTTGAGGGGTGCGGGCGGGAGCGCCCGGAGTGCCCCACATCCGGCCCTCTTCGTCTGTGTAACGCACCAGTCCAAAGGGCGAGAACCACTTATAGCGCTCGTCATGGTAGGGGCGGACCTTCTCCATCGCTTCTTTCTCCGTGTCAGCGATGTAGAACCCGAAGCCCAGGGACATGTCCTGCCCCAAAGTCAGCGACCGGCCCGCTTCTTGGGCGGTGTCCCGGTAGGTGTTGAAGAATTGTGAGACCACCTCCTCACCGCAGAGGGCCGTCATGCCCTTGATCCCCTTCTTGGCGATGAATTCGATGCTGCGTCCGCTGGTCATCGGCTGCCAGATATCCACCGGCAGATGGGTAGGCCGTGGGACCAAGGTGATGTCTTTCAGTTGGTAGCCCCGGTACGGGATGTCCGGGGGAATGTCGTAGTGCTTGCCGTGGTGGCTGAATGACTCTTCGTTGAATGCCTTAAGGATGACCTCAACCTGCTCTTCGAAAAGCTCACGGTTGGCGTCCTGGTCGAGGAGAGGAGACCCAAAGGTCTCGACCTCCCTGGCTTGGTAGCCACGGCCGATCCCGAAGATCAGCCGGCCGCCGGTCAGGATGTCGCCCAAGGAGAAGTCCTCGGCCAAGCGCAGCGGGTGCCACATGGGAACGATATTGAAAGCGGCGCCGAACTTGAGGTTCTTGGTGTGCGCTGCCAGATGGGTGCCCAGCAAAGTCAAGTTGGGAATGCACTCGTAGCCTTCCCTTTGGAAGTGGTGCTCGGCCATCCACAGGCAATGAAAGCCGGAGGTATCCATCTGCTTGGCCAAGGCCATGGCATTGGAGTAGGTCTGGGTCAGCTGCTCATTGGTGTAGCGGCGGTCGTCAGGAGCGGTGCCGCTGGCGCCAACATTCTCGAGGTCTATCTGACCCACATACAGGACTGAAAATCGTTTGATCAAGAGATAATCCCCACAGATAAATGTCGGCCAGTTGTAGATACTAACAGGCCAAAGTTATTCCAAGAAATGCGATTCGCCGGACGTGGTCCGAGGCGATTCAAATATCGATTGGAGCGGCCTTAGTATAGCACGGCCTGAGCCTAAAATCGGGTCGGACGGGTTGCCGGCAGACTACTGCACCACTTGGCGGTTAACCAGGTCGGTGATCGCTCCGGCATCGAACCCCAATTCCTCCAGGACCTTGGCGGTGTGCTGGCCGGTCACAGAGCCCAGATGCTCAACTCGCCCGGGCGTCTCGGAAAGGTGGATAGACGTCGCCACCTGGCGCACCCTGCCCTCGGGTATGTCCGTAGTCTCTATCTCCAGTACCATGCCCCGTTCTTGCGCGTGCGGGTCGTCGAGGGCCTCTTGCAACGAATAGACCTTGCCCACTGAGATGTTGGCGTCCTTCAAGGTCTCGAACCACTCGTCCCGGCTCTTGGTCAAGAATGCTTCTGCCAGCGCCTGCTCCACCTCGGCCTTCTTAGCCCCGGCGGCGTCCTGGTGTGGCAGCAGGTCCACTCGGTCCAGCGCCCGGCATAGGTTCTCCCAGAACCAGGGTTCGATGGCCGCTATGGAGAAGTATCTGTCGTCCTTGGTCCGGTAGACGTTGTAGTAGGGCGCGCCGCCGTTCAGCCGGTTGCCGCCGCGCTCGGCCGAGATGCCCCGGGAAAGGACATCAGACACCAGGCCCGAGAGCATGTAGAGGACGCCCTCGCTCATGGCGATGTCAACGTATTGGCCGGCGCCGGTCTTCTCTCTGGCCATCAGGGCGGCCAGGATGCCGACTGCGCCGCAGAGCCCTCCACCGGCATAGTCGGCGATGAGATTCAGCGGGATCGCGGGCCTGCCGTTCTGTTCGCCGATCAGCCCCAACGCCCCGGCGAAGGAGATGTAATTTATGTCATGTCCGGCCATCTGGGAGTAGGGGCCGTCCTGACCGTATCCCGAGACCGAGCAATAGACCGCCCTTGGGTTGATCGACCGGACCTTCTCGTATCCTGCGCCCAGGCGGTCCATGACGCCGGGCCGGAAACCTTCCACCACCACGTCCGCAGTCTCGGCCAGCTTGTGGAATATCTGCTGTGCTTCTGGTTCTTTCAGGTTCAGGGAGATGCTGCGTTTGTTCCGCTGCAGGGCGTTGAATGCGGCGTGGCGGCGCTCGTCTTCCTCGCCCTCTATCCCAGCCACCAGCTTCTCATAAGCGAACCGGGTCTCGTCCATGGGCCGTTCAACCATCAGCACATCTGCCCCCAGGTCTGCCAG
>CAYXDE010000091.1:0-8625 GCA_964463525.1 uncultured Dehalococcoidia bacterium | reverse complement strand
GTCTCCAGAGACCGGATCAGCATATCGGCCACGCTGCCCATGACCAGCCTGGTGATTCCCGACCTCCCGTGGGTCGAGATGGCCACCATCATGTCGTTGGTCCTCCCGGTGTAGTTAACGATCTTATCCCAGGGCACACCGTGCATCACTTCTGAGCGGCAACGGATGCCTTTGGCCGTGAACCTCGCCTCCACCGTGCTCAGGTACTCTTTAGCTTCAGCCTCAAGCGCCATCTCGATGTCAGCCGTGTCCATCGGCACCCTTTCGTGTGCGCCGTAGGCCCAAGGGACCATCCGGACCACTCGAAGAAGCACTACTTCTAGAGACAGCAGCTCGGCCAGCTTCTCCACATGCGTCAGGACCGTCTCGGCCATCTCCGAGCCGTCCAGCGGCACTGCCACACTGCGGATCGCGCCGTCCAGGTCCTTGCCCTCAACACTCTTGGGTCCGACCGCCAGCACGGGCACTTTGGACTCCCGCACCACCTTGTCGGTGACGCTGCCCATCAACCCGCGCTTCAAGGCCGACTGGCCGCGGGTGGACATCGCGATCAAGTCGCAGGCGTTGTCTGCCGCGTATGTCAAAATCTCCACGGCGGCTTCACCCGTGGCCATGACGGTAGTTGTCTCAACGTCCAAGCCGGCCAGCATGCTTGCCACGCTGTCCATGTAGGCTTTCATTTGAACGTCTGGCTTTTCCAGCGTAACGGGGGCATTCCCGGCCGCCCTCCGGTCTGGCTTGGCGGCGCCTGGTCCGGTGACCGGGGCTTCTACAGTGAACAGGACCACTTTGGCCTCAGACTCACGGGCCAGTCTCACCACATTCGGCAACACTGTTTCCGCGGTCTTTGAGCCATCCAGGGGTACTAGGATCTTTTCATACATGCCGGAGACCTCCTCCCAAGATTTCCAAGGACATGTTCTCTCATTACTCAAACTGCCAATAGGGCCTTATGTACCCCATAATCAACCCAAACGGCCACTACCGGCACAGCCCGCCGGTGCAACCGGGATTTCTTAGCTGCCGCCGGTACGGCCGGGGTTGGGGGATGACGAAGGGACCGCTGAAAAAGAGGCAGGGCGCCGCAAGAGTGTGATTCTGGCGGCGCCGTTAGTTGCTGGGGAGGGGTTTAGGCTAGTTCGCGGACGCCGCCCACCAGGAGATCGACTTCTTCTTCGGTGTTGAAGAAATGCAGAGAAGCCCGGACTCCAGCGGGGTAGCCCACCTGACGCACCACCAGACGATGGTTCTCCCATAGCCGTTCAACGATCGGAACAGGCTCCTGACCGGCGATGGAAAAGCTCACAAGCCCGGAAGAGTCACGACGGTCCGAGGGCGAATGGACGGTTACGCCCGGAATCTCAGCCAGCTTCGCTTTCGCCGAATCAGCCAGGTCCAGGTTGCGCTCTTCGATATTCTTGATACCCACTTCTTCAATGAATCTAGTGGCTTCCAGGAATGCCACTTGCACCGGCACGCTGACGGAGCCGCCGAGGAACTTCTCCATGGAGTCGGCCACCGGTTGGAAGTTGTGGGCGTCTGCCGGGCGGGCTATACCGCGGCCTCCGGTGTGGGCCGGATGTATCCGCTCCAGGTGCTCACGGCGGATGAAAAGCGCGCCAGAGCCCTCATAGCCCAATATCCATTTCTGGCCGGGAATGGAATAGAAATCGAACCCGGAACTGGCCATATCAAGCTCGATATGACCGCCCGTTTGTGCTCCGTCAAGCATCAGCAAGATGCCCCGGTCCTCGGTCAGTTTTCTAAGGCCTTCGGCCGGCATCCTGCGGCCGGTGGCATAGAGGATGTGGCTGACGAACACCATGCGGGTCTTGGGGGTGAAAGCGGCTTCGATCTTCGACAGGATAGCTTCGCTGGAGTCGAACATCTCCAGATCGACGACCTTCACCGCAACGCCATAGCGCTGTCCGATCAGTTGTGCCGGCGCGATCACCGAGCCATGCTCCATGTCACAGATGATGATCTCATCGCCCTGGCTCCAGTCCAGTCCGCTGAGGACTATGTTGAGGCCCTCTGTGGTGTTGCGGGTCACCAATACTTCATCCACAGTAGCGTTGAATATCCGGGCCGCCGCCTCCCGCGCCTGCGCCTGAATCTCTCTGCCTGCTTCAAGTACTTCGGGCATGATGGGGCCTTGCTCAAGCTCCTGGTCGATCCGGTCCTTCATGGCTTGGGCTACACGCCGTGGCGGGGGGCCCGACCAGCCAGTATTCAAGTAAGCCGTATGAGCCAGGACCGGTATCTGACTTCTGATCTTCTCTATATCCACGTCCGTTCGTCCTTCAATGATGGATTTTCCCGAAATTCACATCGGCCCGGACCTGATTCGGTCCGGGCCGATGTTCAACGCTTACTACCTGATCAAATCTTCTGATCAATCTTTCTGGTCAAACTTTCTGATCAACCTTCTGGTCAAACTTTACCGGGGAGAGTAGTCGGTGAGACGCAGGATAGAGTGCTTGGACACCCGCACCAACGCTCCGTTCTCCTCGGACGCTGCCCTGGCCTTCTGCCACGCCGGGTCTGACTGGAACCCGGCCCAGCCCTTCTCCCTGGCCCCGAGGTCTGGGTAACCCAGCATATACACCAGACGGTTGCTGGTCCCCACGTCCTCGGTCCAATAGGCTACGTTCTCGATGCCGTGCTTCTCGAACAGACCCATGGTGTGGTTGGAGAACCGGTTGTGCAGGTCCGGCAATTTGCCGGGCATGGCCTCGTAGATGCGCTGTTCATGCAGCGTGGACTTGAACGACGGCTGCGGTGAATAGGGCGTCAAGCTCATGAACGAGTTGAGCACCTGGGCCACCAGCGGGCCGTCTTTCTCGGTCTCCGCCCGGACTTCCTGCCAGGGTTTGTGGGCCCCGAAAGCCTTCCACTTCTGCTCCCGGTCGGCCATGCTGTCGAAGCTCAGGATATAGGTCAGTTGGTTGCTGGCCCCTATCTCGTCGTTCCAGAAACCCACCATTCCGATGTTGAACTCTTCAAAGAAGCCGATGGTGTGGTTGGCGAACCGGGCGTTGATCGCCGGCAATTTGCCCGGCACGGCTTTATAAATGCGCGACTCGTAGATCATGCTGCTGCTCCTAGCGTGTTTGTGTCTAGCGCCTCTGTGTATTAAAAGCTGGTTACTTCTTCTCGATGAACTCTAGCTGGACGCCGTCGGGGCCCTCGAAGAACACCACCCGGCGGTCGCCCGATACGGAGGTCTCTTCCAGAATCTTGGCGCCGTTGGCTTTCAGACTGTCGATCATCCCCTGGATGTCATCGGCGTCGATGGCGATGTGTTCGATGCCGTATTTCTGGTCCCGGGTCTGGGCTTCGATGTGCTTGGTCACGTTCAAGGTCAGCCCGTGGAGGTCCAGGCGGACACCGATGTCGCCAACGTCTTCTACCTTGGTCGCGCCCAACGTGTCGATATAGAACTGCGCCGTCTTCTGGGGGTCGGGGGTCTTGAGGTGTACGTGGTTTAGACTCAAAGCCATGGTGCGCCTCCGTAACTGATGCAGAATCATGCTGGCATACGCCAGATTAGGGGCAGAATAGTCCACACGGGAAGCTCAGTCAAGCTGGCCTGAGTACCCGCCAAATGAGCCCGCCACGCACGGAAGAATTTCGTATTATAATTCCCCAGGTATTTCAGACCCGCAGCCAGCAAACCGGCAAAAACTTGAACCATGAGGAGGGGAACATGCCCATAGAGCAGTTGGCCCCGGAATTGTCCAAGATCATCTCCACCGACGAACCCATACTAGAGTTGGCAGACGGTTTCGGCGGAGAACAAGGCCCCGCGGAAGGCCCGCTCTGGTGGAAAGAGGGCGGTTACCTGCTGTTTAGCGACATCCACAACAACAAGCGGATGAAGCACACCCCAGGCGGAGACACCACCGTCTTTCAAGAGCCCACCAATCGGGCCAACGGCCTAACTCGCGACCTGCAAGGCCGCCTATTGTCGGCAGAGCACGACAGCCGAAGAGTCGCCCGCCAAGAGGCGGACGGCAGCGTGACAGTCATCGCCAGCAGCTTCCAGGGACGCCGGTTGAACCGCCCCAACGACGTCATTGTGAAGTCGGACGGCAGCATATACTTCACCGACCCCTGGACGAGCCCCCACCCGGCCGAGCAATGGGACCTGACCTTCTCCGGCGTTTACCGCGTAACGCCTGACCTGGGCACCATCACCCTGTTGATCGACGACTTCGTCGTTCCCAACGGACTGATGTTCTCTCCCGACGAGAGCATCCTGTATGTGAACGACTCACGGAGAGGACACATCCGGTCCTTCGAGGTACAACCCAACGGGACCCTGGCCAAGCAGAGCGACAAGGTATTGATCGACGTCACCGGCGACGAACCGGGAGTCCCCGACGGTATGAAGGTAGATATAGAGGGCAATATCTACACCGGCGGCTCCGGCGGCCTGTACATCTGCGACCCCACCGGCAAGAAACTGGGTGTCATCAAGCACGGATATACCGCCACCACCAACCTGGCCTTCGGTGGCGACGACTGGAAGACGCTCTATTTCACCAGCCGGAACCAACTGGGTTCGGTAAAGGTGAACATCCCCGGCAACCCGGTCCCAGCCGTGAAGAAATAATAGGGGCTCATCCTCGTCCTTCAACCAATCAGACCCAAAGGAGAAACCCAAATGGCTAGACTACCCGCCGTAACCCGCGACCAACTGGCCGCAGACGAACACGAATACTTCGACTCCATCGTAGGCACGAGGGGCAGCATCCGCGGCCCTTACGGAGTGTTGCTCCACAGCCCCAAGCTGGCCGCCCGCGTGGCCGACACCGGCGCCTTCGTCCGTTACGAGTTCTCTATCCCAGAGTCATTGAAAGAGACCGTCATCATCGCCACGGCCCGTGAGATGCGTTCCCAGTACGAGTTCTCGGCCCATGCCAAGTTGGCCCGGGCCGCCGGCGTCTCCGATGACACCATCAAGGTCATCGCCAACGGCACCGCCCCCGCCGGCCTATCCGGCGACGAGGCCCTCTTAGTGGGCTATGTGAAAGAGATGCTTCAAGAGCACAAAGTCAGCGACACCACCTACAAAGCACTGGTGGCCCGCTTCGGCGAGCAGGACACTCTGCACCTGGCCGTGCTGGTCGGCCACTATATGCTGGTAGCCCAAGTCCTAGCCACCATGGACGTGGAACTGGGCGAGGGTATGGTCGCCGAGATTCCTGAATAACAGGCTAAGTTGACAGCTGTCAGCCGTCACAGTCAGCCACCCGATATAAAGGGCTGGTCACCCTCAAGCAGGTGACCAGCCCTTTTCATTTGCCCGCTCATGGTGAGCCCGTCGAACCACTACTTGAGGTAAGTCTATTCAAGCCTGAACACGATTGATGCGCATCCTTCGACAGGCTCAGGGCAAGCGTTCGGGGAGGCAGCACGCGGGCTTGGATGATTGCCGGTCTACCTAAGGTCGTCTTTCACCGTTAGCTGGAGTTCGCCATCCAGCCTGAAATCGAAGGAGACCTGGCCTTCCGCTGGGAATTCGTCGCGGTTGACGGTAACCATGGTCATTGGCGCGAAAAGATAGGGATACTCTCGGCCTTGGGCTTCTTCGTCAAGCTCCAGATCGACCGACACTCGGTTTCCATCGATCTCCATGCCAACCACCGATAGCGGGTCCCCCTGCACCGGCAGCCACAACAGATAGGCTACCAGGAGCACCGAGCCCGGGAACTCGGCACGGTTCAGGGTCACCCCGGTCCCTTTGGTGCGCTTGCTGATCACTGTGCGGTTGAACTCTTCCAGCTCTTCAGCGCTGGTGATAACGGCAGCCCGCAACTCCCTGGAGAAGGCGTTGGCCGATTGCTGGTTGGACGGCGACACCCAGCCACTGTTCACGTAACGCCACAAGGGCAGTTCTTCCGGCTCTTCAGAAACCTCAGCCTGCATCGCTTCCGAGGGCCCCGCGGTGGGCGAAGTCGTACCGCCGCCGCAGGCAGCGATCAAAAAGGCGGTCACGAAGGCGATCAATAACGCTGGATAGATAGTGGACATCCGGTCTTCTTGGGAACTGAGCTTTTGGGCCGTCGCCAGGTGGCGCAACCGCCCCGTCAGGCTTTGATTTAGCCTCAATCTATACCTACGTATGATATCAAAGTTCCGGTTTCCAAAATACGCCGCCGTTCGTAACAGAGCGCCTGATTCAAAATCCCCGTAGGCGGGATAGTCTACCCTTGTAAATCCAAAACTCCACTGTCAAACTAAACACATGCGTATAGGTGATTTCGAATTCCCAGAGCCCCTGCCCGAGATCAAAGATCCCCATGTTTTGGCGGTCCTCAGGCCCTGGATCGACGTGGGAAACGTCGGGACTTTGTCCATGAGGCGGCTGGAACGCCATCTTGAGTCCAAAGAGATCGGCCGCCTGGTCAAACCTGGGCGCTATTATGACTTCACCCGCTACCGCCCCAAATCAGTC
The DNA here is from genome assembly GCA_964463525.1 of uncultured Dehalococcoidia bacterium. Taxonomy (GTDB): domain Bacteria; phylum Chloroflexota; class Dehalococcoidia; order Lucifugimonadales; family UBA3495; genus UBA9611. The sequence goes on along the minus strand of CAYXDE010000091.1, from coordinate 2,162 downwards.
CTCAAGCAAGGCGTCAGGGAATACAGCATCCCGTCCACTACCATCAGCGCTTGCGTTCGGGAGCACGGGCCAGACCTTATAACCCTGCATCTGCTGGAGCCCCACCTCTACGGTGAGGACTACACAGAATCAGTGATCGAAGTCCTCAAGCATTTCGGGGTCAAACGCTACTCCATGATCGGCGCGATGTACGACATGGTGCCCCACACCCGCCAGTTATTGGTCTCCGGGGGCACGGTCAACCCTTCGAACGAAGAAGAATACAAACTGGTGGGAGTGCGCCCCAGCGACTATGAGGGGCCGACCACCATAACCTATCTGATTTCCAACACGCTCGAAGAACTGGGCATTGAAACGCGCATATTCGTGGTCCATCTACCCCAATACTTCCAGGTTGAAGAGGATTTCACCGGGACGGCGCGCCTGATGGAGGTCCTCTGCACACTGTATGGCCTGCCCAGCCGCCTGGCCGACCCGGAGAGGGGTCGCCAACAGTACGCGTCGCTGCAGAACATCGTCTCCGACACTTCAGAAGTGGCCGGTCTTTTGGAACGGTTGGAAGAGCGCTATGACCGTGAGAACAGCGAGGAAGGAGCCGATTCCTCGCCCTTGTCTCCGATGGTCGAGGAATTCCTGCAGGGCTTGGGCTCAAACATCGACTTTGAGTCCGATCTTGGTCCGGACAACGACACAGACCTGGACCTCGACGACGACCCGTCCGACGAGTAGCAGGCAGCCCGCCCACCGCGCTGCCTGCCTGTGATCCGTGTCTACCGCTTCTGAGTCCCTTTACCCGGACCCGGTTGCTCTAACCCAAGAGTTGGTGCGCTTCGACACCACCAACCCGCCCGGCAACGAACTCCAATGCATCGGCCACATCAAGGCGCTATTGGACAACGCCGGCATCCAGAACCAGGTATTCGCCAAGACACCGGGCCGTCCTAACCTGATCGCACGCCTGCCCGGAGACGGCAGAGCGCCGCCCCTTCTGCTCCAAGGCCACGTTGACGTAGTGCCCGCAGACCCCGGTCTATGGCAGCAGCCACCCTTCTCTGGAGACATAGTGGACGGTTTCCTCTGGGGGCGCGGCTCCCTGGACATGAAGAGCGGCCTCGCCATGATGCTCCATGCCGTCATGCGGGCTAAGGCAGATGGACTGACGCCTGCCGGTGACATCGTGCTTGCCTTTGTCTCCGACGAAGAAGCGGGAGGCCACTACGGCGCACGGTTCCTGGTGGAAGAGCATCCAGAACAATTCCAAGGGATCAGGTACGCCATAGGCGAGTTTGGCGGGTTCAGTTTCGATCTGGGCCGCCGCCGGTTCTATCCCATAATGGTCGCCGAGAAACAGGTCTGCCACCTCAAAGTCACTTTCCGGGGCACGGGCGGACATGCCTCGCTCAGCCCGCAGGATAACCCCATGGCCAGCATGGCTCGGTTCTTGCAGCGGGTCCAAGACCGCGAGCTTCCGGTCCTCGTGATACCTGAAACCCGCCTTATGTTCCAGGCCATCGGCAGCCACTTACCGCCGCTATCCCGCGTTGGAATCGCAGCCCTACTGGACCCGCGCTTCACCTCGCTCGCGCTACGGCTAATGGGAGCCAAAGGCCGCACATTCGCTCCACTGTTCAGAAACACGGTTAATGCCACCATCGTCCGGGGCGGCGAGCAGATCAACGTCGTGCCCAGCGAGGTCTCCGTGGAGTTGGACGGGCGGCTCCTGCCCAACTTCAGCCCGGAACATCTGGTGGCGGAACTCAAACATGCTACCGGCAGCGGCGGCGACGTCGAATATCAGGTACTCAGCCACGACGCAGGGCCCAAACAGCCGGATATGGGCCTCTTCGAAACCTTGAGCGGAGTATTGCGGGACGCCGACCCCCATGGCATTCCCGTGCCCATGCTGATGCCAGCGGCAACCGACGGCCGGCTATTTGCTAAGTTGGGCATACAAACTTACGGTTTCCTCCCGATGCGGCTGCCGGATACACTGGATTTCGCCTCCGGCATACATGGCCCCGATGAGCGCGTGCCGGTGGACGCCATCAACTTCGGCGCGGCGGCTTTCTACTGTTTGTTGCAAAGGTACGGACGCTCGGCCTAGGCAGGGCTCCATATGGCGGTTTTTGTTTGACGTCCCATAGGGGGTATGCTAGAGTGAA
>CAYXDE010000090.1:0-9772 GCA_964463525.1 uncultured Dehalococcoidia bacterium | reverse complement strand
TAGTGATGACTGCCGGTTAAACGGTTACTTCCTGATAGGGGATGTATTTGTCGGTTTCGCCTGCGATCTGGGCATTCACGCCGTCGACTATATGGTGGGGCATGAACGGCTCACCGTCATATTTACGTATGTGGCCACTGGCTGAGAAGCCGGTCTCACTGCGCAGGTAGCGGGCGAACTGTCCTGAGAAATTGTTCTCTACGATGATCGTCCGCTTGGCCTTGGACAGGGTGGCCAGGATCTCATCACCGTGGAAGGGCACCATCCATTTGATGTGCAAGCGGTTGGTGGAAACTCCTGCGGCGTTCAACGACCCCGCGGCCTCTTCGATCATCCCTTTGGTGGAGCCCCAGCCGATCAGCGTGACATCGGCATCGGCGGGGCCTTCCAAGACCGGAGCCGCGATGTCGTCCAATATATTGTCGAACTTCCTGGCCCTCTTCTCCACCATCTGCCGGCGCTTGTGGGGGTTGGTGAACTCGTCACTGAGCAAGGTCGAGTCCTCGTCGTGCTCATCGGTGGCGGCCAGGTGAACGTAGCCTTCCAAACCGGGCAGCGCCCTGGGGGATATGCCGCTTTCGGTGTCCTTGTACCGCAGGTAGCCGTCGGTGTCAGAAGGCTCGGTGATCAGCGCGCCTCGGTCGATATCCGGATGCATGTTTATCTTGTCGGGGTCAACGCTGAAGCGTCCCTCGGAGATATACAGGTCTGAGATGACAATGGCCGGGCATTGATATTTGTCTGTGAGGTTGAATACCTCGGGCATCGTGTCGAAGGCGTCCAGGGAGTCGGACGGAGAGACTATGATGCGCTCAAAGTCTCCCTGGCTCGCTCCCAGGGCCTGCCATAGGTCGCCCTGTTCAGTCTTGGTGGGAACGCCGGTGGACGGTCCGGCCCGCATCACGTTGATGAAAACTACCGGAATCTCCATCATAGCCGCCGCGCCGATGGCCTCGGTCATGAGGGCGAACCCTCCGCCAGAGGTGGCGCACATAGACCTGGTGCCGGCCTGACCGGCTCCGACCACCATGTTGGCCACACCGATCTCGTCTTCGACCTGCCTGACCATGATGCCCAGGTTGCGGGCGTTGGCGGCCATCCAGTGGAGGACGCCGGACGCAGGACTCATGGGGTAGGCGGCATAGAACTTGCACCCGGCAGCCGCGGCGCCCATGGCCAGGGCGTCGTTGCCCGACCAAACGGCCAGCGGCTTGCCGCCGTCCGGGGGTGACTGGTCGAAGGGCTTGAAGTGCTCTTGGGAATAGTCGTATCCGGCCTTGGCAACCCTGACGTTCTCGTCCACCATCTCCTGACCCCGCCTCTGGAAACGGAGGGTCAAGCTGTCTTCTAGGACCGCAAAGTCTATTCCCATAAGCGACGCTACGGCGCCCATTCCCACGGTGTTCTGTACCAGGCGGTTCCTGCTCTCGGTCAATTCACCAACAGGCAGTCCGCAGAGGTCGGCCCCATTGTCTTCGGAGCCCGGATTAACGGAGTCGCTGTTGTAGACGATCCGGCTGCCGGGTCCCATGAGACGCTGATGGCGGTCCATGGTGTCTTGGTTCAGGCAGAGGAGCAGGTCGAGCTTGTCGCCGTGGTTCTCGATCTGAGCATCGCTGATGCGCATGGTCAGGAAGATGTGTCCGCCCCGGACGATGGACTGGTAAGAGTTATAAGTGCTCAGGTTCAACCCGCGGCGGACGATGATCCGCGCCAGAATGTCTCCGGGCGTAGCGATACCCTGTCCCGCTTCGCCTCCTATCGCTAATGCGAAATCATACGTTCCCAGCCCCATTTGGTCCGCTCCTTCCCTCTGTTGTTCCCTCTGTTGTTCCCTTGGATGTGGGTGAAGCCTTACCCGGCCTCAACCCCTATTCGTCAGTTTGGCTAATAGGTGATTAACCAATTGTATACGTTATGTCCGTTATAAGAGAGGTTTAGATACTCTCTACATGTGAATAGTGCGGCCTTGGGCGCTCAACGCAGCCTCTTTGAGCATCTCCGAAAGAGATGGGTGGGAGTGGACCGCCCAGCCCAACTCCAACACCGTGCCTTCCAGGATTCTGGTCATGGACAATTCGCCCAGCAATTCGGTTACTTCCGGGCCGATCATGTGACCGCCCAGTATCTCACCGTACTTGGCGTCCACAACCAGCTTCACCAGACCGAAATTCTCGCCCATGGCGATGGCCTTGCCGTTGGCTTGGACGTTGAACGTTCCTATGTTTATGTCTTTGCCCTGCTCTTTGGCCTGGGCCTCGGTGAGACCGAAGCTGGCGATCTGGGGCTGGCAGTAGGTGGCGCGCGGCATGTAGGTGTAATCCAAGGGCTGGGTCTCCAGCCCGGCTATGTGCTCCACGGCGACTGCAGCCTGTGCTGAGGCGACGTGGGCCAAAGGCATCTTGCCGTTGACGTCGCCGATGGCGTAGATGCCGGGCACGTTTGTGGCCATATGGTCATCGACCACAATGCCGGTACGGTCTGTGGCGATGCCCAAGGTCTCCAGGCCCAGGTCTTCCACGTTGGGTTGTACCCCGATCGCCACCAGCACTTTGTCGCATTCCAACACCTGAGTGGCCCCGTCTTTATCCACGGTGACCTTTACCCCGGGGCCAGAGGTGTCTGCTCCAGTGACTCCTGCGCCGGTCATGAACTCGATGCGCGCCCGCTTGAATGCCCGCTCCAGTTGCGCGCTTACGTCTTCGTCTTCATTGGGCACCAGCCGGGGCAGCATCTCGACGATGGTCACATCGACGCCGTACATCTTGTATATGTAAGCGAACTCGACTCCGATGGCCCCGCCGCCGACGATGACGATGGACTTGGGCAGGTCGCTCAGCACGATCGACTCACGGCTGGTGATTATCTTGTCGCCGTCGATGGGCAATGGCGGTATACTCCGCGGCCGTGCGCCCGTCGCAATGATGATGTTCTTCGCCTCGATGACATTCCCATCGGGGGCAACTTCAACCTTTCCCGCCCCAACTATCTTGCCCGTCCCCTGGATGTGGTCAACCTTGTTCTTGTCCAAGAGGAAGGCCACGCCTTTGGTGTTGCGGTCCACCACCTGGCGGCTGCGGTCTATGGCCAAGGAGTAGTCGGCGCTGAAGTTGTCCATCTTCAGGCCGAACTCGTCGGCCCGTTTGAAGTAGGAGACCACTTCGGCGTTCTTGAGCAGGGCCTTGCTGGGAACACAACCCCAGTTCAAACACACCCCGCCCAATGCTTCTTTCTCGATGACGGCTGTTTTCAAGCCCAGTTGTCCAGCCCGGATAGCGGCAACATAGCCGCCCGGTCCAGAGCCGATCAACACCACATCGTAGTTAGCGTCCATTTCCACCTGCAGGTTATGTTATCCAGTTACGCCGCCGCGCGTGTTTCGCCCAGGCGGGGTTTTTAACATAAGTCAAGATTATAGCGTTGCCACCTGGTCTATACAACATATATCACTCCTATAGTCTGCGCCTATCACTGGGGCATCACGCTTACCCATCGGATGACTATGCCTTGCTGGACAGGCGTGATTCCAAGCGTGATTCATTGTCGGGGCAGGCGGTATCTGCTAATATTTAATGGTTTAGATGCACCGGCCTGCATAAGGGCCATACCGCCGCTTTCGGCGGGAGGAAAAGACATGAGAGTTGGGCCTCTGGGCATTCCTGAACTGGCGATCATCGTTGTCGTGATCCTCTTGATCTTCGGGGCCCGCCGTCTGCCCGAGATCGGCACATCCATGGGCAAGGGGATACGCACCTTCAAGACCGCGCTCATGGGCGAGGACGAGAAAGAAGAAGCGGAAAAAGCCGCGGCCGGCAGTAAAGACGACAGCAACTCCTAAACCTCCAGCCAGCAAAAGAAAAAAGCCCGTTCTTCGTTTGAGGAATGGGCTTTTTTATTGCCTTGCCCACCGCTGTCATTCCGAGGCGGCAGCAGAGGAATCTCGTTGCTCTGGCCCAACGCGTTAGAGCGATAAAAAACCTGCTACGCCCCAAGGGCGCTGTGTGGATTAATGTGGTTCAGCGCTATGTCCGTTCGTGGTGAGCCCCGTCGAACCACCGTTAGATGAAGACGGTTTCCAGCGAGAGCATGGCTTATGCGCTCCCTTCGAGAGCCTCAGGACGAACGGGCTTTGGAGCTTCTAGTACTCTCTGTGTTCATCTACCGACTCTGCTCTGAAAACGGGCGGCTAGGTCGAAGTTATCGCCTTGGACTTCCTCCGGCTCCGTCCGGCGAACCAAGCCAGCAGTATCCCCAGTTCGTAGAGCACCAACAGCGGGCCCGCAACCAACGCCTGATTTACCGGGTCGACAGTGGGAGTGATCATGGCCGCGAGGATGAAGGCCACCACCACCCAATAGCGCCGGAACCGCCCCAACGACCCGGCCGAAACTATCCCCAGCGACGCCAACAGGTACATCACCAACGGCGTTTCAAAGGCTAGCCCCATCCAGAACAACAGCCGGACCATCAGGTTGACGATGTTGCTGATCCGTATCAGCGGGGTGGCGATGTCTCCGCCGAATGTGAGCAGGAAATGGAGCGCTGGCGGGGTCAGTATGTAGTAGGCAAAGGCAACACCGCCGGCGAAAGCCAGAATGACTGCCGGCATGAACCCGAATAGATACCGCTTCTCCCGTCCGGTCAGCCCAGGCGCAACGAACATCACCCCTTGGAACACGATGACCGGCGAGGCCAGGATCAACCCGGATACGAAGGACACCTTGATGGCGGTGGTCAACAGTTCAGTGACCTCGGTGTAGATCAGTTCACCACCGGTGCCCACGTCCAGGTCGCGGGCCGGCTCCACCAGGATCTCGACGATCTGCTCAAAGAATGCGAAGGAGACGGCGCTCCCGGCCAGCACGGCAACCACGCAGATGAATACCCGCCGGCGCAGTTCGCCCAGGTGCTGCAACAGGGTTTGTTCCCGGGACCTCATCCTTTGTCCTCGGCCTCTGTGCTGTCGGCAGAGCTTGGATCAGCTTCAGTGGCTTGGTCTTCCGGTGGCAGGTCCGCGCGCATGGGCACCCCCGGAGGCGGCTCCGGTTCCCGATTCGGGGCCCGCCCTTCCATGGACTCCATCGTCATTGCGCTGGTCACGTCGCCGAATGACCGCCTCAGGTCGCCGAGCACCTTTCCCACATTACGCGCCGTGTCGATGGCCCGGCTCGGCCCCAACACCAAGAAGGCCACCAGCAGGACCACGCCGAGCTCCGGGATGCCCATGCCCATGAAGTTCATTGGGAGGTATTTCCCTGGCCCGCAGCTTTGGTCGGGCAGTCTTCGCCGCAAACGATCTCATCCGGGATATTGAATCTTTCTGGCAATCGGTATCCCAACTCTTGCAGCATCTCCAGGAGCCGGCAGACCGGCAGACCCACGATGTTGTTGTAGCAGCCCTGCCAATCGGAAGCGGGGCGAAGCTCGGCATCCTGGACGGCGTAGGCCCCAGCTTTGTCTCTGGGAACGCCAGATGCGATGGACGCCTCTATCTCTTGTTCAGATAGATGGCGGAGGGTTATCTGGCTGGTCATGGCGTCGCTCAGGATTCTGCCGGACCTGGCATCAATCACGGAAATCCCAGTAGAAACGTGGTGGGTGGTGCCGCTCAACTCCCGCAGCATCCGCCGGGCATCATCGTCATCCACCGGTTTGCCCACGGCCTGGCCTTCGAACACAACCGTACTATCGGCCCCGATCACCAGCCCTGAATCCAATGTGGCGGCGATTGCCTGGGCTTTTTCCGCGGACAGCCGGCGCACCATATCCACTGGGATCTCTCCGGGAAGCTGTTCCTCTGGCAGGTCGGCGGGCTTGATGGTGAACTCCAAACCGAGGATGTCCATCAGTTCTTGCCGTCTTGGCGAAGCCGATGCCAGAGTAAGACTGGCCGGGGTGGCCGGGGTGGCCGGGGCAGGGCCTCTCTCTGTTTCATCCCGGGAGAGCAGGGCGACGCACTCAACATGGTGAGTCTGCGGGAACATATCCAGTGGCACAACCTCGTCCAGCTGGTAGCCGCCTTGGCACAATTGCTTGAGGTCGCGGCCCAGGGTCTCCGGGTCGCAGGACACGTAGGCCACGCGGGTCGGGGCCATCTCGATCAGACTCTCCAGGGCGCGGGGTTGGCACCCAGAACGCGGGGGGTCCAGAACGACCACATCTGGCTTCACCGTCAGGTTCCTGAGCACATCCTCGGTGCGGCCCAGCACAAAGTCCAGATTCTGCAGTCCGCCGGCGTTCTGCTTGGCATCGGCCACGGCGGCGGACGATTCTTCCACGGCGATGACCTGCTTGACCGATGGGGCCAGCAGTATGGCGAAGGTGCCGACGCCGCAGTAGGCGTCCAGCACCACATCTTCAGCTCCAAGCAGGAGGCGGTCCCGCACCACTTCGGCGGCGGCCTCTGCCTGGTCGACGTTAACCTGAAAGAATGAGGGCGATGAGACTAGAAAATCCTGCCCGGCCACAGACTCGGTGTACTTCTTTTGTCCCGTGGTGACGCCGATGTTGGGGTGGACCAGATAGGGTTGGATGAGAAAGTCGCCGGAGTACTTGCCGGCGCGTATGGAAAGCTGGGTGGTCTCGGCGCAATTGTCCTGAAGTTCTTCGAGAAGGTCGTTTACGCCCTGGTGCATCAGCATGCAATTCTCGATGCGGACGAACTGCCGTGTCTCGCGGTTGACGAAGCCCAGAGCCCCTTCCCGGTTGATGGTGAAACGGGCATGGTTCCGGTAACCGTACTGATCGGGAGAGGGGTTCACCTCAGAGACCGGTGGGTCTGTCAGGTCGCCCACCCGCTGGAGGGCGTCGGTCACTTTTTCGCGCTTGGTCTTCAGTTGGGCGTCATACGACAGGTGCTGCCATTGGCAGCCGGAACATTCACTGTAGTAAGGGCATGGCGGCTCAACCCTGTCCGGCGACGCCTCAAGCACGTCCAGCACCTTGGCCGAGACGTACTTCCGGTGGACCTTGACCACCTCTGCCACAACCTTCTCGCCGGGGATTCCGCCGGCCACGAACACGTTATGTCCGTCAAAATCGGCCATCGCTTCGCCCAGCCGTCCCCACGACGTTAGGTAAAGGGTGACCCGGTCACCCTGTTGAGTAATGCGTTCTGCTATTTCCATTGAAGTTCGGTTGACACGGTCTGCACCATCTGCACAGTCGGTGATTTCCAAATAAGTTCGGTTGACACGGTCTGCACCATCTGCGCAGTGGGTGATTTCCCAAGAAGTTCGGTTGACACGGCCCGCACCGTCTGCGCAGTGCGTGATTTCCAACCAAAGTTGGTTGACTTGGTCTGTGGCTGATCTGGGCGGTCGGTTATGTCTTTAGGCTCGTGACTACTATAATTCAAGGAGGGTGATAAACCAAGGAGGCAGCGGCTGGTTCGCAGGCGTGGATCACGCCTAGCTCGGGAGCCGGAAAAATCACCGGGCTGGTTGGTCTGGTTGACGGTTAGGTACCTGGCTTAATTGGGACTCCGGTCGGTTGACCTAGGTGTATGCTCCCTTTACACTGATGCGGAAGCGGACCCGGTCCTACTAGAAACGGCCCGGTCTTGGCGAACCCCAAAACGGCCGACTGCATCTAAGTAATTGCGCGGGAAAAGCGCGTAAGAGATTCCGGAGGATGGAAATGGCAGAACCCATTGAGGTAAATGACAACACTTGGCAAGAATTGGTATTGGACTCCGATACACCGGTAATGGTGGACTTCTGGGCTGAGTGGTGTGGTCCTTGCAAGATGATCGCCCCCGCCGTTCACGACATGGCCGTGGACTATGACGGTCAGTTGAAAGTGGCGAAGTTGGACGTGGACAACAGTCCGAATACCGCCATGCAGTACGGCGTGCGCAGCATCCCGGCCTTGATCTTCTTCAAGGGCGGGCAGCCCGTAGACCAGATCATCGGCGCAGTGCCCAAGGGCGCGCTGAAGAAAAAGGTTGATTCCGTACTCGGCAGCTAAACCCTAGGTTTAGCGACGCGAAACTAAAGGCGCCGCCGCCCGGCGGCGTCTTTTATTTGCAGCACAGCACACTCATATATGGGAGTGGATGGGGCCCGGTGGCTCTTGCGGACTTCAAATCCGTTATGCCTCGTGACGAGCGGGGTAGGTGGGTTCGACTCCCTCGCACTCCCGCCAACACTTATTAGGCACGAAAAAGGCTCCCAGGTGTTACCTGAGAGCCTTTTCTTATTTGGATCTGCCCGGGGCGTTTTGGGCCGTTGTGCACAGAATGTGCACAGACTATTCGCGTCCGAGTTTCGCGTCCAACGTAACGCCACGGCCTCTTGGATACCCGGCAAGACGTGAGAATAAGGCATTCGATGATAAGCAGTTAAGAACCATTGAAAAACCCGGTTAACCTTTTCATTTTGAACCCGGAGAGATCAGTTAATAAACTTCAACAGCCTGTACTCTCTTTGCCAATCAATAATCATGTTTAAAATCTCACGCTTGCCGCTCTCTGTAGCGTTCAAGATAGTCACCTCTTGCTCTCTTTCCAACGCATTACTTTTGCCGATTAAGTCTTCAAAGTAAACCAGTTCGGGATTAAGTCCTTTAGTGCTCGACGTTTTTCCTTGTTTATGCTGTGCTAATCGGCTCTCTAATTCATATGTTTGGCCGATGTAATAATTCCCATTGTCCAGTTCTAGTATGTAAACATATCGCCGCTCCCTCTCGAGGGTAAGGTGGCGGGGTGCTCTATAGATCGGACGGCCATTCATTTCATGTTGATAACAGTCCCAACAGATCTGACCTTCTGGTTGCCGTAGACCGTCATTCGATACTTCTCCGCCGTCTACAAAACCGCGTGATTCATCAAATGGGCTTAATTCCACAATTTCAAAGAAATACCCACATACTTCACATTCATCCAACCAGCCCTCGTCAAATTCCAACCAGCAGGCGTAACAGAGTGGGCGGTCGTAACTAGCGTTCGATTCTTCACACCATTTTTTGATACAGTCCATCGCGTCCACTTCCAATCGAATTCTCTTGGGACACTATATCGCAACCACAATTAGTCGATAGAAAAAGGCCACCGGCATGGAGTTAAGGCCATTTTGCATCGATGGGTTTCCTGGAGGCCATTTATTATTAGGGGCTGGTCGGTGCGATTTAGGACGATGTGCACAGACTATTCTCTGGCAAGTTTCGCGTCCAATGCTAACGCCGCGGCCTCTTGGATTCCCGGTAGGACGTGGGAATAAATATCCAGCGTGATTGCGATGCTGGCATGGCCTAGGCGCTCACTGACAACCTTGGCGTTTACACCGGCTTCCAAGAGTAGGGTGGCATGGGCATGGCGCAAACCATGGAGTGTTAGATGGGGCAACCCCGATGACTTGACCACGTCGGAGAATTCCTTGGATACATCGTTGGGATCCACCGGACGGCCATCGGCCTTGGTGAACACATAGCCGGTGTTCTGCCAGGCTTCGGCCACTTCCACTTGTTGCCCTATCTGCCGCCCTCGGACCTCGTGTAGCAATGCTACGGCCTCGGGAGACAGAGCGACCGACCGTCGGGACTTGTCTGTTTTTGGCTGTCCTTCAGCTAAGCCTTTGCCCGTGATCCATTGCAATGTCTTGATCACGGCCAGCCGCCCATTTACCAGGTCTACACTTACCCACTGGAGCCCGGCCAGCTCCGAACGCCTCGCCCCTGTTAATAGTGATAAGTGATAGAAATCGCGGTAACGACTGGGGCCGGCGGCGGCCAATCCCTCAGGACATAAAGTCGTGTTATCCTGTCCCGGCCAGCG
>CAYXDE010000089.1:0-9923 GCA_964463525.1 uncultured Dehalococcoidia bacterium | reverse complement strand
GACGGAGATTCCAGCAGCCCGGCGAGTTGGCTGACCAATCTCTTACCGGACAGCTACAGATGACCACCGGCTGCCTGGACCGCATGGAGAGCGCCCACGACATGGTCCGTCTGAACGTCCAGAGCGCCGATTGCATAGCGGAAGGGCTACAGGGTGTCTTGGAGGCTGCATACCGCTGGACGGAAGGCGAAGACGTCTTGCCCGGGTCCTATGACCGGGCCTGGTTCGAAGGACTCTGGGAGCGGGCATTACGAGAGCGGCCTGAACTGCGGTCATTCGACGGTGCGGCACATGACCAGGTGCGGCAGAGCTTCCAGGAACTGGACATGCGCATCCTGGCCCATAACCGTGCCCGCCTGGCTCAGACCCATTGGGAGCGCCTGCCCAGGAGCCAGGGCGCCGGCCAGTTGGCGGTGCTGCGCCGGCAGTTCGAGATGCGCCGCAGGCATCTCCCGATCAGACAACTGCTGGAACGGGCTGGAAATCCCGTCCAAGCGATCAAGCCCGTCTTCATGATGAGTCCGCTATCCATCGCGGCCTACCTGAGCCCAGGCGGCATCGAGTTCGACCTTGTGGTGTTCGACGAAGCCAGTCAGGTAAAGCCGGTGGACGCCCTTGGCGCGGTGATGCGTGGCAAACAGGTGGTGGTGGTAGGCGACAGCCAGCAGCTGCCGCCAACTCCCTTCTTCGAGACCGCGGGACAGGTGGAAGAGTACAGCGAAGAAGAGGCGACGAGCGACATTGAGAGCATCTTGGGTCTGTTCTCCGCCCAGAACGCGCCGAGCCGGATGCTCCGCTGGCATTACCGCAGCCGCCACGACTCGTTGATAGCCGTCTCCAACCAGGAGTTCTACGGTGGAGGCCTGGTGCTTTTCCCCAGTCCCGACGCTAGCAAGGAGAGTACGGGGCTGTTCTACAATCATCTGCCCGACACCGTTTACGGCCGCGGCACCACGGGTTCCAATCCGTTGGAAGCGGAAGCGGTGGCCCAGGCAGTGATGGAACACGCCAGGAGCAGGCCTGAACTGTCCTTGGGCGTGGCCGCTTTCAGCATGGCCCAAACAAGGGAAGTCCTTGACCATCTGGATGAGTTGAGGAGCGAAGACCCATCAGGCGAAAGATTCTTCTCGGCCCATCCCGACGAACCTTTCTTCGTCAAGAACCTGGAGACGGTGCAGGGAGACGAACGGGACGTGGTCATGGTCAGCATCGGCTACGGCCGGGCCGCAGACGGCAGGGTGGACCTGAATTTCGGCCCTCTCAACCGCGAGGGAGGGGAACGCCGGCTCAATGTCTTGATCACCAGGGCCAGGCGGCGCTGCGAAGTCTTCACCAACATGACCGAGGACGATATCGACCTTGAGCGCACCCAGTCTCAGGGCGTCCGGGCCCTGCGTAAATTCCTGGCCTTCGCCCACAGGGGCATCTTGGAGATAGAGCCGGAGGAGGTTACAGCAGGGGAATACGTCGAGCCGGTCACGCAGTTCCAGCAGTCCGTGGCCTCAGCCGTCAAAGCGAACGGATACCTGGTGACCGAGGCCCCGGGCTGGGGCACTGGCACCGTGGACCTGGCTGTGTCCAGCCTAGAGCAGCCGGAGAACTATATCCTGGGAATCGAATGCGACGGCCCGTCCTACGACAGCGCCAGATCTGCCCGCGACCGGGACCGGCTGCGGCCTCAGGTGCTGGAAGGGCTGGGCTGGCGGCTGCACCGCGCCTGGAGTCCGGAATGGGCCAGCAATCCCCAACGTGAACTTGAGAGGGTCTTGGCAGCTATCGAACCGGCACAGCCGATCGCTCCGGATGTGCCGGAACTCGAGTTGGAGGAATCGTCAATTGAGGTTGGACCTGAATCTGCTGAGCCAGACACGGCAGAAACAGGGGTAGCTCAGCCGGCTCCGGTTGAACCTGAAGTAGCCGAGCCAGACTCGTCAGAAGCAGAAGTAATTGAGCCAGCGCCGGTCGCAACCGAACCGGTCGAACCAGACCCGGTCGAACGAGACCCGGTCGAACTCGAAGTAGCTGAGCCAGACCCTGCTGAACCCCAAGTGATTGAGTCTGCGCCGGTTGCATCCGAAGCGGTCGAACCGACCCCGGTCGAACCCGAGACGGCGCCTGTTTCTGGGATCATCCGGGATGAAGTTCCAGAGCCCGAAGAAAACACCGACAGTCCTAAATACCGGATAGCGTCTCCGAGCATCAAGGCGAAAGACAAAGGCCTGGCCGCAGCATCACCCAGATCTCTGGAGCGCTGGGTGGCGGAGGTGGTCAAAGTGGAGAGTCCGGTGCACGTTTCAGAGGCTGCACGCCGCATCTTTTCGAGGGCAGGTGTAAGGCGGCCCAGCAAGGGTGTGCTGGCTGCTATGGAAGAGGCCTTCGACCGATTGATCGAATCAGGCCAGGCTGCCAGGCGCGGCGACTTCCTTTGGAGCATCGACATGACCCAGCCGCCGGTGCGGGACCGGTTGGGACTCCCGCCCGCCACTCGCAAACTGGAGATGGTCACAGATGAAGAATTGGCCGAGGCCGTCTGCGTGGTGGTGGGGCAGTCCTACGGCATCGCCAGGGCACAGGCGACCGCTCCGGCGGCCAGGCTCCTCGGCTTCAGCCGCACCACCGAGGCTATCTGGAACCGGTTCGATAACGTCGTTAGTGGGCTATTGGTAGAGGGTCGATTGGAGGATGCCGGCGGCCATCTGGTCCTGGCTGATTCTTATACAGACCAGGCGTAGAGCAAGACCGGGCGCCCATTGAGTCAGACTAGGACTCGCGGGCGCTGCCCATATTCTTGGCCGCGCCTGGGTTCAATATGCGGGTGGTGAAGAAATGGCTCAGGCCGACGGCCATCGGAATAGCCACCGCGTAGACCGCCAGAGCCGGAGAATAGCCCGCTGGATAGGCCAAAGCGGGGATCGCAACCAAGAAGACCGCCAGAGGGTAGATCGCTTTGTGGGTTAGATAAAGCAGTACCAGGCACATAGCGCCTATGGGCAGTCCGATCACCGGCAGTGAAGCGATCAGCACCCCAACCGCGGTGGCCGCTCCCCGGCCCCCCCTAAATTTCAGGTGGGCTGGGAAATTGTGTCCGGCCAGCGCCGCTGCTCCAGCCATCATCTCCATGCCGGTATCGTCCACCAATGCCTTTGCCAGCACGATCACCAAAGCGCCTTTGATGATGTCGATAGAGCCCACTGCGACGCCTGCTTTGGCCCCAACGTTTCTGAATACGTTGGCCGCGCCGCTGTTGAAGTCGCCTATCTCACGGATGTCCTGGCCAAGGATATAACGGGTAAAGAGATAGGCAGTGGGAAGGCTGCCGATGGCATAGCACAGAAGGCCCAGTCCAACCCAGGTCAAATCGCGATACTCCCTTGTAGTCGATCAGGATAAACAAAACGGACGCCCGGTTCATGGGGCGTCCGTTGGTTCTGCTATTCGGTTGCGAGGGGCCGGCTTCTAGGCCGGTACCATCTCTGGGACCACCGATGTGCACCAGTGGAGGTATTTGGGATTGCGGCCCACCACGATGTCGAAATACAGTTTCTGCAGTTGGGTGGCGATCGGCCCAGGTTCGCCGTCGCCGATGTTCCGGCGGTCCAATTCCACAACGGGCGTCAGGTGAGCGGCGGTCCCGCTCAAGAACACCTCATCGCTCAGGTACAACTCGCTGCGGTCGATGCTGCGCTCAACCACCTCGATACCCAACTCGGCCTGGGCCAGTTGGATGATGGTCGACCTGGTTATGCCCGGCAGAGCGTTGTCTTCCAGGCTGGGGGTGTGCAGTTTTCCGCCGGCCACCATGAACACGTTCTCGCCAGAACCCTCAGAGACGTGGCCGTCCTGGTTCAGGATGATGGCTTCGTCGAACCCGGCCAGGGTTGCTTCGGTCTTGGCCAGCATGCTGTTTACGTAGATGCCCGCGCTCTTGATCTGGGTTGGGATCATGTTGTCGTCAACCCGCCGCCAAGACGACGTGCAGCACTTCAGTATGTCTGTGCCCAGGTAACTGCCGAACGGGACCGTCACCAGCGTGAAATCGCTGGCCAGTTCCTGGAGTTTGAGGTTCGCTACGACTTCGGCGCTCTTGTAGGCCAGAGGGCGGACGTAGATGTCCGAGGTATGGCCGTTGCGCTTGACCAGGTCCACGGTGATGTCGCAGAGTTGGTCGGCTGTGTACGGGATATCCAGCAAGAGGATCTTGCAGCCCCGGATCAGCCTTTCGTAATGCTCCCGCATGCGGAAGATGAACATCTTGCCCTGTTCTTCGTTCCAGTTGCCGCGGATGCCCTCGAAGACGGCGGTGCCGTAGTGCAGGGCGTGGGTTGTCACACTCACCTTAGCCTCATCCATCGGTACCACAGCGCCCTTGAAAAAGGCGTGCAGTTTCTGATTGCCATTAACGGATGTAGCTTTGTTAGTGCCCACGGTATAACCCCTTTTATTAAGAATGTGCGCTAAATTATAATCTGACAGCTTCAGCTAGTACAACCTGGGCACGCACGAAGGGACATTGCCCAGAGGATTCTGAGAAAATCGGGGACGCCGCATGCCGGAGTTGACCGCCCGGAACTTAGCTTTCGCTCTCTTGGTGGCCGCGACTATCGCGGCAGTGCTTGCTGCCACCGTCCTTCTGGCACAGCAGAACGACAACGCCCCGATCCGAATCATCGCGCCGGCCGGCCCACCGGCCATCGCCGCAGGGTCCGGCTCACCCCCGGCTCAAACCCAGGCGGACGGCTTGATCGACCTGAACCTGGCTTCGGCACGGTTATTGGACACGCTTCCCGGAATAGGCCCAGCACTGGCGGCGGCCATCATCAGTCACCGGGAGAACATCGGTCCCTTCCAGTCCGTTGCGGAAGTCCAGGAAGTCCCGAAAATCGGGCCCGTGACCTACCAGGAGATCAAAGACCTGGTCACGGTCTCGGGTGACCGGTAATCTTGACTCAACCTCCTAACTTCCTCCTGTCATGAAGCTGGCTTTCTTGGTGGCCGCGTGGCTCCTGGGAGTCCTGATCGGGCTTGAGACTTCCGCGCCCCTGTCTGCTCTCCTCTTACTTATGGGCGCCTCTGTCACTCTAGGTCTGGCCATGCACCTGAGACAGCTGCCCTTGATTCCGGCGGTGATGAGCTTGCTGTTGCTGCTTGGGGTATGGCGAGGGGACTCAGTCGCTAACTTGGTCTCACCGTTGGACTTGCTGCCCTCAACCGGGACCGAAGTCACGCTGGGTGGCCAGATAAGCAGCGACCCAGAATTCTCTGGCAGCCGGGTCAGGTTCGGGTTGGACCTGAAAGCCGTTGACCTCCAGTCTGAGACAACCCCTATCGACGGGAAGATCCTGGTCTATGCTTCCCCTCCCGACGACCTGGTTGCCCGCCGCTCTCCGCCCTACTTCGATTACGGTGACTTGGTCACCGTCTCGGGCACGTTGCGCGATCCGGAGCCGTTCGGCGGGTTCGACTATCCGGCATACCTTGCTGCCCAGGGCATCTCCGGAATCATGTCCGCCGACCACTCTGCCGTGGTTGGGGAATCCGGCGGTTGGCGGGAATGGCCGTACTCGGTCCGGGGACGGTTGGCTGAAAGCGTGGAAGACACCATCCCCTATCCTCAGTCTGCGCTAGGCCAGGCGTTGCTCCTTGGATTGCGGGGCGACCTGCCTCCGGAGATGGAGCAGGAGTTCCGCAGCACGGGCACTTCCCACCTGCTGGCCATCTCGGGGCTGCATGTGGGAGTTTTGGTGGTGATGTTCCTGGCAGTCTCTGCCTGGCTATTGGGAAGACGGGGCCTATATTTCTTGGCCGTGCCATTGGTCGTGGTCTGGGCCTACGCCTTGGTCACCGGGATGCCGCCGTCGGTGGTGCGGGCGGCGGTCATGGGCAGTGTTTATCTGGTTGCGATAGCGGTGGGCAGGCCTGGGAGCATCCTTCCGGCATTGGCCCTTAGCGCCGGAGCTATGACGGCCATCTCTCCTGAGATCATCCAGCGGGTGTCGTTCCAACTGAGTTTCGCCGCCATGGCCGGAATAGCGCTGACCCAGCCGTTCGTGCCCCGGTGGTCGCCCGTTCCGGCGGGTTCCCAGCAAGCTTGGTGGGAACCGTGGGCTTTCAATCTAGTGCGCGCGCCGTTAATGGCCCTGATAATCTCGTGGTCCGCGATGCTGGCGACGTGGCCGCTCCTGGCCTTCAATTTCAGGGAGGTGGCCTTGCCGGGCATCATCGTAACGGTGCTTGCCCTGCCGGCGATGCCTTTCATCATGGCCGGGACTCTCCTGGCGGCGGTCGTGGGTCTCGCCAGCACGACCGTTGGTCAATTCTTTGGTTGGCTGGTCTGGGTCCCGTCCAGCTACCTGATCGAGTTGGTCAAGCTAGCTCCGGATTGGGCGCTGCAAACGGACTGGGCCAACAACTGGCTGGTGGTGGCCTGGTATTCGGCTCTGGGGGTGTTGCTGCTACTGCTGAAGCCGGGCCGATTGGGCAGAGCTTGGTCTTGGGCCAAGGACCGGGTGGCAGCTTTAAGACAGACGCAGACGGAACCGGCCAAGACCGTGCCGGTGGTACTGTTGGCGGTCTTGATGTCCGCTGCTGCCGTGACCCTCTGGTTACAGGTGGGGTCGGGCGGTGACGGAGACCTGCATGTCTATTTCTTTGACGTGGGCCAGGGCGACAGTGCCCTGATCGTGACGCCGGAGGGACGCCAGATATTGGTGGACGGCGGGCCCAAGGCGGACAGCGCCATCCGCGCCCTCAGCGAGACGATGCCCAACGGAGACCGCAGCCTGGACCTGGTGGTGTTGACCCATCTGGACGCTGACCACAGCCGGGGATTGCTTGATGTGTTGGACACATACGACGTGGGCGCAGTGCTTTCAGGAGCAGGTTCGTCCGACGCCGCCATGTACGCCCAGTGGCAGGCTGGCCTGGCGCGAAACGACGTGGAAGTAGCTCCCGTCTATCGAGGTTTCTCTCTGGACCTGGGCTCAGGCGTTTCCGCCAAGGTGTTGAACCCACATTCCGGTTCTTCAGGTGAGTCGCCCAATAACGATGGGCTGGTCCTGCACGTGAGCTACGGCTCCATCAGTTTCTTGCTGACGGGGGACATCGAGTCAGAAGCGGAAGAGATCTTGGCGGCAGGTGGGTCTGGGATACGGAGCACTGTTTTGAAGGTGGCCCATCACGGGAGCAGGACATCGTCCACCGGCGGGTTTTTGAGCGCGGTTGACCCGGCCGCCGCCCTGATATCCGTGGGGGAAGGAAACTCTTTCGGGCATCCCAACGCGGACGTGGTGGAGCGGCTGCTGCAACAAACCGGCGTCGATAACCTGTACCGGACGGACAGAGACGGCGAGGTTGAGTTCATCACGGATGGCCTGGAGTTATGGGTCAATGCCGAAAGATGACCCGGCCCGCTGCAATGTTAAGACCCCTTCAAGACCTCCTGCCGCAGGCGTGATGTATACTGGATTTCTATGCCTGGACCAAGTCCAGAATCCAGATGAGGACCAAACTACTATTGGCTGATTATTCCAGACCGGACGGACGGGCGTGGGACGAGAACCGCCCAGCAACCATCACTCCCGGTTATCAGAAATACGCCGAGGGCTCGGCATTGATCGAGATGGGGACCACCAAGGTGCTGTGCGCCGCTTCTTTGGAGGAGCGTGTGCCAGGCTGGATGCGCGGCCAGGGCAAGGGCTGGGTCACCGCCGAATACTCAATGCTGCCCCGCGCCACCAACACCCGGACGAGCCGTGAGAGGGACTCGGGCAGGCCCAGCGGGCGCTCCCAAGAGATACAGAGATTGATCGGCCGGTCCCTGAGAGCGGTGACCGACCTGGAAGCGCTCGGGGAGCGCACCGTCCAGATAGATTGCGACGTTATCCAGGCGGACGGAGGCACTCGCACCGCGGCCATCACCGGGGCTTACGTGGCCCTGCATCAGGCGCTGCAGATGTTGGTGAAGAACCGTGTCCTGACCCAGTTGCCGTTGCTGTGTCCTGTGGCAGCGGTCAGCGTGGGGATATTAGACGGCCAACTGCTTCTCGACCTTTGCTACGAGGAGGACTTCTCGGCCGACGTCGACTTCAACGTGGTGCTCACTGCCCAGGGAGGATTGGTGGAGCTGCAAGGGGCGACTGAGGCGCAGCCTTTCCCACGGCAACAGGTGGAAGAAGTGCTTTCACTGGCCTCACGGGGCATGGAGCCGCTCTTCAAGCTTCAACGCGAGGCTGCCAAGGGGTTCTTGTAAGAATGGCACGTTTGCTAGACATAGCCAGAGCCCGCTCATGTGGGCCTGCGCTCAGAGTTTCTCTGGCTCTGGTGACGCTAACTCTGTTGGCCGCTATAGCCTGTTCCAGCGACCCAACGGCTACTTCCAGTCCAACCACGCCAACTCGACCGGCCGGAGGGAATGAAAACATCTCCGGGCCCATGCTCCAGTTGCCCAACATAGCGGATACGGTGGAGCAGGTCCGCCCGGCTGTGGTGTCGATCATTGCACGTGTCATCACCCAGGACCGGTTCGGCCGGCAGTCCCAGGGGTTCGGCAGTGGGACCGGGGTCATCTTCGACGAGTCTGGTCTGGTCCTGACCAACAACCACGTGGTGGAAGGCGGCGTTGAAGTCACAGTCACGCTGGACGACGGCACGCAGGTAGAGGCCGAGATCGTCGGCGCTGACCGGCTCTCGGACCTAGCGGTCCTCAGACTGCCGGGAGACGATTACCCATCGCTTCCTCTACGAGAGAACGGCGCTCTACGCGCTGGGGACTGGGTGATAGCCATCGGCAACGCATTGGCGCTGCCGGGAGGTCCCACGGTCACCGTGGGCGTGGTCTCGGCGTTGGGGCGGTCCATCGAAGCGTCGCCCGGCATCACCCTCTATGACCTGATCCAGACAGACACTTCCATCAACCC
The DNA here is from genome assembly GCA_964463525.1 of uncultured Dehalococcoidia bacterium. GTDB lineage: Bacteria > Chloroflexota > Dehalococcoidia > Lucifugimonadales > UBA3495 > UBA9611. Next base: position 1,008 of record CAYXDE010000089.1, on the reverse strand, counting down.
TGGCAACAGCGGCGGCCCGTTGATCGATCTAACCGGAGACCTGGTCGGAATAAACACGGCGGTCCTGCGGGGCAACAGCCAAGGCGGGGGCGTCGCCGTCGAGGGCATCGGTTTCGCCATAGACATAGAGACCGCGCAGGAAGTCGCGGACCAGCTGGTCGAGTTGGGCCACGTCCGCTGGGCTTGGATGGGAGTCTTCTTGGCTGACTTGGTACCTGAGGTAGCCGCTCAGGTGGGCCTGCCCATCCGCGAGGGCGTTATCATCCAGAACACGGTGATCGACGGGCCATCCGACCGCGCCGGTATTCGACCGGGGGACATCGTGGTGAACGTCGACGGCCATGACATCGCGACGGTCTCGGATCTGACCCGGCTGCTGAAAACGCGATTCAGCCCCGGACAGGAGTTGGAGGTTGAGGTGTTCCGGGTGGTCGAAAACGAAGGATTCCGCGAGATGCTGATCCTGAAATTGGGAGAACGGCCCCAACAATAGTTTCCCAGACACATCGCAACGGTATCCGATAAAAAGACGTAGGGGTACGGCAAATGCCGTGCCCCTACGTTCTTGCTAACTGCGTCGCCGCTTAGGTGGTCTCTAAGCCGTCTACGTCTAGGATCACCGTCGGCAGGTCGAGTTCCCGGAGCCCGGTCTCGATCTGTTGGCGGTCTCCCACCACCAGTATCTTCAACTGGTCGGGCCGGACCAGATCTTGGGTGATGCGGTGCACGTCGTCGAGGGTTACAGACTCGACGTTCGACCGTACCGTCTGGAGGTAGTCGTCAGGTAGACCGAACTGGACCATCTGGAGGACCTGGCCCATGACGGCTCCGGGGCGCTCAAAGTTGGCCGGGAAGCTCCGCAGCACACTCTGTTTGGCGTTGTCCAATTCCTCTTCGCTGATGGGACGGTCGCCTCTGACCTCATTGAATTCCTTGAGGGTCTCGAAGACCGATTCCTTGGTGACTTCCGTCTGGACGGAGCCACCGGCCAGCATGAGCGAGGGCCCA
>CAYXDE010000088.1:0-10028 GCA_964463525.1 uncultured Dehalococcoidia bacterium | reverse complement strand
TCGAGGCCGGCGCCAGGGCCGGTATGATCGCCCCCGACCAGACCACCTTTGAATATCTAAAGGGCAGGCAGTTCGCTCCGCAAGGCGCCGACTTTGACGCCGCCGTGGAACGTTGGAAAGCCCTGGCCACCGACCCAGGCGCCAAGTACGACAAGTTGGTGGAGCTTGAGGCATCCGAGATCGAGCCCCACGTAACCTGGGGCACCACCCCCGGCATGGTCGCGCCGATCTCCGGTAAGGTCCCCGACCCCGCCGATGCGGAGGACGATAACACCCGTGACGCCTTGACCCGCGCCCTGCAGTACATGGACCTGAAAGCGGGCACGGCGATCCAAGACATCAAACTAGACCGCGTCTTCATCGGCGCTTGCACCAACTCGCGGCTGGAAGATATCCGCGCCGCCGCCGAAGTGGTGAAGGGCAAGAAGGTACATGACGATGTCTACGCCATGATGGTCCCCGGCTCGGCCAAGATAAAGAAAGAGGCCGAGGACGAGGGCCTGGACAAGATTCTGATAGAAGCTGGAGTCGACTGGCGTGTTGCCGGCTGTTCCATGTGTCTGGGCATGAACCCGGACATCTTGAAGCCCGGCGAGCGCTGCGCCTCCACCTCCAACCGCAACTTTGAAGGCCGGCAGGGCAAGGGCGGCCGCACCCATCTGGTCAGCCCCGCCATGGCGGCAGCGGCGGCGATCGCCGGCCACTTCGTCGACGTCAGAGACCTTTAGGCCCAGTAAGTTAGGAGATAAATCATGGACGCATTTACGAAATTAACCGGCGTGGTCGCACCCCTCGACCGCATCAACATAGACACCGACCAGATAATCCCGGCCGTCTACCTAAAAAGTATCGAGCGCAAGGGATTCGAAGATGCATTGTTCTCTTCCTGGCGCTACAACGCCGACGGCTCCGATAACCCTGACTTCGTGCTGAACAAGCCCGAATACAAGCAAGCCAACGTCCTGGTGGCCGGGCCAAACTTCGGCTGCGGTTCTTCCAGAGAGCATGCTCCCTGGGCGCTGCGCGACTACGGTATCAAGTGCATCATCTCCACCAGCTTCGCCGACATCTTCTACAACAACTGCTTCAAGAACGGCGTGCTGCCGCTGGTTCTGCCCCCGGAACAGGTGCGGGAGATCATGGACAAGGCCGAGACCGACGCCGGTATCGAGCTTACCGTTGATCTAGTCAGCCAGCGGGTCTGGGACGAAAGCGAAGAGATATCTATCTCGTTCGAGATCGATGCCGCCCGCAAAGACGCCCTCGTCAACGGCTTGGACGACATCGGCCTCACCCTCCGTTTGGAGACCGACATCGGAGACTACGAGTCCAAGCACGGGCTGTAGAGCTGGCAGCTGACAGCGGTCAGCTTTCAGTTCTTGGCTCCCGACCACGCCAAAAAAGGAAGAAGGGCTTCCCGATGAGACCGGGAAGTCCTTCTTCTTTTGCCCCTGTCATTCCGAGGCGCAACCCGGGGAATCTCATTGCTCTCGTCCAAATACATTCCGAGAGCTAAGACGCTTTCGCAACCCCGAAACCCACTCTCCACTCTCATCTCACCGGCCATTCGGCCCTTGACACCTAGACTATTTCCCTCAATTCTGTAATAGTGGCGGCGTCTTACTATATGGCATAACCACTTGATAACGCCGTCGTATCCAGAGACTGAGAGGAGTAACGAAATGGCAGATTCTGTGCAGGAAACACCGGCAGCCACTTCGGGGAAAACCGGTGACGTTGAGCAATTCGATGTGGTCGTCATCGGCGCCGGAGTAACCGGGCTGTATGCGCTATACCGCATGAGGGAGCTTGGGCTGTCGGTCCAGGTTCTAGACGAAGCCACCGGAGTGGGCGGGACCTGGTACTGGGCGCGCTATCCGGGCTGTCGCTTCGACTCTGAGAGCTATTCCTACGGGTATTCGTTCTCCGAGGAACTGCTCCAGGAATGGGACTGGAAAGAGCATTACGCAGGCCAGCCGGAGACCGAGCGCTACCTCAACTTCGTCGCCGATAAGTTCGACCTTCGGAAGGACATCAGGTTCAGCACCCGGGTCAAATCGGCTACCTACCAAGAGGACGAGAACCTCTGGGAAGTAGAGGGAACTGACGGCTACAAGGTCAGAGGACAATTCTTGGTTACGGCCGTGGGTCTTCTGTCGGCCGGTTACATCCCCGATTTTGAGGGCATCAACGACTTCAAGGGCCCATGGTGCCACACCGGCAGGTGGCCCAAAGAAGGCATGGACCTGGCGGGCAAGCGGGTCGGTGTGATCGGCACCGGTGCCACTGCCGTCCAACTCATCCCCATGATCGCCCCTGAAGTGGAACACCTGACGGTCTTCCAACGGACAGCAAACTTCTGCGCCCCGCTGCGAAACGGCCCCATCGACGACGAAACGCAGAAGGAGATCAAAGCTAACTATCCCGAGATATTCAGGGTCTGCAACGAGACAGCCGGTTCCTTCATGCACGAGTTCGACGAACGGTCAGCCATGTCGGTCTCGCCTGAAGAGCGGCTTGAGCAGTATGAAAGATTATGGGAGAAGCCCGGATTCGCCAAATGGCTGGCCAATTTCCGTGATGTCATGCTCCCGGGAGAAGCCAATGAGGACTACGCGGAATTCGTCCGCAACAAGATACGGGAGCGGGTCCATGATCCCGAAGTGGCGGAGCTGCTGGTGCCCAAGGACCACACCTTCGGCGCCAAACGCGTTCCGTGCGAGACCAACTACTTCGACGCCTATAATCGCGACAACGTGCTGCTGGTAGATGTCCGCACGAACCCGATCGAGCGCATAACTCCCAACGGTGTGAAGACCACCGCCGCCGAATACGACCTGGACGTCATCATCTACGCCACTGGCTATGACGCAGTGACCGGGGCCCTGCTCAACATCGATATCTACGGTGAAGACGGGCTGCTGCTGAAGGACAAGTTCGAGAACGGCCCCCGCACCTACATGGGCATCTCCAGCGTTGGGTATCCCAACCTCTTCACCGTGAATGCAGCGTCGGTCGGTAACTTCGTCAGGGCTGCAGAGCCACTGATGGATTGGGTGGCTGAGTGCATCATGCATGTCCGCGACAATGGTTTCTCGCGCATCTCTCCAACTCCTGAAGCAGAGGATGCCTGGGTCAAACACGTCAATGAAGATGGAGAAAACATCCTCCGAACCAAGACCACATCATGGTTCGTGGGAGCAAACATTCCAGGGAAGGCACGCGCCCTACTGACCGCGCCGGACACCGCCCCAGTCATGCGGGCCAAACGGGCGGAGGTAGCAGCCAACGGCTACGAGGGATTCGTTCTCAAGTAGCCCGCCTGGCGCCCAACGGCAAAAAGAAGATCCTCCACCCCTCTCTAGGGTTGGAGGATCTTTTGATTAAGCCCTTCGCTGATAGCCGCCCCTACCCCGGAAACGCCCTCCTGACCTGTTCTTCGAAGTCAGTTTCGTAGCGTTGCATCCGCCCTTGGCGGACCTGCTCGTCCAGGGAAGGACGCCGGACCGGGCGGGGGTCGGATGGGCCGTAGCCGATGATTCCGGTCTCTTCCAGCGCCGCCATCTCTTCGGCGGTCTTGCCCAGCAACTCCCCGAGTATCTGATGGTTGTGCTGGCCCATCAATGGGGCCGCGTGGCCCTTCACCGCCGGTGTTTTCGAAAGCTTCCAGGGCCGGCTGGCATAGGGCAGAGGTGGGATCCCGGTGCTCTCTTCGTGGGGAACGACTTCGTAGAAACCCCGGTCGATGAGATGTGGGTCGAACAGCAGGTCTTTGCTGTCAAAGACTGCTCCGGCAGCTATGTCTTCTTTCTGCAGGGCATGCATCAGTTCATGGGCGTCCCAAGGGCTGGTGACCGGCCCGATCAGGGCGTCCAGCTCGTCCCGGTTCTTCCAGCGGCTGAGGGAGTCTTCAAACCTGGAATCGGAGGTCCAGCCGTCCTGCCCCAAGACCCGGCAAAGGGACTGCCATTGGGCGTCGGTGGAAACGGCTATGGTGATCCAGCGGTCGTCCCCCACGCATGGATAACAGCCGTGGGGTGACATGGAAACGTCCTGATTCCCCATGCGCTGGCCAACCCGGCCATTGGCCGAGAAGTCCATCAAGATTTCGGGAATCGTGGAACTGGTGGCCTGGGTCTGGGAGATGTCCACGAACTGGCCCTGGCCGGTCTTCAGGCGGTGCATCAGGGCGGCCATCACGGCGAACACCGTGTGCTCACCCGAGGTGTAGTCGGTGTAGGGAATCTCGGCCATCACCGGCTGGCCGCCTAGGTAGCCGGTCTGGTAGGCAAGCCCCGCCGCGCCCTCGGTGGCCGGCCCAGTGGCCCCAAAATTGGCCCAGGGCCCATAGAAGCCGTAGCCGGTTGAGGACACCATGATGATGTCCGGCTTTATCTTCCGGAGGTCTTCGTACTCCAGGCCGAAGTTCTTGATGACTCTTGGAGTGAAATTCTCGGCGAAGATGTCCGCCACCGAGACCAACTCCTTGAGAATTTGAAGTCCCTCGGGTTTGCTTAGGTCCAGAGTTACGCCCAATTTGTTCCGGTTCTGCTCGTAGAAGTTGGCGCCCTTGTTCCAGAAATCGCCGGACACGTCATTCTGGTAGACCGAGTCACTGCGGTAGCTCTCCAACCGCCCGGTGGACTCCAGGCGTATGACCTGCGCGCCCATGTCCGCCAACATCTTCATGGCGAAGGGAATGGCGATGAGCTGGCCCATCTCGATTATTCTGACGCCCTCTAAAGGACCTGGCATGGTTCGGTGATTCTCCGTTAGATGATCTGCATGGCCCGCATCTGGGCCAGTTGTTCAGGTGTGTGCCCCAGCCGTTGGCCGATCACTTCTTGGTTGTGTTGGCCCAGGGTCGGGGCGGCGCTCCGGGCTTCCCACGGCGTGCCGCTCATCTCGAAGGGAGCGCCCGGATATTTGAGGGTCCCCAGGGCCGGGTGCTCGATGTCCACGAAATAATTCCTGGCCTCGAATTGGGGGTCGGCCATGACTTCTTCAGGCGATTGAACAACGCCGAAGATGAACCGCTTCTCGTGGGCGGCATAGAACCGCTCGTACTTGTTCTGCTTGATGAAATAGTCGTCCAGGATCTGGCCCAGCTCCTCAGCGTTGACCAACCTGGCGGAGGGGGTGTTGAACTTGTCGTCCCCCAGCTCCGGCAGTTCCATGAAATCCACCATGACGTTCCAGTTCAACCCGGCGCCGATGCCCGGGTTCGGGATGAGATGCCCGTCGGCGCTGGCCCTAAGCCGGCTCAGGTCGCCGCTGTGGTTGGGCTGCCTGCGCCGGACGGCCCCGGTATAGGTGAAGTTGTTGACCACGTCCCTAAGGCCGGTAGCAACCGCTTCTTGGATGGAGATATCCACCCGCTGCCCCTCGCCGGTCAGCCTCTGGTGGTACAAGGCCATCAGTGTCGCCGAAGCGCCGTCGGTGCCGGCCTTGAACTGGGCTTGGTTGAAGGCGTGCTTCAGGGGCTCCCGGTCGTAGGCCCCGGAGATATACATCAGACCGCCCATGGCGTATTCAACGATATCGGCGGCCTTGTAATCCCGGTATGGCCCGGTCTGTCCGAAATTGGAGATGGAGGTCATCACCAGACCGGGGTTGACCTGCTGGAGCGACTCGAAGTCCAGGCCCAAAGAAGCCATGACCCTGGGGGAGAAATTCTCCACCAGAACGTCCGATTCTTCGATCAGTGACCTCAAGACCTGGATACCCTTCTCGGACTTGAGGTTCAGGGTCACGCTCTGTTTGTTGGTGTTCAGGTAGGCGAAGACCAGGCTTTTCTCGGGGTCTGCCTCATCATGGTAGAAGGGCGCCATTCGCCGGGCCGGGTCGCCGCCGGGCCGCTCGATCTTCAGCACCTCAGCGCCGAAATCGGCCAGCAGTTTGGTGCAGTACGGACCCGATATGTGATGGGTGAGGTCCAAGACCTTCACCCCTTCTAGGGCGCGTTCGGGCAAGGGTTATCTCCTGATCTTGGTACCTGAAATTGGTAAAGAATGTTTAGGCGTCCCGGTTCAGCGGCGTGTCGAGACCGAATTCAGCTCGGCCGATCATCTCCAGACAGCGGACCAGATTGGGCGGCATGAGGGTTGAAGTCCGAATGTCCCTATAGATCCGCTCCAGCGGCATGGTCTTCCGGACGCTTCTCCCGCCGGTCACCTGGATGGCCTTGGCTGAGACTTCCAGTGATGCGATGGTCGCCAGATATTTGGGCCTGGCGGCGATGACCGCTTTCTCGTTGGCCGTCTTGCCTTCCCAGCGGCTGGCGGCGTCGTAGAGGGCTTCCCGGGCGCTGTTTAAAGCCATGGCCATCTCGGCGATGGTGCGTTGCACCACCAGTCCGTCGGCCACCCTGCCAGGGTCAGGCGCAAAGGTCTGGTTCAGGCAGAACTCTTTGGTGAAATCCAGGGCGGTCTGGGCCGCTCCGACGTATGCCGCGGCGAACCCCAGGCTGAATCCCTGGGTCACCCCGGTGTGATATCCCTCGCCTGGTTTGCCCAGGGCGGCGTCTTTGCCCACCACGCAGTTGTCCAACTTCATGCTGGGGCTGATGGTGCCGCGCATCCCCAGAGTGTCCCATTCATCAAGCTGGGAGAGACCGGCCGTGTCGTGGGGGATCAGCGCCAGTTGCTGCGAGCCCACAGGGTCGTCGGTGTTCTGGGCGTTGCAGTGAATCATGTACCGGTGGGCGCCGCCCGACATGGTGCAGAAATTCTTGACGCCGTTTATGACGTAACCCTCACCCTCAGGTGTGATGGTGGTGAACCGGAAGGCGGAGCCGCCGCGGGTCTCGGGTTCACTGCCCCAGCTGCCGAAGAGCTTGCCCTCATCGACGATCTCCGGGTAGAGGCCGGTCTTCTGCTTGGCTGTGCCCAAGGCTTCGATGAAACGCATCACCGTGGAGTGCATGTGCACGGTCATGCCGGTGTTGGTGCAGCCGCCGGCCAGTTTCTCGATCACCATGACGTAGGTGAGCATGTCCAGACCGTGGCCGCCGTGTTCTTTCGGCACGCCGATGGTCAGCAGGCCGTTCTGCCAGACGTCGTGCCAGCTTTCCTTGGGATGGGTGGAACTGGCATCCACCGCTGCTGCGCGGGGCGCCAGGCACTCCCGTGCGATGCGCTCCGCCGTATCTACCAACTGTTGTTGGTCTTGGTTAAGACCGGGGTCCATGTGTCCTCCTGGGTATCAGCCGGGGCGGCCTGCAATTCCGGGCTTAGCTCTCGGGATAAGTCAGCCGCAGCAGGGTGTGCCGCCGGTTGGTGGTGTGGGGCCGGACCTGTTCCGGCCAGCGGCCCAATTCTACAGCCTCGCCCCATTCTGGGGAGGCAAGGACCTCTGGGCTCTCTATCTCATAGTAGGCGTGGAAACGGGGCTGGCCTTCCGGCGATACGGTCTGGGTCTGCCCGCCGATCAAGACCTGAAAGGCCTGTGTCTCGAACCGCGTGATGTCGCCCACGCCGGCGACCTTGCTCAACTCTGGGCAATGCTCCGTGTTGTACACGTCGTGGAACAGGGCCTCTTTGGCCGGGTCGACGTCCATGCTTGCGATGAAGAGGTACTTCGATTTCGGGGCCATGACCAGCCTCCTGAATCATTTGGATTGTTAACGGATACCCTGACTGATGCGGGAGTTCGCCCCCATCCTAACCTTCCCCCGGACGAGGGAAGACATCTCGGCTCTCCCGCGAAGCTGACTTAAAATGCTCTGCGGTGGGAGACTTCGGTCTCCTCGCTTGTGATGAACTCCAGAAGGACCGCTTTGCCCTCTTCCTCGGTAACCTTGCGGGCCCTGGTGAAGGCGGCGGTGATCTGGTTCGGGTCTTCGATGCGCTCGGCATAACCGCCCATGGCTTTCCCCAGGTCGGCGTAGTTGCCGCCCAGGTCGCGGGTGCCGTAGAGCCCGTGGGAGTCGGCCATCTGCCTGGTCTCGACGGCCATGGTTGAGTTGTTCAACACCACAGTGATGATGGGTATCCCGCTGCGGACGGCGGTCTCGAAGTCCAGTCCGACCATGCCGAAGGCGGCGTCGCCCATGAAGTTGACGCAGACCTTCTCCGGAGCTGCCAGCTTGGCCCCGATGGTCAGGCCCAAGCCGGTGCCCAAGCCGTGGGACTTGCCCCAGCCCAGGTAGGTGCGGGGGCCGTTGGACCGGTAGAACGGCGTTATCTGGTCCCGGGGGCTGCCCGAGTCGTGGGTCACGATGGCGTCTTCCGGCGGGATGGTGTGCATGAAATCCCAGATGACCCGGTAGGGGGTCATGGGGGTGGAGTTGTCTGATAGTTTGGCCCGCCATTGGCCCAGCCAGCCTTCCCGCTCCGACTGCACCTCTTTGGCGGTGGACTGGTCGTTCTTGCGGCTGTCGCCCACGATCTCCCGGCAGGCGTCGATCATCTGGCGCAGTACCAGTTTGGCGTCGCCGACGATGGGCAGGTCGATGTTGTAGTCCTTGTTGATGTCGGAGGCATCGTTGGTGGCTTGGATCAAGGTCTTTCCCGAAGGGATATTCATGACCATGCCGTGCTTGGTGAAGCTGGTGCCGATGCCGAACATCAGGTCGGCCCGGCGGATGAAGTGGTAGGCGTGACCGGACATGGTTGGGCCGGTGCTGCCCAACGCTAGGGGATGGACCTCCGGGAAGGCGCTCTTGCCCAGCAGAGTGCTGCAAACGGGCGCCTGCAGTAGTTCGGCCAGTTCCAGCAGTTCATCGGTGGCCTTGCCGTACAGTACGCCCTGACCGGCCATGATCACCGGATAGTGGGCGGCGCAGAGGGCCTTGGCGGCCGCCTCGACGTCCCCGGGGTCTCCCTGGGAGACCGTCGGCCGGCTGGGAACGTAGTAGAAAGATTCTTCACTGACGTCTTCCAGGGCGATGTCGGCCGGAATCTCCACGGCCATGGGGCCGCCCCGGCCCTGGCGCAGTCCGGCAAAGGCGCGGCGCAGAACATCGGATGTCCGGTCAGGAGTGTTCACCTGCTCGATGGCTTTGGTCACATCGTCATAGCTTTTCAGCGAGCTGTAGTGGGGGTTGATGCCGGCCCTTTCGCGAGGATGACCCAATGGAAGGAGCAAGACTGGCACGGAGTCGGAGTACGAAGTGGCGATGCCGGGGTAGGCATTCTCGGCCCCCGGGCCATACTGCATGGCGAAGACACCCATCTTGTCGCCGTTGGAGACACGGCTGATGCCGTCTGCGATACCCACGCCGACACGCTCCTGGCGGCAGACGATGGGCCGGATGCCGCCCAATGCAGCGGCCTCGATCACCGGTGTGGTTGGGAAGCATGGAAGGTACTCAACGCCCTCCCGCTTGAGGATCTCGGTAATGGCTTCAATGGTATTCAATGGGGCCGCCTCCTGAAATCTGTTGATAGGCTCGCTGATATTTCCGCCGGGTTTCGTGAGGGAACCGTGCGTGGAACAGAGACCGGTCCCCAGCCCGGATTTTAGCCACGGGCAGTATACCACCGCTCGGTTGCGACGGCATTAACATAAATTGGACCTGAATCTCCACGGGCAGCCGTTCGTCTCGGGCCCGTCCAAGAATGCGCATCAGTCATGTTCCAAGCGGGATACGGTTTTTACGCCACCACTTGCTCCCACGCCGATTGACCTCTCTAGAAACGCTCTGATAACGTTTCCCACTACGAAATCTCTTCAAACCCGCCTCGCCATTTGATGGAGTGAAGATGTCAACGACCAGCGTCTCTTTTCAGAACCTGAATCCGGCATCGTTCCTTGAACGGGCCGCCTTGGTCTATCCGGACAAACCGGCGGTGGTCTATAACGGGCGCACGCTGACTTATGCCGAGTACCATGAAAGGTCCAGGCGGCTGGCATCGGCCCTGCAAAATGCGGGTGTCGGCAAGGGCGACAGGGTGGCATTCTTTTCTCCCAATGTGCCGCCGATGTTGGAGGGTTATTTCGGGCCTCTGGGTATCGGGGCGGTGCTGGTGGCTCTCAACACTAGGCTATCGTCTGGAGAGATCGCCTACATCTTGACCCACTCGGGT
>CAYXDE010000087.1:0-10488 GCA_964463525.1 uncultured Dehalococcoidia bacterium | reverse complement strand
GTGGAAGCGGCCCTGCTCTTCGAGGCGGGATGGGACTCCTTGGTGGAAGAAGTGTGGGTCACCGATTCCCCGGAACAGGTAGTCATCGAGCGTCTGAAGCAGCGGAACGGCATGTCTGAAGAAGAAGCTCGAAAGCGGATATCTTCTCAGATGGACCGTGCTGAGCGCTTGGAACGGTCTGACTACGTCATTGAAAACTCGGGAGATATGGCGGCCCTTGGAAGCGCCATCAAAGAGCTGTGGGACCGCAGAGTAGCGGTTTAGCATAAATAGCGGCATTGCAGACAAAAATAAGGACCGGAAAGAATAATGGTTGAAGCAGCGCCTGAAGCAGAGGCCCATTACACAGAATATGCGATCGAGGAGTTCCTGGTTAGGGACGAACCTTACTATCGCCCTATCGGTGATGAACTCGAGTTGTTCACCGCCGCCTACCGCCAGCACATCCCGGTCCTACTCAAAGGACCGACCGGCTGCGGCAAGACCAGGTTCGTGGAGTTCATGGCCTGGAAGCTGGGCCGCCCACTGGCAGTGGTCAAAGAGAAGGGCGGGAAAGAAGAACAGCTGGACGAAGGCGAGGTCCGCGTCCCGTTGGTTACCATCGCTTGTCACGAAGACTTGACCGCCAGCGACCTTGTCGGACGGTATCTGCTCGATGCCAACGGCACCCGCTGGATCGACGGCCCCATGACCCGCGCGGTCAAAGCCGGCGCCATCCTCTACCTGGATGAGGTTGTGGAAGCCCGGAAAGACACCACGGTGTTGATCCACCCGCTCACCGACCACCGGCGCATCCTGCCCGTCGAGAAGACCGGTTCCATCATCGAGGCCGACGACCGGTTCCTCCTCTGCGTTTCCTACAACCCCGGATACCAGAGCGCTCTTAAAGACCTGAAGCACAGCACGCGCCAGCGGTTCATCTCCATCGAGTTCTACTATCCGCCGCCTGAGATCGAGACCGAGATCATCCAAAGGGAGAGCGGCTGTTCCAAGGAGCACGCCGACGCCTTGGCCAAGCTGGGCGATAAGATCCGGAACCTGGAAGAGCACGGCCTGCAAGAGGGCGCCAGCACCCGCCTGTTGATCTATGCCGGACGCTTGATGTCGGAAGGCATTCCGCCGCGCCGCGCTGCTCAGGTTGCCATCGTATGGACCTTGACCGACGACCCGGAATTGCAGCGCAGCATCGAGGAAGTTTCGTCCTCGATCTTCGAGTAACGGAGCAGAGTAAGGACTAGATGGGCCTGACGCCGCCGGAGCTGCTGGAACAAGCCCTGGCGAAGCGTGTCGTGGACAGGGTTGATGTCGACGGATTGATGCCGTCTGCCGTTATGATTCTCCTTTATCCCAAGGACGGAGAATACTGTATCCTACTGAATAAGCGGTCTGAGGAAGTGGAGCACCACAAGGGGGAGATTTCTTTCCCCGGTGGCGCCAGAGACCCGGAAGACCGTGATTCACTGGATACCGCCCTCCGCGAGACCGAAGAGGAGATGGGGATCAAGCGGGGTGACGTCACCGTGATCGGTGAGCTGGACGAAGTTGTCACCCGCAGCGGGTTCCTGGTGAATGTGTTCACCGGCACCATAGAGTATCCCTACACTTTCAAACCGAGCGCTATCGAGATTGCAGAGGTGCTGGAATTCCCAGTCTCCGCGCTGATCAACCCGGCCAACCGCCGGTCCGAGACGCGGATGGAGAAAGGTAAGCCGGTCACCTCGTACTCCTACGTCCACGAAGAGCATGTCGTCTTTGGGGCGACTGCCAGAATCCTTCAGAGCTGCGTCGATATCTTTGACGGCAGACTGGAAAGCGAGGAACACCAAGTTGACTAGTGGTCCTATATCAGAGATCGAAGCCGAACTGGCCAAACTGCCACCGGCAGTGCTTGAGGCTTATCACGAGGCCAACGACACAGTAAAGGAATCCTTTGGCGAAGAGGAGATCGGGCTCTGGGCCAAAGAGGGCCTGACCATCGGCACTCAAACGGTCCGCTCCTGGGAATCCGCCATAGAGTATTACCGTGTCAGTCCAGAGGTCAGCAAGTTCCTGTCTTTCCCGTCGTTCATGCAATGGGCCCGTTGCGGCACCTACTTGGCTCAAGACTCGCCAACCCTGGCGGTTTCGTTCTTCAAGTCGAGCGTATCCATAGTCCCCAATCTGCGCCCTCAGTACATCCCGCGCTGGGCCGGCCTGGGCCGCAGTCTCTACAAGGGCACCTGGAAGTCCAGCACTCTGGCCGCCAAGTTCTTTGAGGTCAGCCCTGACTTGGTCCGCAACCTGCCCTTCTGGGATGTGGAAGTCTTCGCTTCTCTGATCGAAGCCTTGTCTTATAAGTCTTATGACGTTGCGGGCGAGTGCTTGGTGCTAGGACGGGACGTCCTGCCGGCGATGGGCCGCGAGCGGGAGCCGTTCCTGGCCATGTCCCGCGCTCTGATCGACACCAGCTGGCGTGAGGTAAAGACATGCTTGGAGCTGGTCCCAAGAGCCCTCCAACAAGTAGACGAGAGCCAGACTGGCCGTTTCTTGAAACTGGGCGAACGCCTGGCCAAAGTCGGGCTTCGCAACACCTCCAAGTTCCTGGCAGACGGCACCCAGGCCCTGAGCAAGGTCCCCCAAGGTTCTCAGGGCTACATACTGGACCTGTGCGACGCTCTGGTGGTTATAACTCCCGACGCCGTTCCTCCCTTCTTGAAGAGCCTGGACGATGTCTTGAACCGCATCACCGTCAGCCAGCTCGATACCTGGTTCCAGCACGGGGTGCACCTGCTGCAAGAGAACCCTGAGAGTGGAATCGCCTTCTTCAAGATAGAGTCCAATACCTCCGAGCAGATGCTGGAGACTCTGTCATCCAGCCTGGAGCTGGAGCGGGTAAAGAGCATCTTGCGTCTGTATTGCCGGGCGCTGGCCGGGACCGGTCTGGAGATATTTGATACCGGTGAATTGGTCCAGCGGAATATCGGCTGGGTCGACGAAGACACGGCATCAACCGACGGCAGCAAGATATTCCTGCCGCCCGTGGTGGACCACTACCCCAACAAGCAAGACAACTTCGCCTGGTTCAAAGTCGTCTCGACCCACCAAGTGGCCCACCTGGAGTTCGGCAGCTTCGAATACGATTTCGACAAGCCGGCCACCCAGTTCGAAGACCGCCGCCACGAGATGGAGCTGCAGGCCAACGAACGCAAAGAGGCAGAGCGCGCCGCCGCCCGTGAGCAATACGAGATGGCCGCAAAGCTTCTGACCTCTGGAGCCGAGGGTGACGTGGACATGTCGGCCGGGTACGAAGACCCCAATGCCGGGAGCATGCGTACCTTCACCGATATCGGCCGGTTCTTGGATATCTTTGAGAACCCCAAGCTGGTTTTTGATATCTTCACGGTCCTGGAAGACTGCCGCTTGGACTACCGGATCAAGGTCGAATACCCGGGCATCCGGACCGCGTCCTCCCGGGTCCAGAACGAGACCCTGTCCAACCGGCCCAAGATTGAAGAGATGCCACTGCAACAGGGCCTGGTCGAGCTGCTCATCCACATGAGCTTGGACCAGTTCCAAGACCTGCCGGTGGCCATAGAGTACAAAGAAGCCGGAGAGATGCTCTCAAGCATCCTCCACCAGCTGCGTAATGCTGAAGCCAACGTGGAAGACACGGCGGAAGCCACCCTCAGGGCCTACGAGGTCATCTCCCGCGTCCCCAACGAACAAGAAGAAGAAGACCAGTTCGAGGACCAGGACCTGGAGGAACCAGGCGACTTCTCTGAGGAGGACTACCAGTCGCTGGTTGACCAGTTGCAGGCTGGCATGGATGCTGCTTCGGACGGCGGCGACGGAGAGTCTTATGAATCTCCCGACCCGGTGGACTACCGCGGCGACTTCAAGCCTGAGATGGTCCAATTGATGACCAAACTCCAGGCTGACAGCGGTGAGGAAGGCGAGGCCCAGCCTATGACCCAGGAGATGCTGGAGCAGCTGCTTCAGGAGAGCCCTGAGTTGGAACTGGATGCCGAGCAGGGCGAAGTTGACTCCAACATGAGCATGTTTGCCCAGAACATCATGAAGGAAGCCGGCGCTCCGCCGCCCAATTCCGAACCAGGTGAGGGTTACGGACCGCTTCTGCATGATGACGACGCCGGGGGCGAGCTGGAAGCCCGGGAACCTGAGACCTACCTGTACGACGAGTGGGATTTCAGGGCCAATGACTACAAGCCCCGCTGGTGCATAGTCAAGGAAAAGACCGTGGAGGAGGGCGACGCCGCCTTCTACACGGACGCGCTCAAGACCTATACGTCGCTTTCCAACCACATCAGGCGGCAGTTCGAGCTGATCATGCCGGAGAGCATGCGCAAGACCTACCGGCTGGTTGACGGCGAGGACATCGACCTGAACGCCGCCCTGGAAGCCTGGGTGGACCTGAAGATGGGAATCCCGCCCGATGAGAAGATCTACTGGCACCGGAACCGGAACAACCGGGAGGTGGCCGTTGTCTTCCTTCTGGACATGAGCGCATCCACCGCCGAGGCCATCGACGAAGGCCGCCAGCAGGTGGACGACCGTGACGCGCCCGACGATCCCGTGGAGTACATGGTCTGGCTGCGCCGCCGCCGGGAGGGCCTGGTCCGCCGCAACTACAAGCGGATCATAGACCTGGAGAAAGAGGGCACAACGCTCCTGATCAATGCGTTGGAGTCCATCGGCGACACCTACGGCATCTACGGCTTCTCCGGCTATGGCCGCGAGAACGTTGAGTTCTACGTAGTCAAAGACATCAATGAGGATTTCAGCGACAAGGTTAAGCGGCGGATCGACAAGATCACTCCGCTGCATGCAACGCGCATGGGCGCGGCCATACGCCACGCTATAACCAAACTGGAGAACCAAGACGCCAAGACCAAGATCATGTTCCTGATCAGCGACGGCCGCCCCCAGGACCGGGGCTACAGCCGTGAGGGCGTGGAGAAGGAATACGCGGTCCATGACACGCACATGGCGCTGGTGGAAGCCCGCCATAAGGAGATCATCCCGTTCTGTCTCACAGTGGACAAGGCGGGCCATGATTACCTGAAGAGCATGTGCGGCGATATGGGCTACGAGGTCCTGGCCGACATCTGGTCCCTGCCGGAGCGGCTGCCCATGCTCTACCGGCAGCTCACCGCTATCAGAGGCTAACAGCCAAATCTGCAAGCTGATCAAAAGGGCCGTCCTTCCGCGGAAGAACGGCCCTTTTTTGTTGGCTCATCTGCCTGGGCGCAGTGGATTCCGGCGAAAACCGAAATAACGGCGGGTTGTCCTTCAAATCGGGTGATAGCCGTAGGCGCGGGTTTTCAACCCGCCTAGTAGGCTGGAGCGATCTTGGGTCCGAAACACAGTTGGAAGGAGTGTAGGGGCAGGTTTCTAACCTGCCCTGTTCCTGGGAAGGAAATCGTCAGAGACAGCCAGTCCACTCTGGAATGGAGTCTGGCCTCGTAGGTATATGATCGGGATACCCGAGCCGGGCGGGTTAAAAACCCGCGCCTACGATCGTATTTGAACAGGAATGCACGTCAGGGCGGCCCTTGATGGCTTACCCGTTCTCTTCCACCAAGCGGCGTAGTTCGATGAGCGCCTGATTGGGGACTCGGCGTTTGATGGTCACCCGGCGGGGCGGCAATCGCATCTCAAGCTCGCGGGTGATTTTTCCGTTGGTCACGCAGATGTAGGCGAGTCCCAACGGTTTGCCCTCGAACTCACCTGGACCTGGCACGCCCGTGACGGCAACCCCCAGATCGGCACTCAGGTTGCGGCGCACGATCTCAGCCATGGCGTTGGCAGATTGCTGACTGACCACCCCGTGCTGGTCCAGGATATCGGCCGGTACTCCATAGGCTTGCAGTGCGGCGCCGTCGTAGGCGACGGTCCCGCCTTTGAAGTAGGTCAGGCTGTCAGGAGCGTCGGTGATGCTGTTGGCAAGGGCTCCGCCGGTGCACATCTCGATCACGGCCACGCTGAGGCCCTTTTCCAAAAGCGATTGTCCGGCGGCCTGGGAGGGTGTGTCGTCGTCATACCCCCAGATGTAGTCGCCCAAGCGCTCGTGGATGGCCTGTTCCACAGGCACTATCAACCCCTGGGCGGTGTGGCTGTCCCTGGCCCGGGCTATGACCCGCAGATGGATGCCGTCAGCTTTGGAGTAGATCCCAAGGTAGGGGTTCTCCACGCCGAAGAATTCTGATATGACTTCATCCACGGCGCCTTCGGACATGCCCATGGTCTTGATGTTGCGGGTGATCGTTACCTCGTCTTCGATCAGCTCTGTCAGCTGAGGTTCCACCTGCTCTTGCCACATGGATTGGTTCTCGTTGGGCGGGCCGGGCATGCAGATGACGATCTTGCCATCGCGTTCCGCCCACCAGCCGGGGGCGGTGCCGTTGCGGTTGAGGACGAAGCGGGCAGACGGGATCAGGTTCGCCTGTTTGATGTTGTGCTGGGGCATAGGGCCGCCGCGGGCCGCGAAATAACGCTCTAGGTCTTCCACGACCTCCTGTTGGACGGTTGGAGTTTCGTCGAAGGCGGCTGCGATGGCTTCTCTGGTCAGGTCGTCCTGGGTCGGGCCCAGTCCCCCGGTGGTGAAGATGATGTCTGAGCGTTCCATCCCACGCTTGAACGCCTCTGTCAGCTTGGGAAGGTCATCGCCGATGATGGAGACCCACTGTAGTTCTATGCCCAGGGCGGGCAGACGGCTCGCGATCCAAGATGAGTTGGTGTCGGTCAACTCTCCCATCAGCAGTTCGGTGCCGATGCCCATGATCTCTGCCTTCAATTTCTCTCCTAGAGGCGGTGGCTAGCTGCGGGGTGTGCCGCCGTCTTCCTCTGCCAGCACCGGCGGGTCAGTGGCCATGCCGATGATCGGTTCGATGCGGGAGTTGAGCACGCCGTAGAGATTGGTGTCTTCACTGAGCATGCTGCCGGTTACCACGTCCACGTAGCGGTAGTTGCCGTCGGGAGTCACATCGCCGATATGCACTTCTATTCCCTGTAGACCTCCCTGCCTCACGATCACAAAAACCGTGTCGGGCTCGTCGAGTCCGTAGAGGGAAGGGTCGTCTATGTCATGGGCCAGGATCAGGTCCATCCTTGGGTTCATGAGGGGCAGTAAGGACTCTGCCCAGGGACGGGCGTCCAATAGCAGTGGAGTCTCTCCGTCCAAGAACCACCGGCCGGTCCCGTCCTCTATGACGTACCTGGTGATGTCCTCACCCCTGAAAAATTGGACGAGCAACACTTCACGAGGATCGATCTCGTAGAGCCTGCCCACCGGCGGGTCGGCGGCCAGGCGGTTCACCACCTGGGCCCACTCTATGGGTACCGTGAATAAGGCATCTTCACCGACCAACCGGGCGTATTGGTTCAGGTTGTCGGGCGTGGGCTTGCCGAGGTGAAAATCGATCGTGTTCCCGTACCGGTCGAATACCGTGACCGCTGTCTCGGGAGGCTCCAACCCGAACGCGGCCGGGTCTTCGATAGTGTCTGTCAGTGGGCGGGTGACCCGGGGGCCGCTCATCAGCAGCGGAGTGCCGCCCCACTTCTGCTGAAATACCGGGATGTCCGGAGATCCCTCTGTTTCGCTTGCGATATACCAGTCCAGGCTGGCCGGGCTGCGGAAATAGGCGATCTCTTCACCTTGGTGGGTCAGCTCTAGGGCAATGATATCTCCCTCATCGATCCGGTAGAGCCAGGGCCTGCTGTTGTCGGGCGCATCATCATCAGTAAGCTGGAGGATCAGAAAGGTTCCTCCGAAGATGAGCAGCACCACCACCAGTAGGATTGAGAGTCGTAGATTCATAGATCGGACCTGTGAACAGAATGCCCTAGCCGGGCCGAATGATAGAGGGCGTTACCGCCGGACCCACCACACCAGGGCAGCCATCATTCCCATGATTCCAGGCAGGAACAGCCAGGATGAGAACCTGACGAAGTCGTATTCGTTGGCATCCAGATTGAATTCCCGGAACGAGAACTGCTTGGGCCGTATAGAGACCAATGAGTAGTCCCCCACCAGGAAGTTGGCCGAGTTCAAGAAAAGGTCTGACCCGCCGCCCTGATTGTAGGAGCTATTGGACAGGAAGTCGGAATCGCCGAACACGATCAAGTCGGATATCTCCGATGGGTCGGGCTGTGTTGTGGGGGCATTGGCTCCCACTTGTCCGATGGACTGGACCCTAACTGCTGGTACGAACGGACCGACTTGGTCGGATTCGGGTCCGCCGTCGGTGATGGGGTCTACCCGGTCCGGCTCGTCGATCAGATAGCTGTTGCTGGATGTGGCGGCGATGGGCAGGCCGCTCCGCAGGTCGTCTTGCAGCAACCCGATGGCCGTGGCTCCGGGCATAAAGACGTTTTGAAGTCTCTCACCCTTGGGCAACGTGATCTCTAGGGGCGCCTCGGGGTTAAAGTTCCGCAGGCTGACCGTCTGGGGCAGACCTGGGACCGAACTTTCGATGTCTCGTATGTACCCGGTGGATATGAGCAGGCCCCAATCGGAGAAGAAACTCCTGAAGGATATGGGGGTGTCGGGCTCAGCCAGGAAGATCATACGCCCGTGTTCCCTGCGGGGCGTACCGTCTAGCTGGAGACCCTCCAAGTATTGGTCTAGGGCAACCTCATGGGCTTCCGGCAGGCCCGAAGTTGGGCCGGCGATCACCAGCAGAGCAGCATCCAGAGGCACTTCCACGTCGGCATCGGTCGGGTCCCATAAGAGTTCTTCCACCCTGTAATTGTCGCCTTCCAGCCCGGAGCGCACTGCGGCATAGCCGTCTGAGAGTGAGCCGTTGATATCGCGCTCACCGTGCCCGGCAAGGAAGTAGATCAACTTCTTTTCACTGCCGGTGGCCACCAGGGTACTGGTGACCAGGTCTTGCTCCAGTTGCGTGTAGCTGGCGTCAGTGGGCTGCAGAACGTCGAACTGGCCGCTGTCCATGCCCTCTACCACAACGATCTCTGTCACGAAACCGGCCGGCCGGGCGCCAAAGAACTTGCTTACGATCTCCGGCTTCAGGTCTGGGTCGACGACGCGGTAGCTGAACTTGCTGGTCCGGGAATCGAATTCTTCCAGGGTGTTCAGCACTTTGTTACGCCGGGCGGCAAGGTCGGGCGAGTCTGTATCTTCTTCGTCTTTGTAGAAAGCGGTGGCGCGGACGTCCTCGCTCAGATTTGTCAGCACATCCTTGGTGCGGTTGCCCAGGCTGAACTGGTTGGTGGCGGTGACGTCCATCCGGCTGTTGTTCTCGAATGAGATAACGTTGACCACCACGATGATCCCTGTGAAAGCGCCCACCAATATCAGCGTGTTGGCGCCGTAGCGGCCGGTGCGGCTCAAGAAGGCGGTCAACACGTTGCTGAACAAGACGGACCCAACCACGCCCAGCAAGACCGCTCCGATGATCATGTCTATGTAGCCGTAGAGCCGCATGGAACTGATGAATGCGACAACGGCGATGCCGGTGACTAGGCCGATGACTCCGGCAAGGATCAGCGGTCCGCTGTAGAGCGCGACCAGGTCAAGGGCCGGCTCGAAGAAAGTGATTAGCGGCTGCGAGAGTTCTTCATCTGTCTCGGCGGCTTCCCGTTGGGGCTGCTGGCCGGTATCCGCCTCAGGAGCGGTCCGCTCAGAGCGGCGTCTCCGGCGCCAGTCCCTCGGTCGCTGGCTCGCTTGCTCCGGGCCGTCTTCCTCTGGGTTCGAAGGGGTGGTCATACTACCGCCACCTGCGGGATTCCAAGGTCCGTATGGACAAGAAGAGGAAGAATACAGCAACGCTGATGAAGTAGACGATGTTCGAGGTGTCTATCACGCCGCGTGAGAAATCGTCGAAATGTCCGCGGACGCCCATCTCGCCGATGATTTCGCCAGCCTTGCCGCTCACGGAACCGAAGGCCCGGTCAGCGAAGAACAGGGCGAGCAGTATGCCCATTGCCACCACCGCCGACACTATCTGGTTGTTGGTCATGGTGGAGGTGAGCAATCCCACGGATAGGGCCGCCGCGCCGTAGAGGATGAACCCTAGATAACCGGCATAGATGGGGCCGGGATCGGGGTTGGCATAAACGAACAATAGGATGGCGTAGAAGAATGACAGGACCACCAAGACCAGGAAGAAGGTCAGGCTGGCCACGTACTTGCCCACTATGATCTCCCAGTCACGCACCGGCGAGGTCAGGAGCAGTTCTATGGTGCCCAGCTTGCTCTCTTCAGCCAACAGCCGCATGGTGAGGGCCGGGGCCAGTAATATGAACATGACGATGGCGCCGTCAAAGAAAGGGACTAAAGTTGCTTCCGGAAATGGGTCGCCCAGGTCCTGGGTGAAGAAGAACCCGGTCAGGGCCAGGAATATCAGGCCTACGATGTAGGCGGTTGGGCTGCTGAAATAGATCTGGATCTCTTTCCAGGCCACAGCCTGGGCCGTCCGCATCCCTACAACTCCTCGTGGGTGGTGAGCCGCAGGAATATCTCTTCCAGGC
>CAYXDE010000086.1:0-10772 GCA_964463525.1 uncultured Dehalococcoidia bacterium | reverse complement strand
AGTTGATCTACACGATGCCAACCGTCCGGGGTTAATAGAATTGGCCCCCAACCGGGCCGTTGGCGATGTGGAGTTCTTTCAGGGTGGAGTAGAACCAGTAGATGGCGTACAGGCCCAGCGTGATTATGAACAAGACCACCTGCATAATCATGTTCCGGCTCTTGATATGGTCAGTTTTCATCGGAATCACTCCTAATTCGACGAATAGCTGACCATTATTCTAAATATGTTGATTACATAACGCCTTCACGAACCGGATACGGCTTTGAGCACATTTACTGTGGGCGAGACGCAGTACGTTAGATGTTGACGTCCATCTAGTGGGCCTCGCGGGGTGTGTAGGCCGCTCCGCCAATAGCTGCAGCGTTCAGTTCGCTCTGGAGAGTAGTGCCAGTTGGAAAAGTATGCGGCGATGGGTATCACGCCCATCAACGTCCACATCGCGACTCCCTGGTCATTGCCGCTGGCGATGTGCAGTTCTTTCAGGGTTACGTAGTACCAATAGAGAACGTAGATCCCCAGGGTGACGAAGGCGAGGACGACCTGCGTGGGCATGTTTCGGAACTTGATGTGGGCGGTTTTCATCGCGATTCTCCTCCACGACTACTCCCCTGCTTCAATTATACCGAACGCTATACCGAACGCGGGATCGCCGTCCTCTTCTTACGGTTGGAAGCCCAGCAGGTGCATGCCGGAATCTATCTTGATCATCTCGCCGGTGGTGTAGGCCGCGTCTTCCAGCAGCCAGACCACGGTCCGGGCCACGGAGTCGGAATCGGCCATCTCCTCAAGAGGAACCTGCGCGGTGAATTTCTCAAACAATGTTTTGGCCCCTTCTTCGCCCAGACCGTCGCCCCACCAGCGCGATTGAAAAGCGCCGGGGAGAACGGCGTTGACCCGAATCTCGGGCGCCAAGGCACGGGCCAAAGAGGTGGTCATGGTGTTCAGCGCGCCCTTTGAAGAAGCATAGGCGATGGAACTGCCCGCGCCGGTGAGAGCCGATATGGACGAAACGTTCACGATGGAACCTGCGCCGCGGGCTTTCATATGGGGCGCAACGGCACGGGCCATCTGGTAAGGGCCCACGACGTTCACCGCGAAGACGTCCATGAACTGCTGGCCAACGAGGGTTTCCAGATCGTTATTGTTGGCGAAGACGGACCGGGCGGCGTTGTTGACCAGCCCGTCGATGCGGCCCCATTTCTCCATGGCTTCGTTGGCCATGCGGCGGCAGTCCTCGTCCACCGAAACGTCGGCCTGACACACGATGGACTCCACTCCCAGGTAATCGCAGACCGCCTCGGTCTCACGGGCTTCTTTCTCGCTCTTGGTGTAGTTGATAACCACCCGCGCGCCCTTGGCGGCCACCTGTTTCACGATGGCCGAACCCAGCCCGGTGGCCGAACCGGTGACGATGATCACGGAGTCTCTCAGATTCATGGGGGCTCCTTTTAGAGAATTGTTCAGTTGATGCTGGGGACGAGGGCCGCCATTCCAATGTCACCCTGAGTGAAGCGAAGGGTCTGCCAAGGCTGAAGAGGTAGATTCTTCGTCGGCCTCCGGCACTCCTCAGAATGACACCGCGGGGCGGCTCCTGTTCATAAACACTCGAGCGGCTCGATTTCCCTTCACCTCAGAAGGTATCCGGGTGCAGGTTCTGCCTGCCTACAGCCCCAGAAGGGCTTCGGCGTTGCCGTGGTCTATCAACTCGCGTTCGGCGTCGGTGCAGGCAAGCCCGTCCACCATGACGTTGTATTCATCAAAGTGGGCGAAGGGGTGGTCGGTGCCATAGAGCAGTTTCTCCGCGCCGAACATCTTGTAGCAATATTCCAGGGCGGCGGGACTGTGGGCCACGGTGTCCACATAGATCTTGTCGAAGGAGACCTGGGAGGAGTCGGACAGGTCGGCCCAGTCGTCGGGCGATGTCCAGGCGTCGATCATGCGGCCCACACGGCCCCGGATGAAGGGCACGAACCCACCGGTATGGGGAACGATGAGCTTCAGGTCCGGGTACTCCTGGAAGACGCCGCTCATGACCATGCGCACGGTTGCCAGAGTGGTGTCGAACATGAAGGCCATGCCGGGGACCAGGGGCCGGTGGTCGATGCCGTTCATGTTGATGGGCGCCGTTGGGTGCATGTCCATGGCAACACCAAGACTTTCTATGTGCTTGTAGACGGGCCAGAACTCCTTGCTGTCCAGGGTCTTCTGGTTGATGTTGGAGAAGATGTAAACGCCCTTGAAACCAAGCTGGTCCACGCAGCGGTCGATCTCGGCGATGGTCCGCTCGGCGGTGCCCCAGCCAAGGGTTGCCCAGGCTTGGAATTTGCCGGGGTGGGCCTCGATCACCTGGGCCAGATGGTCGTTGATCCGGGAGGCCCAGTCGTCTGCTTCCTGGCCGCCCAGCAACTCAGGTCCGGGCATACCGTGGCTCAGGATGGACATGCCGATGCCCAGGTCTTCCATGTCCCTCAGTTTCTTGTCTATGTCGGTGTGGACTATCGGCGAAGCGTGCTCGTAACCGCCGGTGCAGCTGGTGAAATAGGTGCCGCCCCGCAGCACGCCCTTGGGCAGGGCGCTGCGTCCCGCCAGGTATTCAAGGTAGGGCAGGTAATTCAGGTGGCTGTGGACGTCTATGCGCACGGAAATCTCCCTCGGTCCCCCTTTATGAAAGGGGGAGGCCGTCAAGCCTGCCGGCCTGCAGCCACGTTTGATATCGGGGACAGTTTACATTGAGGAACGTGACGCCTCAATGGGGTGTCTTCTCCGTTGGTTTGGAGGCGCAGCGCCAAAGATCCAGGCATGTTGTAACTTCCCCGGCGCGCCGGTATCGTGGCTGACAAGATTATCGCGCCGACGATGACGCTGGAAACAGGATTTGAAACTCAGACTTTGTGTCATAGGCTGCGGAGGATTCGCCCGTACTTTCGCCGGGTCATTGGCGGACGCCCGCGACCGCATCGACCTCTACTTCGCCAGCCGGGACCACGGCCGGGCCAAAGCCTATTCGGATGAGTTTGGCGGTCTCGGGGCTTTCGGATCGTATGAGGACGCCGCCGCCTACCCTGGGATCGATGCGCTTTACATCTGCACACCCCATGACCTTCATCTAGAACACTCCCTTATGGCCACGGCTGCAAACAAGCATATCTTGCTGGAAAAGCCGATAGCCCGGACCATAGATGAAGCCAGGTCGATAATCTCGGCGGCTGATAGCGCAGGGGTGAGATTGATGGTGGCCGAGAATTACCGATTCCTGGCCCCGGTGTTAGAGGCAAAGAGGTTGATCGAGTCGGGGACAGTGGGCCGGGTGCGGCTGGCCCAGTTGCAGGAAGAATACCCCTTTGCGCCCAGCTCCTGGCGGAACGACCGGGATCGAAACGGCGGCGGCATCATGATCGATGGGGGGATTCACAAAGCCAGCGTTCTAGCCTATCTCACCGGACGGCCCGATCAGGTGTATGCCGTTCAAGTGCCGTCAAAGGATTCGGAACTGGACGCTGAGGACGGGATGATCATCACCACCCGCTCTCCAGAAGGAGTGGTTGGCATCATCAATCACACCTGGAGCGTGGGCAAGCCGACCGAGCGCCCCTGGGTGAGTGTAACGGGCACGTTGGCGAACCTCTACTTTGAGATGGGCCGTCCCTGGCTGAAGATCGACTATGGGGACTCTCAGGAGACGCTGAATTTCGAAGACGACCATCGGGGGATACCGCGAATGGTCGAGGAGTTCAAGCGCTGTATATCAGAAGGGACCGAGCCAGCCATGACCGGCGAGCAGGGCCTGGAAGACCTTGCCTTGGTATTAAAGGCATATGAATCGGCCGAGAGTGGTCTGCCTGCGAAGCTGGGTTAGGGCTGCGGGGTGATCAACGAATCTGAGAATAGAGATGGGTGTTAAAAAGCCGGGGTTGGCAGATTCTTCGTCGGCCTACGGCGCTCCTCAGAATGACCTTGGTGCGGAAAGTCCTTTTCTTCTAGCATGATATCTAGACCGGTCGACCAGATTCGCAACCGGAGGTATTCGGGTGCAGGCTCAGCCTGCCTACAGACCCAATATTCTTTCGGCGTTGCCGTGGTAGATGAGTTCACGCTCGGCGTCGGTGCAGTCTAGGCCGTCCATCATGTCCCGGTAGATCTCCCAGGACGTGAAGGGGTGGTCGGTGCCGAACATGATGCGCTCAGGGCCGAACATCTCGTAACAGTACTTCATGGTCTCTGGGCCGTGGGCCACGGTATCGACGTAGATGCGGTCTATGGATTCGGCGGACGGCCGGGAGAGCTTGGGCTGGCCCTCAGGCGGGTCGTAGTTGTCGATGATGCGCTCCACCCGTCCCCGCAGATAAGGCACCCAACCGCCGGTGTGGGGCACGATCAGGGTGAAACCCGGTTCTTCTTCAAAGATGCCGCTCATAACTAAGCGCATGGTTGCCAGGGTGGAATCGAACATCAGCGACATGCCCCGCACCAGGGGCTGCAGGTCCATGCCTTTCAGGTTCATGGGCGCGGTGGGGTGGAGATTGACCGGCACTCCCAGCTTGGCGATATGCCGGTAGACGGGCATGAACTCTGGGGAGTCCAGCACCTTCTGGTTGATGTTTGAGAACAGTTGGACGCCCTTGTAGCCAAGCTCGTTGATACAGCGGTCGATCTCTGCGATGGACCTCTCCGGACTGCCGAAGCCGATGTTGGCCCAGCCGATGAATCTGCCCGGGTACTGTTGGATGACGCCGGCCTGGAAGTCGTTCATCCGTGCCGCCCAATCGTCTGCCTCGGAGCCGCCCAGCATCTCGGGGCCGGGTATGCCGTGGTTGATCACGGCAACGTCGGCGCCCATCTGCTCCATGTCCCTGAGTTTTTGTTCAACGTCGGCATGGACGGCGGCCGATGTCTGGGTGTAGCCGCCGTTGCAACTAATGAAGTAGGCGCCACCGCGCAGCATGGCCTTGGGCAGGTTGCCGCGTCCGGTCAGGTACTCCAGGTACTCGGGCATGACCAGATGGCTATGGATATCGATGAGCATGCATCCCTCCGGGATGGGCTGACGGCTATCACCCGTCAGCAGTTGGCTTTTGGGATTTGGGAAACGGAGCGAAATCCCCCTCGGTCCCCCTTTACGAAAGGGGGAGGATATAGCCCCTCTTTATAAATGGGGGTTGGGGGGATTTCCGCCGGCTGATTGTTATTCGACTATTACGTCTACATCCTGGGCCATGTTGTTGCCCATGCCTTGGATGTTCCATTCGGGTTCCACGGGCTGGCGGTTGCCGTTGGAGTCGGTGGCGCGGACCAGCAGCTTGTGTTGGCCGGGGGTGGCGTTCCAACCGGCGCTCCAACCCCGCCAGGCGAACTGGGGAGGCTCCGGCCCCAGCTGGGCGTCGGACCAGCTGGCGCCGCCGTCGGTGGATACCTCGACCCTGGAGATGCCGGCCCGCCCGGCCCAGGCGCGGCCGGTGAGGGTGACTTGGCCCGCATCGAGCAGCCGGGTCCGGGTCAGAAAATCGGGGATGCCCGGCGGGACCATCAGCGCCCGCACCCGCATCAGGTCAACGGGGTCTCCGGGGTCGTCGGCGGTCTGGGCGTAGCGGTAGGTGGCGTGCATCTGGTACCCGTTGAACGGCTCGCTGACGGCCTCGATGCGGTCCAGCCACTTAACGCTGGTCATCCCGTACCAACCGGGGACGATCAGCCGCAGCGGGTAGCCGTGCTGGGGCTCCAGGGGCCGGCCATTCATCTCGTAGACCAGCATCACCCCGTCTCTGGTGGCCTCGTCGATGGTGAGACTGCGCTGGTAGTCCTGCACCTCTTCGCCCTGTATCCCACGGTCGACTCCGGTGAAGAGGATCTCCACGGCTTCTTTCTGTAGGCCGGCGGCTTCCAGGACTCCTTTCAGGGGCGTGCCGGTCCACTCGGCGGTGCCTACGGCTTCCAGCAGCCAGGGTTGGGAGACGGAGCGGGGCGAGAACAGGGCGCGCCCGTTGCCGGCGCATTCCATGGTGACGACCTCGGTACGCGACGGCAGCTTCTTGATGTCGTCCAGGGATAGGTTGGCCGGCTGGTTTACCAGGCCGCCGATCTTGAGGCTCCAGTCGTTGGGGTCAACGTCCGGGATGTCGAAGTGGATCAAAAGGTAGTGCATGCCTGTGGGCGTGACGTCGTAACGCAGGCCCTCCAGCGGCATGCCTCGATTGCGGAAGGTGAGCGCCAGTTCTTCACGGTAAAAGCGGGGATCGGAAGTGACTCCGGTGCCGTCACCGACGGCCGGGAATCTCCTTCCGGGTTTCTGCTGTGTCATCTGCTGCCTCCATCTGCGGAGTTGGATGGGAAAGTACGGAACAGGATACTGCATACGGCGGGGGAAAATCGCCCTCGGTCCCCCTTTACGAAAGGGGGAAGAATCAAAGTCCGCCTTTCATAAAGGGGGGTTGGGGGGATTTCAGCAGCAGACGTCAGCGTTCAAATACAAAGTTGATAATCATCGCCCTGAATTATGATTATTCAATACTGAATTATTGAAATAGTGCGGTATCTCTTTTATCATGAATCATGTCGTCTATACGTCTGGACCCGCTGCTGACAGTTGTGGTCCCGACATTCGCCCATCTGTACCAAAGCGTGACCCTGGTTTTTGATCGATAGAAACGCCTTTCGCAGTCTGAACTTGGCCGCCTCATTCCGGGAGCTAAGTTCCACCGACCTCCGCAAGCGAGTCCTGCTCTCCCTGGCCACGACCCAGTTGCTGGTCCAGCTTTCGACCATCCCGATGGCCCTTTCGGTGCCGTCCATGGCCGAGGGCTTCGACATCGACGTCTCCCAGGCCGCTTGGACGGTGATCGCCCGGCTGTTGGTGCTGGGCAGCACGGTCTTCTTCTTCGCCAGATTGGGCTCCAAGGTTGGCCACGTCAGGGTCTATTTCCTGGGCGTCATCATAATGACCGTGGCTTCGGCCTTGGCGGTGACATCGGCGGACATCTACCAGGCGGTGATATGGAGCGGGTTCGTGGGTGTTGGGGCGTCGATGATCACGTCCAATTCCAACCCCATACTGGCCCTGGTGTTCGACGACACAGAACGGGGCCGGGCTTATTCGGTGCCGATCATCGCGGCCAGGGTTGGGACGCTGCTGGGTATGGCCTTGTTCGGCGTATTCCTGCAGTTCTTCAGCTGGCGGTTGGTCTTCCTGACCTCGGTGCCGGTGGGTCTGTACGCCCTGTGGATGGCCCGTCCGCTGCTGAAGTACGAGCTGCTCCAGGCCAGCGACGCCGCCAAGAAGATCGTACTTGGCGCACCCAGCGCATTGTTGATGATGGCCACGCTGGCGGTGTTCATCATGTCCGGGCTGCACGTCCACGAAGGCGACGAGAGTTTCGTGAGTCCGGAGGCGCTGGAGTACCACCTGCCGGTGCACGCACTATTCATAGCCATGGCGGTATTGTTCATCTTCGTGCAGCGGGCATCGTCCCAGCCGTTCTTGAACTTCGGCCACTTCAAGCAGAAACAGTTCTCCATGGCGCTGTTCAGCGACCACACCTTCCACATGTCCATGATGGCCGTGGTGACGCTGGTGCCCATCCTGGTCGAGAACGGCCTGGGCTACGACCCCATCGTCGCCTCATGGGTGCTGATCCCCGGACAGTGCCTGGGCATCTTCCTGCCGTTGATCGCCGGCTATTACTTCGATAAGTCGAAGCCGCGGTGGATCCGTCCCGGCGGCCTGCTGGCCATCGCCTCGGGGTTCGTGATGCTGGCGTTGTTCTCGGGCCAGGTGCCCATCTGGGTGCTGCCGATACTGCTGATACCGGCGTTCATCGGGACGCACACCTTCAACGCGCCCAGCAACGCCATGATCATGAACAGCCTGCCCGAGGACCGGAGTTTCGCTTCGGGGGTGATGGAGACCAGCCGTCAGATGGGACATACCATCGGCGCGACCATCGCGGCCACCATGTTGGGGTTGGCGCTGCCGGCGTCCATCAGTTTCATGACCGACACCCAGGCAGAGCCTTTCTATAGAACGGGCTTCCAGTACGCGGCGACGGCGGTTATCTTCACCATCATGATGGGGGCGCTGGTGGCGGCGTTCCAAGAAGGGATCATCCGCAAGCCATTCGGAAGAGCCAGGGTCGAAGTGGAAGCGCCAAGCCCGGCCGACGATTAAATCCCTCAACCTGCTGGAAATATCCCCCTCGGTCCCCCTTTACGAAAGTGGGAAGAATCAAAGCCCCCTCCGTAAAGGGGGCTTGTCTCTTTCTTAATCGTCTGCGGGGGCGGGGACGGCGGCCGGTTCTCTGGCGTCTTGGGGGAGGTCGTCTTCCCAGTCGGGGATCAGTTCGTTCTTGGTCGATTCCATGGTGATGATGGCGACCATGCCGCCCAGGCTGGCGGCCAGTGAGATCACCCAGGCCAGACTGTAGGAATCGAAGGCGTCGTAGATCACGCTGCCGACCAGTCCGCCCAGGGCCATGCCCAGTCCCGCGCCCATGCTCTGGATGCCGAAGACGGTCCGCACGGGGCCCATGCCGAAGTACTGCCGGTTGACCACCAGGAAGGCGGACATCTCGCCGCCGAAGCCGATGCCGAAGACCACGGCGAAGATGTAGAACTGCCACGCTTCGGTCGTCCAGAAGAGCATGACCACCGCAGCGCCCTGGATGAAGTAGAAGAAGGCCATCACCCCTTTTGCGCCGAGACGGTCGGCCAGGATGGGCACCATCAGCCGGCTGGCGATGCTGCTGAAGGAATAGATGCTGATGATGAAAGTCGCCGCTTCCAGAGAAACGCCTTTGGTCGTGGCGTAGAAGACGCCGTGGACGATGACGATGGCGTGGCCGACGCAGCCCAGGTGGTGGACCAGGGGCAAGAACCAGAAGGCCCGTGTGCCCTTGGCGTGCTTCATGAAGACCTGGCTTCTGATCTTGGCCACCGCGCCCGAGAAGGGGTTCACCGGGGTCCTGTCGCCCTCGTCAGCGCCGTAGGGGGCCATTCCGCGGTCGGCGGGCTCAGCGTGGAAGAAGAATAGCAGTGCAAAGACGATCGCGCCGCCGCCGATACCGATGACTACGAAGGCGGTCTGCCAGTCGGTCTGGGTGAGCAGCACGGCCAGTCCGGGGGCCAGCACCGACGCGCCCATGCCGCCCGCCGACTGCTGGATGCCCACGGCCACGCCCAGTTTCTTCTTGAACCAGGCGGCCACGGTGGTGGGTATGTTGACCCGGAACAGCGCTTGGGCGATGCCCAGGACGATACTGTAGTAGAGGAATAGCTGCCAGATCTCGGTGATGGTGCTGAGGAGCAGCAGCCCGCCCATGAAGAAGCCGCCGCCCAGCATCATCACTTTTCGTGCGCCGTAGCGGTCGCCCATGACCCCGGCCCAGGGGGAGAGCACCGCGCCGATGACGCTGCGCAGGGAGTAGGCGAGGACGATGGCCGTCAGCGACCACCCAAAGTTGTCGCGCATGACCACCACCAGGATGGCAAAGGCCTGACTGACGAAGTTGGTGGTGAGCTGCAGCGTGGTCCCCATGGCCACGATGTACCAGGCATAGTGGGCATGGAAAACGTTGTGGACTACTTTCGAGGGGAGGTTCTGCTCAGCCAAGGAAGACCTCGGCTGAATCGGTTGTCATAACGTGGGTCAAAGGACGCCTTTGTAGCTAGGGGAATGATACAAGGACGTGGTTAGTATAGCACGGGGGTAGGTGGGGGATATCGAGACACTTACAGTTGATAGCTTTAGTCAATTCATGCGGGAACACCTTGGTAGCCCGACCGACAGGGCCGCCGTCGTCTGGCAACGAGCGACTACAACCACAAAAGATACATCAATAGCCTCTTTCTCGAAACTGGTTAACGTTCTGCCTATTCGATACGGCGATTTCTATTGTGGACCGATTACTTAATCTGCATAATGTACCACCGAATCGTACATATTATCCGTCCGAATCGGTTGAACGATTAATCTTCCATACGGATCAAAGGAACACTCCTCATGACGTATCGAGGTCTTGGCCGTCGGTTTTTTCTGGGTGCCTTAATCGTGATCCTTTTGGTCGTAAATGCTGCCTGCTCCGGCGACAGCGGGCCATCCGACCCTTCGACTGCGGCAACTACGAGTACTGCCGGCTCATTTGAAGCTGACTTCGATTCTTCTGTGATCGAAGGTAAAGTGCCCTTGGAGGTGACGTTTACCAATCTTTCAACCAATGGCGATGTTTTCGAGTGGGATTTCGGTGACGGTTCGACTGCTACCTCCTCTGCCATTGATGAAAGGCTTACCCACGAATACACGGAAATAGGAACCTTTGAAGTAACTCTTCTTGCAACCCTTACTGGACAAACAGATGTTGTCAGTGCGACTCCGGTTTCCGTCACCGTCAACGCTGGCCCGCTTGCTGACCTAACTATTGAGACCGGTCCAGTGAAAGCGTTGCCTGGCGAGGAACTAACTATAAGCGCCGTTTCAACCGATCAGTTTGGAAACGAAATTTCTGGCTTGACCTATGAATTTAAGGCGCTCCAGGAAGCTGGAAATATCGATCAAACCGGTAAGTTCACGGCTGGTACGGTAGCGGGAGAGTTTGCCAGCGGAGTAACCGTCAGCGTTACACAGAATGCCATCAGCCAGTCCGCAACCGTGGATGTCACCGTTGAACATGGATTGTTAGATCAAATCGTCATTACTCCCGAAGCGATCGCATTAGATATTGGAGACACTCAGGAATTTACCGCACTGGCTGTGGATTCGTACGACAACCCAATTTCGGACGCCA
>CAYXDE010000085.1:0-10788 GCA_964463525.1 uncultured Dehalococcoidia bacterium | reverse complement strand
GCCTATAACGTACATGGCGGGACGCCTCTAACAGGGATGGCTACAGGATAGCACCGGAGCCGAAATTGGAATAGCGGCCGCTGACCGTTACTCCAAGAACCGGGTAAACGCCTGGTTGGCGATCAGATATGACGAGCTGGTCAGCTTGAGGCAATCGCCCTCTTGTTCCAGGAGGCCAAGGTCGATGCACTCTTGGATGGGGGTTTGAAATCTCTTGGCCAGGTCTACTCCCGTGAGCGTGGAGGCTTCAGAGAGGTCCAGGCCGTCCAGCAGCCGCAGGCCGAGGAACATGGTCTCAGAGCAGGCGGTCTCTTGGCTGATATGCTCCCATCCGCCAAGGGTGGGTATGCCTTTGAGAACATTCTCCACAAGCTCGGCCACTGACCGAGGGTTTGTTTCTGACCAACCGGTGGCCTTGGTGTTGTACTCCCTGGGTGAAAGCACGGTCCAGAACCGGTAGTCGCCCAGGCGGGAATGGGCGCCGGGACCCACGCCCAGGTAGGGGCCGTTCTCCCAGTAGACCAGGTTGTGCACACAATCTTTGCCCGGCAGCGACCAGTTGGATATCTCGTAGTGGTGATAGCCGGCAGCGGCTAATGATTCGCGGGCGTACTGGTACATGTCTGCGGCCAGGTCTGGGTCAGGCTCCGGGATTTGACCGTTTTCCAGCCAGCGGTGCATGGGAGTGCCCTCTTCTATCGTCAGGGCGTAGAGGGAGATGTGTTCCGGAGCGAGTTCCACCAAGGTATCCAGTGTCTGACGCCACTGGTCCATGGACTGGTTGGGCAGTCCGTACATCAGGTCCAGGTTCACATTGTTGAACCCGGCTTGGCGGGCGGTCTGGAAGGCCTCGATGGCCTCCGAGGCTTGATGACGTCGGCCCAGCAGGTTCAGCAGGTCGTTGTCCAGGCTCTGCACTCCGATGCTCAGCCGGTTGACGCCCTGGGCTAGGATCCCGGCGCAGGCTGCCGCGTCCAAATCTCCGGGGTTGGCTTCGATGGAAATCTCAGCGCCGGGTCCCACTTGGAAAGATGCTTGGATGGCGGCCAGCATCTGCTCGATATAGCCCTGGGGCAGGTACGAGGGTGTGCCGCCGCCGAAGAAGATAGACTTAACCGGGGGGTGGTCCAGGGTCTCTCCCCAGCACTGAATCTCGGTCGTGAGCGCGGGAAGGAACGGTCCGATGAGGCTCTCGATGCCCTGGTAGGTGTTGAAATCGCAGTAGGGGCACTTGGTCTTGCAGAAGGGGACATGGACGTAAAGTCCCATCCCGGAGGCGGGGACGATCCTGTTGGAGCTACTCGTCGTCAATCAGCCTGCTCGAGCCGTCGACCACTTTATCGGGGTCCTTGTCTTCAGGGCGGTCGGATTCAGGCACGCGGCCCAGGTGCTCGTCCACTATCCTTGGCGGCGCCAGCTTGGTCAAGAACAGCAGCGCCAGGCCCAGGATGATGAGGTCGTCAAAGCGGCCGACCCCGTATGGAAGCCGGTCTTTTATCAGGTCGATGGGAGAGATGATGTAGATCACGGCCAACGGGACCAGCGCCCGTAGAAAGATGGACACCCGTCTGTCGAACGTCAAGCGCCAGACCAGGCGAGCGAAAGCGATCACTTTGGGGAGCAAGCGGGGAGCCAGGAAAAATATGAGGGGAAACGCCAATCTGTGGAACATGGTCACACTCGAAGCGAGTATTCTCTCTCATTAAATTATAGGCCAAGGTGTGGTAACTTGGAACCGACCGGTTCACATAACACTATTACGCAGCCAAAGGCCGTTTGGTCTTGTAGATAAAGCCCATCGTTGATGTTGGAGGGGTGAGAATGCCAAGGGCAAAGCGTCCCCAGACCGTCGGAGCACTCCGCAAGAGCAACTATGAAGTCCTTCCTGTCCGCGAGGAACTAAGGAAGAACCTGATAGCCAAGATACGGGCCGAGGAGATAGTTTTCCCCGGCATCGTCGGTTTTGAGCGAACGGTCATTCCCCAGTTGGAGAACGCCATACTGGCGGGTCAGGATATCATCTTGCTGGGCGAGCGAGGGCAGGCCAAGTCGCGGATCATTCGCAGCCTGACCAATCTGCTGGATGATGAGATCCCGAAGATCGCAGATTGCGAGATCAATGACAATCCCTACGTACCCATCTGCCAGGTCTGCCGGGACAAGGTATCTGAGCTGGGCGACAAGACCCCTCTGGAGTGGATCCCCAGGGACGAGCGCTACTCGGAGAAGCTGGCCACCCCGGACATCTCGATCGCGGACCTTATCGGCGAGATCGACCCCATCAAGGTGGCTGAGGGACATTACCTGTCCGACGAATTGGTGATCCACTACGGCCTGGTGCCCCGCACCAACCGCGGAATCTTCTGCATCAACGAACTGCCCGACCTCGCCGAGCGGATCCAGGTTGGCCTGTTCAACCTGATGGAGGAGCGGGACGTGCAGATCAAGGGCTACCGGGTCCGGCTGCCTCTGGACGTGTTCGTGGTGTCAACGGCCAACCCAGAGGACTACACCAACCGCGGGCGCATCGTAACCCCGTTGAAAGACCGCTACGGCTCTCAGATACACACCCATTACCCTCTGGATGCCAGGGATGAGATCGTCATCATGGACCAGGAGCGGACCAAGTTCCCGGAAGATGACAAGCTGCTGATCCCTGAGTACATGAAAGAGGTATTGGCGGAGGTCACCACCCAGGCCCGGCTCAGCAGCGATATCAACCAGCGCTCCGGGGTGAGCGTCCGCGTCTCCATAGCCAACTACGAGACCATGTTGGGCAACGCCGTCCGCCGTGCCATCCGCAACGACGAGGAATGGGCCTGCCCCAGAGTCAGCGATCTGACCTATATAGTTGCGTCCTTCGCCGGCAAGATAGAGCTGGAGACCTTCGAAGAGGGCCGCGAGTCACGGCTGACCGAGGACCTCACCCGCCGCGCCGTTCTGCGGACCTTTGGCGGGTACTTCGAAGTTGATGAATTGGACCCGGTGGTCACGGCTTTTGATCTGGGAAACCATGCGGAGACCGGCAGTGAAAAACCGGCGGCCGATTACCCGGAGCTGGTCAAGAACATCGATGGCCTGGCCCAGGCGGTCAAAAAGTTGACGGACGATGATCGTCCTGAAGCGATCGCATCGGCCGTGGAATTCATCCTGGAGGGCCTGCACCTCAGCCGCAAACTGAACTGCGACCGCTCCGGCGAGGCTGCGGTCTACAAGCGGTAGGACGCTTTCTGACTCTGACTGCCCCGGCTTGCCTTAAGAAAACCCTAGACATATAATTAGAATGAATGTTCTAGTTTATTTGCGATCAGTCGCTGTGTGTATAGGGAGGGGCAATGGCCGGAGCCGACGTTCAGGAGATTCACTGCAAGACCCTGCTCAATAAGATAGATGTTCCCCGGTTTCCGTTCCGGTGGACACTCAACCCCTACCGGGGCTGCCGCCACGCCTGCACCTACTGCTACGCAAGACCCACCCACGAATTCCTGGGCCAAGACTCGGGCCGCGACTTCGAGACCCGCGTTTTCGCCAAGGTGAACGCCCCCGAAGTGCTGCGGCAGGAACTGAAGCGTCCCTCTTGGCGCAGAGAGTCCATCGCCATCGGCACCGCCTCCGATCCCTACGAGCCCGCCGAGGCTGAGTACGAGATCACCCGCCGCATCCTCCACGTCCTCAGAGATTTTCAGAACCCGGTGTCCATCACCACCAAGGGCGTTCTGGCCCGCCGCGACGCGGACATTCTGGCGGAACTGAGCCAGGTGGCCGACGTCCACGTGAACTTCAGCGTGGGGAGCGTCAACGAAAAGGTCTGGCAGATGATGGAGCCGGGCACGCCTAATCCCGTAGCCAGGCTCGAAGCCATGCAATATCTGGTGGAGAGCGGCGTTTCAGCCGGGGTTATGATGGCGCCTTTGCTGCCGGGAATCTCCGACGACGAAGCGAATATCCAAGAGGTTGTGGCGGCGGCTCACGGCCACAAGGCCCAGTATTTGGGCGCCAACGTGTTGTTCCTCAAGCCGGGGTCGAAAGAATGGTTCATGCCTATGCTGAAGGAAGCCTACCCACACCTAAACCCGGGCTACAACCGCCTTTATGCCAACAAGACCTATGCGCCGGAACAGTACACCAAGGGTGTTTTGGACACGGTAGACCGGGTACGGCGGCAGTGGGGTTTGCCCGATCGGGCAAAGGTCCAAGAGAAGATGGAGCCCAGGGGCCAGCTGCAGTTCGCCTTTGCCGCTTAAGGTTAGACTTCCCAACTCCCACAGCTAACGCTGATGAAACACCAACCGTTCATCCTGAGCCCCGTCGAAGGGCTTGCATAAGCCATGTTCTCTCCCGGGAACGAGCGCGGCTTGGGCAAGCGGTGGTTCGACAGGCTCACCATGAGCGGAATGGCAATCATGAGCGGTATGGACACCATGAGTGGAACGGGGCCTTGTTGCCGATGGTGGACCGGGTTACTGCCTAGTAACGCGAGACGTTGATCTCAACCAACTTTCCAGTGACCAAGAATATGACCCGCTCTGCGATGTTGGTGGCGCGGTCGGCGATGCGTTCCAGATCATGGGCGACCCACAGTAGATAGGTGGCCCTCTGGATGGTGTCCGGGTCCTGGATCATGAACAGCAAGAGTTCCCGGTATACCTGGTCATAGAGCTCGTCCACCTCATCGTCAGCCTGGCAGACGGCATTGGCTTTCACCATATCCCGGTTCAGCAGCGAGTCTATGCTGTCGTTCAGCATCGTCGTCGCTTTCTCGGCCATGCGGGGGATGTCGATGAGCGGCTTTAGCGGTGGGGCGTCGCCCATGGACAGGCTGATCTTGGCGATCCCCTCGGCATAGTCTCCCATCCGCTCCAGTTCCACCACGATGTGCAGCAGCGCGATGATGGCGCGCAGGTCGCCGGCCATGGGTTGCTGGGTGGCGATCATGTCCGCACAGCGCTCTTCGATCTCGAACCGCTTGTGGTCGATGTAATCGTCGTCGTTGACGACCTCTTGGGAAGCGGCCAAGTCACGCCGTTTCAACGCGTCAACGGCCCGGTTGATGGACTTGCCCACGATCTGGGCAAGCGTCTCAACCTCTCCTTGCAGCTGATTCAGTTTTAGATCGAAATCTTCTCTCGGCATGACATCTCTCCCACTAAGAACTAGTTGGGATGGCCCAAAAGCCTGTTATGTCCGGCTAAACTTTCTTCCAGAACGGTTCCCGTTGGCGTTGCTGGTCCAATAGAGTCTCGTCCAGCAGTTCGGGTTGCGCACCCGGCGCTGGCGGTTTCGGCAGTTCGTATCCGATGGCCTTGAAAACCGCTGGATTGGTGTAATAACCATTGTATGTCTGCAACACCAATTGGTCGAAGAACATGGGAAGGGCCGTTTCCACTGTTCTTAGCAGTTCGTCTTTTGACACGTCGGACAAGCTCTCGAAGGCCTGGGCCGGGTTTTGCCCCGCGGCGACGGCTATCTCCGCCAGTCCCTCGTTGAACAGGCGTGTCAGGTCGGCGTTGCCGGCTGTCACGCCCTCGATGAATGCCCCGATTCCCAAGTCGCCCGCTCCCGGCATCTGGTCCTTGGCGGGAATGATCCGGTTGATAACCGCGGTCAACAATGACCGCTGGTCCGAAGAGAAAACCTGTGTTGCGTCGCTCAATCTGGGCTCCTGTTTGGTCCAACAACCGGAGAGTTATTCGGTGTGGAGCTTCTGTGTTGGGCCGTTTGGGGCGCGAACCCGGTGTGCCTGATCGCGCATCGAAAGTGACTGGTGGAAGTGAGACAAGGATACTCTGGCAGTCTCGACCGAGTCAATTTGCCGCGCTCATCCCCTTGAGTTTCACTGTACTCGATCGACGGCCAGACCAGCTGTTGGTCTGTTGATGGTCTACCCACACCGGGAGTATGATTGCCCGGAGGAAAGGCTTCCAGACGCGGCGATATTGTCCTGATCCGTAATTTTTCAGGTGTTTCAGAGTTGTTTCTGAAATTGCCTTCGGTCTGTTAACAATGGCCCGATACAACCCTCTATTCTGGATTCTGAAGGCGATCATTTTCGCCGGCGAACGTTGGTTGCAGACCAACGGCGGGGTGATCGAGTCCGTTGCGGACGGTCGTCGTGACCAGCGGTTCTGGCTGGCAGCCAGGTATTTCAGCTGGCGAAAGTTCCTCAATCTCATTCGCCTCGAATTGGATCTACGTTTCTCTCGGCGAGTGGTTAAAGGTTCTCCCTACGAGTGGGAGATCGACACCACCAATATCTGCCAACTGAAATGCCCGTTGTGCCACACGGGCAAGGGCACCATCCACCGTGACCAAGGTGTGATGCACTATGAACTTTTCACCGAAGTCGTGGACCAGATAAAGCATTCATGCCTGTGGCTCACGCTGTATAGCTGGGGTGAGCCCTTCCTGAACCAACGTATCCACGAGTACATCGCGTACGCCCACAAGCAGAACCTGGCCACGATAATCAGCTCCAACCTGAATAAACCCCTTACCCCGGAGATGGCGGAACAGGTTATCGAGTCGGGACTAGACGTGATGATCGTTTCCCTGGACGGGTTGACCCAGGACGTTTACGAGACCTACCGGGTTAACGGCCACCTGGACCGGGTGCTGGACAACCTGCGGCTGCTGGACCGGAAGAAGCGGGAACTTGGCTCGAAGACCCCCCATATCGAATGGCAGTTCATCGTGATGAGGCAGAATGAACACCAACTCGAAGAGGCGCGGGTTCTGGCCGGTGAATTGGGCATAGATTCCCTGGTCTTCAAGAAGGTGGACTTCCCCCACGGCGAAGACGATATCGCCCTTGCCGAACAGTGGCTGCCCCGCCGGCATCCTGAATACCTGAGGGAAGACCCGTTCTACAAGCCATACCAGGAAGACGGCCAGGTCTGCTGGCGGCTGTGGCGGTCTGCCGTGGTCAACTGGGACGGCGGCTTTGCGCCGTGCTGCTACCTAACCGACAAGACTCAGGATTTTGGCGACCTCAACGAGTCTTCGGTGAAAGAGGTCTGGAACAACACCAAGTACACCACCGCCCGCGGACTGTACGATAAAAGCTTTGTTCCCGGAGAGTGGATCGGCTGTCTGGACTGCAGCGTGTATCAAGGGAGCCGGGCCGCCCGGCACAGGGGCCCGGTGGACCTTCATTTTGAGCTGGGCACGCTCCAGGTAAATGGGACAAAACCGGGTGGTGCGAATGGGGCAAAAGGCCTTTCTTTGCCGGGTGAGCCTGGTGCACTGTACGCGGGGAACGACAGGAAGATAGACGACGAGGCAGAGGCCAAGACGGAGGAGCCGGTCTAACTCAGAAATAGGATCACCTGCATATATCCAGAGGTTTCAGGGCCTGGAATTTCTGATATAACTCTGTCAGAATTTCATTGGAAGGACTGTGCCGGACGAAGGGAACCTCTTGGTCGGCGGCGCATCATATGCTGTTGAGTGACAAGTTGGGCATTCCACCGGACCTGAGTTCAATCGGTCATCGATAGAGCCTGATAATGGCCCGCATCAAAAACCACCTCACCCACATTCCCCGATCGGGAATCTGGCTCCCTCACGTTAGGGAGGTAGGGCTGATTGTAGGCGCGTATTTCGTCTACATGTACTCCCGTGCGTGGGTCTTTTCAGATTTCCAAAGCACCGCTCTCGCCAACGCCCGGCGGGTTATAGATTTTGAGAAGGACCTGGGCTTTTTCTGGGAGCCGGTGTGGCAGTCCTGGGCGATAGGCAGCGCCAGGTCACTGGTAATATTCTTCAACTGGGCCTATATAGTCACCTTCTTCCCCATCGTTCTGACGGCCTCAGTGATCCTGTATCTCACCAACCGTGACCGGTACAAGTATTACCGGAACGTGGTCCTGCTTAGTTTCGTGATCGCCCTTTTGGGATTCATGTTGTTCCCGCTGGCCCCGCCCCGGATGATCGCCGAGCATTTCGTGGACACCATTAACATTTTCGGCCCATCGCAATATGCCAGCCGCGAGTTCGCCAACTATTACAACGCCTATGCTGCCATGCCCAGTCTGCATTTCGGCTGGACGGTTATGTTCGGCATCATGTTCCTGCGGTCGCATAACAAGCTGATTAAGATCTTTGGAGTCATCTATCCAACAATGACCCTATTTGCCATCACCATCACCGGCAATCACTTCATCATGGACGCCGTCGGTGGCGGACTGTTGATCCTGGCATCGTTCCTGGCTATGGAGTTCGGATTCCGCAGACGGCTCTTTGTGCCGGCGCTCGCCTCCCGAACCCGGAGCTGCTTGGGCAGACACCCAGGACCCGGCCAGCATCTTCCTGTTAAACAGCCACCTCTGGCCGATTAGGAATGGGTTGATTGAACCGTCCTGACCTCACCTCACTGGTGTGCACCCAATCCCACCAGGTCATTTCCTAGCGAATTTGTATTCCGCCATTCGGAACAACCGTGCCGCGCTCAGTGAGATCGCCCTCTATGTCGGCGCGTATATCGTCTATCTCGCCACCAGAGACCTGGTCCACTCGGACACCAGGGCCGAGGGGTTGATCAATGGCGAGAAAGTGGTGTCCCTGCAGCGGGACTTGGGGTTTCTCTGGGAGCCGGGATGGCAGTCCTGGGCGTTGGAGAATGTGAAAGCACTGGTGGTGACGATGAACTGGGTGTATATCGTCACTTACTGGCCCGTTATCCTGCTGGCGGCTTTCATCCTGTACCTGAAGAACCGCCGGGATTACAACTTCTACCGCACCGTTGTACTAGTGAACCTGACAGGCGCGATGCTCACGTTCATGATCTTTCCGGTGGCCTCGCCATTCGCCATTCCCGGGGTGGCGCTATCTGACTCCATCCAGGAGTTCGGCCCAAGGTTCTATGGCAGCGAGGGCATGTCTTCTTACTACAACACCTCTGCCGCCATGCCCAGTCTCCACTTCAGTTGGACGGTGATCCTGGGTGTTCTGTTCTGGCGGTCGTTCCCGGGGTGGCTAAGAATCGCCGGTCTGGTCTATCCGGTGATCACGTTCTTCGCCATCACGCTCACCGGCAACCACTTCATCCTGGACGCCATGGCCGGCGGGCTGCTGGCGGTATTGTCCTTCGGGCTGGTGTTGTTGCTGCGGACGTGGCGGCCGCGTTTGTTCGGCGTCTAGCTAGGGACGTTTGCCCCACTCAGGGTGTTGAAAGGTGGGCAGTTTCAGACGGTCGATGGGGCGGTCCCTCACGACGGGCTCCGGTTCCGGCTCTTCTGCCATGGGCGCACGGTAGGCCGCTCCCAGGGAACGGTCCGGCCCTAAACTGCTCAGGTGCTGCGCCAGTGATTCCAAGCTGTTCAGGTTGTGGACAGGCAGGAAATCGTCCACGAATGGCAAGGCGGCTTTCATTCCCTGGGTCAGCGGCTGGTAGCTTGGCGAACCCAGGAGCGGGTTCAACCAGACCAGTCTGTGACAACTGCGCTGCAGGCGGGAGGTCTCCTTGGCCAGCAGTTCGGGGTCGCCCCGGTCCCAGCCGTCGGAGATGATGAGCACCACCGCCTGGCCCTTGAGCACCCGGCGCAGCCACTGGTAATTGAAGGTCTTCACGGCGTCGCCGATGCGGGTGCCGCCGGCCCAGTCGGGCACGGCCTTGGAGACCTCGTCGATGGCCTGATCGATGCTTCTGTACTTCAAGTTTCGGGTTATGCGGGTCAACCGGGTCGCGAACAAGAACGCTTCGGTCTGTCCGAACCCTCCCGCGCCCAGCCCCCCGGCGATAGTATGGATGAACTGGAGAAGCATACGGGTGTAGCGCTCCATCGATCCGCTGACGTCGCAGATCAGCACCAGAGACCGCGGTTTCTCTTTGGGCGCCCGGTGGGCGAGGTCCAAGAACTCACCGCCGTATCTGAGGCTTCTGCGCATGGTCCGCCGCATATCCAATGGGCCAGAGCGGCCGGGAGCCAGCCGGCGGGTGCGCCGTTGGCCCAGGTCCCAACTCAGATTGGCGATCATGTGCCGCGCGTCGGCCATCTCCAGGGAAGTGAACTCTGAGAAGTCTTTTTCTCTCAAGACCTCAACGGCGCTGTAAGTGCGGTTGAGGTCTACGTTCTGGACCGAGTCGTCGTCAGGACCGCCCTGCAGGGCGCCCGGACCTTCGGGCTCATCTTCATCGCGGCCGGTGCTGACCTGGGGCTTCCGGAAGCGTTTCTGTTCGCCCAGTGAGCGCAGGTCCATGGTGGTGGTGCGGTCGGAAGGTTTGCGCCAGAAGACTTGGAAGGCCTCGTCGAAGACCGGCAGGTCCTGCTTGCGATGGACGAGGATGCTGCGGGCGGCCTGAAAGAACTCGCCGCGTTTTCCGATGTTCACATAGTCTGTGGCGCGCACCAGGTCCAGCATATTGCCGGAGCCAATCTCCAGCCCCACACGGCGCAGCATCTCCCCGAACAGGGTCACGCTGTGTAGGATGTGGCCATCCGCGCCAGCGTCGTTGGGGATGATGGGTATGGGGCCGGTGCTGGTCATGCTTAGCCGCGGCGGCGGCCACCGCGCCGTGGGCCTCGGTTCTTGGAGCGTTCCAACATTGCCCGCACCGGTTCGCCTTTCACAGACTCGATATCGTCCTGATACTTGAGCATCATGCCCAGGGTGTCATCGATAACGGCCGGGTCGAGTTCGGTCTGGTTCAAAGCGAGGAGGGCAGAAAGCCAGTCCAAGGTCTCAGATACGCCGGGGATCTTGAACAGCTCGGTCTCCCGCATCTCCTGAATGAAGGCTGTGACCTGCTCGGCCAGTTTCCTTGGAGCTTCTGGGATGCGGGCGGTGATT
>CAYXDE010000084.1:0-11338 GCA_964463525.1 uncultured Dehalococcoidia bacterium | reverse complement strand
GGGTGGAACTCTGAAGCTATCTTGTGGCCCTCGGGCTGGTGGTCGTTGACCATGCCCAGGGTGCCGTTGTTGAACACCACGCAGATGATGGGGAGGTCGTACTGCACGGCGGTGGAGATGGCGTTGACCACCATCATGTAGCCGCCGTCTCCGGTGACTGCGACCACCGGCTGGTCGGGGTAGACCAGCTTCAGGCCCACCGCCGCGGGCAGGGCCCAGCCCATGCCTGCCGTGCCGCCGGGGCTGTAGAACGTATTGGCCTGCTGGGCGCGGTACAGGTGGGCCATCCAAGTGCGGTTGTTGCCGGCGTCCAGGGTGTAGATGGTGGACGGGTCCATGGTCGCCTGCAATTGGGCGATCAGCCGCTGAGGTTTAACCGGGGAACTGTCCTCGTGCATCTCCGGCTGGTCGTGGTAACCGCCCGTGTCGCGGCGGCCGGGCATGCTGTCCGTCCATTGTTTGCGGCCGGAATTGTCGGGGGACGCCCCATTGGTCGCTTCAACCATCTGTTCTAGTATCACCTTGGCGTCTCCGATGAGGCCCAGTTCCACGGGGAAGGACCACCCGGCGTTGCGCTCGTCGATGTCGATCTGGATGATGCGCTGCTTGTTGGGGTCGAAGATGTCGGGACGCTCTCCCACGGTCTCCTGGGAACGCAGCAAAGCGCCGACCACGAGCACGGTGTCAGCATCGCCCACCGCTCTGTTGGCGGTGTCCTGGCCGTAGGTGCCCACCATGCCCAGCGCCAGCGGGTGGTCCTCGGAGATGGCGCTCTTCCCTTTATAGCTGGTGGCCACGGGGATGCCCCACTGCTCGGCCAGTTGCTGGAGTTCGGAGTGGGCTCCGGCCACATGCACGCCATTCCCGGCGATGATCACCGGCCGGCGGGACTCGCTGAGTATCTCGATCGCCCTTCGGATGTCTACCGGCGCGCTTGCGGGTTTTGCCGTGTTCAAGAAACCCGAGGCGTTGTGGATGAAGGGCGGGGATTCAACATCTACTTGGCCGCTGATGGCCGCCGAGCGCATGAGCACGGTTGTCGGCCCTGGCCGTCCGCTGACGGCGTGTTTGATAGCCATCTGCGTGCCCAATACCGCCTCTTTGGGACTGGTGGCAAGGGTGGTGTACTTGGTCATGGACTTGAAGATCGACTGGAGGTCGATGCTGCCGTACTCGCCTGCGCCAGACTGGTTGGCGGGCCGCTGGGCAGCTCCGCCGTCTGATGTGTCGGTCAGTATCAGCATGGGCGAGCTGCTGAGCATGGCTTCCATGATTCCAAAGGTGGCATTGGAGCCCATGAACAGTCCCTGGCCCATGATGG
Organism: uncultured Dehalococcoidia bacterium; assembly: GCA_964463525.1. Taxonomy (GTDB): domain Bacteria; phylum Chloroflexota; class Dehalococcoidia; order Lucifugimonadales; family UBA3495; genus UBA9611. The sequence goes on along the minus strand of CAYXDE010000084.1, from coordinate 10,017 downwards.
CGGCCGGTTTCCCTGAGGCGCGGCCATAGGCGTCGGCCATGATGGCTGCAACCTGCTCGTGCCGCACCAATAGCGTCTTGATGCGGTCCTGCTTGGTCTCAAGTATCTGGAAGATCTGGCCGGTGCCACCTCCGGGAATGCCGAAAACGTACTCGACGCCGGCTTCCTCCAGAGTCTGGACGATCATCTCACTGGCTGATGGCATTTCTTCACCCTTGGTCAGGTATCAGGTAGTTTGGCCGAAACCGTGACGGACACGCCCGGCGATTGCTGTGGGGATGATACCCTTCGCCTATAGCCCGGTCAAGGAACTTTTACCGTGCCTAAGGCGTGCCTGGGCGTTGGGTATCCCGTTAACCTCGGTTGTACCGGTTGACCGTCATGGAGCGTGGGCGTATCATCCCCCCAACTTGGGGCAGCCCAGGCACGGCGTCCCGTTTGGGTATCCCCTGCGATTCGAACCAGGTTAAGAGAGGAATCATGCGTGCTGCGGATGCGATTGTTCGCGCTCTAGAGAAGGAAGGAGTCGAGTATATAGCCGGTTTCCAAGGCGGCGGTCTTGCCCCCCTCTGGACGGGCCTGAGGAACTCCGAGACCATCAAGGTTTTCGCTGCCAGGAATGAGAGGCTGGGGGTGGAGATAGCCGACGGCTACGCTCGCGCCACCGGCAAGATAGGCGTGGCCATGACCGGCACCGGCCCAGGAGCAACAAATACCCTGACCGGCATCGCCGGCGCCTACGCCGACAACATTCCCGTACTTCTATTGATGGGCCAGCATCCCCTGGCCGACCTGGGGAAAGAGGTCCAGCAAGAGGTCTCCGCCAGCATCTTCGATACGCTGGTGAAATGGCGGGGGACCTTCACCAAGGTAGAAGATATCCCTTCGGTGATCCGCCGGGCCTTCACCAACCTGCGCTCAGGATCTCCTGGCCCGGTTGTGCTGGAGATGCCCCAAGACGTGCTGATGACCGAGGTGCCCGACGGTTCTCTCGAATACGAGCCTGTGGGCCCCGGACACAAGGCCGCGCCGGCGGCAGGCGAGGTTGCCCAGGCTGCAGACCTGTTGGTCAACGCCAAGAACCCTGTTCTGAATCTGGGCGGAGGCGTTTTGTCCGCCGAGGCCTGGGATGAAGCCAAAGAACTGGCCGAACTGCTGTCGATGCCGGTGGCGACGACTCTCGTTGCCAAGGGCGTCTTCCCTGAAGACCATCCCCTGTCCATGGGCATGGGCTGCTACCCCCGCAGCCGGTACGCCAGCGGGGCTTCATTGCACATGAACCGCAAGGCCGATGTTGTGCTGGCGGTGGGCAATTCCTACCGGCTGCCCAACGGCACCGACGGCCGGCCCATCCCCGAAAATGTGAGCCTGATCCACGTCAACGCCGACGAGCACGACCTGAACAAGCAATATCAGGCAGACGTGCCTATCTTGGCCGATGCCAAACTGGCGCTGCGGGCGATCCTGGACGCCGTGAAAGAGCGCGTTGGTCCCAGCAGCGGCCTCAAAGAGGAAGTTGTTTCTGAGATCAAGCAGGCCAAGGACAAGCAGGCCAGCGAATGGGCATCGGTGGTTGATGACCTGTCCGCGCCCACCAATGGCTACCGGGTGGTGAGCGAGCTGGCCAAGGTGATCGACCCCGACAAGACCATCGCCCTCCACGATGCCGGAGGCAGCCGCGGCTATATGTCGCCCTTCTGGCAGGCCACCCAACCCCGCAGCTACGTGGGCATGGGCGGCATGGCTGCCATGGGCTGGTCCTTGGGCGGGGCCATCGGCGCCAAGCTGGGACAGCCCGACAAACTGGTGGTCCACCTGCTGGGCGACGCCTCGTTTGGAATGGTTGGCATGGAGCTGGAGACCGCCGTGCGTATGGGCCTCTCAACGCTCACCATAGTCGTGAACAACGAGGGCACCGGTGGGGGACTGATGGGCATGGAACGTCCCGCCGGCCCGCCGCCAGACATGGCCAAGCTCACCGGCGACTGGACCATGGTCGCCAAGGGTCTGGGCGCCTACGCCGAGCGTGTCGAGGACCCATCGGATATCGGCGCTTCCCTGCAGCGGGCCATCGCCGCCACCGAGAACGGCCAAGCGGCTCTCATAGAAGTCATGATCAAGCCCATGGCCACGCCTGACATGCCCGACGATTGGTCGATCTAAACGAGCGTTCAGCTAACAGCGATCAGCGGTCAGCCTAATAAAGCTGGCCGCTGATCGTTTTTGGAGTATTTATGAAAAGCATTGAGATAGACCGCAGCAAGCGGTTGAAGGACGATCCGGGCAAGGGCCACAACCGGTGGCACCCGGATATCACGCCGATAATAGAGGTAGACCCCGGCGAGGAAGTCTCGTTGGAGACAAGGGACGCCTCGGACGGACAGATGAACCCCAGCGTGACGGTTGACGACTTTTCCGGGTTTGCCGGGAAGGTGGGACACCCGCTGACCGGCCCGGTTTACATAAAAGGGGCCGAGCCCGGCGACCTGCTGGAGATCGAATACGTCGATGTCATCCCCCAGTCCTACGGCTGGACCCGCAACCGTCCCGGCGCTGGGTTCCTGCGCGACTTGTTCCAAGACCCCTATGTCGTCCATTGGGAGATGGCAGACGGCTGGGCGACGTCCAAGGACCTGCCAGGCGTGAGGATACCCAATGGGTCTTTCATGGGTACCGCCGGGATCGCGCCGTCCAGGGCCCAATTGGAGGCGTGGACCGAGCGTGAAGCCGACCTGGTGCGGCGCGGCGGTGTGGCATTTCCGCCCGACGCCGAAGACGCAGTCCCGGATGGCCAGATCGCAGCTGAAGGCCTGCGGACGATCCCGCCGAGGGAGAACTGCGGCAATGTGGACGCCAAGCAGTTGACCAAGGGTTCCCGGTTACTGATACCGGTCAACGTGCCGGGCGGCCTGTATTCCGCCGGCGACGGACATTTCGCTCAGGGCGACTCCGAATGCTGTATCACGGCCATAGAGATGGGGGCGACCGCGGTGGTCAAGTTCCATCTACAGAAGGGCGAGGCGGCCCGGAATAACATAACGTTCCCAAGATTTGCCCACCCTGGGTATTTCATCGCGCCGGAATGGGCCGCGCCACGGAATTTCATTGCCACCATGGGTATGCCCATCCGGGAAGACGGCACCCAAGAGGGCGAAGACCTGACGTTGGCGGCCCGGAACGCGCTGATCAACATGATCGACCTGCTGCAAGAGCGGGGTTGGACCAAGGAACAGGCCTATGTGATCTGCAGTGTGGCGGTGGACCTCAAGATAAGTAACGTGGTCGATCTTCCAAACGTGACGGTCTCGGCGTTTTTGCCCGAAGACATCTTCCAGGGATAGAGACACACGCCTCTGGGGGCTGTTTTGCGGTTTAGATGGCTCCCAGGCCGGGTGAAGATACAAAAAGGGCCTTAAACGGGACGAGAGAACAAGGGAATTTCTGGCGGGTTGTGTGGGCGAGGATGTTATAGGAAAAGGCCCCGGTCTTCTGCGGAAGACCGGGGCCTTTTCCAACAATCGCTTAGCTCTTGGGAGTAGATGAAACCGAGAGCTTAGCTGATTCGCTTCACTTCGAGGGTCTCACCGGGAGCCAGGGCAACGCGGCGTACATTTATACCCAATTTAAGCAGCCAGTAACCTAGAGTGGCTTTGCTTACTCCTAATTCCTCGGCGGTGGCGGAAAGACCTACCTCGTTAACCTTCTCAGGCAACAGGCGCTCTAGGGGCCGTGAAAACTCTTTCTCTACGCGCTGCATCAGTTTTGTCTTTCTAGCCATGGTTCCCTCCGTATCATCTTTCATTAGTGCTGATTTATACTGCTTCCCGGGCCATCGGGTTAACAATAGAGTAACAGGGCTTTTAACGAACGTCAATAGCTTTTTAAGGATTCTTTTAAATTAATTTAAGAAAAGAGTAGAACATTAAATTGGACCGGATGCCCATAAGTTTAGCAGGGCACACTCATAATTGTGCTTTTTGAAGAGAAAATACAAACATGTTAGGTATAGAAACTTGGTTTCTGGAGATAATCACAAAGGTCTATGACGCCATGGGTTGGCCGGGTGTCGTCTTCCTAATGGGGATAGAAAGCGCGGCCATACCCTTCCCCAGCGAACTGATCATGCCGTTGGCCGGATGGCTGCTGATAGAGGCCAAAGGGGATTCGGCCTGGATGCTGGGTATGGCGGCCTTCTACGGCGCGCTGGGCAACCTTCTAGGGTCGTGGGTGGCCTATTGGATCAGTTACAAGGGGGGCCGTCCTCTATTGAGGAAGTACGGCAAATATGTGCTCGTGACCCAGCATGAGGTGGAGCAGGCCGAGGACTGGTTCCAGAGATATGGCGAGCTGACCGTCTTTGCATCCCGCATGCTTCCGGTGGTCCGCACGTTTATAAGTGTGCCGGCGGGGATCGCCCGTATGAACTTCTGGAAGTTCAGCTTCTACACCTTCGTGGGGTCGTACCCCTGGAGCCTGGGGCTGGCCTACGGGGGCTTTAAGCTGGGCGAGAATTGGGAGGACCTGCGCCAGGTCATGCGGCCGTTCGACTTCCCGATCGCCGGGATCATCGCCGTGGCGGTGGTCTGGTTCATCTACCACCGCATCAAGGTCATCAAGAGCGAGCAGCAAGACTGACCTGGGCCGTTGACACTCTTATTAGCGGCCAATAAGCTGGTTAAGACTCGTAAAAAGATCCCATTAAAAGGCGGCGAGATATGGAGGCACCCACCCTCAGGGACGTTTACCGGGCGAAGAAGACCATCGCCCCTCATATACCTCGTACACCATTACATTATTCTGCAGGCCTCAGCGAAATGCTAGAAGCAGAAGTGTACTTGAAGCACGAGGAGTACTTGCCGTTGGGCGCCTTCAAGGGCCGCGGCGGGATGAATCTGCTTTCCAGTCTGTCGGATGAAGAGAAGAAGCGAGGGGTGATCACCGCGTCGTCCGGCAACCATGGCCAATCGATCGCCAGCGCCTGCAAGTTGTTCGGTGTTAGAGCAATGATCGGACTTCCCGAAGGCGCCAACCCCAACAAGGTGGCGGCCATGAGAGCCTTGGGCGCGGAGATAATCTTTCACGGGGCCGATTTCGACGCCGCCCGGGCCCACTGCGAGACGTTGGCCAAAGAAGAAGGCTACCGGTTCGTGCACCCTGTGAATGACTCCGTGATCATCGCCGGTGTCGGGACTCAGGCCCTTGAGGTCGTTGAGGACCTGCCGGACGTCCAGGTGCTGATGCTCCCTCTCGGCGGCGGGTCAGGAGTCTCCGGCGCCTGTATCGTCGCCAAAGGAATCGACCCTTCCATAGAAGTCCTGGCCGTCCAGTCTGAGCAGGCGCCCGCAGGCTACATGTCCTGGAAACAGGGGGAGATCGTTGAAGCCGATATGAAGACCATCGCGGAGGGAGTGGCCACGGGGTCTGGATATGAATTGCCGCAGGTGATCATGAAAGAACTGCTCGATGATTTCCTATTGGTAAGCGACGCCGATATCCAGCGGGCCATAGGCACCCTGGTCGACAAAGCCCACACGCTGGCCGAGGGCGCTGGAGCTACTGCCCTGGCCGGAGCGATCAAGTACCCAGAAAAGGTAAAGGGCAAAAAGGTAGCTATTACTGTCAGCGGCGGCAACATCACCACGGACCAACTCCGGAAGTCTTTGGAGGTCTACCAAAGCTGAGGGTTTCGTATTTAATGTAAGGCCGAACGAGTACTCCGAGAGCTGAGGGCCCGTTTTTTCAATAGGGGACGAGCCCTTTAATTATGCCCATTCGGCGGGTCATTAATAATTGAAGCGGGATATTCACGGAGATATACTGGGGAGAGGCCACGGGAAGACGCCAGACAAGGCGTCTAACAGCCAAATGACATCAGCCCAGCGGCGGTGATTGGAGGGGCGGCAGTGTTCGAAAACGTATCGGAGCATCTAGACGAGGCTGTGAGGCTGGCGGAGCGATGCCCCGAGAAATACCAGATCCCCTGCTTTGAGGCGCTGATCCGGGTGTTAGCCCAGTCCGAGTCTCTTCCGGCACAGAACGGAAACGGCTACGCCTCGTCCTTTGACCGGGCTGCCGAAGCTTCCCTAACCACTGCTAACGGCTCTCATGAACCGGCAGGTTCGACCCTTCCGCAGCAGCCGAGTCATCGGGGGCCCATATTCCTCGACCAGTATCAAATACCTAGCTTGACCATCTCACGGGTCTATCATTTGAACGGCGACTCATATCGTATTATCGTGAAAGACCTGAAGGAAAAGACCAGTTCCAAGAAGCAGGTAAAACTGGCATTGTTACTGGGAATCGGCGGTCTATTGACCGAGGGATCGCCGGTGTTCTCCAAGGACCGCTTGATCGAGGTGTGCCGCGAGTACGGCGCCTATGACGCCCCCAATTTCGCCTCTCACATGAAGAAACAGCGGGATATGTTCATCGCCCAGGGGAATGAGTGGTCGCTCACGGTGCCGGCCCAGCAGCGGGCGGCGGAAGCCATCAAAGAACTGGCGTCTTAAAGCAAGACGCCCTGCGCGAGCGTAAGCCCCTTAGCGGCTGAAATAACGGGCTAGTTCGTCTCTGCTGAACCGGGGCAGCTCAACCTCACCTTCCCGCCCGATGTATACGAAGCCTTCTTCCGGCGCCATCATCACTCCGACCTCCCAACCATCAATTCCATTTTTCTCTAGTTCTGCAAGTAAAACAGGAACTTCAGTAGGAGAAAGTGTAATGATTAATGCTCCGGAGGCCAGCAGTCCCAGTGGGTCTAGATCTAGGGCCTGGCAGATATCTTTGGTTGTTTCCAGTAATGGAATACTGCCCTCTTCGACCGCCAGACCCAGCCCCGAAGCCGCCGCAACCTCCCGGAGTCCGGTGATCAGTCCCCCTTCGGTCACGTCGTGCATAGAATGTATTTGTGCAACATCGCATGCGATACGCGCATCTTTTATTACACTTATCCCAGGTGAATCAAGCAATTGTGTACTTAATGCAATTGTGTCATCGCTTGCCCCGGCTTTCCGGAGCTCATCAGCCCGTTCCAGCGCCAAAAGCGCTGTGCCTTCTATTGCGATGCCTTTGGTCACCACGATGCTGTCGCCTTCCTGAGCGCCTCCCGTGCGCACCATACGCTCTCGTGGCACCTCTCCCAGCATCGTTCCGGCAACGAGAGGACGGTCGATTCCATAGGTAACCTCGCTGTGGCCGCCGATAAGCGCAACGTTTATCTCGTTGCAGGCATCCAACACCTGAGTGAACAGTTCTTCAGCCTGGTCTTCTGTGAAACGCTCCGGTACCAGCAGGGTGGCTAGGAACCAGCGAGGCGTCCCACCGGTACAGGCAACGTCGTTGGCGTTGACCTGCACGGCATACCGGCCGATCCGGTCGGTGGCGAACGTTACGGGGTCGCTCTTGGCCACCAGCAGCGTATCCCCCAGGTCCAGTACCGCGGCGTCCTCGCCCGTGCCGGGGCCTACGAGCAACCGGGGGTCCGTGACTCCGGTCTTTTGGAGAAGTTTCTCTAGTAATGATGGAGGGAACTTGCCGATGTCCACAGAGCCTCCTGCGGGCCCACGTTGGGTTAAGAGTTCGTTCTATCAGACATGCATGATAGTCCACATGGTTCCACCGTATCTACGGCTGCGATGAGAGACCGTCTCATCCGCTCAAACACCCTTGGATACAACGGGCCAGACAGGGCGGATCCGTGCGCAATCGCGTTGACACCACACATGGCTTGTGATAAAAATAACAAAGTAATTTCCTGCCTAAAATTACCTCGTTGATCAAGTTTACATAGATGATGATTGGAGGCTACCCGGTGAGAAGATCACTAGTGATTCTGTCTGCGATATTGAGCGCGGTAATGCTCTTGGCCATCGCCTGTGGCGGCGACGAAGCCGATCCCAACGCCACGTCGACCCCTGCGCCCCCTGCCACCGTTCCGGAAGGCGATAGGGCTCCTGAGCCGACCGCTGCTCCCACTTCGGTCCCCGCAACCGCTGCTCCGGCGCCCACAGGTGGGTCCGGCGGAGCAACCAACTTGACCATCGATGTCAACGGCGACGCCCTTCAGTTTAGCTCCGAGTCCATGTCAGCACCTGCAGGCGCCGACGTGGTGGTGACATTCAACAACTCCTCCGGCGTCAACTCACACAACTGGGCGTTGGTTGAATTTAGCACCAAAGATGCAGTGTCCACCGACGGCCTGGCCGCCGGGCAGGCTAATCACTGGCTCCCGGTCGATGACCCTCGTGTGATCGGCGCCACCGTGCTTCTCGGGCCCGGTGAAAGCGGAGACGCCACGTTCACCGCTCCCGCTGCCGGCACCTACCAGTTCGTCTGCACCTTCCCCGGCCACAACTTCACCATGTTCGGTGATTTCACGGTCAACTAAGCGCGGCGAACAAGCTTTTGGAATAAAAGGCCGGCCCCGTCACCACCGGCCCGCCCTTTTGTTTCCCGGTAGACAGCCGTTAGACAGCCCGTAGATAACCGGATGTACCGAATCGTGATTTACAACCGATGGTCGTGTTTGGTAGCATTATTGGGCTGGACTCGTCCGTGGGCCGAGGGGTCCGGCGCTTGATGTGTGGGGCGTTCGTCTAGCGGCCCAGGACACCGCCCTCTCAAGGCGGAGATCAGGGGTTCAAATCCCCTACGCCCTACCAACCAGTACAACTGGATTTAATTAAGCCTCCGGATACGTCCGGAGGCTTTTTCTTTTTAGGTATTAGGATCAGGGGAACGATTCGAACGAGGAAATGGCAGCGCGGAAACGGCGAAACGGAAAAAAGGTTCGAAGTTAGCGTCTCTGGATATGAAGAAGTATTTTTTGAAAACCCGGAAACGAACGTAGCAGAGAGCGAAAAAGCACATTCTGAGTAGCGGGGGCAGAGGTGGGGTGACCGTGGGGGCACACCTGGGGCGAATCTTGGGGCAACACAGGGGGTGCGTGCGGGGAAACGCAACGGGTGACCTCATTTGGCGACCGCCGACCAAGCGAACCAAATGCACGCTGTTTCGGCTGCCGAGACGGGAGAACGATGGTCAAATCGAGATGAACGAACGAAAAAACCAAACGGACGCCCGACGTTGTCGGCAACAACATGAACAATCGAGACGAAGGGCGAGCAAGGGGCGCAAGATCGGGCGCTAACTCGGTCGTATTCGGATGCATGAATTTGGCATCCGATGTCGATTTATCCTTGAACCGCTTCTTCCAGTAGCAGAATCTCATCGGAAAGTCCGTACAAATCGTAGACGGCCTCATCGACCGTCTGTTCAACCTGTTCGACTCTCCGTTCCAGTTCCGAACGTTCTTCGCTTGGGCCGTCCAGCAAGATTGCCAACTGTTCCTGCAATCCGATCAATTCTTCCACGAACTCTACAATCTCGTTGTGAAGTCGGTTTTCCTCGGGATTATCTAAGTCCGGTATTGGGATAGGTATCTCAAGCAATGGTGCTTTGTCTATCTGAAGTGCGTTTCCTTGCTTTTTGCCCATTTTGTCGAGCCAGAAATATGCCGTACTTGAGTTAAGAATCCCTACCAGGTATTTCAGGTTGATATCCGACGGCTTAAGCACGAAGTAAGTTTGTGACACATAGCATGGGAATTCAGTGTAAGTAAAATGAGGGCGGTTCGTCTTACGTAACGAGATAATCTTTTCGCCTACGAAGAATTCTTCTTCACGAGCCCTGTGAAGGCCATATGGCTTGAAATCTGATGTTATAACGGGCTCGAATTTATCCAAGTGATCCCTAAGCTTCGGAAAATCCTCCATTTGCCTAGCGGTTTTCGAGGTCGTATATATAACCCAACGTTGGTTGGCGGGATCGCCATAGTACCGCATCAAATTTTCCGCCGTGTAATAGGGTTTGAGCAGGTTCGATTCATGCGAGTCAAGTCCGAGCGAGTTCCTCTCATCTTCGGAAATCACGAAGATACCGTCGCCTGCTAAAATTATACTATTGTTAAACCGCGGCAGATGAGAGCTAACCACAACATCTTGGTGAACATCGATTCCT
>CAYXDE010000083.1:0-11360 GCA_964463525.1 uncultured Dehalococcoidia bacterium | reverse complement strand
AACGACTTGCCGATCTGGCCGATGCCAAAGGGCAGCTTTTTGCGGGTCGAGTCCAACACGTTCTTGAAGTTGACGAAGATGCCCTGAGCGGTCTCCGGGCGCAGGAAGACCTCGTTGGCGGTGTCTTCAACCGGGCCCATGAAGGTCTTGAACATCAGGTTGAAGCGGCGGGGTTCGCCCAGTTCACCGCTGCAATTGGGGCAGGTCAGTTGCTTGAGCGCGGCGGCGGCTTCCGGCGATTCCGGGTCAACGCCGGTAGCTTCCAGAAGATGGTCCTGCCGGAACCTGGAATTGCATTCCTTACACTCAACCAGTGGGTCAGAGAAATTCTCCACGTGGCCGCTGGCGACCCAGGTCTGGGGGTGCATGAGGATGGCCGCGTCCAAGCCCACCATGTCGTCGCGCTCGGTGATGACAGTGCGCCACCAGGCCTCTTTGACGTTGCGTTTGAGCTCGACTCCCAAGGGGCCGTAATCCCAGGTGGAACCCAGTCCTCCGTAGATCTCAGAGCTTTGAAACATGAAACCCCGGCGCTTGGACAAAGACATCATTTTGTCCATGTCGGCATAGGGCATATAGCGGACCAATGGGGTACCTCCTGCTGGTGGGCGTCACAGCCGTGTCAAAGGGATCGACGGGCATCAAAAAGGCCACAGTCGAGGTTACCAAGTCCCGTGGGTGATGTAAACGGGGCAGGAGGCTGAGTCAGGCGATCAACGAAGGGCCGTATCGCCTTCAGTTGAGGAAGTTGATGATCTCCATGGATACGGGGGTGGTCCGCTCCAAGTAGAGCACCGCGCCGGTCAAAGGCACGATCTCAAGCGTGAAGGTGGTTTCTACACCCAGGGCCGATTTCAATGTGTCATTGGCGGTATCGTCGAGTCCGGTGTCGAGGTTGATCAATTGGATCTTATGCACCTCGTTGGCCTCCAACAGATTGTCGGAATCGGAAGTGCCCCCCGGGGTTATCGTGAACCCGGCGGTCGAAGAGAACAGTTTGGTCTGAGTTTCGTCCGTATACCTGATCGTGGTGGTGCCAGGTGTTAAGTCCACGTCCGCGCCTCCGGCCGTTTGGCTCACGTGGAAAGAGATGTTTGAAAGCGTGCCGGTGGAGCTGGCGGCGTTGGCCGTGCCTATGATCGATCCCTTAAGCTGCATGGAGGCGCGGGTCTGAGCCAGACCTGCGTTGATGGTCTCTCTGGCTTTGTCACTGGCGAACATACCGGTGGACAGGGCGGCAAAGGCAAATACCGACGAGATCACAACGAACGCTATCAAAACGATCGCAGTTTCCAGGCCGGTTATGCCCTTCTCACTGCTGTGTATCTTTTGGATCGGTGTTTGTACCAAAGAACATAATTGCATTTTGTCGGCCTTCCGTGTATCGAGTCATATCGCCGGATACCAGCAACAAAGCTTTGCACTTAGTTTCGCGGCCAAAAGGGCCGTTCCTTAAGTACCAGGAGGGTCGTTTCACCTGGCCCCATTGGCTCGTTATAGCGGATTCTGGAAGAGCCGCCGGCCAGAAACTGGACAGTTTGGTACGCCTGAGAACGGCAAACCGAAACGAGAAAAACCCTGGGAGGACCAGAGTTTTTTCAAGGGCCGTTGTCGTGGACTAAAGGGAGGCGGCGGATGTGAGATGGTGCAGCTAATTAACGTGGGGAGGGGCTTCGCCGATGATGGGCATGCGTTGGCGCACGGCGTCGGCCAGGCTGTCGGCACGCAGGTCTTCCAGTTTGAGGTATTGGGCGCCCATGGCCTCGGCTACTGGCTGGACCATGCCAAGTTTGATGAAACCCGACTCGGTATCGACAACCACTGACGGAATCTTGTCCTCGCCGATGATTCCCGCGGCAGCGTAGGCCTCGTCCAGGGGCGAGTCCGGGCCCAGGGCAACGTTGCCCCGGCCGTCGGAAAGCAGCACCAGCAGGGGCATCACGTCCCGGTCTTTGATCCGCTCGGTCTCGATGATCTCCAGGGCCTTGAATAACCCGGCGCTCAGTGGTGTGCGGCCGCCTGTAGGCATCTCTTGGAGGTGCACTTGAGCTAGATCCACGCTATTGGTGGGTGGGAGGAGCAAGGAGGCGCTGGTGCCCCGGAAGGAGATCATACCCACCCGGTCACGGCGCTGGTAGGCGTCCAGCAGCAGCGACATCACAGCCCCTTTCACCGCCACCATACGCCGTTGGGCGCCCATGGACCCGCTGGCGTCGACCACGAACAGCACCAGGCTGCCCGACTTGCTTTCCCTGACCTTGTCGCGGATGTCTTGCGGCTCGATCAGAATGGCGTTCTCCGAGTCGCTAGTCTCACGCCGGCCCACTTGGTGCGGCGCGGCGGCGCGCAGAGTGGCGTCCAGGGCCAGCCCGGTAGCTTTGCCCTCTGGCTGCTGGGAGCGGACGTAACGGCCTGCTGAGGAGTCGGTGATGGTGACGTTGCGCCGGCCCGAGGCATGGCGGGAGCGCTGGTCTGGGGGTTTTACGTTAAGGGGCCGGATGGAGAAGGGGTCGCCAACTTCGAACTGCTGTTCCTGACCCAAGGAGCTTGGCCCGGAGTTGTCCGGCTCGCCGTCTGGCTCCTGCGGGTCTTCTTCCTGGTTATTTAAGTCTGACGGCGATAAATCCGAGGGCTCGGAATCGCCCTCTCCTTGACCGTCTTCCTGAGATTCCCGCGGGCTGTCCTGGCTCTGGAAATCGTCCACCATATTGTCCAGCTGCTCGGTGGCCAGGTTAGGCTGCTGGAAGGGCTGACGCCTCTGACGGTGCAGCAATGCCAGATTGGCGGCCTCGCGGACATCTTCGGCGCTGACCTCGGTACGTTCTTCATAGGCGGCGATGGTGGCGGCGGTCTTGTACATCGTGATGTCGCCGCGCATGCCGTCCACGTCGTACTCGGCGCAGATGGATGTGATGAGCTCCAATATGTCATCGCCGACGGTCACCTGTGGCAGTAACTCTTGGCTGCGCAGCACCCTCTCCCGTTCTTCCTGCTCCGACTGCTGCCATTGGGCCATGAAGGACTGAGGGTCAGCCTCGTAGGCTATGCGGCGTTTGACCACTTCCTGACGTTCTTCCGGGGTGAAGCGGCCGTCCACTTCCACGGCCAGACCGAACCGGTCCAGCAACTGGGGCCGAAGGTCGCCTTCCTCCGGGTTCATGGTGCCCACAAGAATGAATTCCGAACGGTGGGTCACGGAGATACCTTCACGCTCCACGTAGTTGCGGCCCATGGCCGCGGCGTCGAGCAGGATGTCCACCAGGTGGTCGTTGAGCAGGTTGACCTCGTCGATATACAGGATGCCCCGGTGGGTGGCGGCGATGAGACCGGGCTCAAAGACCCGGTTGCCGGTCTTGATGGCTTCTTCGATGTCCAGTGAACCTACCAGCCGGTCCTCAGTTGCTCCCACGGGCAGATCGACGATGGGTATCTGGCGGATTACTGTGTGGCTTTCTTCCGCCTGGGGCTCACAGCGGGCGCACAGCCCTTGGCGTTCCTCCGGACCGCAGTTGTAGGGGCAGCCCTGGACCACCGTGACCTCCGGCAGGAGGGCGGCCAGTGAACGCACCGCCGTGGACTTGGCGGTGCCCTTCTTGCCGCGCACCAAGACGCCGCCGATCTTGGGATTGACGGCGTTCAATAGCAATGCCCGTTTCATGGCCCCCTGGCCGACGATGGCCGTGAAGGGGAACCTGGACTCTGCGTTTGAGGCGGTGGTGTTCTGGGTCACTAGCCGACGCGCGCTCCGCTAACCGGATCAAAGCGGTTGCCAGCCTTTTCGTCGCGCCGCTTGTACCAAGCCAGACCGGCCACGGCCAAGCCCGCCATCAATGCCCAGGTGAGGAATTGTCCGACCATGGTCAAAGTACGGAACAACTCCAACAGGTCGATGGGCACCGGGACCGGGTCTGGATTTGCCGGATGGGCGAAGAACATGACTGCGGCAAATATCCCGTAGGCCAAGACCGACATCCCATACATACGAAGTCTGACGGAGGCATCTTGGAACCTTTCCCTAACCTCGCGGAGCCCGTAGAGGAAGACCCCCACGCCCAGCACCGAGAGGATCATGAACATGGTCTGCAATCCCTGGCGGTAGGTCAGTGTGTCTTCTTCACCAACGCCGGGCGGGTTTAGCGGGTAGCGAATGAATGGGAACAGAGACAGCGCCCAGAATCCCAGGGCGGCCGCTGTCACAGCAAGGGCCAGCGGTTTCCAGTCGGGGACGACTTTCTGGAGAACGGTGAAGGCGGCGGCGAATACTATCCCAAGTATCGCGCCATATATGCCGGTGCCGGCGGCCATGCCCCACCGCTGGGCGCCCAAGGGCACCAAGGGCTCTTCTCCAGGGGCGTTGGGGTCGAGGGCAGCGGACCGAGCTTCTTCAACTTCTATAGCCCGTTCGATCACGGGCACCGTGAACAGGTTGTGGAACCCACCCACCAGTAGACCGGCAAACAGACCGGCCACCACACCTACGATCAATATCCTTGGCATGAAAGGACCTCTTTAACTAATGTTGGAGATTGTTCCATGAGATTTCCATTCGCAACGCCATAGCCAAGGTTCAGCCAGGAGGTTTGAACGGGGAAAATCACGGACATAGAACAAGAAGCCAAGTGGGAATCAACTAGGTTGGCAGGTGGAGCCGAGGGGCTGAGTAGACCCGCAGCCTCCAAGGTGGAGACTGCGGGGATCTGCTCGTTTTCAGGGGACGATATTATCGTCTGCCGGGAGCGAACTCCAGGCCTAGTGGCACATCAAGGCAACGTGCCGGGCGTGGTGGAAAGCCTCGTGGACATAGGCCATCTTGCTTCCCAAGAAGGATCCCTGGACCGTGCCGTCCACGAATCCGACGAAATACAAAGCGACGGTGGCCACCATTATGGCGGGCAACCATCGTGAAATCTCTCTGTTACCTATGGACTGCCGTAGCACTTCTACCATGTCGTCCTCCTAAGTATTTGCCCAGTGTCTGTTTCAGACCTGGTTGGTGTTGTTCTCGCGGATATCACCGCCGCAAGTGTTCGCTAGGTCTAGCTTTTCCACCGGGATTATAGCCCATCGGGCCACAATCTCTAACAACCTATAGATTCGATTTTTCTTAGTTTGCCTGTCCACCCATCAAACCGGCCAAGCGCCGATCAGGCCGGACGAGCATAAAAAAAGCCCGACCAGCGTGGTCAGGCGGAATCATCAAAGTGACTCTCACCCCCTTCCGCGAAGGTCTGTAAGTCAAACCGTTGGCAGGTCTCCTGGCTTCTGGCAATACACCCCGTTTCGCCTTCCCATCCCGAGTGACCGGGACAGTGGCTCCACTCCTGTGGAGGACGAGGTTACCAGTTACAGTGGCGGGACCGCGCCGGACTCAAACCGGCTTCCCTTTTCAGCCCCTAAAATCGGGGCAACCGAACGGCTTTCCTAGATTGTTAACACGAAGTCTCCACCCGAAGGGGAACCCTCGTGGAGGCATAATAATCCCTTTTGCCAAGTATGGTCAATAGCAATCATAGGCGATTCTGCAGATTGCTTGTAGACACGAGCTGCCGCATCAATCGCTGGCAGGCTGAATCAGGGCAGGGACCTAGACCGGTTGCCGGGGTCTTTTCACGAATGTGATGCCCTCTCGGCCCACGTAGCGGTCACGGAAATCCTCGAAGGCCTTCAGCTTCTCAGGCTGAAACTCGGTCCGCTTCTCATTGTCGTCTAGGCCGGGATTGGGGAAGTAACTGCGGACCAAAGTATCCTCATATTCCGGGCCGGAGAACCGCACGTAGTAGGAATGCATGCCTCCGTGGCTCTCGGCTTCAACGAACTGGATACCAGTTACATCTTGGAGAGCTAGATGGAAATGCCAATTGTCTGCCTCGATGGTGACATATTTGCCCGAGACCTCTGGTTCCTTGATGCCCTTGGAGCTATTCTCACTGGATACTTTACTGCCTCCGATCACCCAGGTTTTCTTGTCGTCTTTTGTGAGCTCCCGGAGTAATTCCATGGTTATATCCACAGGTGGCCTCCTGTCGTGTTGCGTTTAGGCTTGCGGGCCTTCTTGGCGGGCTTCCAGGTCTGCTTCCAGGTCTAGGAACATCTGCTGCAGCTTCTCTTTCATGTCCGGAGGCGGGTTCTCCCACATACCGCGCTCGATGGCCTCCAACAGGCGCTCGACGATGTCCCGCAGCGCCCAGGGATTGCTCTGCTGGAAGAACTCCTGGGTCTCAGGGTCAAGGACGTAGGACTCAGTGACATTCTCGTACATCCAATCTTCTATGACCTGGGCGGTTGCGTCGTAGCCGAACATGTAGTCGACAGTCGCGGAAAGTTCAAAGGCGCCTTTGTAGCCGTGCCGTTTCATGGAGTCGATCCACTTGGGATTGACCACCCGGGTCCGGAAGACCCGCCGGGCTTCGTCTTCCAGCTTGCGGACCCTGGCGCGGGTCGGGTCGGAACTGTCGCCGAAGAACTGCTGAGGGTTCTGGCCGGTCAGCGCCCGCACGGTGGCGATCATGCCGCCGTGGTACTGCATATAGTCGTCGCTGTCGAAGATGTCATGCTCGCGGTTGTCCTGGTTCTTGGCTGCGACCACGATCTGGCCGAACCGACGCCGGAACTGGTCCCGGGCATGGACGCCGAAGTCCTGGCGGGTGTAGGCGTAACCGCCCCAGGCGGTATAGACCTCTGCCAGGTCCTGCACGTTCTCCCAGTTGCGTTCGTCGATGGCCGCCAAGATACCGGCCCCGTATGTCCCCGGCTTGCTGCCAAAGATGCGGTACAAAGCCGGATTGCTCTCGGAGTCCTCTGGAGATGTACCGGCAGACTGGTCTTCGGCAGTGCCGCCGGCCCGGTCCTCCGCGAGGTGCTTGAGCACCATGTTGTTTTCGGGGGACTCGTCTAAGGACGCCACCAACTGCACGGCCTGGTCGATCAGTTCGATGAGATTGGGGAAGGCGTCGCGGAAGAATCCGCTGATCCGGACGGTGACGTCGATGCGCGGGCGGCCCAATTCCTCCAGAGGTATCACCTCCAACCCTGTGATGCGGCGGCTCTCCTGCTGCCAGACCGGCTTCACTCCCAGCAGGGCGAACACCTGGGCGATGTCGTCGCCGTGCGTCCGCATGGCCGACGTTCCCCATATGACCAGGCCGACCATCTCTGGATACGCGCCTTCTTCTTCCATGTAAACGGCCAACAGGGCGTCGGCCAGGCCCACTCCCATGTCCCACGCCGTGGGCGAGGGAATGGTCTTTGGATCGACCGAGTAGAAGTTGCGGCCGGTGGGCAGGATGTTGGCCATGCCCCTGGTGGGCGCGCCGCTGGGTCCGGCGGGAACGAACTGTCCGTCCAGTCCCCGCAGCAGGTTGCCTATCTCATCGGTGGTGCGCAATAACGCTGGATGCAAGGTGTTAGTGACATAGTTCAGAACGGCGCTGGTTTGCGCGTCCTTCGCGCCCAGCAACTGTTCAACAGTCTCCGCCACTCCCTCGGTCTTGAATTCGCCGGCCTCCAACAGTGTGTATGCCGAACGGGATAGTTCTTCCAGTCTTTCAAGCAGGTCGCCTTGAGTCCGGATCGGAGAGTCGTCCCCGTTGATGAGGGGCGCCGGCACCGGGTCCGGCGCCGCCAGAGCGGGGTCTTCCAAGATGCTGGCGTAATCCAGGCCCATCGCTTCTGCCAGCGAGCGTCTCAAACTGGGGACGGCGCCGGTGTCCAGCCGGGTCAGCGATGACAGCAGCCCGGTCATCTGCTCGTCCTGCGGGACTTCACCCAGAGTGTGAAGCCCGTCTCTGATCTGGGCGTCTTTCAGTTCGCAGAGATACCCATCTATATGAAGGATGAACTCCCCGAAGTCTTCCGGCAGCTCGTCCACCCCCAGATCGCGGTCCAAGTCGGCCTGACGCACCATGTCCCAGATCTGGCCCTCCAGTAATGGGAGCTTGGCCGGGTCCAGCGTCTGGCACTGGTAGTGCTCGTCCATCAACTGCTCCAGCCGGGCGATGTCGCCGTAGCTGTCGGCAGTGGTCATGGCCGGGATCAGGTGATCGACGATGGTGGCGTGGGCGCGGCGCTTGGCCTGGGCTCCCTCGCCGGGGTTGTTGATGATAAATGGGTAGAACAGGGGCACGTCTTCCAAGGTCACTTCCGGATAGCAGGCGCTGGAGAGGCCGATGCCCTTGCCGGGCAGCCATTCCATGGTGCCGTGCTTGCCGACGTGGACCATGGCGTCGGCCTTGAACACATCCCGCACCCAACGGTAGTAGGCCACGTAGTGGTGGGTGGGGGCCAGGTCTGGGCTGTGGTACACCGCGATCGGGTTCTCGCCGAAACCACGTGGGGGCTGCAGTCCCACAAAAACATTGCCGAGATCTATGCCGGCGATGGCCAAGTCGTCTCCGGTGCGGTAGACCTGTCCCGGCGGCTCTCCCCAAGCTTCCGTCAGTTCGTCTTTGACCTGCTGTGGGAAGTTACTGAACCATTCCCGGTACTGCTTGGCGCTGACATGGCCGGCCGCCAACCGGAGCTGCTCCTCGGTCAGAGTGTCGGTGTCATTGCTGCAACGCTCGATGATCCGGTGGACCAGCTCGTCGCCGTCGGCCGGGATGTCCGTTACGTGATAACCGGCCTTTGCCATGGCGTTCAGAACATTGACGACCGATGCCGGGGTGTCCAGGCCGACAGCGTTCCCGACGCGGGCGTCCTTGGTCGGGTAATTGCTCAGAATGATCGCGATGCGCTTTTCCGAGTTGGGTTTGAGCCTCAGGGCGGCCCATTTCGCTGCCAGGCGGGCCAAGAAGTCGATGCGGTCATGACGTGGCAGGTTTCGCTGCAGCCGTGCGTCGATCTTTCCGTTGCTGCCATTACTTCCCGAAGCCACTTCCTCCTTAAAGGAAATGGGAACGGTGATGATGCGGCCGTCGAACTCGGGCAGGGCGACGCTCATGGCGGTGTCGATGGGCCCCAGCCCCAATTCGCTCTCCTCCCACTCGGCTTCACTGCCGGTGCTGAAGATGCCCTGGATGATGGGCACGTTCAGCCGGTCCAGATAATCGACCTGGGGGCCGGTGGCAAAGGTCGCAACGTCCTCTTGCAGGTCGGTCATGGACATGCCCATGGTGTTGACGATGCATTGCACCCGCGCATCGCCATCGGCGTCACAGAGTAGCTCGGTGAACGTCCGGTTGGCCTGTCCGTCCCCCTCAGGGTTGTGCTTCAGACTGAAGGAGTAGACCGGCAGGACGTTGACCTCAAGTTCTTCCAGGCGGTCGATCAGGGCGTCGATGGTGTGAAGGTTGCCGCTCATCCAATGGGCCCGGTAAAAGAGTATTGCGATGCTTGGACGGCCCGGCTGGAAACGGCGTTCGATGAAGTCCTCAGCGCTGACGCCGTCGGCCTCGGTGGGGTGGTAGATGCCCTCCCAGGGCACTTCGGCCGGGGCTTCATGGCCGTACTCGGAACCCAGGTAAGAGTCGCTCAAGAACAAGAACAGGTTCTGGAAGTTGGCGACGCCGCCTCTGATCAGGTAAGAGAATACGGCATCGAGTTCAGATGGGGGGACGTTGCAGGCGGTGACCAGCTCTTGGTCCCATTCCTGGTGGCCGGGACAGGCGATAAGCGGGGTGCCCTTCTCGTGACACAGGCGCACCAGAGGGTCGAATATCTCCGGCATGGCGCGCTTGCCGCCCAAGAGACGTAGCACCACCACATCGGCTGCCGCTGCAGCTTCTAGAATCTGCTGCTGCCCGTCCCCATTCGACAGGTCTCCGGAAAGATTCGCCGGATTAAACGCCTTAATCTCAGGGAAATCTGCCGGGAGCCCCTCCAGGGCCCGGTCGGCGGTTAGCAGGTCGGTGTCGGCCGTGGTGACAAAGAGGATCAACTTGGAACGGTCCCTTCCGGTCTCTCCTGGGCTATTAGCCCACTTGGTCGGAGTCGGGCCGGTGAAAAATCATGATGCTAAGGTCGCTGAAATCAGTGGTGATGGCGGCGCATTCGCCGGCGCTGCCGCTCCATGACTGCTCGTCGTCGTGGGTGAGCCGTTGGAACACCGTCATCCGCCGGTCAGCCGGCACTCCCTTTTCCAGTACCCCTGCGGCGATTCCGGCGGGCATCAGGTCGTAGGGGCTTGGCAGCAGGATGATGTTGCGGCGGCCGTCCTTCAAATAATGGACCAGTTCTTCCAGGGCAGAGTCCACTCCGTCGCGCTTGTGGAGAGTGATGAATACAACGTCTTCAAGAGAGATACCAAGGCGGGACATGGCGATCTGTACCGAACTGATGCCCGGTATAAGGTCTACGTGGTCAACCCGGCGCCGCACCCGGTCCAGGAGTTCCTTGGCCGAGACGTTGAGGTCTCCCCAGGCGCAGACCACCAGGCTTTTGCCTTCCTTCACCTTGCCAACGGCGTAGTCGAGGACCTCTTCTTGGTCCCGGTAGGCCATGGAGCAAAGCTCGGCCTTCTTGGCGAAGGGCCGGATAACGTTCAAGACCGTTTCGAAGCCTGCGACAAAGTCTGCTTCTTCGATGGCCTGCTTGCCTTTCAAGGTCAGGAAACCGTTATCGCCGGGACCCACGGCCACTATGGTTACTCTTGTTTCTTTGCTGGACGAGGTCATCGGGTGGCCGTCTCTTGGGTCATATTTGATGGACTGTGATTGATCATGGGCATAAAAAACCCCCGGCATTTGGTGACGCCGAGGGATCAGATCGGCAAACTGGAATCAAGGGGTACTTTATGATTGGCCGGTGTCTATGTCAAGAATTCCGGCCATTACCCGGCCACTACAACGGGGAACCGCCACGGCCATGATATCGTTAAGCGGACGGCCCCTGGAGAGACGGTGGCCGACGGCGAGTGAAATCACAGGCGAATCACTCGTAAATTCTGTTGACATTCCAATACCCGATTGATAGAGTTATATATCGCGCCCATTGAGGCGAGGGGATTTCCTATGCCAACAGTTAACCAATTAGTAAGAAAAGGCCGAAAGCCGGTCCGTAAAAAGACCAAAGCGCCGGCTATGCATTGGGTGCAGAACTCTCTCACCAACCGGACCAAATGGGGTCCCGGTTGCCCGCAGCGGCGGGGAGTTTGTATCCAAGTCCGGACCATGACCCCGAAGAAGCCAAACTCGGCCCTTCGGAAGATCGCCAGGGTCCGCTTGACCAACGGAGTAGAAGTCACTGCCTACATCGGCGGTGAAGGGCACAACCTCCAGGAGCACTCGGTGGTGTTGATCCGGGGCGGCCGTGTCAAAGACTTGCCGGGTGTCCGTTACCACGTAGTCCGCAGCGCACTCGACTGTGAGGGCGTGCCGGACCGCCGGCGAGGCCGCAGCAAGTACGGGGCAGTTAAACCCCGGGAT
>CAYXDE010000082.1:0-11368 GCA_964463525.1 uncultured Dehalococcoidia bacterium | reverse complement strand
GAACTCTGGACCAAGGAAGAAGCCGAGTACCACGGCCGGTACTTCGACTTCCCCCTGGTGAAGTCCTACCCTAAACCGGCCCAGACGCCCCATCCGCCCGTGATCCTGGGCGGCATGGCCAAGAACGTGCTGCGCCGGGTTGTGGCCTGCGCCGACGGCTGGCTGCCCAACCGGGTGACGCCCGCTGAGGTCGAGGAGAGCCGCAAAAAGCTAGACGCTATGGCCGCCGAAGCCGGCCGTGACCCCAAGTCCATCACTATCTCTGTCTACGGCCAGCTGCCGGAGAAGGAGATAGTCCAGTCGCTGCTCAACGCCGGCGCCGACCGCGTGGTCGTCCGCCCCGAGCACGTGGAAACCGAGAAAGAGATGGGCGAACAACTGGAGCGCATGGCCGAAGCCGTCTTACGTTAGGCGGGCGGGCGGGCGGTACAACCGCGTTTTGACCTTCCGGCGGACACTGGAATTCAGATTACCAACATCGCCTTGGGAAATCCCCTCCCCCGCGCACGGGGGAGGGTTGGGGTGGGGCTGGAATTACGGAGATAAGAGGAACACACATGGACCGGACCACTGAAATGCTGGCGTCATACGCTTGCAGACTCACATTCGAAGACCTGGGGCCAAAGACCGTGCACCAGGTCAAGCGGACCCTTGTGGACACCATGGGTTGCGCCATGGGCGGCTTCGTTTCCGAGCCGGCCAAGATCGCCCGCGGCATGGCATCGTCGGTAACCAGCACCACTCCATCGCGCGTGCTGGGCACCAACGAATACACGTCGCCCGACATGGCCGGGTTCGCCAACGGGGTGATGGTCCGGTACCTAGACTGCAACGACTCTTATTTCTCGCCCGGCGGCGGACACCCCAGCGACATGATCCCCGCCGTGCTGGCGCTGGCCGACCCGATGATCGCCGACGGCCGCACCGTGGTCACGGCCATCGCCTTGGCCTATGAGGTCTTCTGCCGGCTGTCGGACCAGGTGGTAGCCGGCGATCTGGGCTGGGACCAGGGCATTTTCAGCGTCATCGGCGCGGCCTGCGGGGCCGGACGGGTCTTAGGGCTGGACCAAGAACAGATGGGCCACGCCATCTCCCTGGCCGTGACCCCTTCTTTGCCCTTAGCCGTTACCCGAAGCGGAGAGCTATCTATGTGGAAGGGCTGCGCCACCGCCGCCTCCACCCGCTCCGCCGTATTCGCCGCCATGCTGGCTGCCGAGGGCATGAGCGGTCCCGGTGAGCCCTTCGAAGGGAAACGCGGCCTCTGGGAGCAAGCTGTCGGCAAACCCGTGGAGATCACCGACTTCCCCCTGGGCGGCAGTCGTAAGGACGACGACCCCTTCCGGATCACCCAGACCATCGTGAAAAGCTATCCGTCCCAGATCCACACCCAAGCGCCCATCGGCTTGGCCTTGGAACTGGGGAGGGAGCTGTCGCTGGCCGACATCAAGTCCATCCACATAGACACCTACCACACCGCCGCCAGCAGCGCCTCCAGCGAGCCGGAGAAGTGGGACCCCAAGACCAGGGAGACCGCAGACCATAGCATCCCCTTCCTGGTTGCCGCCGCCTTCCAAGAGGGTGCGGTCACCCCCGGCAGCTTCACGCCTCAGCTCATCGCCGACCCTGCCAAGCGCGCGACCATGGCCAAGATGACCCTGTCCGAAGACCCTGAGTTCACCGCCAAGTTCCCCTCTGAATACAACTGCCGGATCACGGTCACTGACCAGGCAGGCAAAGAGCACACCGCCCACACCTCTTACTCAAAGGGCCACAAGAACAACCCATTGGACGACAACGAGCTGGAAGGCAAGTTCCGCAGCTTCTCCTCGGGCGTCCTTTCGGACATGCAGTGCGACCAGGTCCTTGAGAACATCTGGGCCATCGACGAGGCCACCGACATGGACGACCTCTTAGACGGCCTGGTGGTTTAGGGCTGAATGACCACTAGCTCCGGCTTCCGCGCACTCTTCACCGAACTGGCCCAGAAACCCGAAGAGGACATCCAGCTGGACCGGGCGGCCCTCTATCTGGCCGGAGAAGAGTACCCCAGTCTCGACGTCTCTGGACTGCTGGCCCAGTTGGACGCCTTCGCCACCCGGGTATCCCTACAGGTGAATGACAAGTCGTCCCCCGCCGACATGGCCCGCGCCATCGCCGTGTACCTGTTCACCGACGTCGGGTTCCGTGGCAATTCGGGTGAGTACTACAGCCCCGACAACAGCTTCCTGAACCGGGTCATTGAGACTAGAACAGGGATACCGATAACCCTCTCGCTGGTGTTCATGGAGGTGGGCCGCCGGCTGGGTCTTCGTTGTTCCGGTATCGGACTGCCGGGCCACTTCATAGTCGGCTTGGACGACACAGAGGAATATCTAGACCCGTTCAACGGCGGGGTCCCCCTGTCGGTGGAAGACTGCCGTGCCCTGGTGCAAAAGATGTCCGGCGGACACCTGGAGTGGACCGACCAGTTCCTTGAGCCCTGCACTAAGCATGACATCCTCTTCAGGATGCTGAACAACCTGAAGAGCATCTACATGGAGGGCGCGGCCTTCCCTAAAGCCATAGGCGCTCTTCAGCGGATGGCTATCATCAGCCCTGGCCTGCCATCTCTGTATCAAGAACTGGCTTGGTGCCACGCCCAGGGGCACGAGTTCCGGCTGGCGATAGCAGCCTTAGAGACGTACCTTAAGGATGCGAGCGACCCGGAGGACATCAAGAGGGTCAAGGGCCAGATCGAGGGCCTCCAAACTACGCTCAACCGTTTGAACTGACCTCCGTCTTAGAATCCAGCCCTGGAATCCAGATTTAACAGCACGCCGTATATAATTATGGGCATGAAAAACATGTCTGATGATCGGACCAAAGCCTGGGGCTGGGAAGCCGGGGGAAGCCAGTGGCCGACTACGAGTCGCTAGACGACCACCAGCTGATCCAACGGATATCCCAGGTCGATAAGGACGCCCTAGAGGCCCTGTACACCAGGTACCAGACGCCGGTGTATTCACTCGCCATGTTTATGTTGAAACAGCCAGCCCTGGCCGAAGAGGTGACCCAGGACATATTCCTGAACATCTGGCTGAAGGCCGGCAGCTTCAACGCCGAGCGCGGGCAACCCAAGGGCTGGATTATGAGCGTGGCCCACCACAAGATCGTGGACCTGATCCGGTCGCGGAAGCGGACCATCGTCAACACCGACCCGGCCGATTACGAGACATTGGACCTGCTGCCCGCCGCTGGAGCTTCCACCGAAGCCCAGGTGGAGCAGACCATGGAGCGGGAACGCATCATGCGGGCCTTGGCTACCATCCCGGAACCCCAGCGCGAGGTGATAATGCTGGCCTACTTCGAAGGGTTCAGCCAATCGGAGATGGCCGAGCGATTGGACCAACCGCTAGGAACCATCAAGACCAGAGTGCGTCTGGCGATGCAAAAGTTGCGAACAGTATTGGAAAACGATGGCTACGAATAACCCAACAAATAACCCCCACGGCTCAGGCCATCCAGAGGACATGCTGGAGGCGTTCGCTCTAGACGCCCTTGACCTGGAGGAAGAGGAAAGCGTCCAGGACCACCTGGACGGATGCGGCCAATGCAGCGACGTGGTGGACCGCTTCCAGGCCACCGCCGCCGAACTGGCCGGTTCGGTCGAAACCCACAACCCGCCCGACGGTCTCCGGGCCCGTGTGATGCAAGCTGTTTCCCGTGAGGCGCCACCACCTCCCACGCCCCCGGAACCCAAGCTTGTCCCTTCCGTGGGCGGGAATCTTCTGGACAACAGGTGGCTCCGGATGCTGGCGCCGCTGACCGCCACCGCCGCCATGATATTGGTCGTCGTGGCCGTAACCTTGAATGTGCGCATCACCAACGAAGTGGACGACCTGAAACAGGAGAACGCGTCACTCCAGGCCAACCTCGATTCCAGTGTTGCCACCATGACAGCTCAAGTCGCCCAAGCCGCCGTTAACGAGTCGGAGGTCATGGATTCGGTGCTCAAGCTCCAGCAGGCCAGCTACGAGTTGGCCCAGCCCGACAACATGTCTCTGGAGTTGAGTTCCCCGGTCGCCGAAAGCTCATCCCAGGGCATATTGCTGGTCAGCCGTGACGGCAGCCGCGGCGTGATCATGGTTGCAGGAATGAAGCCGCCCAGCCCCTCGATGGACTATCACGTTTGGCTCATGCGCGGCCAGGACAAGTTGTGGGTCGGCCAGGTCGGCGTGGACTCCCAGGGATGGGGCACCGTGTCTCTGCAACTTCCGGAGTCCATCATGGACTTTGAGAAAGTGGAGTTGACCGCCGGCAGCAGCTCCGTCGTCCCTCAGAAGAACATGGTCTTGCAGGGCAGCCTGGTCTCGATGAACAGCCCTCAGATGGTGACCTACGCCCTGGGGCGGTAATACTCCTTCAACCACGGAAAACCTCCGTCAGGCGTTCTTGGGGACCGCCGTTACCGGCTGGTATACTCCGCGCAGCCTCAAGATGGCCGTCAATCATGGATGTGAGTGTGTGGTGCGCGTGTTTTTACTTCAAGCCACTTCGGATAAGCCCTACGACCTGAACTGCGAGATCTGCGGTTCCACGATGATCGAACGAAGCTGCAAGATCAAATGCCCCAACTGCGGATTCACCCGCGACTGCTCTGACCCATAATGCCGGTCTCGATACTGGTCCTCTACGACCGCAAGAACTCTGCCATCGAAGACCTGGCCCGGGCCGCTGCCACAGGGGCCGAGTTGGCCGGGGCTGCAGTCTCGCTAAAACGAGTCACTGAAGCGTCGCAAGCCGACCTATTGGCCGCCGACGGCTTACTTCTGGGTTCTCCCAACTGGAGCGGCATCACAGGGTCGCTGAAATCGTGGCTGGACGACCAGGGAGACCTCTGGGAAGACGGCTCGCTGGGCGGGCGGCCCGCCGCTGCCTTTACCTCCGGTTCCGGCCAACACTCCGGCCTTGAGATGACTCTCCTCCAGATGCTCCACTGGATGCTGGCCTGCGGCATGGTGATAGTGGGGCTGCCCTGGGGCGGGCGGATGATAGAGTCGGGGTCGTATTACGGAGCAACTGCCGTGGGTGATGTCACCGGGGAAGACCTGGCCCAGGCCAGGGAACTGGGCGGCCGCTTGGCGTCAGTCGCCGCCAAACTGGCGAGCTAGCCTACGCTTCCCCTTAGGCATCCCGCCCAGATGTCACCCTGAGCGATGTCGAAGGGTCTGCCAAGATAATGTTTGGAAGATTCTTCGTCGGCCTTCGGCACTCCTCAGAATGACACGCTCTCGTAGAGTGCGACGAAACCGAACAGGCACAGGCCGGAACCTAGTCCGTAACCAGGTGCGGCCACCACTCCGGGTAGTTCCGCAGCTTCAAGTGGCGGAAGAACTGGGGTTGGACTTCCACCGCCAAACGCATGGCTTCCTGCATGGGCTCCCGGATGGAGAAATGGGCTTCGTCCGACGTCCGCAACTTGAAGAGGTGGTAGCACTCCCGCAGGTTCATCTTGGTCAGCACCCGCCGGTTATGGGCATGGGTCACCAAGTATTGGGCCGCGATGGGCGACACTTCTTTGACTTTCCAATAAGCCTCTTCCGCCGGGCCCACCGTTTCCTCAAACTCTGATCCCAGACCTGCCTGGGCCACCACCGGGGGTATGCGGTAACCATGGGCGACAGTCAACGGTTGGGGCAGGTAGGTCATCATCCGGTGGCGCTTGAACTCCCGGTATGCGCCATAGTCCATCAGAAACTCAAAGCCGTAGTCCACCACTTCGAATTCCCGCAGCGGGGCGTCGTGGGGCCCCAGTCCGGCCACACTCTCGTCGATGATAGCCTGCCGCGACTCTGGGTCCAGGTCTTTGACCCGCTCCCAGACCTGGTCGTAAGACTGGTTGGAATGGCGGTACAGCAGTGCTGCCGCAAGTTTCTCCTCGCCCTTCCGGTCCCAGTGGACCAGACGGACGTCTGGGTCGCCGTTGCCGGCCGCCCCAGGCTGTTCGTCCGGAAAACCGGTCCTCTGGGCTTGGTCTAACTGCACGCCTGACGCGGCGGCCAGATACTCAACCCTTTCGGCATACTTGATCAGAGTCGGCGTGACCAACTTGCCCTGCTCCCTGACCGCATCACCCAAGCTCTGCTCTTCCAGGAGTTCGGAAGACGCCAGCTTGGCGATGGCGTGTTCGAGGGTCCTGGCATTGGCCGTTACGCCGACGTTGGTCAGGGTTGCGGCAGGCAGCACCGCCCGGCAGTGGTCGGTGGCTATTCTGCTGAGCCGTCCATTGAATGCGCCGTCCCGCTCTGTGGCGATGCGCGGCGTGGTTTCCCTGAGATAGTCCATGCAGCCGTCGATGAGCTTGAAGTATCCCTGAAACAGGGCCTGACAGGCGGCCTCGTACTGTTTCTTCAGGGCCGGGTGTTGGTCCAACTCCTGGGGCACGTGGTAGTAATCGTCGGGCATCACCTGATAGCGCGAGGACTTCTCGGTGTAGGATGCCAGCCGGTTGTCTTCGAGGGTGTCAACAGCCAGCCGGGACACGTTCTCCACCGCCAGATGCACCACCGCATGCTCGGCAACCGAACCGTGGCCGTACCCGAGCACCCAACGTTCGTGGAAATCGGCCGCCTTCTCCTGGCTGACCTTCTCCGCGATCTCGTCGAACGCTTCGGGCCGGCGGGAGGTCATGGCGAAGGCAACGGCGATCTGCTCCTCGCTGAGGTCATGGGCATCCAGAGGATAGACGCGCCTGGAATAGAGCTGTCCGGCTGCCCCGCTGTCTGGTTTCGGCTGGGTCATTGGGCGGTGAAACTCCCACGTACGATTCGCAGAAAAGTCGCTTAAGCTATTTGCTTGGATTCAGGCCTGAGCGTCAAGTGGCCCAAGTCACAACTTTATGTCAATTGTGGCCGCATCTAAGGAGTTTAACAAGAGCCAAGGGCAGCGGTTCAGAACGGCCTCCCAGTTGATTCGGGCTTCGGCGGGAATGACGGCAGGTATAGGTGGACGCCCTGAAAATCCGCTCATCCTGGGCCTGTCGAAGGACTCTGGATTCAGGCCAACTTGATCTGAGCAGTCACCCGGTATTGCCACAACTGGGCTGCCATGGATTCCGGCTTTCATCGGAATGACGGTATTAGGACCAGACACTCCCCGGAACCGCTCGTCCTGAGCCTGTCGAAGGATGCGCATCAGTCCTGTTTTCGCCGGAAACTAACTTGAACCCAGGCCGGTGGTTCGACAAGCTCACCATGAGCGGACGGTGTGCAAGTTTTCCTCCCGTCGCTCCCGCCTAAGTCAGCGCGCCGAAACCGTCCGGGGTCTGGACCTCTACCAGGTGGGTCTTGCCTGACGCAATGGCGTTTTCCAGGGCTTTGCCCAGATCATTCACGTTGCTGACCTTGGTGCCTTCAAAGCCGTAGGACTCGAACAGCTTTACGAAGTCTGGGTTCACCAGGTCGGTGGCGAACCGGCGGCCCTCGCCGAAGCGGTCTTTCTGGAAGCCCTTGAGCACTCCCCAGGCGTTGTCGTTGAACATCAGGATCACCGGGTGTATCCCGTACTGGGCGCAGGTGGCCAGCTCCTGGAAGTTGTACTGGAAGCCGCCGTCCCCGGTCACGCAGACCACGGGGCTTTGGGGCTTGCCAACCTTGGCGCCGATGGCGGCGGGAAAGGCAAATCCCAGTCCCAGCCAGCCGTGGGGGTGCATGTAGGTCCTGGGCTCGTATATCTCCAAGCAACGGGTGGCCCGGCTGGCGCCCACGGTCGGGTCCAACGAGAATATCGTGTTCCTGGGAGTGACGGCCCGTACCGTCTCAAAGACCTTCAGCTCGTTGCTCCAGGTCTCTTCCAACCTGCTGCGGATGTTGTTCTTGATGGATGCGATGTCGTCTTCGAACGCCTTTCCTTTGTGAACGTCCTGGTCGCCGATGGCCCCCAGCCACTGCTGGACCACGGCCTGGGAGTTGGCCACTATCGGCACGGTGGCGGGGTAGTTCTTGCCGATGGCCTCGCCGTCCAGGAGCACGTGGACGATGTCGCTGGGCATCTTAAGGCCGATGCCGGTGGTGGAGCGCTGGGGCATGATGGAGCCCAACACGACCACCAGATCGCAGGTGCCCAGCCAGTCTTGGACCGGGTTCTCGCCCCAGATGCGCTTGCCCATGATCTGGCCAACAGACTGGGGATGGTCTTCAGGGAACGCCCCTTTGGCCCCGTCAGCGGTGACAACCGCCGCGCCAAGTTTCTCGGCAAGCTCGACTATCTGCTGAGTGCCGCCCAACTGCTGTACTTCCTCCCCCACCAAGATGGCCGGGCGCTTGGCTTTGAGCAGCATCTGCAAGGCTTTCTCAACCTGGTTGGGATCGCCCTTGGGAATGTCCGGCTGCCGGGCGGTCAGCATCTCCACATCGGCTTCGACGCCCAGTAAGTCGGTGGGTATCTCCAACTCTATGGGTCTGGGCCGCCGGGTCTGGAAACGGTCGAAGGCCTCGGTGATGTTATCGGGGATCGACTCAACCTGGGGAATAGACGCGTTCCAGTCGGTCACTGCCGCGAACATGCCCAGTTGGTCCTTGGTCTCGTGAGTGGCCAGTTTGCCTGAGCCGACAAACTCCTGCTCGACGTTGGTGGTGATCTCCAGGATCGGAGAGCCAGAGAAATAAGCTTCGCCTATCGCCCCCACGGAATCCGCCGCGCCGGGGCCGGTGCTGGTTATCAGGATGCCTGGCTTGCCGGTGGCCCTGGCGTAGCCGTCGGCCATGAACCCGCAGCCCAACTCCAGGCGTCCTCCCACGAAGTTGATGCTCTCTTGACTACCGAACATGGAGTCAAAAAGGTCCAGGTTGTGGATGGATATGATTCCGAAAACGGTATCCACTCCCTGGGTTTTCAACGACTCGATAACGGTCTGACCACCGGTTAGTTTTGGCAATTTGATCTCCTTGTGTTGAGCCGACGGCTGTGGGCTGTCAGCGTTAAATCATCAGGCTGATAGGGTTTTCCAAGAGCTTCTTGATCTCCACCATGAACTGGGCGGCCTCGGACCCGTCAGCCACCCGGTGGTCGGTGGAGAGGTTCGCTTTCATTATCTGGGCGATGGCCAACTCGCCGTCGCGGACCACCGGCTGCTCTTTCACCGTACCCACTGCCAGGATCGCTGCATGGGGCGGGAAGATGATGGCCGTGAAGCTGTCGATATCGAACATGCCCATGTTGCTCACGCTGAATGTCGTGCCGCTGTATTCCTCATTGCGGAGTGAGCCGCTGTTGGCCCTGGCAACCAGGTCGCGGCTGGCCACGGCTATCTCAACCAAGCTCTTGCCCTCGCAGTCATTTATGCCCGGCACGATCAGCCCCGACTCCAAGGCAATGGCGATGCCGACGTTGATGGAGGCGTTCATCTGCAGGTGGTCTTCCCGGAAGAAGGAATTGAACTTCGGGTGACGTGTGATGGCGATGGCCGACGCTTTGACGATCAGGTCGTTGACGCTGACCCTCTTTTCGGCGTCCAATTCGTCGTTCAGGTCCCGCCGGAAGGCCATGGCCTTGGTCATGTCGATGTCGACGGCGACGTAGAAGTGGGGCGCCTCGCGTTTGCTGTCCACTGTGACCCTGGCGATGGCCTGGCGCATCCGCGATAGTGCCACGTTCTCAGGGCTCAATCCTGCGGGAGGGGCGGTCTCCGCGGTTGCCGGGATCGAGCTGTCCCAGTCGCCTGCCGTGGCGTCCGGCGCCGGTGCATGCTCTGGTACATCAACTTCAGTGATCCGTCCTTCAGGTCCGGTCCCGGTCAGGGTGGCTAGGTCGATGCCGCGCTCCCGGGCCAGTCGTTTGGCCAAGGGAGAAGCTTTTATGTAGCCGGTCGCCGCCGCCGGAGTCGGCGCTGATGCAGGGGCGGGGGCTGCCGCCGGTGCGCCCTGTTCAGGAATGTCTGCTTCAGTGATGCGGCCGCCGGGCCCGGTGCCCGTGACCGTCGACAGGTCTACTCCGCGCTCCTGGGCCAACCGCCGGGCTAGAGGCGATGCCCGCACCTCTCCCGCGTCTGCTGGGGGAGCAGCAGCGGGTTGAGGCGCCGGAGCTTCGGCTGGCGCTGGCGCCGGGGCTGCGGCTGGGCCGCCGGAATCAGAAATCGCGGCGTCAGTCAGGAGTTCTTCGGGGATGGACTCGCCCGGAGCGGTTATCACGGCGATGAGCCCGCCTACGGGGATGGTCACTCCTTCCTCGGCCACGATCTTACCCATCACGCCGCCGGTATACGCTTCGTACTCAACGGTGGCTTTGTCGGTCTCGATCTCGGCGATAACCTCGCCGCGGATCACTTCCTGGCCTTCCTGCTTGAGCCAGCGGACCACTTTGCCTTCATGCATGTCGTAGCCCATCTGGGGCATTACCATTGATGTGGCCAAGTCTGCCTCCTGGAGGAGCCTGGGTCTATTCGCCCTGGCCCGCGCTGGATAGATATTAATGCAAGGCACGGAGAGGGGCAACCATAAAGAACGGGAGCGGACTGTGTCCGCTCCCGTTGCTGCTTCCTAACTGGGGTCTAGACCGACCGGATCACATCATCCGGTCGATGATCTTCTGCGCCTCGGCTTTATCGAGTCCAAGATCGCGGGTGGACAAGGGACCACCCTCCTTCAAGACCGGCTCAACGTCTTCCAAGGCGGCACGGTCGCTCTCGAAGAAGACTCCGGTATAGATGGTGTCACCGAAGACCATGGCCTTCTCGCAGGCGAGCTGCCAGTTGCTGGTGTCGTGTTCCTCTTCCTCCAGCTTCTTGACCCGCTCTTTGAAGAAGTCATGGGTGTTGTTCAGGTTGAAGGTCACGCAGGGACTGAAACAGTCGATGATCGAGAAACCCTTGTGCTGGATGCCTTTCTGGATCAGGTCGGAAAGATGCCTAACGTCGCCGCTGTAGGCGCGGGCCACGAAAGTAGCGCCGTTCATGATGGCCGAGGTCAACGGGTTGACCGGCTGTTCCACGTTGCCGAAGGGGGTGCTCTTGGTGGTCATCCCTATGCTGCTGGTGGGCGATATCTGGCCGGTGGTCAGGCCATATATCTGGTTGTTCATCACGATGTAGGTCAGATCGGTGTTGCGCCTGGCCGTGTGGGTGAAGTGGTTCCCGCCGATGCCGTAACCGTCGCCGTCACCGCCTGTGGCTATAACGTTCATCTCGTGATTGGCCATCTTCACGCCGGTGGCCATCGCCAGAGCCCGGCCGTGAAGGGTGTGCATGCCGTAGGTGTTTATGTACCCAGGCAGGTTGGAAGAGCAGCCGATTCCGCTCACGGTCATGATCTCGTGGGGCCGGAATCCCAATTCGGCAACGGCTCGTTGGATGGCGTTCAAAACGCCAAAGTCGCCGCAGCCGGGACACCAGTCG
>CAYXDE010000081.1:0-11929 GCA_964463525.1 uncultured Dehalococcoidia bacterium | reverse complement strand
CCTCAGGCTCCAGCCGTTGCTGACGATCGCTTGAGAGATGGCGTCCCGCAGGTCCTGTCCAGACTGGGCTTGAATGGTGTAGGTGTGTCGGCCGTCCAGGTTTACGTGGGTGACCTCGTTCACGCCCCTGATGGCCTTTAAGACCGGAAGCACCTCGGCGGCGGGTCCGCCTACCTCAACCTCGAGCCGTTCAACGCCTTGGAGACCCTCGGCAAGGTTCTTGGGGGTATCTTCCGCGACTATGCGGCCTTCGTTGATGATCAAGACCCGGTCGCACAGCATGCTTACTTCAGGGAGGATGTGGCTGCTTAAAACCACGGTCTGTTCGCTGCCCAGGTCTTTGATCAGGCGGCGGGTTTCCACCACTTGAATGGGGTCGATACCGATGGTCGGCTCATCTAGCACCAGCACCTGGGGCTGGTGGAGGATGGCCTGCGCGATGCCGACACGCTGCCGGAAACCCTTGGAGAGCTTCCCTATCTGCGTCTTGCGGTAATCGCCCAAGCGGCACACGTCGATCACGTCGCCCAGGCGGCCTTTGATGTCCTTGGGCGGCATGCCCCTAAGGGTGCCCATGTACTTCAGATAACCGTTCACCGACATGTCTGTGTACAGCGGCACGGTCTCGGGAAGATAGCCCACCTGCCGGCGGGCGTCCAAAGACTGTTCCACCACGTCGAATCCGTCAAGCGTCACTGTGCCCCGGGTTGGGGGCATGAAGCCGGTGATGATGCGCATGGTGGTCGTCTTGCCTGCGCCGTTGGGGCCTAGAAATCCGAGAATCTCGCCCTTTCTAACGCCGAAATTGACGTCCTGGATGGCAGGGTACGGACCGTAGTAGTGGGTCAGGCCTTCTGCCTGGATCATGTCGGGCTGCAAGCTATCTCACGCGGTTAGGCCCGCCGGGGCGGGCCGGTCTCAGTCTGATTGTGCTGGGCCACAAGTGATGATATTCTATACAACTGGATTTGCCAAGGAGCGCAAATTCGTTATTTCGGCTATCCATGGCGTTATTACGCGCGCGTTTTCCGCGTATTTTTTCGGAGGTTGGATGCACCTGGTTATCGACGGTTACGGCGGAGATATCGACAAGATGTGGGATGATGAACTGGTCCGCGATTTCTTGTACGACTATCCCGATTCGTTGGACATGACCCGAATCACCGAGCCCAACGTCCTGCGGTACGAGGCCCCCAAGCCTGAGGACTCCGGGGTGTCCGGGTTCGTGATAATCGCCGAGAGCCATATCAGCATCCATACCTTTCCCCGCAAGGACTACATCAACATCGACATCTTCTCCTGCCAGCCCTTCAACCATGAGCGGGCGCTGGAAGACGTCAAAGAATTGTTCGGTCTGACCGAGGTTAAGACCTGGGTCCTGGAACGTGGCTTGGAATGGCTGGATGAGCGCCATGGCCTGGCTGAAGCCCAAGAACAGCGCGCTGTCCTGGAAGCCGGCGGATCGGGCCAGCATTTTGCCTGAATCCGGGCCCGGGCCAGGCGCGCCTTTGATTCCTCACAACTTCCTCGCCTTGCCCCCGGAACAGTCCTCCCTTGAAACGGCCAGAGTGGCCTTGATCCCCGTCCCCTACGACAGCACAACCTCTTTTCGGAGCGGCTCCCGCGACGGCCCAGAGGCGATGATCACGGCCTCCTATGGCTTAGAAGATTACGACTTTGAGCTTGAACTGGATGTTTCAGAGATCGGCATCCACACCACCGGAGCGCTGGAACCCCATATGGCCGGTCCGAGCCCCATGACCGGGCGGATCAAAGACGTGGTGACTTCCTACATCGGGATGGGAAAGACCGTGGGGTTATTGGGTGGAGAACACTCGATAACTATCGGCTCGGTGCAGGCCCATGTAGAAGCCTACCCGTCTCTATCGGTGCTGTACCTGGACGCCCATGCCGACCTCCGCGACGAATACATGGGGACCCCCTACGGCCACGCTTCCGCAGCCCGGCGCGCCTACGAGTGCTGTCCTATAGTCTTGGCCGGAGTCCGCAGTCTCTGCCAAGAGGAGCACGACTTCATCCGGCGCAACGACATCCCCGTATGGTATTGGGACCCCCACTCAGGAAACCCGGAGAGCGTTCTGGACGGCCTGAGCGATACCGTGTACGTCAGCGTGGACCTTGATGTCCTAGACCCGGCTCTCATGCCGGCCGTGGGCACGCCGGAACCGGGAGGCATGGCCTGGCATCAACTAGTTTCGTTGCTGGGAAAGGTGGCCGAATCGCGCCGCATCGTCGGGTTCGATGTTTGTGAGCTGGCGCCTGCTGACGGGCCGCCCGCCTGCTCCTATACCGCGGCCAAATTGGTCTACAAGCTGGCGGCCTACGCCTGCGGGAAGGAATCCGGACCGGCCTGAACCCGGTCTGGTAGTCTGCCGGGAGTAGCGGCATTGTTTGCCGGTGTGAGATGCTGAGGTTGCGGCCGATGAGACCGCAGCACCACATTTTCGGATCGTGAATCAATGGGAGCATCGCTTCGCCTGGGCCGGGTACTCGGCATCCCCATCGAGATCAACATCAGTTGGGTCCTCGTTTTCCTGCTGCTGACCTATCTGCTTGCCGGACAGTTCGACGACACCAGACTGCGCTGGCCGTTGGTCCAGCGGTGGGGCGTGGCCATGATAACCGTGGTGTTGTTCTTTCTATCGGTACTGGCCCACGAGCTGAGCCACAGCGTCATGGCGCTCAGCAAAGGTATCCCGGTGCGCGGCATCACCCTGTTTATCTTCGGCGGAGTGTCACGGTTGGACCGGGAGCCACAGCGTCCCCTCACCGAATTCATAGTGGCGCTGGTTGGCCCATTGATCAGCATTGTTCTGGCGGTGATCTTCGGAGTTGCCTGGTACCTGCTGGGGCGGGGCGATTCCCCCTTGGAGATCGTACTGCTGCTCCTGGCGTGGACCAATCTCAGCTTGGGTGTGTTCAACCTGGTGCCCGGCTATCCCCTGGACGGCGGCCGCCTATTGCGCGCGGGGATCTGGGGTTTTACCGGAGACCACCACAAGGCAACGCAGATCGCAGCGGGGATGGGCCAAGCCGTGGGCCTCGCCATGGTTCTGGGCGGGGTCCTCCTGGCAGTGCTCACCGAGCCGGTGGACGGTATCTGGCTGGGCCTCGTCGGCTTGTTCTTGTTTTCGATGGCCAGAAACAGCTTCCCCGAATAACCTCTATCAACGGACCTAGAACATGATGCTGGGCAATGTCCCCTGGAGCTTGGAAGACCTGTGGTCCCCAAGCTGTCTGAAGCTAGCTATGCTAAAATGGCGTCACCAACAAATCTCGGCCTAGATGGCCGATGTAGATACGGATGAACATGACGGTTGAAGGCACAGTTTACATGGACCATGCGGGCACCACGGCCCTGGACCCCAAGGTCCTTGAGGCGATGATCCCCTATTTCAGCGAGCACTTTGGAAACCCCTCCAGTCTCCACACGGTGGGCCAGGAAGCCCGTTATGCGTTGGACGAGGCCCGGGAACGAGTAGCCGGAGTCCTCAACTGCCGTCCCAGAGAGGTGGTCTTCACCGGCGGCGGCACCGAGTCTGACAACGCTGCCATTCACGGCGTAGCCACGGCTCTGCACGAGACGGGGAACCATATCATCACCTCCAGCGTGGAGCACCATGCTGTGCTGCACGCCTGCCAGTACCTGGAGTCCCAGGGCTTTGAGGTCACCTACCTGCCCGTGGACGCTGATGGCATGGTCCAACCTGAGTCGGTTTACAAAGCGATCAACGAGCGCACGACTCTGGTCACCATCATGTACGGAAACAACGAGATCGGGACCATCAACCCCATCTCCGAGATTTCCAAAGCGATCAAGAAAAGGGCTGAAGAACTGTCCCGGACCATCGTGTTCCACACCGACGCGGTCCAGGCTGCCGGATACCTCACCCTGAACGTGGCTGAATTGGGAGTGGACCTGCTAAGCCTGTCCGGCCACAAGTTCCACGGCCCCAAGGGCACGGGAGTGCTTTACATTAAACGGGGCACTCCCTATCTGCCGCTGATCCACGGGGGCGGACAGGAACGTGAGCGACGCTCGGGAACGGAAAACATACCAGGGATCATCGGACTGTCCCTGGCCCTTGAAGCCGCCAACACCGCCAGGGAGGGGAGCAGCCAGCATTGTTCGGAGCTAAGAGATAAGATCATCGCATCGGTGTTGGAGCAGATACCCGGCAGCCGCCTGAACGGCCATGCCACCCAGAGGCTGCCCAACAACGCCAATTTTTCCTTCACCGGAGTCGAGGGAGAGCCCATCTTGCTCGGCTTGGACATGGCCGGTATCGCCGCTTCCAGTGGCAGCGCCTGCAGTTCCGGTTCCCTGGAGCCTTCCCACGTGCTGCTGGCCCTGGGTCAATCAGCGGAGATCGCCCGTGGCAGTCTCCGGCTCACGCTGGGCCGCGGCAACACGGAAGAAGAGGTCGAGTACCTGCTGGGAGTGCTGGTGGACCTGGTCCAGCGGCTCCGTCAATTGCCCAGCCTGACCACTGCCGGCTCGTAACCAGTCCATCGTCTACGTTTTTGCCCTCTTTGAACCTAGAATAAAACCCGCCCAAATCCTGAGTTGTCCGGAGTACCGGCTTGATTTCTAAGCGCTCGTTGTTTTGGCTGACCCTGATTCTGATGCCCTTTGTGATAGCGGCTTGCAGCGACACGTCCTCTACCTTGGGTCAATTTCACGAGGGTCGTATCCTGATTCTGAATGTCCTGGAGATGGACCGCAGCGACGAGCTCCGCTACTCCACCATCGACACCGAAGATGTGGTCCGTAAATGGCGTATCCAGCCCTCGAAAGAAGGCCAGGAGTTGCTGCTGATGCGCTTCCGTATCGAGAACCATGTCGCGTTGAACACGGTTTTGGTGGCCGACCAGCAGGCAGCGGTGCTTGAAGGGTTCTTTCAGGACGAATACCGGCCCATCAGCGTGACCGACACGGTATTCTTGGACGGACGGGGCCAAGGCGATGCGGCCGTGACTCTGGAGGATGGTGAATGCACGAACCACGCAAGGGTGGTCGTCAATGC
The DNA here is from genome assembly GCA_964463525.1 of uncultured Dehalococcoidia bacterium. Lineage (GTDB taxonomy): Bacteria > Chloroflexota > Dehalococcoidia > Lucifugimonadales > UBA3495 > UBA9611. The sequence goes on along the minus strand of CAYXDE010000081.1, from coordinate 6,881 downwards.
CGGGGCCAGCGTCCAGTGGACCAATGAAGGAGACGCCGAGTCCGCCATCCAGTTCGCGCCTGGGGTTACTACCGGACTGGGGAACGATCTCATCCAGATCGCGCCGGGAGGAACGGTCTCAACCCGTTTCGACCAACCGGGCACGTTCAGTTACCAGTGCAGTGGCGCGGACGGCGACCTGCAACCCGCCCAGATCCTGGTGGAAGAGGCGAACTCGGTACGGGAGCAGCGGGAGAACAACATCCTCTTCTTGGAAGGCTCGTTCGAGCTGCCCAAGGACACTTCCCTGGACGGCTGGATGATCTTTGACGTCCCCGAGGGCGCCGAGATCAAGAACCTGCGCTGGCGGGCCGGAGACAGTATCACCGTCCGGTTCTAGCCCGCCGTTCCCCTCCCTCCCAATCGCCCCGAAGAGGCTGCTCATAGCCCCGTCACGCCCACGGGCAACGGGTTAGAATCTAAGTCATATTCCGACGAGATAGTATATGAGCCGGTTTCTGGACATTCTGATGTTTGGCGGGGATAAGAGAGACCTGCCCGGCCCTCCTCCCTCGATCTGGCGAAGGGTCTTCCACATCTTTGCCGGGTCTTCCATCCCGCTCGGTGGCATCTTTGTGTCCGAGACGGCAATGGTCTGGGTCTTGGCGCTGCTGGCTATCGGAGGTCTGGTCTTGGACTTGGTGCGGTTCAAGATCGGGTGGCTGAATTCCATCTTCATGCGGATGCTGGCCCCGTTGTTGAAAGAGGATGAGGCTGCCCATATCACCGGGGCAACCTACATGGTCATCGCTGCCTTCCTCGTGTTCGCGATCTTCGGTAAAGAGGTGGCGATACCGGCGATGTTCTTCCTGTCTTTGGGCGACCCTGCAGCGGCGATAGTCGGCAGGGGCATGCCGGGGCCGAGGCTATTGGGAAAATCGCCTATCGGGACGGTGGCGTTCTTCGTGGTTGGGTGCGCGACGTTGGCTGTGCTGCTTTCGGCGGACGGCATCGACCATCATTGGGCGCTTTGGGTCGGGGTTGCCGTGGCTGGCCTGATCGAGTTGGCGTCGGTCCCGCCGGACGACAATCTGGCCGTCCCGCTGCTGGCCGGCGCCGTCATGTTTGGGTTAGGGGTCTAAGCTAAGCCGCCCTTACCCGGGTTTTGGAAAAAAGCGTTTCATCTGAGGCCAGCCCCGGTCCGTTCGTGGTGAGCTCGTCGAACCACCGCTTGGGTTGAGTCTGATATCCGCTGCAGGTGTGGTCTGCGCCGGTCCTTTGACAGGCTCAGGACGAGCGGTGGGATGAAACGCACCGCATGGCGCGAATCGCCAGCTAGCCCGCTCCGTCGAACTCGGTTACTTCCGCGCGTTCCCGCTGGAACTTGATGTAGGCCTGTTTGGACATCAGGGGCCGGTGGTTCGCTTTGACCTCTTTCGCCTTCTTCGCCCCGTCTGCCAGCAGGTCGATTACCACCATGGCCATGATCTTGGCGGGAACTACCACAGCGGATTCGTAGTCGGTGATGACGTACTCGCTGCTGTGACCGGGTCCGACCGCCCCCGCGGCGTAGGGGTGGCAGGCCGGCATCAGGTGGCTCAGGTCTCCCATATCAGTGGACCCGCCCCGGTTGCGGCGGGCCGGCATCACCAGAGTCGCCGGTTCTCCCACCAGATCGACGGCGGTGCGCCGGAAGATGTCTTGGAGCTTGGTGTCGTGGCGCATGGGCAGATAGCCGGGGATGGTGGTGATGTTCACCTTCGCGCCCACAGCTAGAGCCCCGGCCCGGAAGCAGCGGTCGACCGCTTCCGAGTTCTCCACCACCACTTTGGGGGTGGAGGAGCGGACACGCCATTCCAGCCGCACATCTGAAGGCACGGCGCTAACGGCCTCTCCGCCCCGGGTCATGATGCCGTGGATGCGGACAGTGTCGTCGGCCCGGTGCGTTTCCCGGAGGGCGTTGATGGCTTGGATGGCGAAGGACGCCGCGTTCAAGGCGTTCACACCCCGGTGGGGCAGACTGCCGGCATGGGCACCTACGCCGGTGTACTTCACGAACTTCACCACGTGGCCGTTGCTGGTGCCGCCCATGGCGAACCGGCGTTCCCCCATATCGCTGGCTGTGTGGCACATCATGGCCATATCCACATCATCGAAATGGCCCAGCTTGATCAGTTCTTGTTTGCCGCCCAGGAACTCCAGCTTACCCTGGTCCCGCATCTCCAGCCGCTGTTCCACCTCGATGAATTCCTCAGCCGGCACGGCGAAGGGAACGATCGAACCTGATAGTTGGGATACCACTTCCGGGGTCAGCAGGCCCATGGTCGCGCCCAGCATCATTCCTATCTGGCAGTGGTGTCCGCAGGCGTGGGCCGCTCCGGTATCAGGGTCGGCGTGGGGATGGTCAGTGACCACCAATGAATCCAGTTCCCCGATCACAGCCACGGCCGGCCCTGGACCTGCGCCGCCGGCTATGTGGCCTTTGAGTCCAGTGAGGGCTAGGCCGCTCTCATGCTGGATGCCCATCTCCTGGAACTTCTGGGCAACCAGTTGGGCGGTCTTGGTCTCGCGGAACCCGGCCTCTGGGTTGGCCAGCACCTGCTGGGCCACGTCCACGATCTCTTTCTTGTGCTGATCGATGGTCTCGCAGGCGCGCTTCTTGAGTTCCTCTATCGAAAGGGAAGGTGTGGTCATGGCTAGCCGCCCTTAAAAGTCTCTTCAGAGGCGAGGTCACGCATGAATTTCAGGTATTCCGGGATGGACATATCCGGGCGTTGGCCCCCGGCGATGCTGTTGCCGTGGGACGCATCATCGGCCAGGAGGTCGATGGCGGTATAGGCTAGGGCCTTGGCGCCTTTGATCAATGCCAGGCCGTAGTCTTCGATCACGTAGGTCGCTCCGTGGCCCAGTCCGGTTGCGCCGCCCACGTACGGGTGGATCACCGGCATCAGGTGGCTGATGTCTCCCATGTCCGTGGAGCCGCCACGGTGGTTCACATAGCCGACGTTCTCTTCGCCCACCAGATCGGCGGCGTTGGCCCGGAAGATCTCGGCCATGCCCTTGTTCTGCTGGAGCGGCATGTAGCCTGGGATGGTCTGAATCTTGACCTGGGCGCCCACCGCCATGGCCCCGGCCCGGAGTGCCCGGTCCACCTTGGAGTTGGCGTCCATCAGGGCTTCAAGAGAGCGCCCCCGGACGAAAGTCTCCATCCGCACATCGGCTGGGACGGCGCTCACGGCTTCTCCGCCCTTGGTGATGATGGGGTGGACGCGGATGCTGTCCTCATCGCGGAAGGTCTCCCGGTTGAAGTTGATGGCGGTCATGGCCATGGTGGCGGCGTTCAGGGCGTTGATGCCCAGGTGCGGCGCGCCACCGGCGTGGGAGGCGCGGCCGATGAACTGGATGCGCTTGGCTACCGTGCCGTTGTTGGTGTTGCTGATGCACATCTGCTTCTCAGCGGGGTTGCTGGTGGTATGGAGCATCATGGCCAGATGAACGTCGTCGAACTCGCCCAGGCGGACCATCTCGGGCTTGCCGCCCAGGAATTCGATCTTGCCGTCCCGGCGCAGGCCGTCCCGGTATTCGATCTCGATGTACTCTTCTGCCGGGACCGCCATGAAAGCCAGGCGTCCGGCCAGGGAATCCAGGACATCAGAGTTGGTCAGCGCCGTGGCCGCGCCCAGCATCATGCCTATCTGGCAGTGGTGGCCGCAGGCGTGGGCCGCGTTGGTATCCGAATCGGCGTGGGGGTGGTCGGCGACGATCAAAGAATCCAGCTCTCCCAGTATGGCCAGGGTCGGGCCGGGAGCGCTGCCGGAGGCGTCTGCCCGCACACCGGTCACGGCCAGTCCGCTCCGGGGCTGCAACCCCAGGGCGCCGAACTGTTCGGCCACCAACTTGGCGGTCTTGACCTCGCGGAACCCGGGTTCCGGGTGCGCTAGGATCGTCTTGGCCAGAGCGGTCAATTCATCGGCTTTAGAGTCGATGATCTCCGCTGCGCGACGCTTTAAGTCCTCTTTCGAGGGCATAAGGTAATCTCCAACAATACCGCGTTCCAATGATGTTACTGGTCAGGCTCGTGGCGGCGGTGTTGATTGTAACAAAGGCAGCCTGGGATGGGTATCCCGGCGTGTATAATGGCTGAGCCGTAAATCAGGCACGATTCCAGCCCCGGTAAACCTATATGAAAGTGATAATAGCTCCACAGGGATTCAAGGGCGGCATCTCCGGTCTGGAGGCCGCCAAAGCCATCGCGAGGGGAGTGGCTGCGGCCGCTCCGGATGCCGAGACCGTGTTGCTGCCGGTGGCCGACGGCGGCGATGGGACGCTTCATTCCCTGGTTGACGCCACCGGTGGCGAGATATTCACCAGCACGGTGACCGGGCCGATCAACCAGCAGGTGGAGGCCCAGTGGGGCGTGATGGGCGACGGACGCACCGCTGTGATCGAGATGGCTAGGGCGTCCGGTCTAGCCATGGTGCCGACGCGCCGCCGCAACCCGAAGACGACCACAACCTTGGGCACCGGCCAGTTGTTGAAAGAGGCGTCTGAAAAGGGTTTCAACCGGGTGATCGTTGGACTGGGCGGCAGCGCTACCAACGACGCCGGGGCAGGCATGGCCACGGCTTTGGGCGCCAAGTTCTTGGACGCTTCCGGCAACGCCCTGCCGTCTGGCGGCGCCGCTCTGGCCAGACTGGACCGAGTCGACACTTCCGGCATGATCAAGGGACTTTCCGGAGTCGAGATAGTAGGCGCGACAGATGTGACCAACCCGCTGTGCGGACCCACCGGAGCGTCGGCGATCTTCGGACCGCAGAAGGGAGCATCGAAGGAAGTGGTTGCGGAACTGGACGCTGCCCTGCTCAACTTCGCCCAGATCGTCAAGAGAGATACCGGGCAGGATGTTCTGGACATACCCGGCGCTGGAGCGGCTGGGGGGTTGGGGGCTGGATTGATCGCCTTCGCGGGGGCCAAGCTGCAATCGGGCATAGACATGGTCTGCCAGGTGCTCGACTTCGACCGTCACCTGGAGGGAGCCGACCTGGTTATCACCGGAGAAGGCCGTGCTGACCGTTCAACGGTGTTCGATAAAGCCCCGGTAGGGGTGGCCCGGCATGCCAAAACCCACGGCGTACCCACTGTATTGCTGGCGGGAAGCCTGGGCGAGGGCCACGAAGAACTCTACGAACACGGTGTGGCGTCGGTGCTATGCATATCGGACGGGGCAATGACCTTTCAACAAGCCCTCGGCCGCACTGGCGAGATGCTGCAGGGGACGGCGGAACGGGCGGTGCGGCTGTTCTTAACTAGCCCCTAGACCGCAAGTCTGGGCTAGATGATTCCCCGTTCCCGCAACCGGTCTAATTCTGTTGCATCCAGGTCAAGATAACGCCCGTAGACCGATTCATTGTCATGGCCAAGGGGGACCGACCCGCGCCATATCCTTCCCGGTGTCTCAGAGAACTTGGGGATTATACCGATCCCTTTGATCTTCCGGCCAAGCTGCAGGTCCTCCCACTCGGCATGGACTCCGCGGGCCTGGTAGTGGGGGTCCTCGGCCATGTCTTTGGTTGTCATAACACGACTACAACCGACCTGGGCTTCGTTGAAGATCTCCACTACCTCTTTGACCGTTCGGTCTTCCAGCCAGCCCCGAAGGATGGCATCGAATTCGATCCCGGGGATGGATTCCAGGTCGCTCCTGGCCTCCAGCCTGTACTCCGCAGTGGTTTCCATGCCCAACAGGTCACATAGGCGATCGAACACCGACCCAAGGGCGGCGATGGCCACCCAGCCGTCTTTGGCAGGGTAGTTGCCGAAGGGTTGGTTGCGCCCGCTGGCGTTGCCGCGGCGTTCCGGTTCTCTCTTGGTCTCGAAATACTCCACCATGGTACCTGACAGGACCTTGTGCACGGCCTCGAATTGGGCGAGGTCGATAACCTGGCCTTGCCCGGTGCGTTGGGCGTGGATATAAGCGGCCAGGGTAGACCACAAGCACATCTGGGCGGTGGTGTAATCCGCGGCCAAGGGCCTGGAAGTCATGGGCGGTTCCGGCTCCGGGGAGCCCGTGAGGCCCATGGTCCCGCCGAACGCCTGGCCGATGGGGTCGTAGGAGGCGCGGTTCAGGTAATCTGGGTGGCCGGTCTGACCGTAGCCGGACACATGGGTGATGACGATAGATGGATTGGCGGCAAGAACGGTTGCGTCGTCCAACCCCCACTGGTCGAAGGTGCCGGCCTTGGAGCTCTCCATCCAGATATCAACGCCGGATATAAGCCGGAGGAACATCTCCCGGCCTTGGGGGGACGCGAAATCCAGGGTGGTATAGAAGGTGTTGCGGCGGTCCTGCAGCCACAGGGCGTTCAACTTATGTCCGTCTTCGCTGTCGCTGGCGATACCTATACCCCGCGTCACATCGCCGAGGACCGGACGCTCGATCTGGATCACCTCGGCGCCCATCTCGGCAGCCAAGGCTGCGGCGAATGGCTGGGCCACTATGGTGCCCGTGGAGAGGATGCGCACCCCTTGGAGCGGACCGAACTGCTCCGGAAGAAGGGAGTCCACTCGGGGTGGCATCTACACTATCCGCTCTTTGGTGAACCCTACGACCTGGGCCGAAAGTTCGATGGAGCGCTCCGAATCTATCTCGTCAAAGGCATCTGACGAAGTCCCGCTGGGCAGGAACTCCGGGTACCGGGTGATGTAGTGGTATTTGTCCAACTGCCGGGCTTCCGACTTCATGGTGTCGAACATCATGTCGAAGAGCTTGGCATCTTCGCACAGGTCCAGCAGTGAATGCCCCCAGACATCTTCCACGCGCTTGTGGTAAAGGTAGGCCTTGATGGCCTTCTCGGCCGCCTGCTGTCCCATGAAGCAGGCTAGGTTGTGGCGTCCGCCTTCCT
>CAYXDE010000080.1:0-12031 GCA_964463525.1 uncultured Dehalococcoidia bacterium | reverse complement strand
GGCGCCGGGGAGATTCTGCTCACCAGCATGGATGAAGATGGGCAGTTGTCCGGCTACGACTTGGCCTTGACCCGCGCCATCTCGGAGGCGGTGCCCGTGCCGGTGATTGCCAGTGGCGGCGCCGGCGAGTTGGAACACCTCTACGAGGCGCTGGACCAAGGAAAAGCGGACGCAGTCCTGGCCGCAAGCATCTTCCATTTCGGAACATTCACCATCGACCAGGCCAAGCAGTACCTGAAAGGCAAGGGCGTCCCGGTCAGGCCGAAGTATTGATCCCCACGTTTTCATTGGAAATAGGTAGCTAGATGCCCCGAATCACCACGGTGATCTTCGATATGTACGAGACGCTGGTCCAGAACCCCCACGGCATGGGGAAGAGCAGCTTCGCCAAGATCATCGACCAACAAGGACTGAACACCACCGTCGACGAACTGTGGGACAACTGGATGCCCGCAGAAGCCGTATTCCAGAAGAGACGCTTGGACCCGGAACAGCCTTTTCAGAGTTACTTCAGCGCCTGGAAGGGTGGGTTCGATCTTTCTTTCTCGACCCTGGGTCTGGACGGCGACTCCCAGGCAGCCACGGAGCAGTTCTTCCGGGACGTGTCCCAGCGACCACCCTACCCGGAGACCGACGACGCCATTGCCGAGATCCAGAAGCGCTGGAGCACCGCCATCTTGTCCAACGCGGATGACGGGTTCTTACTGCCAAACCTAGAGCTGTTGGAGGTTGGGTTCGAAACCGTTCTTACTTCGGAACAGGCCCAGATCTACAAGCCCCGTCCCGAATTATTCCAGTTGATGCTGACCCAATTAGGCGTTACTCCTGGTGAAACTGCCTACGTGGGTGACCGCCAGTTGGAGGACGTCTTGGGCCCGACCGAAGCCGGCATGCATCCCGTGTGGATCAACCGGAACAGCACACCCTTGAACCCGGACCTGCCCACGCCGCTCCACCAGATATCCAGTCTGCTGGAACTGCCCAAGCTGTTGGCCGGTGGGCTGGCCGTCTAATCTCACGCCCCAGATCGGCGCGATAAATTAAAGGCGAGATATGAAGATCAAACTCAACGAACAGGGCCTGCTGCCCGCCATCGCCCAAGATGCCAACACCGGCGAAGTCTTGATGATGGGCTATATGAACCCTGGTTCATTGAAACGCACCATGGAGGGCATCCAGGTCTGGTTCTACAGCCGCAGCCGGGAAGACCTTTGGCATAAGGGCGAGATGTCTGGCAATTACCTGAACCTCAAAGAGGCCTGGCTAGACTGCGACGCCGACACCATCCTCTTGAAGGTAGACCCCGATGGTCCGGCCTGCCACACGGGAGAGGTCTCGTGCTTCTTCAACAAAGTGGAGGACGTGCCCGAAGAGTATGAAGAGACCGAGTCTGGGCCCAGCGTCCTAGGCGAGTTGTTCGCCCTGATCAAAGACCGCCAGCAAGAGATGCCCGAGGGCAGCTACACCACATCGCTCTTCAATGAGGGAGTGCCCCGCATAGCCCAGAAAGTGGTGGAAGAAGCCGGCGAGACCGCCATAGCGGCAGCCATCAACGACACCGAAAACCTGCCCGGCGAGATCGCCGACATGCTGTACCACACCCTGGTGCTCCTGGCCGCCAGCGGAGTCCAACCAGAAGAGGTCTACGCGAAGTTGCGGGAGCGGCGGAAGTAGCCTTTGGCGAGCGGTCCTTCGACAGGCTCAGGATGAGCGGGTTGTCGAGCACTCATTTGTTCCGCTCGCCATGAGCGGGTTGTCGGGCACCCATTTGTTCCGCTCGCCATGAGCGGTTTGTCGAGCACCCATTTGTTCCGCTCGCCATGAGCGGGTTGTCGAGCACTCATTTGTTCCGCTCGCCATGAGCGGGTTGTCGGGCACCCATTTGTTCCGCTCGCCATGAGCGGTTTGTCGAGCACCCATTTGTTCCGCTCGCCATGAGCGGTTTGTCGAGCACCCATTTGTTCCGCTCATGGTGAGCGGTTTGTCGGGCACCCATTTGTTCCGCTCATGGTGAGCCTGTCGAACCACTGCCTCAAATAGGCCCTTTCTTGTCCTGGCTGGCTGCCCGATTCAAGCGGTCCTTCGACAGGCTCAGGACGAGCGGAAGGCGCAAATAGATCTAAAACCCGGTAGGCAGATGGTCTCCGGCGTTGAATATCTGCCAGTCCGAGCCTTGGTAGACGGTCACCCGGCCAAAGCCGACGACCCGCCAGTTGCCGGGGTTGCCCAGGCAGCCGGTTCGAGCGTCTATGCCGAGGTAGGTCAGCCCGCCCGGAGCGGATTCTTGTAAGTCTTTAGAAGTTTCCGCCTGGTCACGCCGTTCGTGGTGTGGCAGGACGGCCACGCCGGGTACAACAGACAATCCCTCGACCCATCCCCCTGCCCTGGGACGGCGCATCATCGCACCCATGGCCATGGCCCCGGCGCTTGATCCGGCCAGAACCGCGCCGCCGTCCACCGCAGCCATCAAGGCCTGGAAGAACTGGGAGTCCCGCACCGTCTCCAGCAGGTGTTCCGGGCTTCCGCCGGTGAAATAGACCACATCGGCCGTGGTTGCCGGAGCGAAGAAACCGGGGTCCTCGGCATGGTTGCGTTCCAGGAGCATCAGTCGGCTGGAGTCACCCCCCAGTGCGCCGAAGTGGGTCGCACCGTCGTTGGCGGCTTTGGCCGGTCCCGTAACCGCGGCTGTCGGTATCACAACCACCTTGGCGGGGTCTTGGCCCGACGCCCGCATGATCTCGCGGTCCATATCCTCACAGCCGGAGCGGAACTCGTCCCCGCCGACCAATGCTATCTGTCCGGCCATATCTCTCCCTTTCCTTTTATTGACGATTAGACCAGGTGGTTAACGAAGACCGCGGCCAACCCTAGGAACAAAACGAATCCGATGACGTCGGTGAATGTGGTCACGAACACCGCCGATGACACCGCAGGGTCTAGGCGCAGTTGACGCAACAGAAGGGGCACACCGGCCCCGAACATCCCAGCCACCAACATGTTCCCCAACATGGCGATCCCCAGCACCAAACCAAGGGTGAAGTTGCCCTTCCACAGATAGACCACGAATCCGACGACCAGACCCAAGGCTACTCCGTGGATCAGCCCTAGTGACAATTCCCGCACCAGGAGACGCAGGCCCAGCCTACGCGGGACCTCGCCCAGGGCCATGCTGCGTACCACCAGCGTCACGGTCTGGGTGCCGCCAATTCCGCCCTGGCTGGCGACCACCGGCAGAAACACCGCCAGGGCAACGACTCTGGCGATGGTGTCTTCGAATATGCTGACCATGACCGCCGCCAGGAAGGCCGTGGCCAGGTTGATGTACAACCAGGGCAATCTGCTGCGCAGAGAATTGGTGAGTGGGCCGGATATACGTTCTCCACCAACGCTGGCGATCCGGAACATGTCCTCGGTGGCCTCTTCGGAAACCACGTCCACCAAGTCTTCGGCGAGAATCACACCGGTAAGGCGGCCTTCGCTGTCCAACACCGGCAGCAGGTTCAGGTTGTAACGCTGCATCACCCGGGCGCATTCTTCCTGGTCGGTCTCCGCCGAGACAGAGTTTGTCTCCGGGTCCATGATGTCGCCGATCAGCATGCTTGGCCTGGCTAGGGCCAGCCGGGTTACGCTCAGCGAACCGACCAGGCGCTGCTGGTCGTCCACCACCAACACCGAGTTGATGTCCTCCGCGTCGGGGCCCAATAACCGCAGCTGGTCCAGGGCGTTGGGTGTTGTCGTGGCCTGGGTGAATACCGGATAGTCCGGCGTCATCAGACCACCGGCGGTGTCGTCTTGATACTGGAGCAGCTCCGACACCTCGGCGGCGTCGGACATGGCTTCCAGGGTTTCTAGCTGTTTGTCCTCAGGGATCTGCTGTAGGAGGTCGACGGCCACATCGGTGTCGGTCAGGTCGAGGACTTCGGCCAACTCCGCGGGCTCCCGGTCGCCGACCAGCTCGGCCGATTCCTCGGGCTCCATGAATTCCAGGATGTCGGCCACCACCGAGGCGTCCAACCGGTCCAGAAGCGATCGCCGGAGTTCGCGGGGGAGCTCATCCAATATCTCGCCTTGGTCGACGGGGTGCAGTCCGTCGAACCGCTCCAGGGCTTCGGGAAGCTGGCCGGATTCCAGAAGGCGTTCGAGTTCGTCAACCAGTTCCTGGATCACCTCTTCAGGTGGCCGGGACTGTTGCTCGGTATGCTCTTCGGTGCGGGACTCGGGCGGTGTTGTCTGAGATTGGTCCATCGGAATCTTACCGGGTTTAGGTCAGTGGCGGTATCGTCCGCTGGTCTCGCGCGGATAGCCCACGATCAGGGGTCTCAGGCTCGGCATGGGGAGGAAATCAGCGTCCTGATAATTGTAACAGGCGGCCTTCGGCCGGGGCATCCGCCAGGCGCCATTCCCCTTTCTCCAGGGCCCGATCGGAAAGGCTTTTGCAGCCCAAGTGCGCTCCTGATCCGTGCCTGAGACACCCTTGGATTGTGGTAAGATAGGACGATGCCAGTCGATATTGGCGGCCGCGTCATGGCCGCCTTTCGTTATTTGATAACACATGGCAAAACACTGATTAGATCCAAGGACCTGTCTCCAATGCCGGCTCCGTTATTGATCGACACAATCCAGCAGCTCGTGGCCCAAGCCTTAGAGACAGCACGGCAGGAAGGCGTGCTGCAGTTGGAGACCCTTCCTGAGATCCAGGTGGAGCGTCCGGGGAATTCGGAACACGGCGATTTCGCAACCAATCTGCCTTTGCGCTTGGCCCGGGCCACGCGGATCAATCCCTTGGAGTTGGCCCAGTCGCTGGCCGCCCACATCGCCACCGGCGACGTTATCGAGCGGGTGGAAGCTGCCCCGCCGGGTTTCATCAACTTCTATCTGAGGGAATCCTGGCTGCAGCAGCAGGTGGAGGCCGTGCGCCAAGCCGGCAGCGAATTTGGCAATACCGGCTCCGGTGAAGGCAAGAAAATGATGGTGGAGTTCGTCAGTGTGAACCCCACCGGTCCGGTCCATGTCGGCCATACCCGGGGAGCGGTGCTGGGCAGCGCTCTAGCCAACATCCTGGAAGCCGCAGGATACGACGTCACCCGCGAATACTACGTGAACGACGCCGGCAACCAGATGCAGTTGTTCTACCGGTCGGTCCTGGCCGCCTACAAGAAAACCCTGGGCCGGGAAGCGGAGATGCCCGATAAAGGGTACGAGGGCGAGTACATCTTCGATCTCGCCAAGGAGATCGCCGACTCGGAAGGCCCCAAGTTCCTCGAGCTAGAAGAGGAGCAAGCCCTGAGAGAGATCGGCGACATCGGCCGGGAGAAGATGGTTGATGCCATCAGGGATGACCTCTCCGGGATCGGCGTGGAGTTCGACAACTGGTTCAGCGAACGCACCCTTTTCCAGGGCGGCGAGTACGACACCGCCATCGGCCTCCTCCGTGACAACGACTACCTGTCAGAGCGGGACGGCGCCATGTGGTTCAACTCCACCATGCTCGGCGACGAAAAAGACAATGTGGTCGTCCGGTCATCCGGGGAGCCCACCTATTTCGCGTCGGACATCGCCTACCATTACAACAAGTTCGTCCAGCGCGGCTATGACTCCGTGGTGGATATCTGGGGCGCCGACCATCAGGGCCACGTCCCCAGGATGAAGTCGGCCGTGGAAGCCTTGGGTATCGAGCGGGACCGGCTCACAGTGCTGATCTCGCAGATGGTAACCCTCAAGAGCGAGGGCGAAGTCCTTCGGGTCTCCAAGCGGACCGGAAATCTGGTGACCTTGAAAGAGCTGGCCGAAGAGGTTGGCACCGACGCCTGCCGGTTCTTCTTCCTGGCCAGGACGCCGTCGACCCAGATGGAATTCGACCTGGAATTGGCGAAGAAAGAGTCGTCCGAAAACCCTGTCTATTACGTGCAGTACGCCCATGCCCGAAACGCCAGCATCCTCAGTCTGGCCAGGGAACGGAATATCGATTGGAGCAACGGTGATGTAAGCCTGTTGACCCACCCCGCCGAACTGGAATTGATCCGGGCCATGCTCCAACTTCCTGAGTTGGTGGACCAGATGGCGGAGGACCTGGAACCGCACCATCTGCCCCACTACGCCACCGAACTAGCCAACTCGTTCCATAATTTCTATGAGAACTGCCGGGTTGTCTCTTCCCATGATGAAGACAATGCCATGACCGCCGCCCGGTTGAAGTTGGTGGAGTCGGCACAGATCGTTTTCCACCGCGCTTTGGACCTGATGGGAATGACCGCCCCGGAGCGTATGTAGACTTCGTCCGGGCTGAAATTCCAACCGATTCGGTCCCAGCAGCGGACGCTGCTGGTATAATTATCCATCAATGACTGAGGGTCATTCGATTCACGGGAGCTTGAAGTCTATACCGCGTTTGGGGGAATGATATGGCCACCCAAGTTGCACCCGAAGTGGAGATTCTGCGGCGGGAGATTCAGGACAAGTACACCGAAGTAGCCAGCAGCCCGGAACTGGAATTTCACTTCCATCATGGTCTTCCGCTGGCCAAGATCCTAGAATACAAAGACGAGCATCTAGAAGGCCTTCCCGGGGAGGCCGTCGAGTCCTTCGCCGGCGTTGGCAACCCGTTCTCTGTGGGCGACATCGCCACCGGCGAGACCGTGTTGGACATCGGTTCCGGATGCGGATTCGACTGTTTCATCGCCGCCAAGATGGTAGGCCCATCGGGCAAGGTGATCGGCATCGACATGACAGATGCCATGCTGAAAAAATCCAGGAAGACAGCGAAAGAGATGGGGCTGACTCAGGTTGAGTTCAAAAAGGGTTTCGCCGAAGAACTCCCGGTCCCCGACGAGTCGGTGGACGTGGTCATCTCCAACGGCGTCATCAACCTGACTCCGGACAAGTATGCGATTTTCAAAGAAGTCTTCCGTATCTTAAGGCCCGGCGGCCGGCTGTACCTGGCCGACATAGTGGTCTATAAGTTTATATCTGACGAGATAAGACAAGAAGTCGACCTCTGGACCGCTTGAATCGGCGGCGCTCTCCTGGAGGGAGAGTACCTGGATGCCATCGCCAGCTCCGGACTGACTGACGTGGAATTGATCTCCACCAAGGACGTGTTCGATGGGGCCGAAGGCGGCGAGCGGGCCAAACAATTCGAGACCATGGGCGCCAATATTCGGGCTGGCAAGCCCTAATCCAACGGCTCCAGACCCTTCATCCGGCTCTCAAAAGGTCCTCCGCGGTAACGGCGGAGGCCCTTTTTATGTAAAGTGCGCCAGGCTCAACAACTCTTACCAGGCATTTATTCAGCTTGAACCGGCCCCCTCTTTAGGTTTATGATTGGGTGGCTGCCTCGTGCTGGTTCCATCGGGTTACAAGTATGCGGGATACAAGTATGGATTCTGACGCTTGGCCGCTCAAATTTCCGTTCCGCAATCAGCCTTAATGAACGGCGTGTCGATTTTTCGACAGCCGCAAAGTAATCCTCTTTTGCGGTAGGTGGAACAGGCATATACGTTTAGATGCAGATTCTCCTCCGAATCACCAAGATCACGTGGCAGTTCCGCTCCCGCCTGATCCTGGCATACCTGAGCTTCTTCGCCGCGGTCGGCGTTTCACTCCTCATACCTCAGATATTCGGCGAAGCCATCGACCGCCTTGTCGAGGTCGGCAAGGGCGGCGTAGATGTCCCATCCCTTGCCACCAGCACCCTCATGTGGTTTGCCCTGGCCCTGCTTGGCGCCAGCCTCCTCCGCGGCTTCCTGGACTTCTCACGCACATATTGCACCGACTCTCTCTCCCAGAAAGTCTCCTATGACATCCGCAACCGGTTCTACGACAAGCTCCAGCATCTGAGCTTCGCCTACCACGACAAAGAACACACCGGTGACCTGATGTCCAAGGCCACGGCAGACGTTGAGGCCATCCGGCGCTTCGTCAACATGGGCTTGGTCCGGGCGTTGGAAGTGGTTGTCCGCACGGTGGCTTTGCTCTGCATACTGAGCTTCATGAACTGGGAACTCACGCTTATAAGCCTGGTCTTTGTCCCGTTCATTGTGATCCGCTCTTCGATGGTCATGGGCCGGCTCCGGCGCATGTGGCTCCAGGTCCAGCAGCGTATGGGCGAGGCGGTCACGATCCTCCAGGAAAACCTGGTGGGCATCCATGTGGTCAAGGCCTTCGGCTCCGAAGAATACGAAAAGGACAAGTTCGCCAAGAAAGCACAGGAAGTACGCGAAGAATACTTCCGTTCTGAGCGGCTCCAGGGCACCAACAGCGCCTGGATGACCTTCTTCTTCACTTCGGGCATGGGCCTGATCCTTTGGTACGGCGGCTGGGAAGTGATCAGGGGAGACCTGTCCGAGGGTGACCTGGCCAAGTTCATACTCTATCTGAACCAGCTGACCTTCCCCATCCGAATGTCATCCTTCATCATCAACTCTTTCTCTAGGGCGATCTCGTCCGGAGGAAGGCTTTTCGAGGTGCTGGACGCAGATTCCCCGGTCATGGAAAAGCGGGACGCAAAGGTCCTAGAAAGAGCTGAGGGCAAGGTCGAATTCGAAGACATATCCTTCGCTTACGAAGCGCGGATGCCTGCGTTACAGCATGTGAGCATCTCGGCTCAACCCAACCAGGTTACAGCCATCCTTGGCGCTCCGGGCAGCGGCAAGAGCACCATAGTCAATCTGCTCCCCCGCTTCTACGATGTGTCGGAAGGCAGGATAACCATCGACGGCCAGGACATCCGCGAGTTCACGCTGGAGTCCCTGCGTCACAACGTAGGCATCGTCCAGCAGGACGTTTTCCTGTTCAGCGCCAGTATCCACGACAACATCGCTTACGGTGTGAAAGACGCAACCCGCGAAGACGTGATCCGTGCGGCCACGGTCGCCCAACTCCACGACCACATCGACTCCCTGGCGGACGGTTATGACACGTGGGTCGGTGAGCGCGGGTCCACCCTTTCCGGCGGCCAACGCCAACGGTTGTCTATCGCCCGCAGCATCCTGATCGACCCGCCGGTCTTGATACTGGACGACTCCACCTCCAGTGTTGACGTTCAAACGGAGCGGATGATCCATCAGGCCATGGTCAATGTGATGAAGAACCGCACCACATTCGTGATCGCCCACCGCCTGAGCACCGTGCGCGAGGCCGACCTGATCATAGTGTTGAAAGACGGGCAGATCGCCGAGCAGGGCACCCACGAAGAGCTATTGGCTGCCAAGGGCATCTACCAAGACATCTACGAACTCCAGTTGCAGCCCCAAGAAGAACTGCTTTTGGATGCTTCTTTGCCACCCATTGATACCGCCGGGACCGCGCGGCTCGCCGCAGAGACAGGAGACGACGACTGATGAGAGCTCAAGGCCCAGGCGGCGGAGTCGGCGGCATGATGGGCGGCATGCGTGGCATGGGCTCCCACGGCATGAACGCCGCCAACATGGACAACCTCAGCGACGATGCGCTGGTCGGTTCGGCGTACGACCATAAAGTGGTCATGCGGTTGATGACCTATATCTGGCCCTACAAGCGGCATGCGATCATCGCGATGATCGCGGTCTTGCTCTACACCGTTGGCAACGTGGCTGTCCCCTGGCTGATGATGACCGGGATCACCTGGGCCGTGGAGCCGGAAGACGTATCACGGCTGCACATCATAGGCCTCGTCTTCCTGGGCGTGACCATTCTCCACTTCGGAGCCAACTTCGTTCAATTCGTCTACATGCCCAAGGTCGGGCAGGGAATCCTCTATTCTCTGCGGACCGGCATGTTCAACCATCTGCAGGAGCTCTCGCCGTCCTTCTTCCACCGCACGCCCGTGGGCCGGATCATGTCCCGGAGCCAGAGCGACGTCCTGCAGCTCCAAGAGACCTTCGAACTGATCGTCCAGAGCTTCTCCGATCTGCTCAGCCTGGTGGGCATCATCGCCTTCATGCTGTTCATCGACTGGCAACTGGCACTGGTCAGCATGAGCATCCTGCCGGTACTCTTCTTCGTTCTCGGTTATTGGCAGAAGTTCGCCAGACACTCATTCATGCGCATCCGCCGGGCCATCGCCATGGTCAACGGAGAGTACAACCAGAACATCACCGGCGTCCGCGTCGTCGAGAGCTTCAACCGGCAGGAAGCCAACATGAAGCACTTCGACGAGCTCAACACCGAGCACTTGAACGCCAACCTGGAAGCCAGCCGGTACTCTGGATCGCTCCAACCCTTCGTTGAATCCCTGATGGGAATCGGCATGGGGTTCGGCGTCGTCTTGGTCGGCGGAATAATGGTCAAGGGCGGAGATCTAGATTGGGCGGTCCTGCTCGCGTTCGCCCTCTGGATCCAGCGGTTCTTCGAGCCGGTACGCCACCTGACCATGCAGTACAGCCAACTACAGCGGGCCATGGCCGCAGGAGTCCGAATCTTTGAGGTCTTGGACCTAAAGCCCGAGGTGGTGGACAAGCCGGACGCCATCGTACTGCCTGAGATCAAAGGCGAGATCAAGTTCGAAGACGTTAACTTCCAGTACGTGAAAGATGTCGATGTCCTGAAAGAGGTTAACCTCAACATCAAACCCGGCGAGAACGTTGCGTTGGTCGGATCGACCGGGGCCGGCAAGAGCACCCTGGTCACCCTGATCCACCGGTTCGCCGATGTCACCAACGGCCGGATCACCGTGGACGGTCACGACATCCGCGACGTTACCAGGCATTCACTGGTCAGCCAGATGAGCATGGTGCTGCAGGAGCCCTACCTATTCTCCGGGACAGTTGCAGACAACATCCGTTACAGCAGTGAGGGCATCTCAGACGACGAAGTGGTGGCCGCAGCCCAGACCGTGGGGGCCCACGACTTCATCATGGACCTTGAGAACGGCTACAACACGGTCCTGGCCGAGCGGGGAATCAACCTGAGCGTGGGCCAAAGGCAACTGCTGAGCTTTGCCCGGGCCGTGGTCGGAAACCCCAGAGTCATCATCCTGGACGAAGCCACAGCGAATATCGACACCCACACCGAGGTACTGATCCAGCAGGCTTTGCAGAAAGTGTTAAGCGGCCGGACTTCCATAGTCATCGCCCACCGCCTTTCTACGGTCCGGAACGCCGACAACATCGTGGTGTTGGACCAGGGCAGGCTGGTAGAGATGGGCAACCATGAGGAACTGCTAGCCAGAAAGGGCGGTGTCTACGCCCGCCTCTACGCGGTGAACTACGGACTCCCCACGGACGATGACGGCGAGTCGATGGAAGGCGGCCCCTCCTTAGCGCCGGTCCCGGCCGACGACTAACCCGAATCCTCAACTAGAACCAAAAAAGGCCCGCTTGATAGCGGGCCTTTTCTTTCTCTATGCGAATTGCTAACCGGTTCCCTAACCCTCACCTTCCGTGGCGGGTGGAACACCCTCGGTGAGGAAGCGTTCCATAGCCGACTTGAAGATGTTGTAGGGATGGGCCCCGGTGAAGAGCAGGTTGCCCACCAAGAAGGTGGGAATACCGCTGATGCCGTACTGGAGGGCCTCTTGGTACTGGCTCATCACGGTCTCGGCGTAGGTCTTCTCTTCCAGACTCGTGACCATCTCATCGGCGTCCAGACCGACTTCATGGGCCACTTTGTGGAGCACTTCCAGTTCGCCCAGGTCCTGACGGTCCTCCCAGAGCGCTTTGTAGGCGGCGTGGTGGAACTCCAGGAATTTGCCATGCTGTTGGGCGTACTCGGTCGCCTCTAAGGCGTAGAGAGTGTTGGGGGTCCGGCTCAGTGGTTTCATGATCAGACCGGCGTCCTTGGCCTGCCCCCTCAGGGGTTCAGACAACTCATCGGCGGTCTCTCCGGGACGCGGTGGCCGCTCGGCGCCTTCCTTGGGGGTGTCCGGGCGCAGCAGATAGGCCCGGCCCTCAACGGCTATCTCGTAATCGTTCGCCAACTTGTCGACCCGCTCCAGGCCGACGTAGCACCAGGGTCAAATATAGTCGTACCAAACAGCTACGCGAACGGGCTCATTTTCCTGCTTGGGGGTCTGAGTCTCTTCCGCCATCTGGGCCTCCTGAATAGCGCGGCAGAC
>CAYXDE010000079.1:0-12162 GCA_964463525.1 uncultured Dehalococcoidia bacterium | reverse complement strand
GGCCCCGCCCTTCGTGCGAAGGACGGGGCCTCTTTTGGTTTGCCTTGTTGAGTGGCTGCTTACTTGTTGTTCAGCGCCACCAGTTCCCAGGACCGTTTCTCGATCTGGGGCATGAGGGACTGGACAAGGCTCTCGTCCAACTCGGAGGCGATGCTGGGATAGCCAGCGCGCTCGATCATGGACTTGAGTTTGCCGCCCTTGAACTGGTCCAGGGTCCACTTCAGGGTCTCACCGGAGGTGGTGACGTCCCAATAGATGCGGATGTCCTGGTTGCGGGGGCCGTAGTGATAGTGCGGTGCTCCTTGGAAGCAGTCGAAGGCCAGGACTTCAACTTCCTGTCCGGCCACGTCGGTCAACACGTGGATGGCCATGCCCTCGTCGTTGATCTGGGGCAGGTGGCGGTATTCCAGACCAAAGCGGATGTTGCCGGCTTCGACCATGTCGCCATCGACCATCTCAGGCATCATATGGTGGACGGTCCGGCGTCCTTCCTTGATCAACTCACGGGATTTGGCCTCAACCTTGTCCAACACGGCCTTTTTAACCGGGGTCTTTTCCAGGGTGGCGGCCAGGTCTTCGTAACCGGACCGGTTTATCATGGCGACCATGTTGTTGCGGAGGTTGTTCAGCGTCCAGCCGAGGGGGTTGCCCGCGGTGGTCTTATCCAAGAACAAGCGGATGTTGTGGTTCTCAGGCCCATAGTGATAGTGAGGGGCCTGGTCGAAGCAGTCGAACCGCAGAATCTCGGTGTCTTTGCCGTCTATCTTGGAATAGACCTGTACACACAGGCCCTGGTCGTCCATTATCTCTGCGCGATAGCCCATCGCAAATTCTACTGATCCACCGTCAATAGTCGCTGCGCCTTTTTCCATCGTAGTCCTCCTAATTTTCCTATCTATGTCAAGCTAACGTTTAGCGCGATGTCCGAGTTGCCCCAGACGTGATTTGGAGAGATTATAGCATGCGGATTGCGCCTCGCAAGTCGCTGAGTTACCGTTGGCGCAGTCATGATTTCACAGCCTTGGAGTCATATCCATCGCGCGCGCGCCACACCGCCCGGCATTTGGAGTGATCGTTTGAGCGCCAGCTGGACCGTTCTGTTCACCGCAGGAGTCCTTTCCTTGCTGGCTCTCGCTTCCGCATGCTCAGGCTCTGGACCAGATAGAACAGTGATATTCGTGAGCCCTACCCCATCAGGGACTGCTGAGCCGCTGACCTCACAACCGGAGACGCCTGCCACGCCAACCCCCGCGCAGTCCACTGCCGTTCCAACGCCGACATCCGGCCCAACATCGGCAGCGGTCGAAGGGACGCCAACGCCAGAACCCACGGTTGCCGCCGCCCCGGTCGAGGAACCGGCGCCGGTTCCGGCCATTGATATAACGGCCCAACCGCTCTCGACCATCGCCCCGGCGCCTACTCCGACGCAGCACCTAACGCCTACCATTACGCCGTCACCAGCAACTGGGACCGGGCCAGTCATCGAGTGCGTCTTCTTTGACGGTCTGGTACGGAGCACAGAAGCAGATGAGTATGTGCAAGTGTTGAACCAGGGCGCAAGCGCCATCGATCTGGCGGGATGGCGGCTGGTCGACCGGTCCGACGGCTCTCCGGAGTTCACTTTCCCTCCATACCAACTCCAACCCTTGGCATCGGCACGGGTCTACACCAACGAGGTGCATCCCGAATCTGGAGGGTTCTCCTTCCAGCGGAAGTCGTCTATCTGGAACAACTCCGACCCTGACGAAGCTGCGTTGATCGACCCCAGTGGAACAATCGTCTCCACCTATCTGTACCCGCCAAGTTGTTGATGGTTCACCGGGTCCCACTTTGCCCGCCGGCATGCACCGGGTTTATACTCGCCTGCGGCCTTGGCACTGGCCTAACTTAAAAAGATTTTGGTCGCATCGCGACTTTGGAGGCAGCAGCTTTGGAAATAGGACTCTCCATCCCCCGGACACCCGACGTTCCCGGCCTAAGGCGGTTCGTGGAGACTGCGGAAGAACTGGGCTTTGAGTCGGTCTTGGCCGGGGACCATATCGTATTGCCCACCGGAGGCACCAACCAATACCCATACACCGCCGACGGGTCGTTCTCCCGGCCCTCGGATGAGCCGTTCTTGGAGACCATGACGCTGCTGGGTTACCTGGCGGCTTGCACCGACCGCATCAAGCTGGGCAGCACTGTGGTCATCCTCCCCTACCGGAACCCGGTGGTCCAGGCCAAGATGTTCGCCTCGCTGGATGTCCTGACCGGCGGCCGCATCATCTGCGGCGTAGGTGTGGGCTGGCTGGAGAAAGAGTTTGAGATATTGGGGCGGGACTACCACCAGCGGGGCGCCATGACCGATGAATGGCTGGGTATCATGCAGGCCCTCTGGAGCCAGCAGAACCCGGAGTATGAGGGCAAGTTTTACAGCATCGACGGGATACAGTTCGAGCCCAAGCCCATCCAGCAGCCTGGCATCCCCGTCTGGGTTGGCGGGCACACCAAGGCGGCGCTGCGCCGGACGGCCAAGTACGGCGCCTGCTGGCACACGACTAGGCAAACTCCGGAGTTTGTGGCGGAGAACATGCCCTATCTACGGGAGCGTGTGGAGAAAGAGGGAAGAGACCAGTCGGAAGTGACGGTCTCTCTGAAGCGCAGTCTATTCTTCACCGACATGGGCATGGGTGAAGCCGGCTATGTACGAAGCGGTGGCTCGCTTATCGCCTCCACCCAAGAGGTGATCGATGACCTCCACGCCTGTCAGGAGATCGGCATCGACCAACTGACCTATGACTTCCGGGTGGAGACCCTGCCAGACTGCATCAAGGTGATGGAGCACTTGGCCGATAAGGTTCTGCCGGTGGCTCAGCGGCTAGGGTAGTTCTCCGCGTTACTTCGAAAACTAACTTGGTTCCGCAGAATCGTTGCCCCCACCCTAACCCTCCCCCATAAATGGGGGAGGGGATTTTTTGTGTTCTAGAGGCCGCTGTCTTTGAAGGACTTGGCGCGTTTTACCAGTTCTTCGTTGGTGTGGGCCATCTGGGTGATCTGTTTGTCGGTGACTTCACGTTTCACCTGCCCTGGCGCGCCGGTGACGAAGGAGCGGGCTGGTACTTGGGTCCCGCCCAGCACCACCGAGTTGGCGGCTACGAGGCAGCTCTCTCCCAGGGTCACCCGGTTCAGGATCGTGCAGTTATTGCCCAGGAGCGATCCTTTACCCACTCTGTCGCAGTGGACCACAACGGAGTGCCCAACTGAAACATGGTCTTCGATGGTCAGTCCGTTCCCGTGGATCACCGAACCTTCTTGGATGTTCACATAATCTCCGATAACGATGGCGTCGGGGCTGTCGCCGCGGACGGTCACGCCGGGCCAGATGCTGGCGTACTCTCCTATCTCAACGTTGCCGACAACGTAGGCAAACTCACTGACCCACGCGGTGTCGGCCACCTTTGGGGTCACTCCTTCAAGGGTACGAATCAAGCTGGTCCTCCAGGGATCTTGGATATCAAAGACACAACGATATGCCGGCGCCGGCAGCTTCGTGTCCGGCGTAGATTATAGCCCATTCAACCCTTCGTCCTGAGGCTCTAGAAGGACGCGCATTGGCCAGGTTTCAGGTAGGAGACAGACGGTCCAAGGGTAGCGGTGGTCCGACAGGCCCACCATGAGCGGAATATCTGAGTACCGGTCATTGCAGGCGGGACAACGATAGGCGGACTATTCCCGGTTGACGCCCATGGCGCGCCGGGCTTCCCGGTCCATGTCGCGGTCGATGATCGCACGGCGTTTGTCGTACTGCCGTTTGCCCCGGGCCATCCCCAGTTCGACCTTGGCGACGTGGTGCTTGATGTAGACGCGCAGCGCCACGATGGTCAGGCCCCGTTCGGCGGCGGCGGCGGCCATCTCAAGAATCTCGGCGCGGTGAAGCAGCAGTTTGCGGTTCCGCTTGGGGTCGTGGTTATTCTGGCTGGCCGCGTCATAGGGAGCGATGTAGGCGTTATGGAGCCACATCTCGCCGTTGTTGACTCTGGCATAAGCGTCGGCGAGGTCGATCTTGCCCGCCCGGACCGACTTGATCTCGGTGCCGGTAAGCAGAAGTCCGGCCTCGTACCGGTCCAGTATCTCGTAGTTGAAATGGGCCCTGCGGTTGGATGCGATAGGGCGAAAGTCTTTAGCGGCGGGCTTTTGCGGGCCCCCCTTCTTGGCTGCCGGTGCGGTTGGAGTCGAAGCCTTCTTCTTCGCCACTTTCAATCACTTTCTTTCTGCTGTGGAGACGCCCACTCTCAGTTCTTCCTTCAGAATCTCGATAGCCCGGTCCAGATGCAGGTCTTCGTCCTCGTCTTCATCCAGCGGGTCCAGCACCACGTGTGGCGTTAGTCCTTCGCCTTCGATCAAGGAGCCGCCGGGGGTGAACCAACGGGCAGTGGTGAAATTCACCCCGGAACCATCAACCAGCGGCCACAGGTTGGTGACGCTCCCTTTGCCAAAGGTCGTGGTGCCGATCACGGTCGCGCGGTCGTTGTCTATGATCGCTCCGGTGAAGACTTCGCTGGCGCTGGCGCTGAATTCGTTGACCAACACCACCATGGGAATGTCCAGCGCTTTCCCACCCGACCTGACTCTCCAATCCCGGCGGTTGCCCTTGGCGTCCACCTGGTACAACACCAGTCCGTTCTCGATGAATTGGCTGGTAACATCGACCACCGACGACACCAGTCCGCCCGGATTATTGCGGAGGTCCAACACGATGCCAAGCCCCTGGGACCGTTCGAACCGTTCCAGGGCTTCCTTCAATTCGTCGTTGGTAGTGCCGGTGAAACCGGAAAGACGCAGGTGTCCGATGCGGCCCACCTGCATAAGCAGGGTCACGCTCTCCAGATCGATGATAGCCCGTTCGATCTCGACCAGCACAGTTTCGGAGTTGCTCAGGTGGCGAACCAGGAGCGTAACCGTGGTTCCCTTTTCACCCCTGATCAAGCGAATTACCTCCAACAGAGATAAGCCGCGTATACTCTCGCCATCTACTTCTAGGATCACGTCGCCGGCCCTGATCCCTGCCGCCTCAGCAGGGGCGTCAGGCATGGGTGCGAGTATGGTGATCGCGCCGTTCCGCATTCCAACCTCAGCGCCTATACCGCCAAAGAAACCCTGTATATCCTCTTGTTCCAGGGACAGTTGCTCGCGGTCTAGAAAGCCGGCATAAGGGTCGCCCAAAGCAAACAGCATGCCGCGGATGGCGCCGTCGCTGATTGTCAGAGGGTCTAGGTCCGCGCCGTCGATCTGCTCGCGGTTCAGCAGTTCCCAGACCTGGCTCAGACGCTCGAATTCGGGCGGGAGACCTTCGATGGTGACGGATTCGCCACCGTTGCCGCCTCTACCGGAGCAGGCGACCACGACTAACAGGACAACTGCCAATAACGAGGCAACCAATGTAGCCCCGGAAATGAAACGGCGATACGGTGGAATCCGGCTCAAGGGTGTTCACTCCTGCCGCAGAGAGGAGATCGACTCCTCTCGACCGGGGAGGAATCACGCTCTGTAGCATTCACATTGCAGGCTTCGATTGTAACATAGGGCATGCCCAGCCCAGACTCCAGCCGCCTTTTAGCGAAGGGCGTTTTGCAGGGCGGAGCGGGCGCGTTGACACTGATTTCGGCAAACTGCTAGCATGGCGAAAATACGACTGGCGCAGCCTCGATCGCTGCTCCTGTCGATGATGGAAGGTGGACCTTGGCAGGAATCTCGGCCTTCGGGGCCTATGTCCCCAGATATCGGTTGGGTGCGGAGACTGACGGGTGGGACTCCTCCGGCCAACGCTCCGTGGCCAACTTTGACGAAGACAGCGTCAGCATGGCTGTAGCGGCGGGCATCGACTGCCTGCAGGGACGGGACCGGGAGGAGATCGACGGGCTGCTCTTCGCGTCCACCACGCCTCCTTATGCCGAGAAGCAATGCGCGTCCATCATCGCCACGGCGCTGGACCTGCGCCGGGACATCTTCACCGCCGACATCACCGACGTCCTCCGAGCCGGCACCACCGCCCTGAAATCGGCCATGGACTCCGTGGCCGCAGGTTCCGCCAAGCATGTTTTGGTGGTGGCCAGCGACAACCGCCAGGGGGCGCCCAAGGGAGAAGCCGAACGCAACTCTGGGGACGGCGCGGCGGCATTCATCATCTCCGATGAAGGACTGATCGCCGAGCAGGCCGGGTCTCACACGATCACCGAGAACCTGATGGACACCTGGCGCAGCGCCGGGGACCAGTTCGTCCGCTCCTGGGAAGACCGGTTCGCCATCGAAGAAGGGCTCGAACGTATCCTGTCAGAGGCGGTCTCTGGGTTCTTCGATAAGGAAGGGTTGTCAGTTAAGGATGTGTCCAAATTGGCCCTGTATTCCCCGGACGCGCGGCGGCACGGCCAATTGGCAAGACAACTAGGATTCCAGCCGGAGCAGGTGCAGGACCCGCTCTTTGGGCGCATGGGAAACACCGGCGCGGCCTTCCCATTGATGCTGCTGGCCAGCGCATTGGAAGACGCCGCACCCAACCAGTTGCTGCTAACCGTGTCCTACGGTGACGGCAGCGATGTCCTGGGCTTCCGCACAACATCGAATACCGGCGGAGGGGAGTCCGGCCTGGGTGTTTCCGGCTATCTGGACTCGGGCCAGGTATTGGACAGCTACGAGACCTATGCCAAGTGGCGGGACGTTTGGCTCACAGATTCTGCCTCCCGGCGTCCCCAACCCCAGTCGCCGTCGGTCACCGCCATGTGGCGGGAGAGCGACCAGAACATCAAATTCCACGGCGGGGTCTGCAATGAGTGCGGCTACGTGCAGTATCCTCCGCAGCAGGTCTGCGTGGAATGTTTGACCAGGGACGATTACTCGCCCATCAGGCTCAGCGACAAATTGGGCACGGTGTTCACCTACTCGCTGGACTATCTGGCCGGCACCGTCGACACCCCGCTGGCCATTGCCGTGGTGGACTTCGAAGCCGGCGGCCGCGTCCTCTGCATGATGACCGACCGTGAGGTCGATGAGGTCAAGATCGGACTTCAGATAGAGATGAGTTTCCGCAAGTTGCGAGTGGTGAACGGTATCCACAATTACTATTGGAAGGCGGTGCCTTTACGCCAGGCGGCGTAGCGGCCTCACGGTATAATTTCTTTCAGGCGATGGGATTTAGGAGATAGTCATGAGCGGGATCAAAGACCGGGTAGCCGTCGTCGGCATGGGCTGCAGTAAGTTCGGAGAGCGCTGGGACTCCAGCTCGTCGGACCTGATCGTGGAAGCGGCTTACGAGGCCTTTGAAGACGCCGGTATAGAGGGGAAGGACGTCCAGGCCGCCTGGCTGGGCACGGTGGGATCGTTCCGGACGGGCCAACCGCTAGCCGCGGCCCTGAAACTGGACTACATACCCATCACCCGGGTGGAGAACGCCTGCGCCACAGCCACCGACGCCTTCCGTAACGCCTGCTACGCCGTGGCCGCCGGAATCTATGACATCGTCCTGGCAGTGGGCGTGGAAAAGCTCAAGGACTCAGGGTTCTCCGGCCTGGCAGTGGCCGAACCGGCAGGGGCTGACGTTAACCCACCGGTGCCGCCGCCCTCCCAGTTCGCCCTGGCCGCCACCCGTTATTTCCACCAGTACGACATCCCCTACGAAGAAGGGAAGATGACCCTGGCCCAGATCGCGGCCAAGAACCACCATAACGGCACCATGAGCCCCAAGGCCCACTTCCAGCGGGAGGTGAGCGCAGAGCAGGTGGCCAACGCCCCCATGGTGGCCTGGCCCCTAGGTCTCTTCGACTGCTGCGGTGTTTCCGATGGCGCAGCGGCAGCCATCATCACCACCCCTGAGATAGCCAAGACCTTCCGGGACGACTACATCTTGGTGAAGGGGCTTGGCCTGTCCGTGGGCGCCTTCGGCATCATGCGCAACGACTGGGATTTCACCCATTTCCCCGAGTCGGTCCGCGCCAGCCAGGCGGCCTATCAGGAAGCCGGCGTCACCGACCCCCGCCAGGAGATTGACCTGGCCATGGTCCACGACTGCTTCACCATCACCGAGTTGATCATCTATGAGGACCTGGGGTTCAGCCCACGAGGCAGGGCCAGCGAGGATGTGACGGCGGGCACGTTCAGCCTGGAAGGGGAGCTGCCGGTGAACACCGACGGCGGCCTGAAATGCTTCGGCCATCCCATCGGGGCCAGCGGCATCCGCATGATCTACGAGGTCTACAAACAGCTCCAAGGGAAAGCCGAGGGGCGCCAACTCAAAGACCCGACCCTGGGCCTCACCCATAACCTGGGCGGCCGCCCCGGCTCGTTCACCTGCTCAGTAGCCCTGTTCGGCACCCGCGACTAACCGCCGCTGCAAGCGGGTTTCGACCTCCGGTGCTGGGCAGCAATCAATGATTCAGGTGGGTCCAACTCGGGGATGACGTTCACCTGTTGTGAGTTCGCCTACCCCCTCTGCCGGGGAATATCATGGGGTTCGCACCACCAACACAGGGTCTCCCGAATGACGCACAACACGTTCCGTAACACTGCCCAGTGCCCACCGGGCCGGTCCTGATCGGCCGTGGGTGGTCATCGCCACCAGGTTGCATGGGGTCTCAACGGCCGCGTTAACTATCGCGTGGGCCGCCTGGCCGCGCTCGATCCGGTGGTCAACCGAGTCGATTCCTTGCCTGCGCAGCGATTCCTCAAGTCTCTTGAGATAGTCCAACGCTTGGTTCCCGGCTTTCGTGGCTAGCCCTTCGAAAGCCTGAACGTCCAGAGCGGAGACCGCATCCGACGGTTGGTAGCCGGTGCTGGCGCTAAACTCATCCGCAGTGCCGGCCACGCGCAGCAAAGTTACCTTCAGCTCCAAAGCCTTGGCAAGCGCAGCTACGTGGGGGATAACCTGCTCCGCTAGGGAAGACCCGTCCACCGGAACGATGATGGTATCCAGATTCTCTCCTGCTTCCGGGTTACCTCCTATCTGGCTCCGGATGATCAGCATGGGGTTTTTCATGGAGTGGAGCACCTTGTCGGTCACGCTGCCCATGACCCAACGGGTAACACCAGAACGCCCGTGAGTGCACATAGCTACCAATGAGGCAGGCGACTTGCCGGCCTCTTCGATGATGTGGTGAGCGGCGTCTCCCTCATAGACGCCATGCGTAACGTCCACCCCTGATCCGTCTATCGTTCCCAAGATGTTGTTCAGATAGTTGATGGTTTGGTCGAATGCCAGTTCGGTGATCTCGCTCCTGTGGCTGCCACTGACTGGGTCGGCCATCACCATCTCTGGTGGCGGGGAGACGACCTGCATGAGGTGGACTGGGATACCCATACCCTTGCTGATTCGAGTTACGTAGGGCAACACCTGTTCGGCAAGGTGCGACCCATCCAGTGGTACCAGAATCCGGTCGTACATGGCCATTACCTCCTCTGAGGAATTATGTGGCCGTCGACATTGTCACTGCACGAGCCATCCGGCCTATCTTATTCAGACGAATGGATACTACGGCGGTTCGTCTTAGGTGAGATGAGATTCCCTATTCGGCGCAGCGTTAGACCGCTTGTGTTCATGCTGTTATAGTTTTAGCTGACACGCGGCATTGCGGCCCCCAGCAGTTAAGTGTGACCTCATAGATCTCTAACAAGCTGTCTGAGAAAAGGAGTCCTCCCCATGTACGCCCGGATTCTGGTTCCATTGGACGGGTCCAATCTACCCGAGCAGGTCCTACCCTACGTACGCATCCTCGCGAGCGCGTTCAATATTCCAATCAGCCTTCTTAACGTATTTGAGCCAGTTCCGCCACAATTGGCGGACCCGGACCACAACCTTTTCGAGACCCAGATAGCCGCCAATTTTCGCGACGGGGCTAACGACTATCTAGAGAAGGTGAAGTCGACCCTAGGTGACATGGATGTCCCCATCTCCTGCGAGGTCCATGAGGGCAATCCGGCAAACCACATCGTCGACGAGGCAGAGAAGACCAACGACACCCTGATCGCGATGGCGACCCATGGGCGTTCTGGTCTGGGCCGGTGGTTGATGGGCAGTGTCACCGACAAAGTACTGCGAAGCACCACCAGCCCGATGCTGATAACCAACGCCCGGGAAGATGCCCAGGATGCCCCCGAGCTGCACCTCAAGAACGTGATAGTTCCCCTTGACGGTTCTCCTTTGGCGGAACAGGTGCTTCCCTACGCGATACCATTGGCCAAGGCACACGGATTGAACGTGGTCTTGGTGAGGGTCACTCCTTCCGCTGAAGAGTACCGCCGCTATATGAACCAGCAGATGGTGAGTGCGGCGGCAACCGTATACTCCGGTCCCTATGAGGAGTTTGCCAAAGACGCTGACGCTCAAGCGATGCAATACTTGCATCAAGTAAAAGAACAGCTGGCTGGGGAAGGAGTCTTGTCGATAGATGACCGATTGGTTCGCGGCCACGCCGCCGATGCGATCTTAAATCTGATCGAAAATACTCCCGATAGCCTGGTAGCCCTCACGACCCACGGGCGCTCCGGAGTTGGGCGTTGGCTGTTGGGCAGTGTTGCCGACCGCCTTGTGCGGCACTCCGACACCGCAGTCCTGGTCGTCCGCGCAACAGACTAGACCTCTAGACAAAAATCCCTTGGGCAAGGGCGGCGAGCCACCAAAGGGCCTACCTTACGGACAAAAGGTCAATTTGACCGGCTTCCCGCCCAAAGGTATTTCTGAGTTTCCCGGGCAAAAAAATATCAGACCCGGGTCATTCCCGCGTCTGACTATTGGCCTTCCCTACGGCTCCTATTACAGCTATCGCTGTTGTTAACGCTGCCCTGACTTTCTTGGTCCCGGATGGGACATGAGGCTTAGGGCTAGCTGGTGAGTTGTTTCATTCTAGGAGCGTCCGGGTCCTTGGAATCTCCACCGGTTCTGAACTTCTTTTTCGTCATTCATTCCTATGAACCTGTGGAGCGACTACAAGGGAATTTCCATCTGTGTTGCCGTTCGATGGTGAGCATCATCCGATCCTCCAATGGCTCTTAGTACCTGGTCCTCCGCTGATCCTACATCGGTCCTTACCTCGGCTTCCTACCGGTCAATGGCAGGCTTCTTCAGACCTAGTG
Organism: uncultured Dehalococcoidia bacterium; assembly: GCA_964463525.1. GTDB lineage: Bacteria > Chloroflexota > Dehalococcoidia > Lucifugimonadales > UBA3495 > UBA9611. Next base: position 1,062 of record CAYXDE010000079.1, on the reverse strand, counting down.
ATTCAGTGATCCCTTCCGCTAACCCATCCTCCTCGGCTGGTTACTCCCGGTTAGCGGAGTTTGGACACGGCCATTTCCAGTTTTGCTCACTTGCTAGTTTGAAGGTCATCTCTGCCTCCGGCTAGTTCTGGCCGTCCCTCCGGTGATCTGGGCTGACCGATCCTTTGATAGGGATACTATAGCGGTGCGTCTCAACCTCACTAAGGGCCAAAGGTCATGTGTTTCATGTGACCTTTGGATACAGACCCCATGCCTGCCAACACCACCTGCCACGGGATTACCTAGTGGACCGGAGTCGGGTGTCCAGTACAGCCTCCTCTCTCCTGACGGGAACGTTGCGCGTTCGTACGCCCGAAACCAGCCTCCCGCGGCAGGCCCTAGTCTCAATATTAGACATAATCTTAAAATTTGTTTAAAATCTGACCAATAAATCGTTGTGCCGGAGTCTATCCGGCTGAAATAATCTTGGTGACATAAGGTGGGAGTGAGTGTGGACGTGATGTCATTTGGTAATCACTTCAAGGTCACGAGGGTTTCATGGTAGCGACCGGGACCACGACAGGCGTGGTTCAGGTGGTTGCGAGAGGCGCCGACGTGGCCTTTGTCATTGACGAAAACGCCCCCTTCGACGTTGTTGCCTCGGAGCTTAAGGAATACCTGGCAAGCCAGAGCGGACTCTGGTCCAAGGGCGACATCACTCTGAACGTCGGCCAACGGATGCTGGCCAGGGAAGAGCTGGCCCAGATCAAGACCATCATCGAGACCAAATCCGGGCTGACCGTGACCCGGTTCTGGTTCGCGCCCGAGTCCATGGACAACGGAGTCCTGCAGGTGGACGCCAAGCCGCCGAAGTCGCCCGTGCCAACAGCCCATCCCGCCGACAGCCCTCCGGCCCACAACGAGATCGTCATCCCGGAAACCGCTCCGGTAACCACGGCTGAGTCCGTATCCGCGGTCGAATCGATAATCGAGAATCTCAAGAGCCGCCACAACAAGAACGGCGCGCGCAACCGGAACATCACCGAGGCCCTCTTCATCAAGTCCACCTTCCGCTCCGGCGAG
>CAYXDE010000078.1:0-12672 GCA_964463525.1 uncultured Dehalococcoidia bacterium | reverse complement strand
CGCCATCAGCTATCCGCCGTGGCTTCCGGGGACACCTTCACCGCGTCCGAGATCGAGGCCCAGAAGCAGGTACTCCGCGATCTACCCCATACCTTCGATCTGAGTTCCGGAAATACTCCTGCCTCGCTGGAGGCTCTCTGGCCCAGCGTACTTCCGGCCCGGTAGCTCCAGGTGTGATTCGGGCCTCAAGGAAATCTTGATGTTGGCAGCGGGTGGATAGGAGGCCGGGTTATGTCAAGTGCCTGGCGGGGATCGGGTGAAAGAAGGCGCGGCTAATGTCCCCGGCTGCCGCCCGCTTGAGCCACAACCGTCAACGGACCGTCCATATCGATCAGGGTTTCCTCTATCTCCCGGAGCAGGTCGTCAAGGTTCCAGCCCTTGGCGGCCGACACCAAGATTCCGGATTGCGCTTCGTGGGCCGGCAGGCCGGGGGAATCGCCGTTTGAACTGTCCTGAGGCCTCTCGGCCATGAGGTCCATCTTGTTCATGACCAAGATCCTGGGCCTGTCCAATAACCCCAGGTCCCTGAGGGTTTCTTCCACGACCCTGGTCTGCTCCGGCGCCTTTGGATGGGTGACGTCTATGACGTGCAGCAGGATGTCGGACTGCTGTAATTCTTCCAGCGTTGCGCGGAATGCGGCGACCACCTTGGGTGAGAGTTTCTGGATGAAACCCACCGTATCGCTCACCAACAGTTGTGCGCCGGAGGGCAGCCTGATTCGCCTGGTCACCGGGTCCAAGGTGGAGAAAAGTTGGTCTGCTGCTGTCACCTTGGAATTGCTCAGGGCGTTGAAAAGGGTACTCTTGCCGGCGTTGGTGTAACCCACCAAGGTCGCCATGGGGATGGTGGATTTCTTGCGGCGTTCATTGTAGATGCTGCGTCTGCGCCGTACCGCATCAAGTTCAGCCTTGATCTTCTGCAGCCGGTTCCGCACCAGCCGCCTGTCGGTCTCGATCTGGGTTTCGCCCGGGCCTCTGGTGCCGATACCGCCGCCCAAACGCTCTAAGTGAGACCACTGGCCCGCCAACCGAGGCAGTAGATACTCGTGCTGGGCCAGTTCCACCTGCAGTTTTCCTTCGTGGGTGGAGGCATGCTGCCCGAACACGTCGAGAATCAGCGCGGTCCGGTCGATGACCTTGCAGGCGAGGGCGTTCTCTAGGTTGCGCTGCTGGGCGGGAGTGAGCTCGTCGTCGAAGATGACCACGTCTGCTTGAAGGTCGGCCATCATGTCGCGAATCTCGTCCACCTTGCCGGAGCCGACGTAGGTGGAACCCAGCCGGTTGGCCCGCTGGGTGACGTTGCCAACGACCTGGGCGCCGGCGGTGTTGGCCAGGTACTCAAGTTCAGAGAGAGTGTCCTCCAGAGACCACAGGTTGTTCTGGCGGTTCATCTCGACGGCGACGAGGACCGCTTTTTCAGGTTCTGGCTCAACCGGAATGGAGGACTGTTTGCGTTTGGAGCGCTTACTTATGGACTCTACTCTCTAGAAAAACTTGGCTGGGCGGGCCTCAGTCTTGGACCGGTTCACCTAACTTAATTTCCCTTGGGCGGGGGAATCTTCCAAGTCTCCATCCGCTGGCAGCCCTTCTCGACCTGCTCGTCGGGCGTGGTCAGGGACAGGCGGATGTAACCCTCACCGTATTTCCCGTAGCTGGAACCGGGGGTCACCACCACGTCCAGTTCCTCCAACAGGAGCTGGGCCATCTCGGCGGATGTGTAGCCATCCGGGACTTTGGCCCATATGTATAGGCTAGCACGGGGAACGGCGACGCTCATGCCCATGGCCTGTACGGCTTTCACAACCCTGTCGCGGCGGCGGGTGTAGGCGTCCACGTTGTCGGCCACGCAGTCTTGCGGGCCGGTCAGAGCCTCCATGGCCATCTCTTGGACTGCCTGGGGCACTCCTGAGTCCAGGTTGGCTTTGATCTGGAACAGGGCTTTGATCATATCGGCGTTACCCACGGCCATGCCTATACGCCAGCCGGTCATGTTGTAGGTCTTGGACAGAGAGTGGAACTCCACTCCGATGTCCTTGGAGCCGGCGACTTGGAGATAACTCAGCGGGGAGTATCCCTCGTAACCAACCTCGCTGTAGGCAGCGTCATGGAGCAGGGCTATGTCGTTCTCTTTGCAGAAGGCGATGGCCGATAGGAAGTCTTCTTCGCTGGCGATGGCGCTGGTGGGGTTATTGGGGTAGTTCAGCCACATCAGCTTGGCGGCTCGAGCCACATCGGAAGGGATGGCATCTAGTTCTGGCAGCCAGCCGTTCTTCTCGTAGAGCGGCATGATATGGCTTTCTGCCCCGGCGAACATGGTGCCCACACCGTAGACGGGGTAGGCCGGGTCGGGGATCAGGGCGATATCGCCCGGGTCCAGGAAGCAGAACGCGGCGTGGCCGATGCCCTCTTTGGCGCCGATCAGCGGCAGGACTTCGGTATCCGGGTCCAACTTGACGTTGAAACGGGTGTCGTACCACTGAGCGAAGGCGCGGCGCATCTCAGGCAGGCCGTCGGTCTCCGGATACCGGTGGTTTGGGGCATGCTGGGACGCCGTCAACAGCCGGTCGATGATGGGCTGCGGGGTGGGTATGTCGGGGTCACCGATGCCGAAGGTAACCACGTCGGCCCCGGCGGCACGCTTCTCAGCGATGATCCGCGAGATCTCAACGAAAGGATAGGGGGACAGTTTCCCCAAACGCTCGGAAAATTTCACCATATCGACTTCAGTTCTCCCCGTATCTAGATTGAATACCGTACTTCATCGCCCTTCAATGTCTCTTCTGGAGATGCCCAGGTCTCTGAGAATCGCGCTGATGGTCCCGGGTTTCAGGTCACGCGCTCTCCAATTGGGAATGGTTGTCCGTTGCCGGTTAGCGGGGTTGATCCAAATCTCATGGTCTCCCCTCGCCGTTCGATCAAACTCGCATCCCATTCGCCTTGTTTGTCGTGTTAGCTCACGGTAGTTCACACCGCGACTGTAAATTCACTGGGAACATCTGTCTCCGTAGGCTCTATCGCCGCCGCTTCGACTTCAGGTGGCAGCGGGTCTCCGCTAGACCTATACGAATCGATAAACCCGGCAGCAACGCTCTGGAGGTTTTCCATCACTTCGGTAGGGGTGTCTCCCCAGGCTCTGCATCCCGGCAAGGCCGGGACCTCCGCCATGAACTTGTTCTCGGTCTCTTCGCTAGGTTGGTGAATGACGAGGGAAAGTTTATAAAGCTTCATGAATTCCCACCTACGTCCATTCCCCGCTGAACACTTCCTGGGCCGGGCCTTCCAGGACCACTTCGCCTTCGCCGTCCCAACTCACCGTGAGGGTGCCGCCAGGAAGGGTTATGTCAACCGTGTTGCCGGTATGGCCTCCGAGTATGGAAGCCACTGCTATGCCGCAAGCCCCGGTGCCGCAGGCCATGGTCTCGCCCGAACCCCGCTCCCAGACCCGGGCCGTCAGGTGTTCGGGGCTGTCTATGTTCACGATCTCGAAGTTGACCCGGTTGGGGAAGATGGCGTGATGCTCCACCTTGGGCCCTACCGTGTGCAACGGGAATTCCGCCACCGGAGTGTCGATGAATGTGACAGCGTGGGGGTTTCCCATCGAAACGAAACTCAACGGAAGGTCGTGTCCGTCCATCTGGAAAGGGTATTCCAGCACCGGGCCGGAACCGTATTCCCCAGCCGAATCCAGCTTCACCGGAACGTCGGTTGGAGTAAGTATCGGGTTGCCCATGGACACCCTGGCCGCGACTACCTGACCGTTTTCGGCGATGGGGGCCACCTGCCGGATGCCGGCCAAGGTTTCCACACTCACAGAGGCTGTGGAGTCGGATACGATGCCGCGGTCCACGGCGTATTTTACGAAGCACCGGATGCCGTTGCCGCACATCTCCGCCTCGGAGCCATCGGCGTTGAACATGCTCATCTTCAGGTCGGCAACGTCGGAGTCCATTATCAAGATAAGGCCGTCGCCGCCCACACCGAAATGGCGGTCGCTCATCTGCCGTGACAACTCGTTCCAGTCACGGTTCTCGGAGCGCGCATCGACGTAAACATAGTCGTTGCCGGCCCCGTGCATCTTGGTGAATTTCATGTCTGGGCTCCTAGTGGGAAAGAAGGCTCATTGTACCACAGGGCCGGTCTCAGACAGGTACGTAAGCACCCGTTCCGCCGCCCTCTGAGCCAGGCGTGGGGCCGACACGTCCAACCAGGTGATGCGCCGGTCCGATGGCTTGAACCAGGTGTACTGCCGCCGTGCCAGACGGTGGGTCTGTGTCTTAGTCTTGGCAACGGCTTCTTCCAGCGTGAGTTCGCCCTGCAGGTGCTGACCCAATTCCCGGTACCCGGGGCTGTCCAAAGCGCCCTGACCCGCGGGATATCCAGCCGCTACCAAGCTCTCAACCTCAGCCAGGAACCCCGCCTTCATCATGGCGTCCACCCGGTCGTCGATACGCTGATAGAGGGCCTTCCTGTCCATGGTCAGCCCCAGGACCAACGATCTTCCCGGCTCGGTGTCTGATGCGCCCAGTTCCGACGGTTTCCTGCCGGTGGCTTGATGGATCTCCAGCGCCCTGATGACGCGACGGACGTTCCGGGCGTCCAGCGCATCGGCGCGGGCCGGATCGATCTCCCGAAGGCGGTCATGGAGAACCTGAGCCCCGCCCTCCTGAGACGCTTCCCGCTCCAGAGCTTCCCTGAGTTCAGGGTTAGGCGGCACGGGTGGGACCGACCGCTCTTCGATCATGGCCCACACGTACTGGCCGGTGCCTCCGGCCAAGAACGGGATAAGACCCCTGGCCGAGATGTCATCCGACGCCTTCTGGGCCAGAGGCAAGAACGAACCCAAACCGAAATTTTCGGAAGGCTCCAACAGGTCTATAAGATGGTGGGGCGCCTGGAACTGTTCTGCGGCGGTTGGCTTGGCCGTGCCGATATCCATGCCCCGGTAGACCTGGCGGCTGTCGGCGTTTATGACCTCACCGCCGAACCGGCGGCACATCTCCACGGCTAGTTCAGTCTTGCCCACGGCGGTGGGTCCGACGATGGCGATGATGGAGGAGGAGGGAGGATGTAGTGTCAAGCTAGATGGGGAACGGTGACTGGAGACTAAACCTTAGAGTAATCGCGCTCCCAGGTATTCGTGTCGAATTCCGCACGGAATGCATAATATTCCGTATCAGCGACCACACCTTTGTCAAATGCGCCAATCTCAGCCAAGACATCAAGAGCGTGGTTAAGTTTGCTATAGGCACTGCCTGATGCTTCCCCCAAGATCGCCTCTAAAAGCTCTCCCGATGAGTAGGCCAGGTCGGGATGTTCGGCCAATAATTGGTATGCCTGCCGCATCCAATTTTCGGCCTCGTCATCAATCCCTAATTCAAACTGGCGTTTTGATAGCGGCATGCCTATCTCTCCGTTCGAAATCCGAGCCTGCGCTGGGCTATATTATACCACCGCTGACCGTCCAACTCTTTCGTCTGAACTCGATCTCGTTGGACTAGAATTTGCAGCGCTCTTTCAACTTCCGCTGTAAGTACATCGCGCTGATCCACATCCATAAGCAACTGACGAATCTCTACCGCACTGAACCCGAGTTCAGGGCGGTCTTTCAGTAACCGGACTATCGGAAAAGTCAGGTCGAATTCACCCTGTTCTAGTTCCTCCCTGCTTATGGGAACGACGCATCCTCCGCCCGTTTTAGGCTTTGGCGGCAGCGACGGCGGCGGCGACCTCGAGGAAGGAGTCAGCCTGGAGCGCGGCCCCGCCGATCAGCCCGCCGTGGATGCAGTCCTGGGCGGCAAAGTCCCCGGCGTTCCCGGCGTTCATACTGCCGCCGTAGAGCAGAGGGATGTTGCCCGCCGCCGCTGAGTAAAGGCTCTGCAGGGTCCCGAGGACGGCCCCGCCCATGATCTCGGCGGCGGTCTCGGGCGTGGCTGCCTGACCGGTGCCGATGGCCCAGATGGGCTCGTAGGCAACTATCAGGTTGGAGGTATCGCCTACGCCGTCCAACCCAGCCCGCACCTGTCCACTGATGATGTCCGAAGCCTTGCCGGCTTCCCGCTCTTCCAGGGTCTCACCAACACACAAGATCGGCTTTAAGCCGGCGGCTTGGGCAGCTTTGATCTTGCTGTTGACCGACGAATCGGTCTCGGCGAACATCTGACGGCGCTCAGAATGTCCCAGTATCACGTAGTCGCAGATGCCTTTGAGCATGCCTGGAGACACTTCGCCGGTGAAAGCCCCCGATTCCTCGAAGTGCATGTTCTGGGCGCCCACTTTCACAGCCGACCCTTTAACGGCGTCGCTGACGGCCGACAGTGAGACGAACGGCGCACAGAGTATCAACTCAACACCGGAAACAGCCGCAGCGCCATCCCGCACTCCCGCCGCCAAGGCGGTGGCCTCGGGGATGGTGGTATTCATCTTCCAGTTTCCTGCGACTACCAGGTCCGGCATCTGTCTAACTCCAATCTACTTGTTCGAAACCAAAGCGATTCTTCAAAGCTGCAGCCCCATGAAAACACGGCGCGCTGTTAGGGGCCGAATTTGGTCATCTTTCCGGCGTGGGAAAGGCCCATGGCCATCACGCTGGTGGCCGGCACGCTGCCGATGGCTCCCAGGGCGCAGGCTTTCTCATCGAATGTCGGCACTCCCTGGCCTTGGGTCAACTTGGAATGGAGCATGAACGGCACCGGGTGCCAGCTATGTGCGGCCATGATGGCAGGAGTGGCGTGGTCTCCCGCGACCATCAAAACGTCGGGCTCCAGAGCCAGTATCTCCGGGATGAACGGGTCAAGTTCCTCAAGGCGCTGCACCTTGGCGTCGAAGTCGCCGTCCTCGCCTGCAGCGTCCGCTGGTTTGTAGTGGATGAAGAAGAAATCGTGCTTATCCCAGTTGGCCCTAAGTGTGTCCACTTCATCGGCGAAGTTCTTACCCGTGGGGATAACATTCATGCCAGCCACGGTAGCCAGGCCCCGGTACATGGGATAGGCGGCGATGGCGGCCGGGTCCAGGCGGTAGACGTCCCCCATGGGAGGCAGCTTGGGCATCTGGGCGAAGCCTCGGAGCAGCAGCATGTTGGCCCGCTCTTCTTCGGACATCAACTGTGCCGCCTGCTTCACGAACTCGTTGACGATGTCGGCCGTCTTCTGGGCTTCTGGCTGGATCGGTTTGACGTCCAAAGCCTTGGCGCCGGTGACCTGCGGGTCGGTCTCCGTGACCAGCTCCGAGAGGCCCTCACCCCTCAGGCGCAGGACGAAGCGGTAGTCCTGAACGGAGAAGACGTCCACCTGCACGCCCGGAATCTCGATGCGGTCCAGCCGTTCACAGATGGGGGCGCTTTCATTGGTGGGGATGCGGCCGGCGCGGCGGTCGGTCAGCAGACCGTCGCCATCGACGGTGCAGAAGTTGCCCCTGGCGGCCACGTCTCCTGGGGCCAGTTCAACTTCTATGCCCAGGGCTTCCAATGCCCCGCGGCCGATCTGGTGTTTCAAAGGGTCATAGCCGAATAACGCCAGGTGACCTGGCCCGCTGCCTGGGGCCACGCCCGGCAGGACCGGCGTGGTCAGCCCGCAGGCGCTCTTCCGGGCCAGTGCGTCCAGGTTGGGCGTGTGGGCAGTCTCTAGCTCCGACTTCCCCGTGTCCGGATGGGCCAAGCCGCCCAAGCCATCGGCAACCAACAACACCATCTTGGACGGTGTGTTGGTGTAACAATCTCTGAGTTCTTCTACATCTATCATGGTCTATCCCCTCGCCCTACAGCTTATCACCCTTGAATCGGTCAGGCGTCCGGCAAAGCCGCGATCCCGGGCAGCTCTTTACCTTCTAGAAATTCCAGTGACGCCCCGCCGCCGGTGGAGACGTGGGTCATCTTGTCCATCAGGCCCAGTTCCTCAATCGCCTCGGCGGTTGAGCCGCCGCCAACCACGGTGGTGACGCCGCTCAGGCCGGCTATGGCCTCGGCAACCGTGCGTGTGCCCTGACTGAACTTGGGCATCTCAAAGACGCCCATTGGTCCGTTCCAGATGATAGTCTTGCACTTCTTCAGCGCACCGGCGAAGCCTTCGGCCGAAGAAGGCGCGATATCCATGATGTACCAGCCGTCGGGAACGTCGCCCACATGCATCACGTCAGTCTCGCCAGGCTCAGCGGCGAACTCATTGGCGATGACCACGTAATCGGGCAGATGGACCTCGGTCTTGCCAGCCTCGGCGCGGGCCATAATCTCCCGGGCGAACTCCAACCTGTCTTCTTCGATCCTGGAGTCGCCGGTCAGGTAGCCCAGGGCGTTCAGGAAGGTCACACACATGCCTCCGCCGATGAACAGGTGGTCCAGGTCCTCCAACAGGTTGTCCAGCAGCAGTATCTTGTCGCTGACCTTGGCTCCGCCCATGAGCGCCGCCAGGGGTTTCTCCGGCGACTCCAGGGCCTGACCCATGGCCTCAACCTCTCTCTGGACGAGCAGACCCATGGCCGAGGGCAGGAACTTGGTGATGCCGTCGGTGGACGCGTGGGCCCTGTGGCACACGGCAAAGGCGTCCATCACGAAGCAGTCAACGTTGTCGGCCAGCTCGCAGGCGAATACGCCGTCGTTCTTCTCCTCGCCGGGGTGGAACCTGAGGTTCTCCAAGAGAATTATGTCCCCAGCGGCCATCTGGGACACGGCGTCGGCAACCACCGGGCCGGTGATCTCAGGCACACTCTTTACAGGGCGGCCCAGGAGCATGGCCAGCCGGTCGCCCACCGGGGCCAGGCGTAGTCCTTCAACCACTTCGCCGTTGGGCCGGCCCAGATGGGAGCAGAGGACTATCTTGCTGCCCTGTTCTATCAGGTATTGGATCGTCGGCAGCGTCGCCCGGAGGCGTTGGTCGTAGAGGGCGATTCCCTCGATGCCCTGGTCTATGGGCACGTTGAAGTCCACCCGCACCAGGACTCTTTTACCGGCCACATCAAGCTGGTCTAGCCTGCGTTTCGCCATTACCGGCCTCCTTCCGCCGCCCATTGGCCCAGACTCGCCAGAGAGGCTTTGCCCTCTTGGGATACGCCGTTCAGTCCAGCCAAGGCCTGGTCCACCAACTCCTGGGCTTTCGCCTGGGAAGTCTGGCGGGCGTCGGTACTATCTAATATCTGGATCATTTTCTTAACGTCTTCCGTTTCCAGCACGCGCTTCATATATATCGCGCCCAATTCGCGCTTGGTGCTGACGTCGGCGTTCTCCAGGGTATGCACCAACGGCAGGCTCTTTTTCTTGTTCAGGACATTGCTGGGGGTCATGCCGTCGCCATGTTCCCCCCAGAGATCTTCCACATCCCTGGCGATCTGCCAGGCCATGCCCATGCTCCGGCCAACCTCAGCGAGGCTGCTGCACGCTTGGTCGCCGGCCCCGGCGGCTAATGCGCCAGATTCTGCCGCACAGGCGGCCAGAGCCCCTGCCTTACGGCCGATCATATCCAGGTAATCGGTCGTGGAGACCAACATCTGGTCTTGGAATTGCAGGTCCATGTATTGGCCCTCACACAGGGCCAGGCAGGCCAGATCAAGGGAGCGGACCGCGCGCAGGACCCGGTCTGCAGGCACGTCGTTCTGGGCCAGGCGCATCATTGTGGTGCGCCCCAGGGCGTGCAGTCCGTCTCCGGCGTTGATGGCTTGGGCCGGCCCCCAGACCCACCAGATGCTGGGCCGGTCACCAGGATCGGCCCGCCCGGCTTGGACGTCGCCGTGGACAAGGGTGAAGTTGAAGATCAGGTCTACGCTGGCGGCAACAGGCAGGGCCTTCCGGTAGTCACCGTCCAAAGCGTCACAGGATGCCAGCGCAAGGGCCGACTGGAAGTTGAGGGGCGCGGAGCCGCTCAAGGCCTGGCCCTGCTGGTCCACCCAGCCCAGGTGGTAACGAAGAACGTCATATAGGAAGCCCTGCCTGGACTCGAAGACTGTTTTCAGTTCTTCTTCCAGGGCCTGCCGGTATGGTTCGTATAACTCTATGGGAGGTATCTGTTGTCTCCTGTTAAGAAGTCATTTCCCAGGTTTCCAGTATCGATTCTAAAGGAATCGCGCCCTGTCTCAGCAGTTTGGGTTTGTCTCCTGTTATGTCAATCACCGTGGATGCCGTCCCTTTAGGTTCGGGACCTGTCGTGATCACCTGGTCCACCAAACTCCCGATCTGCTCGGTCAGTTCCGCCAAGCTCAAGAGGTCGGCCCCTCCACTGAGATTGGCGCTGGTGCCGGTGATAGGAGAGCCCAGCCCTTCGATCAACCGGATAGGCACTGGGTGGTCGGGCATCCGCACCGCCACCGTTGGGCCGCCCGCTGTGAGTTGGTCCGGCAGGCCGTCAGCCTTCTCCACCACCAATGTCAGCCCACCCGGCCAGAACCGTTCGACCAGGGCTTTGGCCTGTGGCGGCAGATTCTTCGCAACTTCTCTCACCTGCCCCCAGCCGCCCACCAAAACCGGCAGAGCCAGGTCTTTGGGACGGCCTTTCACCGCGAAAACCCGGTCTATCGCGGAGTGACTGAAGACGTCCGCAGCCAGTCCGTAAAGGGTATCCGTGGGGATGGCTACAACGCCACCTTCTTTAAGGCGCTGGACGGCCCGTTCCAAGTCGGCTGGTTCCATATATTGATGGGTATCCGCTGCCATCACCTTTATTCGTGGGCCCGTGCCCGGCACGGGGTATCGGCGGCGGGCCGAGTATATCACAGGCCTGGGTATCCTAAGGCGTAAAAAACCGATGATTATTTCCCTTTGCGCAGGTTGACTTTATGTCGCCTTCAGCCGCTATACTCGCCCCTACCCAGCCGGTATAATTATTCCACGTTATGTAACGCTGGACGTTGTCCTGGTCACGCCGCCGATTTTCCCCGCAAGCAACCCGGACACCCCAGCGATTCTACAGAATATTCAGGAGGTAGAGCCACGACTGAAAGCAAATTGCCTCAAGGACGCCGGGTCGCCACCAGTGACGACTTGGAGGTATCTGCCTACCTAGAGATAGCCAAGGGGCTAGAGGGTGTAGGAGCGGACGACGACGACGGCCAGCAATCGGTGAACGAAGGCGTCGTCGTTATTGATTTCGGCTCCCAGTACAGTCACCTCATCGCCCGCCGTATCCGCGAATTGAAAGTCTACTCCATGATCGCTCAGTCAAAGAGCACCTGGGACTCGGTGAAACACCTGAACCCCAGGGGAGTGATACTCTCCGGTGGACCTGCCAGCGTCTATGAAGAGGGCGCTCCCCAGATTCCAAGCTGGGTCTTTGAGCAGCACCTGCCGGTCTTGGGCATCTGCTACGGCATGCAGGCTCTGGTCCACCAACTGGGCGGAAAGGTCTCTCCCGGCGCCAAGCAGGAGTTTGGCTACGCAGTCTTGCACCAGGACGGCTCTGACCCTGAATCGGTCTTATTCGATGAGCTGCCCCCGGAGTTCCAGGTCTGGATGAGCCACGGCGACCGCGTGGAGACTCTTCCTCCGGGATTCACCGGCATGGCCTACACGGAGAACTCCCCCGTGGCCGCGATAGGCAACGGCGACAACATGTACGGCATCCAGTTCCACCCAGAGGTGAACCACACTCCGCTGGGCCAGGACATCCTGGATAACTTCCTATTCAAGGCCTGCGGCTGCAAGGCTGATTGGACGCCTGGCAACGTGGTCCACGATTCCATCAAGAACATCCGTGAACAGGTTGGCGACGGCAAGGTGATCTGCGCCCTCTCAGGCGGGGTGGACTCGGCCGTCACCGCCGGACTGCTCCACCGGGCCATCGGCGACCAACTTACCTGCATCTTCGTGAACAACGGCCTGCTGCGGCTGGAAGAAGCCGAGCGGGTGCAAGCAGCGTTCGAAAGGGGACTGGGACTGAACCTCACCTACGTGGACGCCACCGACCGGTTCCTAGACAAGCTTGAGGGCGTGATCGACCCCGAGATCAAGCGTAAGGCCATCGGCGAGGAGTTCATAAGGGTGTTCGAAGACGCCGCTACTGGTCTGGGGCAGACCGATTTCCTAGCCCAGGGCACCTTGTACCCCGATGTCATAGAAAGCGAATCTCCCGAGAACCGCACGTCCGCCCGGATCAAGACCCACCACAACGTGGGCGGCCTGCCGGAAAACATGAAGATGGAGTTGGTGGAACCCCTCCGCTACCTGTTCAAGGACGAGGTGCGTGATGTGGGCTTGGAACTGGGATTACCGCCCGAAATGATCTATAGGCAACCCTTCCCCGGCCCGGGTCTGGCCATCCGCGTCATCGGCGAGGTCACCAGAGAAAAGCTGGAAATGGTCCGAAAATGCGACTGGATCGTCATCGACGAGATCAAGGACGCCAATCTGTACGACCAACTGTGGCAGAGTTTCGCCGTCTTGAGCGACAGCCGGACGGTGGGCGTGCAGGGGGACTACCGGACCTACGGCCACGTCTGCGCCATCAGGGCCGTCTCCAGCGAGGACGCCATGACCGCCGACTGGGTGCGGCTGCCCTATGAGGTGCTGGCCCGCATCTCCAACCGCATCGTCAACGAAGTTCCCGGCGTGAACCGGGTGGTCTACGACATCACCAGCAAGCCCCCCGGCACCATCGAATGGGAATGATCTTTTCCCTTTTCGGCTGGAGCGAAGTTAGTGCGAAGTAATCACCACCATCCTAACCTTCCCCCTCGAGGGGGAAGGGATTATTGCTC
>CAYXDE010000077.1:0-12928 GCA_964463525.1 uncultured Dehalococcoidia bacterium | reverse complement strand
TAAACAATGACTCCAGAATCGTCAATAGGTTATATCGCGATTTGTAATTATGAATAACTTACCGATTTAAGGACCTCTGAATATGATCTGAGAGTCACGCTTTTCCATTCAGTTTTGGAAAAAACACACTACATTCTATATATAAGCATTAATATTCAAGCTGGACGCCGGACTCTACTCGAGCTGTCTGGCCTTTTTGAAGAAGACGAACTGCAGCAACGCCAAGACCAGACTTATAGACGCTATGGTGGTGTATGCCCCGGCAGGACTCCAGATGTGGATCAAGAAACTGATCGCCATGGTGGCCAGCGGGGTGAGGCCGTTGTCCAGCATGTAGATGCTCATAACCCGGCCGCGGAGCGCGTCTGGGACGATGGTCTGAATCAAAGTATTGTTCCCCACTCGGAAGATGTACTGGAAGAAACCCAAGCCGGCTAAGAATGCCATTGAAGAGAAATACCAGGTGGACTGGGAGAACAATAATATGAAGAAACACCCGCCGATCAGACCGGCCAGTGTCGCAAGTCCGCGTGGGACCATGAATCCCCGGCCGGCGATGATGACTGCGGCAACGATCCCTCCAGCGCCTACAGCCCCGGCCAAGATTCCTCCGGCATCGGCCCCACGGCCCAGCACCTCGGTGGTGAATATGGGCAGCACGAAAACCACCGGCTGGAACACCAGATTGGGAATGAACGCCATCAGGATCAGCTGCAAGATGGTCCGTTCTTTCACCACGTAGGCAAGGCCCTCACGCATGCTGGGGAGCATGGAAACGCCACTGGTGGTGCGCTCTTCCCGGTAGGGCAGCTTCATGGGCAGGTAGACCAGGACTATCGTCACGTATGCGGCGGCTTCGATGAAGAAGTTCCAGTTGAACCCCAAAGTCGCGATCAGTAATCCGCCGATGGCCGGGCCAACGATCCTCATGCTTGGGTGTGCCATACCGTTCAATGCCAAGGCGCTGCCCAGGTCCTTCAACGGCACTGTATTTGGGACCATGGCTTGTCTGACTGGTTGAACGATGGAATGAGCGATACCGGAGACCCCCATATATATGAAGGCGTGCCACCATTTGAGGGGCCCGGTGACCGGATCGGCATCCAGGTCTGTGGCTAGGACCAGGAAAGCGAAGATGACGGCGGCGATGGCCATGTATATCTGTGTGAACATGACCAGCTTGCGGCGGTCGATGCGGTCTGCCAGGACCCCGGCCCACGGCCCGATGATGAGGATAGGAAGCGTCCGGATTCCAACGGCCGTGCCGGTCAGGAAGGCGTTGCCTTCTGTGAGCTGAAGCACGAGCCAGCCCACAGTCAATACCTGGATCCATTGAGCGCCGACCGTGAAGAAATTGCCTATCCAGAGATACCTGAAATCCCTGTATTGGGAGATGATCCAGAAGTTGCTTCGCCTGCCAGAGCTGGGGCGGTTGGCGGTTGGCGGGACTGCGCTATGGGCCAAGAGACGGCCATCTGGTTTGCATCGCAGCTGATCTACTATACGTGTAGGAGGAATGGGGCAGGCCCACCGAGTGTGAAGAGCAAGAGGGCATGGCGCCCTCGGAAGATATTGGGAGACCGGTCATATTGCCGATTGTCATTGGGGCAAGCTTACCATGGCATGGCAACTAGGCAGATTCAAGAAACGAAACAGAATGGGCCTATAGCATAAAGATGGCCCATCCACCTTTGCGGCGGATGGGCCATCTTTGATCAGCCACGAAGCATCGTTGGTTCTTATTTGAGATTGTCGTCGAGCCAGGCGATGGCTCTTGCCCAAGCGTCGGCAGCGGCTTCGGGTCTGTAGCTGTCTCGCGCCTCGCAGTGAAACCCGTGACCAGCGCCGGCGTAACTATGAAATTCATGGACCTTGCCGTATCGACTCAGTTGCAAATCGATCGTCGCCACGTCTTCCGGTGTTGGATTGGTGTCCTCCTCGCCGAACAACCCCAGCACGGGGCAGGTGATGTTGGCGGTCTGCTCCAGCGGTGACGGCCCGTCGCCCAGGGCCGTGCCGATGCCCCCTCCATAGAATACGACGGCCGCAGACAGGTCGGAGATATTACACGATGCCAGGTAAGACACTCTCCCCCCATAGCAGAACCCAAGGATCCCTATCTTGTCGCCCCGCACGAAAGACTGGGCCTTGATATAGTCCACCGACGCCCTAACGTCGGAGAGAATATCGTCGTCGGTGGACCGGCGCATGCGGGCTATAGCAGTGTCCAACTCCTCATGCAGTCCTGTGGTCATCGGGCCTTCCCTGTGGAACATGGCAGGCGCCAAGCCCACGTATCCATGAGACGGAAGCCGGTCAACAACCGATTGTATATGTGAGTTCACCCCCCATATCTCTTGTATCACCACCACCGCGGGAAATCTCCCAGGATCCAATGGTTGGGTTAAATATCCCTCCATAGCGCTTTCATTGACGCTTATATCAACCCAGCTAGCTGGCATTACGATTCCTCCTTATCGTCAACAGACCCATAGAGGACCAGGTCCCATTCGACCTCTGCGAGTCAGATCATAGAAATTTTATTGCCCGATCGAGATTCTCCTCTCACCTGAAATATGAATCCGTGTAGACGTAGACCTTACCAAAATCACTATATCGGTATCAGTATACTGATATACAACGCTGAAATAGTTATATTGCCCGCTGGCTTTGATGATCCCCTGTTGAGATCCAGCGAGAATGATGCCACTGGCCCGGGCGAGCCATCAAGGCTTAACCACTATCAGGGTTGGTTAGCTTAATGGCAAGTGGGTGCGGCTGCGAGGCTGACAATCGGGACTATTCGGCATTCCAATATCAGCGTAGGTTTTGTATGATGGTTGAGGTATCGCGCGTGATTCTCGCCGGAACCTCAGCGGCCCGCAACAGGATGGGCCGCTCCCGAGATCGCGCCGGAGGCAGTCTTTGCGCAACCTGGCAAACTTCTTAGTTCACCTTTTTTCCCGTGACGGCGAGGCCGACCGGACATATCTTTCGGTGGTCCATGACCGGTGTTTGTTCTGTGAAGAGCCGATCAGTGACTCTCCCTCCTACCTGACCTACCGCGTCTGCCCATTCTGCAGGTTCCACTACACCGTAACTGCCCGTCAGCGCATCGAACTGCTGGCTGACAAAGGCACTTTCAAAGAGTCCTACAAATACGTGAGTTCGGTGGAGCCTATCTCATTTTCCCGCCGGTCGCGCTATCGAAAGCTGCTTGATCGGGACCAGAACCGCACCGGCCTTACTGAGGCCGCAGTGACCGGAAAGTGTCACATCGGCGATACGGAAGCCATGCTCATCGTGTTGGACTTCGGTTTCATGGGCGGGACCATGGGCAGCGTGGTCGGCGAGAAGGTTTCCATGGCTTTTGAGAACGCAGCCCGCAGCGGGATTCCCGCCGTGGCGGTGGTCTCAGGAGGCGGGGTCCGGATACAAGAGGGCGTCTTGTCCCTGATGCAAATGGCCAAGACCGTGACAGCCGCCAACCGCCTCAGAGATGAGGAAGTTCCATTCATCGTGGTGTTGGCGAACCCGTCCACCGGCCAAGCCTACGCCAGCTTTGCCAACCTGGCCGACGTGATCCTAGCCGAACCGGGTTCTCTGATCGGGCTCTCTCCCTTACGCACCTTGCGGGAGGTGTCAAAGATGCCTCTCCCCTTGGACGCGCACACTGCCGAAGCCCATGTGGGGCACGGCCTTTTGGACAATGTGGTAGACCGCGAAAGCCTGCAACCCCGGGTGGCGTCGTTATTGCAGATACTGACGGCCCAGAAGCTGGGAAAGTCCAACCACAAGCACCTGCTGAAAGCTGAGCCGGAAGAGTGTCAGGAGGTGGAGCCGTGGGAAGCGGTTACCGCCGCCAGGAACTCGGAAAGGCCACAGGCGAGCGCCTATTTCAGGTCCATGCTCGACCCGTTCATAGAGCTGCGTGGAGACAGGTTGAACAGTGACGACCGTTCGGTTGTCGCCGGACTTGGGTTCATGGACGGCCAGCCGGTGGCGGTGATAGGTCAGCAACGGCGGCCGCTGGTAGAGGGCGAACGCTACCACGTCTTTCCTGACGGCCTGCGCAAAGCCCAGCGGGTGATCGATCTGGCTTCCCGGTTCAAGCTGCCTTTGGTAACGCTCATCGATACTCAGGGCGCCGACCCTGGGTTGGAGGCGGAAGAACAGGGCATCGGCAACGCCATCGCCAAGACCCTCTCATCGATGTTGACCGTTCCCACACCCATAGTTTCGGTGGTGATCGGCGAGGGCGGGAGTGAGGGAGCCCTGGCTCTGGGGTTGTCAGACCGGATCCTGATCCAGCAATACTCGGTCTATTCGCCCATGTCCGCCAATCACAGCCTTGGCTCGGCCCATCACGACCATACGTTGGACCGTGAAGCAGCCGAGGCCTTGATGTTGACGGCCCATGATTGTCTGGAATTGGGCATCGCTGATGAGGTCGTGCCTGAGCCTGAGGAAGGCGCCCATGCCGACCCCAGAGAGGCGTCTGCGGCGCTTCAGAAGGCTATCCTGACCAACGTTGTCCTGTTGGCCAAGATGTCCCAAGGCAAGCTGCTGAAGAAGCGGTATCAGAAGTTCCGGAGGATGGGAGAGGGCAGCGGCCATTCCCAGGAAGCCATGAGCCGGGAAGTTAACCTCTTGATGAGCATCACGTCAGGCGATGCGCCGCCGGAACGGACCTCTCGCAGGCAAAAGAAAAAGGGCCGGGCGGAGGAACTCGCCGAGGCCCAAGTCTCTTCTGACGATTAGCGTTAGCTGGTCCGTAGGCCCTAACCCGGTGGCGATAAACACCGAGTGGGCTAAGGTGCTTCGGAGCCGAACTCCTTGAGGCTTTTTTTCACCGCATTCGCAACCGAGACGAACTCTTCTTCCACCGACTTGTCCAGCATGGTTGTCGGTTTCGAAGAGTCCCGGTAGATGGAGCGCAGGGCCAGATTGCCAAGGAACGGGGTTTCCACCTCTTTGGCCAGGTCCTTGCCGCCGCCCTCGCCGAACATCTCGCCGGTATAGTTCTCCACCACGCCCAGAACGTTCAGGTTCAACTTCCGGATCATGTTGATACAGCGTCTTGCGTCCAGGTTTGCCAGGTCCTGAGGGGTGCTGACCACCACGAAGCCGTCCATGGGCAGGTTCTGCATCACGGTCAAGGGAGAGTCGGAAGTGCCCGGGGGCAGGTCCACCACCAGATAGTCCAGTTCGCCCCAGTCGGTGGATTGCAGGAACTGGCTGATGGCGTTGTGGATCATCGGCCCGCGCCAGATTATCGCCTCATCGGGGTTCTCCTGGAAAAAGGCCATGGAGACTACTTTTACGCCCCATTTTTCAGAGGGGATGATCTGGTTGTCGACGTAGTCGGGCTTGTCGGTGATCCCCATTACCTTGGCGACGTTGGGGCAGTCGATGTCCACGTCCAGCAGCCCGACTGTTGCGCCTTGGCTGGCCAGCGTCACGGCGAGATTGACCGCGACGGTAGTTTTTCCAACGCCGCCTTTTCCGCTGTAAACGCCGATCTTGGTCTTGATCTTGCCAAGCCGGTCGGTGATCTGGCGTCGTTGCTGCCAAGACCGTTTGATCTGTTCCAGGCGCGCGGTTTCCTGGGGCGTGGCCATGGGGTCCTCCGGATGCGGTTCTGCGATTAGGGTGGGCGGCCGGCGGCGCTGGGTCACACCAGCGCCAGGCCTTGCCTCATGAAAAAGGGAAAGTTGTTGGTCCGCTAGCGGGCCTGTCTAGATGCCCAGTTGAGACCGGGCTTCTTCACTGATCAGTTCCGGCGACCACGGCGGGTCGAAGACCATCTCAATCTGCACTTCTTCCACACCGTCCAGTTCCTGCACCGCCCATTCAGCCTGCTGGCCGATGTACGGGCCCATGCCGCAGCCGGGGAAGGTAAGCGTCATCTGGACGTAGACATCACCGGTGTCTTTGACTTGAACGTCGTAGATCAAACCTAGGTCCACGATGTTGACCGGGATCTCCGGGTCATACACCGTTTTCAATGCCTCGTAAATATCTTCAGGTGTGATGGTTGCCTCGGCCATGTCTGCCTCCTGCTGGAAGTCGCCTGCCACGATTATATTAAAGTCGACCTAACTGGTCAACAATTATCAGCTGGCCCTTCTTGAGGCTATTTTTGCGCCCGTTGGTGGTGAGCCTGTCGAATCACTGTTTCTGTGAAGTCGCGGCGTGAGGGACCGGGCTTGACCGCGCCGGGCCCTTCGACAGGCTCAAGACGAACGGAGTTCTTGGCTTGATGAACCCTTAAGGAATGAGCAGCAGCTTGCCGGTGGTTGACCTGCTCTCAAGCTGCCGGTGAGCTTCGGGGGCGTCGGAAAGGGCGAACTCGCCGCCGATTCGAAGCTTCAATTCTCCGGAGCTGACCCAACCCAAAACGTCGCCGGCCCGCTGTTCCAGCTCGGCCCGGTTCACTGTGTAATCGCCCAGACCGGGGCGGGTCATGGACAGTGAGCCCGCGCTGAGGATCCCAGGGCTGACGGGGTCCGGCGCGCCACTGGCGGCCCCGTAGAGGACCATGTGGCCGCGGCGGCCCAAACTGGCGATGCTCTGGTTGAAAGTGGTCTTGCCAACGCCGTCGTAAACGGCCCTCACGCCTTCGCCATCCGTAGCCTTTTTGACTACCTCGGCGAAATCTTCTTTGGTGTAGAGGATGACATGGTCGGCGCCGGCTCCCTTGGACAGCTCGGCCTTCTCCTCTGTTGAAACGGTGGAGAACACGTAGCCTCCGAGCTTCTTGATCATCTGGGTCAGTAGCAGACCCATGCCACCGGCCCCGGCATGGACTATGACCCGGTCGCCCTTCTGCACCGGATAGGTGGAATGGCAGAGGTAGTGGGCGGTCATTCCCTGGAGGATCGCCGCCGCTCCGGCTTTTGCGTCCACTCCGGAGGGCCGCTTCATCAACCGCCAGGCGGGCACAACGGCCAACTCGGCGTAGGTTCCCGGGGCCGTGCAATAAGTTACATCATCACCGACCTTGACCTCGGTCACTCCAGCGCCGACGGCCTTGACCACGCCAGCTCCCTCAACGCCGATGATGCGGGGCAGGGGCGGTCCGGGGTTAACGCCCTGACGGCTATAGACGTCGGTGAAATTCACTCCCGCAGCCTGAATCTCCACCACGGCCTCGCCCTCGCCGGGCGTTGGGTCGGCGACGTCCACGTACTTCATTACCTCGGGGCCGCCGAATTCTGTGATCTGTACTGCTTTCATGGTGAGCCCTCCTGAATAGTCCGCAAGATTTTATGGCGATAGCCTGATGGGGAAAACGGCGGACGCCGATCTAGATGGCGGTAAGTATACACCGGGTCCAACACATCGGCGGAAACGACGGCATCTGCAGCCGGCGCAGAGCCACCGTGAATAATGAAGACTGCGAGAGGCCAGAAGTTAGGAGGTTTTCAGTCCCAGTGAACCAAGCGCGCCGCCGGCCCCGCCGGGAAGGCTAAGTCCATTGGCGACGGCCTCTCCGTACATGCCCTGCAACTTCTGCATGACCGCCGCGTCCGGTGCGCTGCCTTCGTCCTTGTGGGCGTCCAGGTCGGCAACGGTGTCGTAAGCTTGGTCGACGTTCCAGAAGAAGGACAGGAGCCAGGTTAGCTCGCGTTCGTTGTTGGGGACGGGTATGTCGGAAAGGTCGTACAACCCGTTCACGACCTTGGTGTAGCGGAGGATGCCGGCTTTGTCTTCCGAACTTACACCGTAGAACCTGCGGCGGCTCAGTTCGGTGATGCGCTGGGCGTAGTCATCGGCGCCGTATATGTTGGTTGGCAGCCAGTCCTGGCGGAGGTCGACGATCTCTTTGCCGGACTCATCAACGATGGCCACAGCTATGTCCGACCCCAGTTGGGGTTCCCGTTCGAACTTCACTGCGTCCCGCAGGAGGGCTTCCTGGAGCATCAGTGTCAGTTCGCGGGGGATCTTCTTGTACATCGAACCGCTGGCTTCATCGTTGGTGTCCGCGCCGACGCCGCCGGTGTTGAAGACGAAGTATTGCTGGTTCATCCCACCCTCTTCGATCTTCTTGAGGATGGTGTAGAGGTTGTTGGCGTTCTCGTCCTCGAGGCCGATGATGAACGGGTCGGAGAAGTATTCCACATAGGGGCGGCCGATGACGCCGATGGCGGCGCCCATCTGGACCGCTTCGCCGTACATGAGTATCCGGATGTATGCCTCTGGAGACAACCGGCGCAGCGGCGGGACCACGGTGTTCTGGCGCATCACAGCTTGCCAGAAGACCTGGTCCGTGTCCTCGATGGGGACGTGTACGCTCTCGGCCTCGCGGCCTTTGGTGATCCTCCCAAGGATGTCGTTGGCCCCTTTTCGGGCCACCAACCGGGTGCGGGAAAGGGTAACGCGCATGTTGCGGACCGGGTTGGAGAGAAAGTTTGGCTTCCAGGAATCCAGGTCGACCGGCACATTCTCCAGGGTCTCTTCGATGTTCGGGTCCTGGTCGGTGCCCCGGACCGATTCGAAGGTGATGGGGTCTTCAGCATGGTTCAGGCCGAAGGGCATGGCGTAGAGATTGTTCTCGGTGCCGTCAATGCCGTAGTAGAGGGTGGACTGCTTGCCGTCTTTGGAGACCTTTACGGGGTCCTTCAGCGGTTGGAGAAGGACGATATCATCGTTCATGGGGTAGACGCCTTCATCGGCGTCCGTCTTCAGGTCGAGACGCTTAGCCAGTTCGCTGTTGGCCAACTCCAGCATGATCGTCAATGTGCTCTTGCCGTGGAGTGACGGGCCGACGGTGATCAGGGCTGTGTTCTTGGTCTGGCCCTCCAGGGTCTTGGCGCGGGCCATGCTGAGCGCCGCTTGGATGGCCAGGCCGTCGACTTCCTTGACCTTGAACATGGCGATGGACAGAGGGCCCATCTTGTGTTCGCCCACATAGTCGAATCCCAGATGCAGCGACAGGCCTCTGGTTGGCGCCTTGAACACCAGCTGGGTCAGTCCGGCGTCAGTTAGACGCTTCTTTAGGTCGTCGGGCATCCCCAGGTCTTCCAGCCAGTGGGGCAGAGATACTTCTAGGATGTCGGGCTCTTGGCGGCTGATCTCTTCTGATGCAGGGAAGGTCAGTTGACGCCACATCATCGGAATCTGCATGTACCGTGTGCCAAAGAGCATCTGACGGGCATGGAACGAACGGCCCGGGGCATCGCCTACCTGACGGTCTGACTGCACGATGGTGTCGCCGGCGGCCAGTTTCTCTTCCATATAAGCGTTGATATAGGAGAAGACCTCGGTGAACAAAGTCTGGCTCTCCGTGCTGAAAACAACGCCGTCACGGTTCTTGGCGAACCCGTCGATGAAGTATTGAGTCAGGTCGGGCCTGCGAACGACACCCAGTTGGCTGAAGAATGCGTAGCCACCGGTGTCCAGGCGGACAACCACTCCGGGCCATGCTCTTCCGGCTGCCCGCCCAGCTGCATTAGCCTCTTCCGCTTCTTTGTCGATCAGGCTGGCTTCGCCGAGGAAACTTTGCTGCTCGTCTTCAGGGAGGTCTTGCAGGACGTTCATGTGACTGACGAGCCACTCTTGGGACGGGTTGTTAAAGGTGGCGCCGGGTTTGTGACCGCGGCGGGCCAAGCCGACCAGGCGGTCCAATTCAGTTACGAATGCCGGGACGATGGTGGGTCCGGCGAGGGAGGAGCCAGATTTCGGCTGCATTTGGGAACTCATTTATTCCGATTCCGTTTAGGTTTTAATAGTTACTATGCCGCCGTTTCGAGGCGGTCACCGGTAACCTGGCAGGCATAACGCGCAGGGCCGACAGTATGCTACATCTTGGGTGTGACATAGTCAAAGGAATCGAGGGTCGAATTTCCGTCCCGACGGAGACTGATTCCGTGGAATCGGCGGCTCCTCCGGCTGCTTTTACGAAGACGCTCTATCCAGCCGGTCAATGGGCCCCGAATTGGTCGACATAACTCGATAGTAGATCGGGGTTTTCTTGAAGAGACCAGACAAGACTTACGCCAGATCCGGCAGGGATTTCAAGCTGAAAACCGGGGGCGCTAAACGGTGGTTGAGGAAAACTTCCAATTGCCATCGTGGCCGATAACTGGTATGATTTTTAGGTTGATTGTGCCGCTAAAACGGCCCGGTAAACAGAAGATTTAGGTGAAGATTCTGGCTGAGGGACCGGCTTCTCGGTCCTCCGGCCAACCTCTCAAGGCTCTCCGGCAAGCCCCTGCATCATTACGGCATGGCGCACGTCAAAAAATCAAAGACTGACTGAAGGTGGAGGTACCTGAGTGACGACTGAGCAAAGCTTTTCAATATCCGAAGCTCTGACGCATTTTGTCGCGGCCAAGAAATCATCCAAGTCAGCCCAACAGAGCCACCAAGAACTGGGACGGTTCGTGGCCTGGGTAGGCCGGGAACGTAAGGTTTCCGAACTCTCCCCCTCGGAAGTTGCAGAGTATGCGCAACAGATCGGTCTCGGCGGATCAGAGTCCGTCCACCGGTTGAGCCCCGTAAAGGTATTCCTCGCTTATTGGAAAGACCAGGGATGGATCGAAAATGGACTAGCATCCCACCTCCGCGTTCCCCGCACCCGCCGCACCACCGCGGCAGCAAAGACCACCACCCGGGCTAATGGACGCTCCACCGTCACCGGCTCCCAGCTCAGTCAAGAAGGCTATGACCGTCTGGTCAGCCAATTAGACGACCTTAAAGACCAGCGGGCCCTTGTTCTGGAAGATATCAAGCGGGCCATGGCTGACAAAGACTTCCGCGAGAATGCCCCGCTGGACGCGGCGAAAGACCAACAGGGAATCGTTGAACTCCGCATCCGCGAACTGGAAGCCAGCATCAACAACGCCCAGATACTGCCCGAGGGCGCATCATCCAAGGTTGCACGTTCCTCGGTCGGCGCCAAGGTAACCCTGAAAGACACCAACTCCGGAAAGACCTTGGCCTACACCCTGGTTGATGTCCGCGAAGCGGATGTCGCCGAGGGGAAGATTTCCACCACCTCTCCCGTTGGCCAGGCCCTCCTGGACCGTTCGGTAGGTGAAGAAGTCACCATCAACGTCCCCAAAGGCACACTACGCTACCTGGTCCAGAGGATCACCGGCATCAGCTAAACCAACCCCACCCAGACATTAAGAAGGCCGTCCTTCCAGCGAAGGGCGGCCTTTTCTTTCGCCTAATTATGAGCCGCCACATGAGCGGCCAATGACTTAACATAAAAATGACAAATCAAAAGGGCGCCCCTCTGTTGGGGCGCCCTTTTGATGTTCTGACACTGGTTTTAAGTGCCGGTTAGTTGAGTCCTTCCATCACCGCGAATATGTCTCTGGGGTCTGGCAGTGTTCCCGGTTCATATAATTCGCGGAACCGGACCACCCCTCCCTTGTCGATGATGATAACGGCCCGCTTGCTGGCCCCGCGTTCTTCGTTCCACAGGTCATAGGCCTTGCTGACCTCTCCTTTGGGATGGAAGTCGGACAACTCGGGGTAGGGCAGCCCGCCCAGGGCTGTGCTCCAGGCTCTGTGGGAAGGGACTGTGTCGCAACTGATGCCCAGTACTTGGGCATTGGCATCCACGAACCGCTGGTACTCCTGGCGGAACGAGGTAGCCTGCGTGGTTCAACCAGAGGTGAAGTCGAACACGTGGAAGGAAAGGACGACTATCTTGTCGTTCTTATAGTCCGCCAGGGAAACGTCCCCGTCGGCGGATGGAAGTTTGAAATCAGGGGCAACATCGCCAACTTCTGCCGGCATACTTTCGCCTCTATGAATCTAGATTTGGACGCGCTCTGAGGCCGCCCAGTTTGGAACCAGCCGATTATACCTCACTACGGGCCCGGAGACACCCTAGCCCGTAATCTTGGCAGAGAGTCCGCCGCCGCACCCCATGATATACTTGGCCGCGTTGCCTCCGGGGTGATTTGAACAGGGAGATGTGTAGTGCAGGCAGTGTTCAAAAGCGGTGTGTATCTGCCCGACCTGGACCTGTGGCTGGATTCGACCAGAAAGCGGGAGTTCAGCCTGATCTCTCACGCCCACTCCGACCATACCGGCCGCCATGAACGCCCCGTCCTAACCCCCAATACCGCCAAACTGCTGGGCGATTATCTGCAAAAATCCGACCCGGTTCTCCTCGATTACCACCAGCCATTCGATAGCCCGGCCTACACCATGACGCTTCATCCCGCCGGCCACTGTCTGGGCTCGGCACAAGCGCTGATCGAGTCCAAAGAGACCGGCGAGCGGCTGCTCTATACCGGAGATATCAAGAGCCGCCCCAGCCCCACCAACGAACCCCTGGAACCCGTACCCTGCGACACCCTGGTCATGGAGGCCACCTACGGACGGCCCGAGTATGTGTTCCCACCGGAAGAACAGGTCTTAGATACCGCCTATAAAACCCTGCGGATGTGGTTGTCGCGGGGCCAGCGGCCTGTTATCCAGGGTTGGCGGTTGGGCAAGTCTCAGGAGCTGCTCCACCATCTGTTGGGTGAGGGGTTCGATGTGCTGGTTGAGGAGAGCATCTACCTGGGCACCATGGTGTATCTGGACGCGGGAGTCACCTTCCCCGGCAAGGTGATGATGTTTGAGGGCGAATGGCCGGAGGGTTGGGTCCTTCTCTTTCCACCGGGCAAACGCCGCGAAGTCCTGAAGGGATTTCGGGGAAAACGCACCCTGGAGATGACCGGCTGGGCTACTTCAGGCAGCATGCCTTGGGGCCGCGGCGCCGACGCCAGCCTGCCCTACAGCGACCATTCCGACTTCAACGAACTGGTGGAATACGTCCAGGCTGTCTCGCCCAAGCAGGTCTACACGGTGAACGGCTTTCCCGACCTGGCCGTAAAACTCAGAGAGCTTGGTTACCCGGCAGTACACCTGCCCGGCCGCGGCCAGAAACAGGACACTGGCTACCAGATGAAGCTGGTCT
>CAYXDE010000076.1:0-13043 GCA_964463525.1 uncultured Dehalococcoidia bacterium | reverse complement strand
GGCGTAGGGCGCCATCTGGTCGGCCCAGAGGCGGCACTTGGCTAAAACGTCATCCAGAGCCAGCGGCTCGCCGCCGTAGATCTTGGTGATGAGGGCGTTCTTGTGCTTGAGAGTCTGTTCCACCATGGGTTCCAGCGCGTCCCAGTCCTGGAGATCGCCGACCCGTATGCCCATGCGGCCCGTCTTGTCCATGTAAGCAGGGCCGATGCCGCGGCCGGTGGTGCCAATAGCCGCCTCGCCCCGGGCTTCCTCTTCCAGGCGGTCGAGGACAACGTGGTAGGGCATGATGACATGGGCGCGTTCGCTGATGAAGAGCTTGCTGGTGTCTATGCCCCTGGCTGAGATCTCAGTTAGTTCGCTCACCAGCACATCGGGGTCAACAACGACCCCGTTGCCGATGATTCCATAGACGTCAGGCCAGCAGATGCCCGAGGGCACCAAGTGCAGCTGAAAAGTGCCTTTGTCGTTGACGACAGTATGCCCGGCGTTATTGCCGCCTGCATAACGGACTACGCTGTCAACTTCCCCGGCAAGGTAGTCGATTACCTTCCCCTTGCCCTCGTCACCCCATTGGCCGCCTATAACGGCGTATGCCGGCATCCCTAATAGCCCGCCTTACAAAAAACATACCCATCCCCAGGTTGAGGAAAGGGCTACACGAGTATAGCAAAATCATTTTCCTTGGGAAAGTGAAGGCAAGCAAGGTAAGCCGACCTTGATTTCCACCGGCTTCGGCCTGATTCTGTGCCTGAAGGCCGTGAATCCGCCGTTCGGCGCGCATTGACGCCAAATTTCGACGAGAACTATAATCCGCCCGCGCCGTCTAAGCGGTAGAATGGAGTTGGCCCAGAACAAGCAAATCCACCAGAACCGGAAGATCATCATGGCACTAAGAGAAAAACTAGAAGACGACATCAAAGCGGCGATGCGCAGTCACGACCAGGCACGGCTGGACGCCCTGCGGTTCCTGAAGTTCGCCGTCCAGGCCGTTGAGAAAGAGCAGAAGAAAGAACTGGATGACGCCGGCATGATAGACGTGGCCACCAAACAGGCCAGCGACCGCCGCGACAGCATCAAGGCTTTCGAAGAAGGCGGACGGGACGCCATGGCCGCCAAAGAAGCAGCCGAGTTGGTCATCCTGGAAGAGTTCCTTCCCCCTCAGATGTCCGCCGACGAGATCATGCAGATCATCAAGGACACCGCCGCCGAGGTTGGCGCGGCTTCGGTCCAGGACAAGGGCAAACTCATGGGCAAATTGATGCCCCAGACCCGCGGCAAGGCCGACGGCTCAGTGGTGAACCAGATGGCTACCGAGTACCTGGAGTCTCTCTCTTAGTATGAGATTCGGTATTCTGGTGTTTCCCGGAACCTGGAGCGACACAGACTGCTATTACCAGGTGAAAGATATCCTGGGACAGGACGCCGAGTACGTCTGGCACGACGAGACGAGCCTGGAGGGCTTCGATTCAGTGATTCTGCCCGGAGGCTTCTCCTACGGCGATTACCTGCGGCCCGGAGCGATGGCCCGGTTCTCGCCGGTGATGGACGCCTTGGCCAAGTTCGTCGATTCCGGACGGACGGCCATCGGCATCTGCAATGGGTTCCAGATACTCTGCGAGTCGGGCCTATTGCCCGGGGCTCTCCTGCCCAACCAGCACCTGGAGTACCGCTGCCAGCCGACCCATCTGCGCACCGAGAGGACCGACACTCCTTTCACCAGGGTCTGTGCACAGGGACAACTCTTGGACGTGCCCGTTTCCCACGGAGAAGGAAACTATTTCGCCGATGCGCAGACCCTGGTCCAACTGGAGGAGGAAGGGCGGGTGCTCTTCCGCTACTGCGACTCTTCCGGCGAGGCCACTGAAGAGTCCAACCCCAACGGCTCAGCCAACAACATCGCCGGAATCATCAACCAGGCCGGCAACGTGCTGGGGATGATGCCCCACCCAGAACGCAGCTGCGAAGCCATCCTCGGCAGCACCGACGGCAACCTGATATTTGAGTCGATCATAGAAAGCACGATCGAAAGCCATAGGCAGGCCTAGACAGCCCGATGGCGGCTGTCGGTCTATCTATCCTTGCCGCGTTCGGTTTCGCCGGATCGGCTGTCCTAGCCCGCCAGGGCATGCAGGCCATCTTTCCCCTTCCCGGCGTCATGGTCTCGCTTATAGTCAGCTTCGTTTTTTCGTCGGTCATGGTGCTGCTGTTCGCGTTCTCAGACATCAGCAACATCCCGCAGGCAGCTGTGTTTTGGATCTTGGGACTGGGCGTGATCAATTTTCTGGGTGGAAGGTCCCAGAATTTCCTATCGGCCAACCTGATAGGCGCCTCCCGGTCCAGTCTGTTCATATCGACCCAGGCTCCGTTCGCCGCCATATTCGCCGTCGCTTTCACCGGCGAGACTCTCAACGCTCTGGTGGCGCTCGGCACCGTTGGGGTGGTCTGCGGGCTGCTCTTCGCCAGCGGTGGCTCCATCCTTGAGGGCTGGCGGGCCGACAAGATATACCTGCTGGGCTACTTGATGGCCCTGGGCGCAGGGGCCTCCTATGGAGCGACCAACGTCATGGCCAAACAGGCCATCGAGGTGTACGACTCTCCGATCGTGATCACCGCCTTCAGCATGCTGATCGGCATCGTAGTGATATCGCCGTTGGTGGGGGCGAGCGCTCTGCACAGCGGCGTGATCCGCGACAAGGACCAAGGGGTGCTCCGGTCGCTGGTCTCTCTGCGTTTCGTTGCTTTGGCAGGGCTGTCGTCGGGGATAGCCGTCATCGCCCTGTATTTCGCGGTGCAGCGGGCCGATGTGGTGGTGGTCAGCCCCATCGTGTCCAGCAGCCCCCTGGTCACCCTCTTCCTGTCGCACCTCTTCTTGTCCAGACTGGAACTGGTCACGCCCCAATTGGTTGCGGGGACCCTGTTGGCGATAGCCGGGGTCGTCCTGGTGGTCCTGGGCAGGTAGTGCAGGTAGTGATGGATAGGCAGCAGATATGGATGCGATAGCCCTCTCACTGCTGTCGGGCTTCGGCTTTGGGAGCGCGGCCATCTTCGCCAGGGTCGGCATGCAGGGCATGAGCCCTCTTTCGAGCACCCTGCTCTCGGTGATGGTCAGCTTTTGCCCCACGGTCGTCCTCGCCCTGATCTTTGCTCTTTCGGATATCAAAGACCTACCTGCCGTGGCATTGTTCTGGTTCTTCCTGCTTGGGGTGATCAACTTCCTGGGCGGGCGCACTTCCAGCTATCAGGCCATCGGACGGATCGGCGCCTCACGCACCGCGGCGGTCCAAAGCACGGCGGCGGTCTTCGCGGCCATCTTCGCCATAACCATCACCGGAGAACGTCCCCATTTCATGGTGCTGCTGGGTACGTTCGCGGTCGTTGTTGGCCTCACC
Organism: uncultured Dehalococcoidia bacterium; assembly: GCA_964463525.1. Classification (GTDB taxonomy): domain Bacteria; phylum Chloroflexota; class Dehalococcoidia; order Lucifugimonadales; family UBA3495; genus UBA9611. The sequence continues at coordinate 9,654 of CAYXDE010000076.1, read as the reverse complement.
ACAGCGTTGGGCAACTCATTGCGGCAGGGTGATGGTGACAACCGGGGAGCCCTGATCGGACTGGTCCTGGCGCTGGTTGCTGCGGCTTCCTACGGCGGCACCAACGTCATAGCCAAAGAGCTTACCGAGGAGTATGGCTCGCCGCTCATGGTCTCCGCCGCTGCATTGCTCTTCGGCATCATACTGCTCTCGCCGTTGGCGGGGACCGGCATGGTTCGTGAGGTCAGAGAGGCCAGGGGGAACCTGAAGTTTGCGGCGTCCGCCGGTATGTCTGGATTGGCGGCTGCCACCGGGGTCATAGCCCTCTACTTCGCGCTGCAAAAAGACGACGTGACCGTGGTCTCGCCGATCGTTTCCATCAACCCCATATTCACCCTGGTGCTGGCCCAGATATTCATCTCCCGCATGGAAGAGCTCACCAAGTGGCTATTCCTGGGGGTGGGAATAACCGTGGCCGGCGTGATCGTGGTCAGTGTGGGAAGCACGCTGTAGCTCTTACCCTACCCACGCCTGCCCAACCCACCGCCTTTGTGGCATAATTAGGCACAGACCATCAAAGGGCCGATCAAGGCCCCCACGCACGAAACTGTTAACAAAAAGGGGAGTCTCATGCCAGGACAGATCAAGACGAAGCAGATCAACCATGTCACCACCATGGTCAAGGACACGGCCAGGGCCATGAAGTTCTACAACGAACTCCTGGGAATCAAGCAGATCGAGAGTCAGGTGCCCAATCCGGAGATCACCTGGCTGCAACTGGACAATGGCATCATGGTGCACCTGATCGAGACCGAGGAGGCGCCTGTGAAGCCGGAGAACACTCACCACGCTTTTGAGGTCGAAGACTTTGAAGGGACCATGAAGATCCTGGAAGAGAACGGCTATGAGATCGCGCGTCACGGCGTAAGGTTCGACGGCCAGGGTTTCATGTTCACCCATGACCCCGACGGCAACCGAGTGGAGTTCTGCACCGGCTCCGGCTACTTCCCAGCCCCCGGCCGCCCCGCCTAGCCCGCCGGCTCAGCCGGGTTTTCAAGGGATGGCATTTACCTGAGCCAGACCTGTCCTTCGGGTTGGTTGGCTTTTTATGAGGAGATAACGTGTTCGAGAAGATTCAACATATGGGGTATCTGACCCCTGACCTGGACCGGGCCGTGGCCTGGTTCGAGGAGTCGTTCGGCGCCGTCAAGGGCGGCGGCGGGCCTTTGAACCCCGGCTATGCCATGCCCAGCGGCGGCCGCAACGCCTACGTGCAATTCGGCAACGCCGAGGCCGAACTGCTGGAGCCCACGGACAAGACCGGTCTCTCCAGCGAGATTCTGACCATGCACCACGTCGGTTACGTTGTGCCCGACATCAACCGGGCCATCGACGAACTGACCGCCCGCGGGTTCAAGTTTGCCGCCGACAAGCCCAACGTGAACGTGCTTGGCCAAACGCTGCTCTACTTCGACTCCACAACCACCAACGGCGTGAAGATGCACATCACTCAGCTTCCCGGCGAACCTGTGCCGGCCAATAATGGGCTGGAGATCGAACGCATCGTCCACGCCGGCTACCGGGTCAAAGACCTGGAGGAAGCTATCAAGTGGTACGTGGACAAGTTCGACGGCACGAATATCGGCGGCGGCCCCTCCCGGACCGGCGCCCGCAACGCCTTCGTGAACTTTGGCCAGGTGCAGGTTGAACTGATCGAGCCGACAGACCCGGCAACCATGGGCGCAGACCACATCATGGACCACGTGGGATATGCTGTGGGCGATATCCCGTCCTGCATCGGCGAATGCGAGTCCCACGGACTGAAGTTCGTGTCCGACACACCCAACACAAACGCAGTTGGTCAGCAGGTGCTGTACTTCGAGACAGACACCAGCATGGGCTCGCGGATGCACCTGACCCGGCTGCCGGACTAGCCTTAAGCCGGTCGGCCCAAGCGATATGCAGTCGGACCAAGTACGGAACATAATCCTGGTGGGCTTCATGGCTTCTGGGAAGAGCAGCGTGGGACGGGCCCTCGCCCGCCGCACCGGCTGGCCCAGAATCGATGCCGATGAAGAGATCGTTTCGCGGGCCGGGAAGCCCATCGCGGATATCTTTAAGGACTCGGGCGAAGACGCTTTCAGGCAGCTGGAACGAGAAGTTACAACCGACATCTGCAAAGAAAGCGGACGTATCATCGCCGCTGGTGGAGGGTCGTTCATCGACGACCAAAATCGGCGCACCATGCTGGACTGCGGGACGGTCTTCTATCTCAGCGCCCGGCCGGAGACCATCCACCGGCGGGTGACCAGAGGAAACCCCAACGCTCCGGCGCGGCCCATGTTGGCTGGTGGGGACCCGTTGCAACGGATAACAGAACTGCTGGCCGAGCGGATGCCGGCCTATACCCAGGCCCATCACGCGGTGGAAACGGACGGCCTGTCCCCGGAACAAGTGGCCCAGGAAATCATCAGGATATGCGGACCCGGAATCGAGAAGACGAGCGAATAACGGAGACCTGACCATGGCAGACCAAGACCTGGCGGCGGAAGTACATCATTCTGGAGGCTCCTATCCGGTTGTGGCCGGCTGGGGGTTGATCCAAAGCCTGGGAGACCGGTTCACCGACCTGGGGCTGACCAACACGGCCTACATCATCACCGATGAGAACGTGATGAACCTCTATGGCCGGAACGTCCAGAGGGCGCTCCAGAGCAGGGGCATCGCCGCCCACTGCTTCATAATCCCGGCCGGGGAGACCAGCAAGAGTTTCGAGCTGGCCCAGGCGATCTACAGCTGGCTGGCCGGTCTCAAGGCCGAACGCGGCCACACGATCGTCAGCGTTGGCGGCGGCGTCGCCGGCGACCTGGGCGGTTTCATCGCAGCCACCTATGTCCGAGGTATGGCCTGGGTCCAGGTGCCAACCAGTATGGCCGCCATGGTGGACGCGTCCATCGGCGGCAAGGTCGCCGTCAACCTTCCCGAGGCCAAGAACCTGGTCGGGGCTTTCTACCAGCCCAAGGGAGTGTTCGCCGACGTGCAGAGCCTCTCAACTCTCGGCAAACGCGAATTGAGCGAAGGCTGGGCCGAAGCCATCAAGCACGGCTTCATCCTGGACGCCAGCTTGGTTGACGTGTTCGAAGAGCATGCCGAAGCTTTGATGGAAGTGGAGCCGGAGATATCTACGGAAGTGATCAGGCGGAGCATGGCCATCAAGGCCGACGTCGTCAGCCAGGACGAGAGGGAAACCCTGGGCATCCGCATCATGTTGAACTACGGCCACACCATCGGCCATGCGATCGAGTCGTCGACGGAATACGGCCAGTATTTCCACGGCGAAGGCGTCTCAGTGGGGATGATGGGCGCGGCGTCCATGGCCCAGGAGATGGGTCTGCATTCCCAGGAGATCGTTGACCGCCAGCGCCATCTGTTGGAACGGTTCAACCTGCCAACCTCGGCGAAAGGGTTGAACGTGGACGACATCCTCAGGGGCATGTCTTTGGACAAGAAGGTCCAGAGCGGGTCAAAACGCTGGGTGATGCTGGAAGAGGTCGGCCGCTCCGTGGTCAGGACTGACGTACCCGAGGAACTGGTGGAGAAGACCGTGCGGGAACTGGTCGGTTAGTCGTCGGCTGGGGCTAGTTCGCGTTCTTCACGCTGCTTCATGACCATCATCGTGGCGATGATCAGGCACATGGACCCTGCCACACTTAGCAGCACCACTGAAGCCAACGTCGACAGGAACTCAAGGCTGTCGGAGTAGGTCGACGCCTGGTCCAGGGCCACCGAAACGCAACCTCCCAGGATCGTCACACCGTAGAGGATGCGGATCCGGGCGGCGTCCACGAACCTGGTGGCAGTGGTGCCTAGCTGAGAGCCCACCGATGCCGCGCCCAGCATGATGATCGCCATGAGCGGGTCCACGTTGTGGGACAAAGCGTAGATGAACGTGCCCCAAGAGCCGGTCACGATTATCTGGAAAAGGTCGGTGCCGATGGCCACGGTTGTGGGAACTCCCATCCCGAAGATCAGAACCGGCATCAGCAGGAAGCCCCCTCCCGCTCCCAGGAGACCAGCGAAAAATCCCACGCTGAAGCCTACGATCACTGGGATGAACACGGACATCCGGTCTATGCCGGAGACTGGCAGGGGCACATAGGTGGGTACCTTTCCGAACCCGGGCAGCCAGATAGCATGAGGCGGTATACGCATGCCCTGCACTCGCCGTGCCAACGACGCCGTTGACACCTCACCGTCCGCTGCTGCTGCGTTCCGCCGTTGTTTCAGGTGGTCGTAGACGATGAAACCGCCGAGGGTCGCCAGGAACACGATGTACACGTAGCGGATCACCGGGCCGATGAGTCCCGATTCCTCGAGCGTGGAGTTCAGTTGCTCGGCGAGGTACACACCCGGGACCGTGCCGATCAACATGATCAGCCCCAGCCTCAGGTCCACGTTGCCCAGATGACGGTGCTTCAGTGTGTTGATGATCGAGGAGCCCATGATAAGGGCCAGGCCGGTCCCCACCGCGAAGACCGGTGGGACGCCGAACACCAGCAGCCCGCCGGTGATCAGGAACCCGCCGCCCACGCCAAAGAACCCGCTTAGGGTGCCAACCATGACGCCAAGGAGCAGGAGAAGGGCCGGGTTTACGGAAACTTCGGCGCTGGGGAACCACATGTCAGTGGTTGTCCTTGTGCCGCCTGTCTTGGCCGCCGCGCAGACTGGCTACGGAGCGCAGCACGATGCTCCAGAAGACGTGCAGGGTGACGGCAGCCACCGCCATTGTGCCTATGATGAACAATGCCCAGAGGAGGGTGTAGTCGGCGCTAAATTCGGTTAAGAATTCGTTCATGATTGGTCAGCGGGCCACAAGCCGGCCAGCCGTTGATGATTCGTTGCTTGAAGGGGTGAGCGAGTAGAGGATACCATATGCCAAGAATGACTCGGGCTCAATGAAAACCATCGCCCAGGGATGGCGTTTCTTGGGAAATGAACGCTGTACCGGCCGTTCATCCTTTCCTTCCGCGGAAGGACGTCGAAGGGCGCGCCTAAGCCATGACTAAGATTCAAGGTTTGACTGAGCGCGAGTTGTGGTTCGACGGAGCTCACCACGAACGGACTTTGATGCAGCAATAAGGGCAAGTCACAGTAAACAACAATGCCAGAACCCAGATTCAAATTTCAATTGCAGCACAATGACGGCGTTGCCAGGGCCGGAGAGCTTGAGACGCCCCACGGCACGGCGCTTACGCCGTTCTTCATGCCCGTTGCCACCCAGGCAACCGTCAAAGGGCTAACCCCAGAAGAGGTCAGAGGCGTTGGCGCGCAGGTGGTCTTGAGCAACGCCTACCACCTCTACCTGAGGCCCGGGGTCGAAACCGTGGCCAAGTTGGGCGGTCTGCACGGGTTCATGGGCTGGGACGGGCCGATCCTCACGGACAGCGGCGGGTTCCAGGCATTCAGCATGGGGCCTTTGCGGAAGGTAACGGACGACGGCATCAGGTTCCGCTCCCATATCGACGGCAGTGAGCATAATTTCACTCCCAGACTGGCCACGGCCAATCAGGAAGGTCTGGCTCCCGACATTGCCATGTGCTTCGACCAGTGCATCGCCTTTGGGGCGACCGAGAAAGAGGTGCGCCAGGCCATGGAGCGCACCCACCGTTGGGCCAAGGAGTGTTTCGATGTCCACCAGGCCTCGTCCACCGGCGCGGCTTCAGGACAGGCCCTGTTCGGGATCGTCCAGGGCGGCACCTTTCCGGAACTGCGGGAGGAATCGGCCGGCGCCATCTCGGCCATTCCTTTCCACGGCTATGCGGTAGGCGGCCTGGCAGTGGGTGAGAACAAAGAGGACATGTACCGCTTCACTGCCCAAGTGGCGGAGCGGCTGCCCCAGGACAAACCCCGGTATCTGATGGGCGTAGGTTCCCCTGAGGACCTGATCGAGGGTGTAGCCAGGGGCATAGATATGTTCGACTGCGCGCTGCCCACCAGGGTTGCCCGGAACGGCAGCTTGTTCACCCCGGAAGGACGGGTGGACATCACCAAGGCTCGGTATGAAGAGCAACAGGGGCCGTTGGACGAGACTTGCGACTGCTATACCTGCCAGAACTACTCAGCCGCTTATCTAAGGCACCTTTTCCGGGCCAAGGAATTGCTGGGACTGAGGCTGGCGAGCATCCATAATCTGCGGTTCGTGTTGTCTTTGATGGAGCGCATCAGGGCGTCGATTCTAGAAAACCGGTTCGACGCCTTCCGCAAAGAATTTCTGGACGTATATCAGCCAGCCGACGAGGCCGCGCGGCAGCGCCAGAAAGAACAATGGCTGCAAACCCGGGGCGGGCTAACAGGACAGGTCTAGGCTGATCGGAGGGTCCTGGGGCAGGAGACTAGAAGCCGCCGGCAACCGCGGGGACGATGCTGATCTCGTCGCCGGAACTGGTTGAGGTGTTCAAGCCGTCCATGAACCGGACGTCCTCGCCGTTCAGGTAGATGTTCACGAAGTAGCGCAGTTCGCCTTCCTCGTCGACCAAACGGTCTTTGAATCCGGGGTACTCGCCGTTCAGCTTCTCCACCAGATCACCGAGATTGGCGGACTCCACTTCCACCTTGTCTTTGCCGTTGGTCATTCGCCGTAGTGGCGTGGGAATCCGGACCATGACGCTCATTTGGAAAAACCCTCCTCCGATTCGATCGCCCTTGATTCAAGGGCCAGGGGCAGGAACCGGCCCTACCCGTCAATTACGTCTCCGCCTAGCGGGTCCACCCTTACACCCGTGGAACTGACCCATTCCAGCCCACTCTTTATCTCTTCTTCTTCGCCGTCTAGTTCCAGGACCACCCAACCCACGTCTTCGCCCACATCGGCCCGGCGAATGTTGGTCACAAGCTTGAACTTGCGGCCCAACTCGTAGATCACCGGTTGCTTGACCAAGGTTTCCTCAAAGGTGAACTTGACTCGCTGCTTGGCCATTCCCGACACCTCCCGGATTATTCCCCTGGACTATCTTCCCCAGCTACGTGGCCCCGTCAAACACGCTTTCGATGTTCTTGGGCCTTGTTACTTGGCTCCGTCAAACACGCTTTCGATGTTCTTGGGCCTTGTTACTTGGCTCCGTCAAACACGCTTTCAAAAGAACTGATGCTGGGCTTGATGGAGAGCGGGTTAACCACCTGCTCCACCGCTTCCTGGGTCTTTAGTCCGTTGCCAGTGATGTAAACGACGGTCAACTCGTCGGGCTTGATGGCGCCTGACTCGGCCAGGTTCTTGAGTCCGGAGACCGTCACTCCGCCGGCCGTTTCGGTGAAGATACCTTCCGTCTCAGCCAGCAGCTTTATACCTTCTACTATATCGGATTCCGGCACTGCGTAGGCGGAGCCACTGGATTCCTCGATCACTTTGATGGCGTAGATACCGTCGGCAGGGTTTCCGATGGCCAGGGACTTGGCCAGGCTGTCGGGCCGCACCGGAATGACCTGAGACTGGTTGTTGGCCCAGGCCGTGGCGATGGGGGAGCAGCCCTCTGCCTGCTGCATGTGCATCTTGGTGGTGACCGACGGATGGTGGAAGGTGTTCTGGTCCACTCCGAACGAACTAGAAGGCACTCCGTCCAACAGCCCCAAGCAGGCCATCTCATTGAAGCCCTTCCAGATCTTGGTGAACATGGCGCCGGAAGCCGATGGCACAACAACATGGTCCGGCAGCCGCCAGTCCAGTTGCTCAGCGACCTCATAGCCCAGGGTCTTGCTGCCCTCGGCGTAGTAGGGGCGCATGTTGATGTTGACGAAAGCCCAGGGGTAGTCGTCGGCCAGTTCGCTGCAGAGGCGGTTCACCTGGTCGTAGGTGCCGTCCACCGCAACCAGCACCGGGTTGTAGATGGCTGCGCCGATGATCTTGCCCCGCTCCAGGTCTGACGGGATGAACACCACGGCGCGGACACCGGCCCGGGCGCAATGGGCCGCCACGCTGCAAGCCAAGTTTCCAGTGGAGGCGCAGGCGATGGTCTGATAACCGAACTCGATGGCCTTGGTCGCTGCGACGGAGACCACCCGGTCTTTGAAAGAGAACGACGGATTGACGCTGTCGTTCTTGATGTACAGGTTATTAAGGCCCAATGTCTTGCCCAGACCCCTGGCCTTGATCAGGGGGGTGTAGCCCGCCATGATGTCTACGGGGTCGTCGGCCTCGGCAGGCAGCAGGTCTTTGTAGCGCCATATGCTGAGGGGGCCCTTGGCGATGCTGTCTTGGCTGACCACCTCAGAGATGGTGGCGTAGTCGTAGACCACTTCCAATGGCCCGAAGCAGAAATCACACACGTTTAATGGTTCTGCTGGGTATTCCCTGCCGCATTCCCGGCATTTGAGTCCGTTTAAGAAAGCCACCGCGGTCGGTTCCTCCTGGCCAAAAAAGGCCGGCGCAAAAGCCCAAATAAGCCTGAAAAATATCTTTCCGGGCTGCCCGTGATAGTAACAAAGCCCCTATATGATGTCAACTTGACTCACGCCTGAGAGGGGGTCTTAACGAGCCTGGGAAGAGCAGTCTGGCCCTCGATGATATAATCCCTCGAACGTTTGCCCCTGTGGGGCACTCAGAGTGTCCGTCAGGGGCTCTGAAATCGACTAATGATAGGGTAGCGCTCTGATCAGGGCCCACCACATAAACCTCCTGCAGCAGTTCTCCGTCCCGCTGATCATTGGCGTGGTCGCCGGGCTGGTCTTCGCTAATATCGATATCCATGCCTACGAAGACATGGTGGACTTCCATATCTTCGGCGACGACACCAAGATCTTCGGAAAGGCGGTCACGGTCCACTTTCTGGTCAACGAGATCTTCATGGTGTTCTTCTTTGGGATAGCGACCAAGGAGATCACCGAGTCGGTCCTCCCCGGCGGCGCTTTGAACCCGATCCCCAAGGCCATCAACCCATTGATGGGGACTCTAGGCGGAGTCTTTGGTCCCGCTGGTCTGTTCTTGCTTTTGGCCTGGGTCTTCTACGGCGGGGGAGATGACCTGAGCATCGTGGCCAACGGCTGGGGTATTCCCACGGCAACCGATATCGCTCTGGCGTGGCTGGTGGCCCGTATCATCTTTGGCGCGTCACACCCGGCGGTTAATTTCCTGCTGCTGCTGGCGGTGGCCGACGATGCCATAGGGCTTGGGATCATCGCCGTCTTCTATCCCGATCCGGAGCATCCCGTCGCCCCGTCGTGGTTGCTGCTGGTTGTTGCGGGCATGGCTGTGGCCTACATCATGCGGCGGTTCCAGGTGTCCCATTGGCCCATCTACATCTTGATCGCCGGGGGACTCAGTTGGGTGGGGTTGGTCAAATCGTCCATCGAGCCGGCCCTGGCCCTGGTTGTGATCGTCCCGTTCCTGCCCGGGCCTCGAATTACACACGGGCTTTTCGAAGAAGACGAGCATGAATTTGAGCACGCTCATCCAGGAGGCTCGGAGGCGGTGCCGGCCCAGGATATTCAGGCGCTCACCTACGCAGAGGAAGAGGAACTCCACCATATCCATGCGCCTTTGGATGGATTCGAGCATCAACTGAAGCTGCCGGTGGATTTTGGCCTGTTCTTCTTTGCCTTTATGAACGCGGGCGTGGGGTTCGCCCGCATCACCCCCGTGGCGTTCATCGTCCTGATTTCCCGCAACGTCGGCAAGATGATTTG
>CAYXDE010000075.1:0-13664 GCA_964463525.1 uncultured Dehalococcoidia bacterium | reverse complement strand
GAAGTCCCAGCCCCAGAAATCATCTATTCGGCCATTGCCGTCGTCGTCCAAACCCCCAACGCCATTTATCTCTGCCATGTTGCGCCAGACGTTGCCGTCGATAGTGGCTGGATCAGGAACCCCGGGCGAAAATTCCGCGTTGGCTCCGCCAAGGTCTTTGTGAAAATAACGGACCCCGGAGTCCAGGATGGCTACAACTAATTCTTCGTCGCCATCTTCTATACTCCATGCTTCAGGTGCGTCGATATCGACGTCATTGGCTTGGTCTAGGAACCACTGAAAATCAAAGAAACTGTCGTTTGGGATGTCGTCCAACTGGTGAATGCCAATGGGTTGGGCGTCTTCGATCCCTGGTAGTAACTTGAACTCACGGGCAATGGCTTCGACATCGACGTCGCTCGAGAAGTTGATCACATGCCATTGAGCGAGGTCTCGCCAAGGGCGGGAACGATTTTCTGAGCCTGGGAATTGCTTGTCGATGCGCGTGACACCATGTAGGTCTCCTAGTGCGTTCAGGGCGGCATCAGCTTCAAATTCTGAGACCACGACCTGGTCGATCGCCTGGCGAAGCGGCTCTTTGAACGAACCGACGATCTGGTTGGAGACGAAGCCCACAAACGAAGAATCTCCAGGCACGCCGGAGGGCGTTCCCGTGGGTTTGGGCGCCCGACCTATAGATTCCGGCGGAATACCAAAGCGGCTCTCTTCCACTGCGGTGGTGTCCGCCGGTAGCCCCAAGGCCTCCCCGTTGGTTGCGGCTGCGCCCGATGTTTGTGAAGACACATTTACTTGAATAGTGATGTCGGCGGGCGGTGTCACCACGGGTGACGTGGTGTCTTCAACAGTCACAGTGGCCGTGGCTGTGCCGGTATTCCCGTCTGTGTCCGTGGCGCTGAAGATCACCACCGTGGGACCCAAGGGGAACGTGCCCGGCGCACTATTTGAGACAGCGACTGGATCGCCCTGGTCGTCCACCGCGCTGGCTCCAGCCAGGAATGCGGCGATGGCCAGATTGGTGTCCGGTGTCCCTGAGGGTCCCTCGGCCTCTACGGTAATGTCGTCCGGCGCGGTGACTGTAACAGGGGCCTCGTGGATAACGACCAGTTTGGGGCGTTTGTCACCAGATAAGGTTTCCTCTGCGAATTGAACGCCGACGGTAGCACTTTGGGACGCACCCCAGCTAGGTTCGGAGTTATCTACATCGTTGCTGATGCGGAGGCCATATTTGGTAACACCAGTTTTGGAAATAGCGGTGATACCTTCCTCGATTAACGTGAAATCATTAAATGTGCTGTCGTCATTCGCGTAGTCAGCGATCGTTACTCGAGTTGCAAGATCTGTCGTTCCGAAGGAACCAAAGTCACCGACAACGAGGTCCGTATTAGCTGCTGGAGCGCTAGAAACAAGGGCGATAGAAGATGTGAAATCGTCGGATTTAGGGAACGCGGTCGAACCTACGACACTGAATGTTGCCGCTGAAATGACGTCATTGTCAGGTAATGCTGAAGTGTCGAATAGGAAAACCGGCCGTTCGAGCACATCCCATTTGTCAGTGCTGGTATCTGCCCTGATTTGGACCTGCCCATCATCTGCAGTTGGTTGTGCGCTGCTCGAGGCGGTCTGGGCGCTGATGAGAGACCAATCCTCTCCAGAAAGATTGACGTATTGAAGCCTCCCGTCAACGCTGGTTGATTCAGGGTTCAAGTCCGGGAAAAAGGTACTGACCGTGCCCCAGGCGGTCCCTACTGGGATGTCCGTTGGTGGCGGTGGCGCAACGGCCATATACGTGCCATCTTCTGTTACGCGATAAGCCGTCTCTTCCAGCCCCTGGAACCGGGCTGCCAGCACAGCGGCGCCCCTACGGTCGTCCTGTCGGCCATCTAATGGCGTCACCGTAAGCCGGAACCGCCCTTTCGACCAGCCGGTCACTTCTCTCTGTTCGTGGACAGACTGTATTACAGAGAGTATGCCTTCACTGTCTAAGTGTGGCCGGTTGGACCTGAGCCATTCGGCGCCTGTAGGCAGATAGTATTCATCCTGTCCTGAGCTTGATCGCTTGGGCGCCTCTGCATAGGTGTCAAGGAATAGCCGGCCTTGGGTATCGATAACCCTGGGCCGTTTGAATTCCTCCCGGCCCTGGAATGTGTAGTCCTCAAAAAACCAATGCGAGCCATCGGAGTTAAAGTGCTGGACTTCGACGATCAATTGCCCATATTCAGCTCGGACGTCAACGATACGGAAGTTTGGGCTTGCAGCACTCACAACGCTGACGCCGTCAGCAATGCAGTTTTGGCCGTCGCAGTCACCGCCGACCGGTACGAATGAAGCAAAGAGGAGAGCCGCCATAACCAAGGCGAATGTGGCTATGGAGGTTAAGTGCCGCCTGACCATCAATTACTCAATACCATGGCGCCGGTATAGGCCAGGTCGCAGGTGGAGACCGCGCTGGATGGTCTTATAGTTTCTGTAGAACTCAGGCTCGAGACTGGAAGTCCACTAGGCACGCCGAATACAACCCCTTCGTTTACCAGTGACGCACCGACATGTCGAGTCGTAATGAGAGTTGTCACAACTGATCCATCGATTGGGATTTCTATAGCTCGGGCGGCGTGCTCCGCCGTACTCCCAAATCGATGGTTGACCTCTAGCTCAAGTGTTTAGGTCAAGGAATTGACGAACATCCCTATCGTACCTTAAGTCTGTATGGATTCCAGATAACTCGCTCAGCCAAGAATGTGGGTTAAGGCCATTTGAACTATCTATCGCTAGTCTCGACCGATAGTTAATAACCGACCGTTGTTGATACACCCCAAGACGATAGTCAAGAAACTATCATCGTTAGATCGACTGAGCCGATTCTTAACCCTTACCACCAAGGTTATGAACCGTATGATTATGATTGAGAAACTGGAAATTCGTCAAGTCTCGGAACTTTCATCGCCACCGAATCGACTGCCTATTGATTGCTAGGTGGGAATATCACTTAAAAAGCAGCAGCGTTTTCCCGGAACTTTCGCTGTTTACGCGCCTCTGTTTGCCCACAGCATTTGGAGACAGGGCCGATATGTAGGCAACTGCCGCTCATCCTTCGCTTGTCGAAGGACCGGCATCAGCCAGTATCTTTGTAGACAGGTCTACCATAAGGGGAACGATATCCCCTCCCCCGTCCGGGGGAGGGTTAGGGTGGGGGCCACACCTCTGAGCAATCCGATCGATGCCCGCGGAATTCGACCTGCCTGGATTCCAGCCTTGGCTGGAATGACGGTGGGGTTGCATCCGGGTTCGCTGAAAATCCGCCTATCTTGATAGGAAAGCAAAAAGGGCGTCCCGATCATTCGGGACGCCCTTTTTCTACTCAGGTGGAGGGATGAAGACTTAGATCTGACCCTTGTCTTTGGTGAAGATGGGGTTCAGTTCCACGCGGGTGGGGTCGCCGTCGAACCAGGGGGAAACGGTCTCACGCCATTTGGTGTAGTGCGGCGCGGCCCGGTGGGCGGTCTCCCAAGCGTCCCGGTTCTCGTAGACCTCATAGAGGTAGACCGTGTTCTCGTCGCTGGGGTCGGCGTGGACGTCGAACTGCAGGCAGCCAGGCTCGTCGTTGTTGGAGCCGACAGCGTCGCCCATGGTGGCCTCGATGAACTCGGCGCGGTGCCCGGGTTTGATCTTGGCGGTTACAAATAGCGCAAACATAACTTCTCCCGTAAATGGTTCTTGGAATCTCGCCTTTAGGAATCTTGATCGGTGGAGCCATTATAGCCACGGGAGTAATAGGCGACAAGAAGCCGCTGCCAACCTGGATGACACCGCCCGGCGCTCGTTGTAGAATGGCCTTCTTCGCCGCTTATCAAAGATTAGGGAGTCCAACAGATGGCCGACATCCCAGTGGTCTACACGCTAACCGTCTGCCCCGCCTGCGACTCATTGCGGGCATCATGGAAACGGCAGGGCATCGAGTACCAGGAGATCCGGGTGGACCAGAGTCAGGACGACTTGGACACCGCCCTGGATTACGCCGATACGGTCCCCATCATCATCTATCCCGACGGCCGGGTGGAGGTGGGTTTCGAGGGCCAGACCGGTTGAGAGATCGGCTGACGGACCGGCGGTCCGTCCCAGCCCAGCAGAACGATTCAACTAAACGCGTACGGAGGAGCCATGGCTAGAGAAGACAGCGTTGTCACCCCTGAGCGGTTCTCCCAGGGGTTCAGCTATTCCGACTATATGGACCAGATCAAGGTCAACAAGGCGCGGTTCGAAGGTTTCTACGACGGGTTCAAGGTCAGCGATGAAGACACCGCCTTCTTCAAAGAGCTTGTCTCCCGTCCCAACGGCCCCGCCAAGTTGATGGTCATCGGCGAGGACTGGTGCGGCGACGTAATCCGGGGATTGCCGGTGCTGGCCCGTATCGCCGAGGCCGCTGATATACCCATCAGCATCTTCCCCAGAGACACCCACACCGACATCATGGACGAGTACCTGAAAGAGGGTAAATACATGTCCATCCCGGTGGCCGTTTTCTACACCGCCGACCACAAGTACATCTGTCACTGGATCGAACGGCCGGAGGTTGCGGCCAAAGAACAGCACGAGATCGAGAAGGCCATACGCGATGAGAACCCCGGCATCGACGACCGGGAATTCGGCCAGCAGCGCCGGGCCCGGACCGCCGCCAAAGCGGACGACTGGATCGCGGCCACAGTGGTGGAATTGAAGGAGCTGTTGACTAAAAGCATCGCTTAGCGACTAACTGGGTCAGGTCACAATAAGGGGCTGCCATTGTTGAATGGCAGCCCCTTTTTTCGTCATTCCGGCTTTCGCCGGAATCCAGACAAGTCACGCCCAGCGGTGATCAATTGATCTGCGCATAAAACCAGCCCCCACCCTAACCCTCCCCCAGCGTCCTTCCGCGGAAGGACGCTGGGGGAGGGGACAATTTCTATCATTCGGGCTTCCGCCAGAATGACAGTTAAGTCAAACAAGAATTCGGCCAGCGTTCGTCCTTCGACAGGCTCAGGATGAGCGGTTGGTTGGGTCAGACAGCATTTCCCGCTCATGGTGAGCCTGTCGAACCACCTCGCTTTGCGTTGAACTTGTTTGCCAAGATCAGCATGACTTTTACGCATCCTCCGACAGGCCCAGGATGAGCGGTTGGTTGGGTCAGACAGCATTTCCCGCTCATGGTGAGCCTGTCGAACCACCTCGCTTTGCGTTGAACTTGTTTGCCAAGATCAGCATGACTTTTACGCATCCTTCGACAGGCCCAGGATGAGCGGGACCAAAGACTGCCGGATGTCCCCCTATGACGAAGCCTCCGTCCCCGCTTTAGCCAAGTTTTCCAGCTTGGGCCTCCGTGCAACCAAGAAGAGGGCCGCGCCCAAGAGATTGAAGCCTGCCATGAGAAGGAAGGCGTTATTGTAATCTCCTATCTCATCCCGCATGAACCCGACCAGCGGTCCAGCTATCAACAGCAATATGTTCATGGGCACTGTGGAGATTCCCAATATCTTGCCGAAGGATGCCCGGCCGAAATAGTCGCCCCGGATGGCGGTCGTCAGGGGGGTGCGGCCGCCGAACCCTATCCCGAACAAGACCGCAAAGACGTAGAAATAGATGATATTGGAACCAAAGACCAAGAAGACGACCCCCAGACCCTGAAGGCCCGTGAAGATGAAGAGCGCGATGTTCTTGGGCATCCGGTCGCCCATCCACCCGCCGAAGAACTGGAACACTATGGACACGGCGGTCTGGACGGTTATGATCCAGCCGGCTGTCTGCACGTCGTGGCCCATGTCCCGCAACAGCAACCCCAAGTGAGACATGATGGCCAAGACTGCCATGGAACCAAAGCCGTGGCCGAAGGATATGCACCAGAAAGCCTGGGTACGCAGAGCCTGGCCAATGGTTAGCTCCAATTCGGGTTCCACTTGTGCATCCGCACCCCCGGCCGAGGTTTCCGTAGCGGGGAGACCACCGTCTGGATATTCGCCGATGTCCTCGGGCTTGTTCCGGATGATCTTCGGCAGGATGACCGCCGATGCCAGCGCCACCACCGCAAAGATCTCCGCCGTGTGCCGCCAGCCCAACCGGTCGGCATCGGGGTTGATCAGCCATGCGATCACGGGTATCAACAACAAAGTGCCGATCCCCATCCCCATCATGGCCAACCCCATGGCCAGCCCCCGGTGCCGCATGAACCAGTGGTTCATCAGGGTCATAACCGTGAGCCAGCCGGCCTGCCCCTGCCCGACGGACATGATGAAGTAGGCCAGGTAGAACATCCACAGGTTCTGCACCTGGCTGAACAGGAAGAACCCAACGGTGAGGACCGTCAGACCGGTGAAAACCATGAACCTGGTGCCCATGCGGTCGACCAGATAACCAGCTATGGGCCCGGTGATGCTGCCTTCGACGCGGGTGAAACTGAGGGCCAGACCCAATTGGGTACGGCTCCAACCGAATTGGGACTCAAGTGCAACAGCCCAGACGGCTGTAGCCTGGAAGATGGGCACGGAGGTGATCACCATGATGAAGCCGCCGACGGCCACCATCCACCAGCCGTAAAAAGCGCCCCTGGTTTTGCTCCAGGGGTTACCCATGGACAGAAGACTGAACAAATAACATCCAAACCGGTCAGTGACATGACCCCGCGAAAGAGGTCAACGGGACCGGAACTAGCGCTTACATATCGGATTCAAGAATACGATAGTGCATTTATCATTACAACGAAACCTTCTCCCGTACTCAAGGCGGCCCGCAGATCAGCAAACCCCTTTGCCAATCCGGGTTTGGCCGCTAGAATGGTGGCCTTCCGCCATTGGGTGGCGAATACGTCTTTCTTGGAGTTGTCATGCAGTACGGAGTCTTTCTGATGCCCTCCCATCCGCCGGAGCGCGATGTCTTTCAAGCCCACCAATGGGACCTGGACTGCCTGGTCCTGGCCGACAAACTGGGGTTCTCTGAGGCCTGGATAGGAGAGCACTACACATCGCCATGGGAGCCCGTGCCGTCGCCCGACCTGATGATCGCCCAGGCCCTGCTGAAAACGAAGAACATCCGCCTGGGGACCGGCGTGCACCTGCTGCCCTACCATCATCCAGCCGAGCTGGCCTGCCGGGTGGCGTACCTGGACCACATGGCCCAGGGTCGCTTCATGTTCGGCATCGGCTCGGGCGGCCTGCCCACCGACTACACCATGTTCGACGTGGATGGCATGAACGGCCAGCACCGGGAGATGACCCGGGAAGCCATCGATATAATCCTCAGGCTTTGGGCGGAAGACGAGCCCTTCGAGTACAAGGGTGAATTCTGGAACGCTAGTCTTCCCGAGCCCGCCTTCGGCACATTGAAACACCACATCAAGCCATTCCAGCAACCCCATCCGCCCATCGGTGTCGCATCCGTCAGTCCCGCTTCTGAGACCCTCAAGATCGCGGGCGAGCGCGGCTTCATCCCCATGAGCCTGGCATTCAATGCAGACTACGTGATCAGCCATTGGGACGCCGTACTGGAAGGCGCCAAACGGAGCGGCAAATCGCCCAGCCGGAAAGACTGGCGTATCACCCGGGACGTGTGGGTCGCCGACTCAGATGACGAGGCCTACGACAAGGCGGTCAACGGCATGCTGGGCCGGGTCTGGGGGGACTACCTGCTGCCGCTGTTCGACCAGTTCCAATTGCTCCATGTGATCAAGCACGACTCCAGCATTCCGGACTCGGCAGTGACGCCCGAGTACATGGCCGAGCACGTCTGGCTCATCGGATCGCCGGACACGGTCGAGAAGAAGATACTCAGCCTGTACGAGATGTGCGGCGGCTTCGGGACACTGTTGTCCCTCGTTTACGACAACATGGACAACCAGAAAGGCTGGGAGAGATCCATGAAGCTGTTGTCCGAAGAAGTGATGCCCCGGTTCGCGGCAATGGACCCGGACTAGGCTATCTCCGGCCAACTGACGACCGACTGACGACCGACGTAGGGGCGGGTCTCTGACCCGCCCTTTCTTGGGTTGATGCCGCCATTCTGGCCCAACCAAACAATCTGTCATTCTGAGTGGAACGAAGAATCTCTTTGTCTTCTTGGGCCATTCCGGACCATAGCAGCGAGATTCCCCGGCTAGCGCTTCGGAATGACAGGTGGAGAGCACGGAACGCTAAATAGAAGAAGGCCGCCAACTGGTTGGCGGCCTTCTTCTTTGTTTGCCGATCGCTTAGAGCTTCAGGCTTTCTTGTTCCTCAAAGGCCTGCTGACCTCGTGGAGGAAGCCCAATATCTCTTTGTGGGACTGCCAGACCCCGGTCTCGTGGTAAGGTATCCCCTTTTCCGCACAGAAGTCCCGGACGATCACCTGAGATTTCTTGAGGTTGTTTCGGGGCATGTTGGGGAAGAGGTGGTGCTCGATCTGGTAGTTGAGTCCGCCGTACCAGAAGTCGGCAAGCGGGCTGCCCTGAACGTCGCGGGCGGTTAGGACCTGCTGATGCAGGAAGTCCATCCCGTCTTCTTTCTCCAGTATGGGCATCCCCTTGTGATTGGGCGCGAAGACCGAACCCATATAGATGCCGCCCAAAGCCCGGTGCACAGCAATGAAGGCCGCGCCGTACCAGGGGCCGAGGAAGAAGAAGATCACCGCCAGGTAGGCCGCCAGCCCGGCAACCACCAGCACCGGCTCGGTGATTGGGTAGCGCATGCGCTCTTTTCGTATCTGGTAGGCGATGCCGCCGAACAGCAGGCTAAGCGCGGTCAGCATCAGCAGCGGGTAGAACAAGAAGGCCTGGTGTCTCACCGTGAGGCGGCCGACGCCCCGCATGGTCAAAGCCTGTTCTTCGGTGAAGGCGAATAGAGAGACTTCGATGTCTCCATCCACGTCCAACTGGTTGGGGGCCCGGTGGTGGGTATTGTGCTTGTCCTGCCACCAGCTGGGCGTCATCCCAGTGAGGAACCCCACGCCCAGCAGCACCCAATCGTTGTGCCGGACCTTCTTGAACATCTGGCGGTGCCCTGAGTCATGGCCCAGGAACCCCAGGTTGGTGAAGGTAAGGGCTAGGAAGGCTGCGTTGATCATCTGGATCCACAGCGTGCCGCTGAACATGATCATCACAGCGATGCTCGCGGCCACCATGGCCACCACACTGGGGATCTTCCAAGCGTAATAGAAGTATTGCCGGTCTAGCAGTCCGGCCTGGGTCACCCGGCGCTTGAGCTCAAGGTAATCCCGGTCTCGTTCCCGTTTGGTGATGGGTTCGGCGGAGTCGGACTCGACATTGGCGCTGGGGGTTACTCCGACCGCGGAACCGATCAAGTTTTCTGTGCTGATGGTATTTATCTCCCGAAGCCCCGGGCTTCGTGGGTAGGCAGGCTCCGGCGGCCAGTCTTATCGGCTGAATATTTCCACCGGATATTGTTCCAAAGTATAACGGGTTGTACTCCTAGTCACCAACCGTGGCCGACGCGCGTTGCGGGGAATCCGGCTAGGCTGCCACAACCTTGGCCGCTTCCTCACGGATGTTCTGAGCCGACGCTTTTAGAGCGTTCAGCACGATGGTCGGAGGAGCCGGGGCGACCGAGCTGTAATTGACGCCCATCGCCAGCAGGTCTTGGGGAGTGAAGCGGCAGGCCGCGTGGTTCACCGGGATGTAGACCCCAGCCTTGCCGACGGCCTTTACCTTGGCGGCCAGGTCAACAAAGGTCTGCCTAAGCTTTGGGTCTGCAGGGTCAGTCATCCCCAACGCCGTGCTGATGTCTGTGGGGCCAAGGGCGATCAAGTCCACGCCGTCTACCGCGGCGATGTCCGCGATGTCGGCCAGACTCTGTGTGTCCTCAGTCATCACTATGAGGAGAATCTCTTCGTTGGAGGTCTTCATGTGCTCCACCCAGGGCACGGAACCGTAGCCTGCAGCCCGGGTGCTGCCAGCCCCGCCACGGTCGCCGACCGGTGGGTAGCGCACAGCCTCAACAGCCTTCCTCGCGCCTTCCGCCCCGGCTATGTGGGGCACCTGGATGCCTTGGGCGCCCATGTCCAATACGCGCAGGATGGTCTTGGGGTTCTCATCGGGGACGCGGACGACAGGAGTGATGTCGCACAGGTCGGCGACACGGATCATCTCGCCAACGGTCTGCAGGTCGAAGACCGAATGCTCCATGTCGATAAAAGCGCCGTCGAACCCGGCTTTGGCAATGATCTCAACCACGGCGGGGTCAGCGAATCCGACATGGCTCACAAGGGCCAGGCCGCCATCGCGCATCACCTGTTTGATCCTATTGGGTTTCATGAATCTCTCCCTGTTAAACGGCCTGCCGCCAGGAATCTATGACAAGGCTTTAGGCTTACATTTTCGAAGGTGGATGGAGTGTAGACAGGCTCGGTGTGGGTGTCAAACCAGCAGGGCTGATCAGATCGCGGGCTCTTGGACCAAGTCCACGGAATCTCCTACAGAAACCGTGCCGGTGGATTCGACCGTCCCATAGACGCCGAAATAGGCGGCGCGGGGGTTGGGACGGTAGCTGAGCACCAACTTGGGAACGTCGAAGTCCCGCTCGCCTGTGTCCGGGTCGAGAGTGGTGATGGCGCAACGGGGGTCGGGGGACACCAATCTGATCCTCAGATCAGGGCCAATCTTGACCACGCCGCCCAGCCAGAAGTCCTCTTCATGGGGAGAGCAGCCATCAAGCAAGAACGTGGGACGGAACCGCCTGCCTTCGAACACCGGCGCGCCGTTCACCCGGCCGTCCAGGAAATCCAAGGAGGCTTGGGATAGGAGGGAGACGGGGTATTCATCGAAGCTCTGCCCGGGACTCTCGGTCTTGACCAACTTGACCGTGGAACCGCAGAACTCGGAGAGAGCGTCGCTCCATGGCCCCGTGACTTCCCGGCCTGAGACGTGGCGGCCCCATATCATTGTGGTCACACCGTCTCCTAGCTGCGTAGGACCGTCCACCTGCCGGCCGCCGGGAAACTCCAGAGAGAGCGCCTCGGTGTCCGCGGAATACCGGGCTTGCACTAAGACTAGCCTGCCCTGCTGGCGCTGGGTCAGTAACCTTCCTTCAGCGTCGACCAGATGAAACCGGCGGTCTTCCACGATTCCCGAATACCCGACCGTCACGGATCCGGGCCGGTTCAGGGCAAGGGATTTAACGGGCGAGGTGAAGATCGACCCGACAGTTCGCAAGGGGCACCCCCATAGATACTTGGCTAGAGGTACTTGGCTAGCCTTAGCCGGGGCGGGTTCCCAGCACTACGGGCAGTTGTTCGGTGCTGCCGTCGCCGTGGATCACGTCCAACATGATCTCATCGCCGGGCCGGGTGTTCTTGGTGAGATAGACGATGAGATCGGTCATGTCTCTGACCTTGGACCCGTCGATACCCGTTATGGTGTCGCCGCCCAGTGCGTATTGTACCCCGTTCACGATCTCAGTCCGGTCGCTGCCTTCCAGGCCGCCCTGGTCCGCAGGACTGTCCGCACTCACGGTGATCACCAGTGCGCCTTGCGTGCCCACAGGCAATTCCATCAATTGGGCCACATCGGCCCCCACGGGCGCGCCCGAGATGCCGAGCCAGGAGTATTCATACTTCCCATCTTCGATCAAAGCCGGAATCACCATCTTGGCGATGTTTATTGGCACGGCCAGGCCGACGCCTGCGTTGCTGCCGGAGCGGCTGATGATCTGGGTATTGATCCCGACCACCCGGCCGTGGCGGTCCAGCAAAGGTCCACCCGAGTTGCCGGGGTTGATCGGAGCGTCGGTCTGGATGACCTCAGGGACGCTGAAATTACTGGAACTGCTGCGTATGGTGCGGCCCACGGCGCTGACGATGCCGCTGGTCATGGTGAACGATTGACCGAATGGCGCGCCGATGGCCACTGCCAACTGCCCCACCAGCACGTTATTGCTATCGCCAAAGTCGATGGGCACCAGTCCTTCGATAGGCTCCTCCAATTCCAGAACGGCCAGGTCTGAATCGGAATCTCCACCTAGCACCTTGGCCAGCACTTGAGTCCGGTCGGAGAAGATGACTGTCACAGTCTCCGCTCCGTCCACCACGTGCTGATTGGTCACGATACGGCCTTTGTCGTCCCAGACGAAGCCCGAGCCTTCACCACGTTCTCCGAAGTCTTCCGGCAGGCCGGGGGCGTTGGGGAAGGCGCCCGTCCCGTCGTTCCCTTCCAGCCCTTGGATAACCTGAATATTCACCACCGACGGCAGGACCTTCTGGTATATCCGGGTCATCACCGATTCTTGGGCCGCAACCAGTGCGTCGGCCTCAGTCTCTTCCATCAGGGCCGGTTTCGCCGGTTGCTCTGATCGAGTCTTTTCCGGCGATACGCTGACTTCAGTTGTGGTTCCCGCTGCAGCCTCAGAACTTGTGGTTAGGGTTGCAGGTTCAGAAGTCGCGGTGGCCTCTCCGCCACAGGCCGCGATGACCAATAGCAACAAGGCCATGGCCCCGGGGATCAACCAGGTCCTGAGGTTCTTAGTACGGTGTATCTTAATTCGTTCCATCATTGAGCAAGTCCATGGTCGTGATTTACCAGATTCCAATATACGTAAGATACGTTCTTCAATCACGCCATGGATTTCGTCCTGTCCCCTCCCATGCCTAGCCCGTGCGCTTTTTGCCCGTTTTCTCTTCAAATAGCTGCCAGGTCAGGTCGTTGAACGGATAGTACTTGCCGGGTGAGCACTGCTCGATCTCAAGCTGGGCTTTGATCACCTCTTCTACCTCTTCCCTCTCGTGGGCGATGCGGATCACCTCATCCACGGCCGCCGCCGGCACCACCACGGCGCCGTCATCATCTCCAACCACGGCGTCTCCGGGCCGGACCAAGACTCCGCCGCACTGGATGGCGTCGTTTACCTGCCAGGGCCAGAACTCGGCCGGCCCCTGTTTGGCGGTGGTATTGGCCGCATAGACCGGGAAGCCGTATCCCTTGAGGGTGTTGCTGTCCCTGGCTGCGCCGTCTGTGACCAGGCCACCGGCCTTGAGCTGCATCATGCGCAGGAATTTGATGTCGCCGCCGATGGAACTGTATTCCCACCCCATGGCGTCGATAACCAGCACTTCCTCGGGTCCGCACAGTTCGATGGCCACATACTCAGCTGACCGGTCGCCCTTGGGTTTGTCCGCCGCCAAGTCAGGCCGATGGGGCACGAACCTGAGGGTTACGGCGCGGCCAGCCATGTGCTGTCCCGGCTGGAGTGGTTTGGCGCCGTGGATGAAGCTCATGGGCCAGCCCATAACCCAGAGCCCATCGATCAGGGTCTGAGTGGGGATTCCGCGGAGAACTTCCAGGGTTTCGCTGGAGATGGGTTTGGCGTCGGGCATGTTTGGTCCTCTTTTGTTGGTTGGTTGCGGATTCGATTGTCTGCAGAGTGGCTCTGGCTTATGCGCGCCCTTCGACGGAGCTCAGGACGAACGGTTTTTGGGTTTTGATTGCTCTTCAACTGGTCTTTCCGGCTAACGCCGGAATCCACGGCGCCATCAAGTCCATCGTCCCGTGATATTCACCAACGCCCATCCTAACCTTCCCTCCTTCCGCGGAAGGACGAGGGGGAAGCGACTTTACTTTGAGGTGGATTATTGCTCTATCGAGATTTGGTCTAGGTGGTATTGGGTATCGCCCAGGTTGGCTTCGGCGATCTTGGCCCGGGCGGAGTAGAGCTGCATGTCGT
>CAYXDE010000074.1:0-13744 GCA_964463525.1 uncultured Dehalococcoidia bacterium | reverse complement strand
AACTGCACCAGCATGGGCATGTCCCACGGCCCGGATGAGCACGGTTCACCCCTGTTGGCAGCCCAGATCCCAGCCTCCTGTATCGTCAATGACGTCGTGTATAATCCGTTGGTGACCCCCCTCCTGAAGGAAGCCGCCGAGGCAGGGGCCACGGTCTTGGGTGGACTCCATATGCTGATCTACCAGGGCGTTCTGTCCTTCCGTATGTGGACGGGTCAGGACCCGCCGGTAGATGTGATGCTGGAAGCAGCCACCCGCGAGATGGTTTCCCGGGGCGCCTAGGCGGCGCGCCGCGTTTTCACAGGTATATACCGCTCGGAAATTGGCCCGGGTGCTCCCGTCTGAAGACGATATCCACCCTATCTTTCACGCAGGATTTCCATGGTCAGATTTTTCACCGCAGGCGAGTCCCACGGACAGGGCCTGGTCATAATAATGGAGGGCGTCCCTGCCGGACTCCCCATCAGCGAAGACTATATCGGCGTCCATCTAGGCCGGCGTCAGAAGGGCTATGGCCGCGGCGGCCGCATGCTCATCGAGCAGGACCGGGCCAAGATAATCTCGGGAGTGCGCCACGGCCAGACCTTGGGTAGTCCCATCGGCATGACCCTGGAGAACAAGGACTGGGCCAACTGGGAAGAGGCTATGGCCGTCGACCCGCTGGAGGGCCCGCCCCAGAGTCCCCGTACCCAGCGCATCACGCGCATCAGGCCCGGCCATGCCGACCTGCCAGGCGCCATGAAATACGGCTTTGACGACGTCCGCAACGTCCTGGAGCGCTCCAGCGCCCGGGAAACCGCTGGGCGGGTGGCCGCTGGGGCTATCGCCATCAAGCTGCTGGAAGAATTCGGCATCCGGATACACAGCCACGTGATCTCCATAGGCTCGATAACCGCCGAGATTCCGGAGAACATCGACTGGGAAGCCGTGGAAGAATCGCCGGTGCGCTGCGCCGACCCTGACGCGGCGCAGAAGATGGCCGCTGAGATCGACGCCACCAAAGAGGCCGGCGACACCATCGGCGGCACCTGCGAGATCATCGTGGAGAACGTCCCCATCGGACTGGGTTCCCACGTCAGTTGGGACCGGAAGATAGACGCTCTGGTGGCCCAAGCGCTGATGTCCATCAATGCCGTGAAAGCCGTGTCCATCGGCCCCGGCTGGGAAGTCTCCGGCCAGCGGGGATCACAGGTGCAAGACGTCATACAGCCCGTGACTGACCCGGACCGCCCTTGGCAGCGAAACACCAACAAACTGGGCGGCACCGAGGGCGGCATGACCAATGGCATGCCACTAGTGGCGCGGTTCGGTATCAAGCCGATCCCCACCATGGTCACGCCTCTGCCATCTGTCGACTTGGACACCGGCGAAGAGGTGCTGTCCCACTTCGAACGCTCAGACGTCTGTCAGGCTCCCCCGGCCTGCGTGGTCGGTGAAGCCATGGTCGCGCTGGTGGTAGCCGACGCCTTCATGGAGAAGTTCGGTGGCGATTCCGTGCCGGAGACCAGGCGCAATTTCGAGGGCTACGTCAAGACGGTGGGGCCCCGAAAGGTCTACCAGTAGCCCTGCCGCCCGGTTGACCATGGCCGCCAACCTTCATCTCCCATCCATCTTCCATGCGTCGCTGCTCTGGACGGCTATGGGCCTCTTTGCCCTGGCCTCGGCAGTATTCTTGTTCGGGTTCAATGGCCCCGTCTTCTCCTTCGTGGAATGGCTGGTGGACACCGCCCATTCCGGGGCCGATCCCCTGTCGCCCAAGACCGAGGCCTTTGTCAGGGACGGAATAGACACCTGGGCCTGGGCTGGGATTGCCGTGGCGGCCGTCACTCTGCCCCTTGGCAATAGCAACGTCCGGATGAAACTAGCCGGACTCCTTCACCCGGTCGGCGCCAGCCAAGAGCACGATTCCCTGCCCCACGACCAGTACGGCCGGATCTTCTTCCTGGGGCTTATCGCCGTCTTGGCCTTCGCTGTGTTCTCCCATTGGGCGCTGCGCTCACACCTGGATACCGGCTGGCTTGAAGGCGAAGACGGTCTCAGCGAATGGTGGTCCGTGGCGACTTACCTGGTTGGCTCAGGCCTGGCCGCGGCAACGGCTTGGGCGCTGTGGTCAACGCGGCACACGAAGATGCGCTATTTCTACCTGGTGATGGCCGTGGCGTTCTTCCTGGGCGCCATGGAAGAGATCAGTTGGGGCCAGAGGCTCGTGGGCTGGGGCACGCCTGCCGCCCTCAGCGACATCAATTTCCAGGACGAGACGACCATCCACAATGTGAACTTCGCCAACAATGTGATATTCGAAGTCCTTTTCTGGGGCAGTTCTCTAGGTATGGCAGCCGGACTGTGGCGGTTAACCGCCAACATGCGGGGACTGAGCGACCGCATGAGGTTGTTCCTGCCTTCTCTGACCATGGCGCCGGCCCTGTTGATGATCATGGTCTGGCGCACCGGCGAGATCTGGCAGACGGCCAACATACCCAGGCTGGTTATGGACCATTTCAATTCCGGCCCGCGCGGCTCGGAAGTCCCCGAAGTCATGCTTGGTCTCTGCATCATCATGTACACTTTCACCAATCTAAAAAAGGCACGTCAGTTGAACGGATCAAGCGTGGCGAACAACATGGACTTGGCTAAGGAGAGGGCATGAGATTCGGAGTCGGCATCGTTCCCCACGACCTGAACGAAACGGCGGTCAGCGCCAAGCTGGCCGAAGAGCAGGGGTTTGACTACGTCGGGATACCGGACTCCCAGTCGCTCTGGCGTGAGCTGTACCTGAGCCTGAGCGTGGTGGCCAACGCCACCAGTAAAGTGCGGATCGGACCAACTGTCACCAATGCCCTGACCCGCCATCCAGCCGTGGCCGCGTCAGCCATCGCCACCCTGAACGAGATATCCGGCGGCCGTGCCTTCTTGGGCATCGGCAGCGGCGATAGCGCGATCCTGAATCTGGGTCTGCGCCCGGCCCGGATGGCTGAGATGCGTGAATACATCCAGGCGTTGCGCGCCATATTATCTGGCCAGTCCTATGACTACAAAGGCCGGTCGATCCACGTCCAGTGGTCAGAGAACCCTGTGCCCATCGTGATGTCTGCTGAGGGTCCCAAAACCCTGGCCATGGCCGGTGGGATCGCCGACGCCGTGATCGTCCATTCAGGCCTGACCAAGGACGTTCTAGCGGATACCATCGCCAGGATCAGGGAGGGCGAAAAGGCCGCGGGAAGGCCGGAAGGCTCGGCAGAGGTCTGGGCATTCGCCAAATGCAACATCTCCGACAGGCGCGAAGACGCCATAGATGAGATCAAGATGGCATTGGTGGCCTCGGGGCATCACGCCTTCCGGTTCACGCTGGAGGGCAAGAACGTGCCTGAAGAGTTTGAAGAGGCTGTGATGGCGCTCCAAGGCGAGTATGTTCCGTCGGAACATGAGCAGTTGGGTGAGACCCGGAACGCAGCTCTCAGCGACGAACTGGGCCTAACGGACTTCCTAGCCGACCGCTTCGCCGTGGCAGGCACGCCGGACGAATGCCTGGAGAAGGTGCGCACCATCCAAGACGCAGGCGTGGACCACCTACTCATCTTGGCCATCAGTTCGGACTCTGACAACATCATCCGGCGCTTCGGCCAAGAGGTGATCGCCCGCTTGTAGCTGTGCATCAACCCAACCGTGCCTGGCAGATCTGCCTAATACGCGAGGTTCGTGTCTGATTTGGGTTGACTTGGCAGAGTTATGCGCTAAACTAAGGTTAGCCAAATTCAGGACACTCGGAGGAACCTATAATATGGAAGGGAAGTTCCAGATAGAGATCACCTACTGCGTAAGTTGACAGCACCACGCTGTCGCCACGTGGATGGCGAATGAATTTTTCCGGCACTATGGCAAAGACGCTGCCATCGCAATCTCCCCCCGCGGCCAGGGCATCATGGAAGTATTCTTCAATGGTGAGCGGATCTTCGACAAGAAGGGCGAAGGCAACATCTACCCCGACCTGAAACGGGTCCGGGAAATGCGCCAGGTCATCGACGCCAAGATCGAGACCCTCGAGCCTGCGCCGGCAGACGACTAGACCTTCTTTCTACAGAAGTAAACAAAAGGCCCTCCCATTCGGGAGGGCCTTTTTTATTGCCTCAATCACTTAAGAACGACCACTGGTCCAAACTGTCATTCTGAGGAGTGCCGTAGGCCCGATACCGCAGCCCTCTACTGGGGCTTGCGAGCCTTGATTATGCTAGTCCCATCTTCAACGACGATGCGTTCCAAGAACTCGAATCCAGCTTCTTGCAGCCAAGCCCGGTACTCACTCTCGGTGTAAGCTCGTCCCTCGTCGTAAATGTTCAAGTAATTCAGGTTAGAACTAACGGCGAAAGAAGGTGTGAGTCGGGAATCGTCCAAGATCGTCCCCAGGATGAACAATGTCCCCCCGGGCTCCAAAGATTGGCAAACATGGCGCAGAGCCTTCTTGGAGTGGTCCGGCGACAAAACTTGGATGATGCTCTTCATCACGGCCACGTCATATGTGCCGGAGAAGGTCCCTTCCACGATGTTGGCTCCGACGACGCTCACGCGGCCTGAAACTTCAGTGGTGTCAATGAATCTTTGGGCGTGGGGAACGGTTGAAGGGAGGTCAACCACGGTGGCTCGAATGGCCGGACAGGACTCGGCCACTCCAACGGCCACTCCACCGGAGCCTCCCGCTACGTCCACTAGGCTGCGGTAGGCTGAAAAGTCGTAGCGCTGGACAAGCCCCTTTCCAGTGGCCCGTGAAGAGGAGATGCTGCCGGAATAGAAGTTGTCCAATTCCTCCGGCGACATCGTCGAGAAATCGAGCCTCGCTTGCGGACCGTCGCTTTTTATCGAGTCGGCGGTCTTGACCAGGCCACTCCACTGGCGCGAGAAAGTCAGATGTCTAGCTCCAACGTAACCAGGAGTTCCCTTCACTAGGAATCGGTTGGACTCGACGGTGTTGGAAAACCGGTCGTCCTTCACCACCAATAGGTCTGCCTCGACCAAAGCGTAGAGCAGTGGGCCAAGCTGGCGGGACGGTACGCCGATCTCCGTTGCAATCTCATCAGTGGTTAAAGGCCCGTTCTTCAAAGGAGTGAAAAGGTCCAATTTCATTCCGGCCAACATGGCCATTGCCGGGAATATGGCGTCCGCCAGATTGTCGATGGTTTCCGGTCTGATGGCTGTATTGCTAGACATTGCTGACCTCCTGGGTCTCCGGCTGTGACTTCCGTTCGGTTAACAGGTCCCATAGCTTGGTGTCGATCACCGCGCCGCAACAGCTGGGGTTCAAGAACAGGTACGCTTCTGCCGGATTGTCGTGTATCGCGTCTCCGACGGCGGGGCCGAACATCACGTCCACCACATTGTTCAACCAGTCGAACAACCGGTCCATGAAGGTTGCTGAACTCTGGTGGACCGTGGGGTTACCGTTTCCTTGGATAGCGTTTGCAGTTGTCATCATCTTCTCCTGACCTGCCGATTCGGTGTAGCTACACACTAAACCGACCGCGGAGGGCTGACATCGACCAAAGTACACAATTCTGAAAACCAGAATCTTTGTGGTGGCTTGGGGGGTGTATGTACCGAAATGTGTAGGCGCCTAAAAATAGGTTCCCAGACGCCTACATAAGTGGCGCTTGGAGCTGGTCTATTTCTAGGCCAGGCGGGGGAGAAGAGCCTTGAGGTCAAATTCCCGAATCAAGGGGCCGCCTTTAATCCACCGTTTCGTCCAATGAAAGCAGGCCCTCTCGGAGAGCATACCTGGTGGCTTCTGCGCGGTTGGCGACGCCAATCTTTTCGTAGATGTTGGCCACATGCCTGCGGGTGGTGCCCTCGGCGACGACCAATTCCTCGGAGATCTGGCTGTTGCTTCTACCCTGAGCCAAGAGCCGCAAGACTTCGACCTCTCGTTGGGTCAGGCCGTCGGGGAAGGATGGGGCATTATCGGATTTTGACCCCAGCTGGGCGCGGCAGGCTTCGATACGTTGGGTCAAGGGCAACATCCCCAACTTCTGCGCTACGGCCAACGATTCTTCTAGGAGAGACTCAGCCTTGATCCCGTCGCCGGGTCCAGCCCGTTGGAGCAGGACATTAGCGTATTCGCAGCAAATCCAAGCGGTCTCGGGTCCGTAGCCAGCTGGGCGTGTCAGTGACAAGCCGTCTTCAAAATGGGTGATCGCTTGCTCCGCGTTGCCCATGGCTGATGACAAGAGTCCGCGCACCCGGTCGATGCTGATCATCAGCAGCATCATGGATGGAGCGGATTTCAGGGCCTGATACTGCTCCCTAGCCATCTCCACGTCTCCCCGTTGAATGGCCGACAGCGCCAGGCCGAGTCTGGCGGTGGTGCCGCGGTATCGATGACTCGGTTCGGCGAGTGCGTCCTCTAAGGGTCCGGCGGCGATTTGGGCAGTCTTCGGGTCCCCGCTGATCCAGGCTGCCAACGGCAGCCCTAGAGCCTGTCATTCTCAACGAAATCCAACCAGTTCGACGGAGGTGCGGTCAACAAAAAGGGCCAACCCTTCCATATGTGACCAGCCCTCCGCGAAGGCTCCGGTCTCGTAGTCCAGCATCGCCCGAATCGAGCGCATCTGCGGCTGAGCGTCTGAGAGTAACATCCCTCGGTCACAATAGTCTAAAGCGTTCTCCCAGTCGCCGGTGAAATAACATATTTCCGCATTCCGGGAGTAGGCATCGACGAGCCTTGTCTGGTCGCGCAGACGCTCGGCGGTCTCCAACAGGGCCGGCAGGTCCTGGCGCGCGGCCCGTGCATCCCCGACAGCTACGGAGGTACGGGCCAACCAGGACCGGACCCGCGATTCCGCCCTTGGTTCCTCGATCTGTCCGGCCAACTCTACACCGCGCCGGGAGAATTCTATAGCGTCAGACAGATCGAGATTCCACCAAGCGGCATGGCTCGCGTCAGCTAGAACTCGAATCTCTAGGGTCGGGTCTTCTTCATCACGGGCGATGGCGAGAGCGCGGTCAAACGCTTGTTGAGCTGTCTGGTAGTCCCCCGTCTCCCTATAAGTGGCAAGGGCATGGGTCGAGAGCAGCCGGCATTCCTGTTTTGAATGCGGCGCAGCCACCGCCAAGGCCCGGGAAATAATCGATAACGGCCCGGAGGAGGTGTTCGTATATTGCTCGATCGGGTATTCTGCTACCTCAATCGCGCGGTCTACATCTCCCTGGTCCAAGTAATGCTGGAAAGCCCGGCCCAGGTACCCCAACGCCTCAGGAGCGGCAATCTTGCCTCCCACAGCGGCTACCGCCTGCGCCAATCCGAATAGAATGGCCGGCCCTTCAGATTCTGGCGTTTGTTCTTCCCATGATGCAAGGGCGCGGCGGAAGTGGACCACTGCTTCCTCGTAGGCATATGATTGCAGGGCCTGCTCTCCCGCCAAGGATGAATATTTCACCACCTTCTCCGGTCCGCTTACCGCCTCCGATTGGGAGAAGTGGTAGGCCAATTCGGGAGCGTGGGACTCGAGGTCATCCTCGTACATACGCTCCAGCACTCCG
Source organism: uncultured Dehalococcoidia bacterium (assembly GCA_964463525.1). Taxonomy (GTDB): domain Bacteria; phylum Chloroflexota; class Dehalococcoidia; order Lucifugimonadales; family UBA3495; genus UBA9611. The sequence continues at coordinate 6,220 of CAYXDE010000074.1, read as the reverse complement.
GCGATGTGGACGTGAAGCCGCACACGGCGGGTTAGCGACAACTCCTGGATCAGGGCCTCTTGGACCAGCCGGTGGGTGAATTGATACAGGCCGACGTCTGGTGGCAATTCTTCGATCAGGCGTGCGGCCAGGGCCTCTTCCAAGACATCGAATAGCCTGTCCTCTGACAAGTCATCGATGAGCCGATCCAGGAGGGTTGCAGAAAACTCCCTCCCAATTACCGCAGCCGTGCCCAGGGCCTGGTTACAGTCGCTGGATAATCTGTTCAGGCGCTGACCGATGACTTCGCGGACGCCTTCCGGGATGCGGATGCCCCCAGCCCCACCGACCGCCTCCTCGGCCAATTCGCCCCGGTCGGACAAAAGTTGCACTACCTCAGTGGTGAAGAATGGGTTGCCTTCCGTGTGGGCATAAACCGCTTCCGCCACATTGCCGGATACATCGCTCCCCGCCGACGCCTCGATGAATTGGGCCGTGTCATCTCGGTCAAGGCCCCTGAGCAGGTGCCGCTGGAAAACTGGTTCACGGGATAGCTGGGCTAGCGTTTCCGACAGTGGGTGCTGGCGCGACAGTTCGACGTCACGGTAGCAGCTAAGCACCATGACACAGCTATCATCCAACTCCCGTGCCACGAATTGGAGTAGCTGCAACGATGGCTCGTCCGCCCAGTGGATGTCGTCCAGTACAAGTACTAGGGGTTGAGACCGGGCCGCAGTTTTCAAGAACCTGGTGATCGAATCGAACAACCGAAATCTGGCGGCTTCCGGCTCCAATTGAGGGGGAGATTCCAATCCGGTAATCCTTTGAACCACATCAGGAACCAACTCCCCGATGTCGGCGGCACCGGCGCCCATGACGGACTTGAGATGCGCGGGGTCCTCACGTTGCACGTAGGAGCGAATGGCTTGGACCCAGGGCCAGAATGGGGGTGTGCCGTCTTCTTCGTAGCAACGGCCCCAGACCACTTTGGCGCCCCGGCCCTCAGCTTCGAATGCCAGTTCCTGAGCAGTGCGGGTCTTGCCTATGCCCGGTTCTCCCACCAGCATCACTAGTCTGCCTTGACCGGCGACGGCGCTGTCAAGGGCAGCCATTAGCCCAGCCATCTCTCGCTGACGGCCCACGAAAATCCGATCAGGTTGGCCCACCATATGGGTAATCAGTCCTTACTGGAGATTGCCGCTATTCTACACGTAAGGGGGAAAGGCTAAAAGCTTTGGTTATCTGGGGTTGGGCCGTGGCAGCACCGAGATGCCGATGTGTCCACCATTAGCCGCGACAGGGTTTAGAATCTACTTAGCGTCAACGGCCACACGCCGTACTTCGGCGGTGAAAAGGCCGGTCTTCAGAATGATGTAATGCAGCGGCGCCAAGCAATTCTAAACTTAGAGAATCGACTGCACCTTGGCCCAGATGTCCCGGCTCAACTCTTCAGGTGGGCGTTGGCCGTCCAACACCAGCCAGCCTCCCGGATCGGCAGCGGCTAAAGCGCTGTACCCCCGGCGGATCTTGCGGTGGAAGTCCACGGGGGCGTCATCGAAGGTGTCGACCACTCCACCGTTCTTGCGGGCTAAAGCCGTCTCCACGGGCAGGTCCAACAGCACTGTCAGGTCGGGCTCCAGTCCTCCAGTGGCCTCCCGGTTCAACCGCTCGATCAGTTCCCTGTCCAGACCCCGGCCGTATCCCTGGTAGGTCATGGTGGAACTGGTGAACCGGTCTGCTATGACCACACCTCCCTCGGCCAAGAATGGTCGAATAACATTCTCAACCAACTGGGCGCGGGCGGCCTCGAAGAGCATCAGTTCACTGATTGGTGTCATGGGCTCGCCCGATTTCAGCAGATGCCGGAGAGCTTGACCAAGTGGTGTGCCGCCGGGCTCGTGGGTGCGGAGTATCTTGATGTTCCTGCGGCGTAGACGGCGCGCGAGCGAGCGCACCTGTGTGCTTTTGCCCGAACCGTCGCCACCCTCAAATACGATAAAGCAGGCCATCTTACTTCCGTGCTTGGAGAAGGGTTAGACCCTGTAGAACAGAACGGCCCGTTCCGGCTCCCGGCCCTGGCTTACGGATGCTACGTTGTAGCGCTGGCCGAGCAGGTGCTGCAGCCTCCGGATATAAGACCGCTGCGGGGCAAGGTGAACGGTCTGCTCGCCGGACAATACCCGGTTGGCGGCCTGTTCCGCCTCGTCCATCGCCTTTTCCATGGTGGGCGAGCTATTCCCGCCCGTGAAGGGCGGGCCGTCATCGTCGTTACCCAGGTCGGGTATGAAACCGTCGCCCTGACCGTTGCCGCCGCCGCCGTGCCACTCTTTGATCACCGTGCCCAGGAACTCCTGCAACTGCGGCATGGTGTTCTTCCGGAGCACGCAGACCGGCGTGCCGCTGGTCTCCGCGATGCGCACCAACTGGGAGCCCCGGCGGTAATGGGTCTTGGTGGTCAGTACTAAGTCGGCCCTGCGCAGTTCGTTGACGATCTGCACGGCAGTTCCCGACTCGGCGGCCGCAGCTTCCAGCTTGTCCCGGCCTACTCCGAACAGGAACACTCTGACTTCTGCTTCTTTTACAACAGACTCGGGCTCCCGGAGCGGGGCCGGCGTACCCATGGTGCTCTGGGCCATCATCTGCCCTTGGGCAGTTTGTGCCTGGGGCGCCCCCCTTCCCTGACGGCCTCCCCGGCGGGTGTCTGGTTGCCAGGAGCCGGGCTGGGCCTCGCTGACCCTGGCCGGTTCTTGTGTCCGGACCACCTCGCCGTCTTCGCCCAGCGAGCGAATCTCAGGTGCGATGGGGAATCCGCGCAGCCATTGGTCGACAACCTGAGCGACATTGTCATGGACGGCCAGGCGGTCCCAGCCTTGAATCTCAACGACCACATCGAAGGTCGGCGGCGCTTTTCGTTCCAGCACGCTCTTCTGCGTTCCCCGGTAGCGGGCTTCCTGGTCTCCCAGAGTCACGGTCTGTATACCGCCCACCAGGTCGGAGAGAGTGGGGTTCATGATCAAGTTGTCCAGCGTGTTGCCGTGGGCCGTGGCGATCAGCTGTACTCCCCTCTCTGCGATAGTGCGGGCGGCGGACGCTTCTTGCTCGGTGCCCATCTCGTCGATGACGATGGTCTCGGGCATGTGGTTCTCTACGGCCTCGATCATCACGCCGTGCTGGCGGGAAGGAGACGGGACCTGCATGCGTCTGGAGCGGCCTATCGCCGAGTGGGGCACATCACCGTCGCCTGCGATCTCGTTCGAGGTGTCGACGATGATCACCCGCTTCTTGGCTTCCTGGGACAAGACCCGGGCCATCTCCCGCAGCATGGTGGTCTTGCCCACGCCAGGACGGCCGAGGAGCAGTATGTTCTTCCCGGAGAAGGCCAGGTCCTCGATTATCTTGATGGTGCCAAAGACGGCACGGCCAACCCGGCAGGTGATACCTATGACCTGTCCCCGGCGGTTGCGGATGGCTGATATCCGGTGAAGGGTGCGCTCGATGCCGGCGCGGTTGTCCTCGCCGAAATCGCCGACCCTCTCGATCACGTTCTCAAGGTCGGCCATGGTCACCGGCGACTGGTCCAGGTCGGCGTCTCCCGTTACGAAACGGGCCTCGGGCAAGCGCCCCAGGTCCAGCACAACTTCCAGTAATTGGTCCAGGTCGTCGCGGGTCCGCAAGACTTCAGCGACGCCAGGGGGCAGCACATTTAGGACCAGGTCTAACTCCACCTGCTCCCGTTCACGCCCGTCTCCCTGAATCTCTTCCTGCACCGTTGCCAATATCACGCCTCCACGTAGGAAAATTCGCGACTTCTAACCGGCACTGAAACCGTCTTGATTAACATAGTATAACGCCCAACTTCTTGCAGGCCTTGCCGTGCCAACAGTTCTGCCACATTTTGCTGGTAGCTTGGCACCAGCCAGTTCTGCGTTTGACCGGAGATGCCCACCAGATGCCCTGCTGAATCCGGGTGGGCGGGGTGCCCCATCACCTGTCCGGCATTGGTCTTGCCGAAGGGTTCGCACATCTGCCAGCCAACGATCTTCCCATCCAATTTCAAGACCGATTCTTCCCTACGGGTCTGTGCAGGCTCCTGGGAATCTTGCCATTGGTCTACGGTCATGCCTGTGCCTTGGCGTACTTCCTGCGGCGTGGCCGCGCAATATAGCTGGAACAACCCTTGCTGGTCTCCCGGAGTACGGCCCTCCACTGAAAACCGGCCAGGTTTGGCTCCGGAAAGCTTTCCCGCGCCCGTCAGGTGTAGCTCCTCGTAATAGGGGAAGAATCCTACCCTTCGCGCCGAGTCCACCATCTCGCTGTCGCATGGCATGCGCAGAAAAATCCGTTCCGCACCGCGGCAACCGGCCGCATAGACAACTTGTTCCAGGAGATCGAGCGCTTGGCCGGGGTCCTTCAAGTGGAGCCGGTCTACTTCCCAGGAGCGGACACCGCTGCGGATGCGGGCCGATGCCAGACTGGCCAGGTTGATCCCGTTCCAATCGCCAACGGTCACCCGGTAGGAGCCCCGGCCCAGTGATTGCTTCCAGAAAGTGGAGTTCCGTAACGGGCGGCAGCGGACCACCGACTCGGTAGGCGCCGCCAGGTTTTCTCCGCCGGGGGCATCAACCAGCATGCAACGCAGGGCGTCACCCGTCCGGAAAGCGGTGATCATGAAGCGGCGTGGCCGTTGGCCAGGTCAAGGAAATAGCTGTGAAAACGGTAGTCGTTGGTCAATTCGGGATGGAACGACGTGGCCATCAGATTGCCTTGCTGTACCGCCACGGGCCGTTCGTCGTCCAGAGCGGAAAGGACTTCCACTCCCTGGCCCACGCGGATGATGACCGGCGCGCGGATGAAGATGGCGTGGTAGGGGTCTCCGCCAAGGGCGTTTACGTTCAGGGCTTGTTCGAAGCTGTCCACCTGGCGTCCAAAGGCGTTGCGCTGCACGCCGATGTCCATAACCCCAAGGGGCACGGGGTCTTTCTCGGTTATCTCCCGGGAGAGCATGATCATGCCGGCGCAGGTGCCCCAGACCGCACGGCCTTGAGTGGCCATCTGCCCTATGGGCTCTCTCAGGTTGTAGATGGTCATCAGGCGGCTCAGCGTGGTGCTTTCGCCCCCTGGAATGATCAACCCGTCCAGTGAATCCAGTTGTTCCGGCAGCCTGACTTCACGTGCTGTAACGCCAAGCTTGCCGAGGACGGCTATATGTTCGGCGAAGTCGCCTTGTATCGCTAGTACGCCTACTTCCAACTCGGCCTGCTGATTCTTCCTCTCAGATTTCTCGTCCGGCCCGCGATGGGGCCGGAGTTTATTTCCCCCAACCGTTTCAGGCGTCTATTCGCTCCGGGTGGCCAGCAATTCCTCGTCGGGAATGGTCTTGGCGCTGATGCCGACCATGGGCTCTCCCAGGTTCTTGGAGACCTCGGCGAGAATCTTGGCGTCCTGGTAATGGGTTACCGACTGGACGATGGCGTGGGCCCGGCTGGCAGGGTCGCCCGACTTGAAGATGCCGGAGCCGACGAAGACGCCGTCTGCGCCCAACTGCATCATGAGCGCGGCGTCGGCGGGGGTGGCCACGCCGCCGGCTGCGAAGTTGACCACAGGCATGCGGCCCATCTCCTTGGTCTTGGTCAGCAGTTCCAGGCTGACACGCATGTCCCTGGCCTCAACGACCAACTCGTCGTCAGGCATGTTTTCCAGCTTGCGGATCGCGTCCTGTACGGTGCGCATGTGGCGGACGGCTTCAACCACGTCGCCGGTGCCTGCCTCGCCCTTGGTGCGGATCATGGCCGCGCCTTCAGAGATGCGGCGGAGGGCCTCGCCCAGGTCGCGGCAGCCGCAAACGAAGGGCACTTTGAAGTCGTGCTTCCAAACGTGATGGGTCTCGTCTGCGGGGGTCAAAACCTCGGACTCATCGATGTAGTCGATGCCGAGAGACTCTAGGATCTGTGCTTCAACAAAATGGCCGATGCGGACCTTGGCCATGACCGGGATGCTCACAGCGTCCATGATGTCGCAGATGATCTGCGGGTCGGTCATGCGGGCCACGCCGCCGTCGGCGCGGATGTCGGCAGGGACGCGTTCAAGGGCCATAACGGCCACTGCGCCGGCCTCTGCAGCTATCTTTGCCTGCTCGGCGTTCACCACGTCCATGATGACTCCGCCCTTGAGCATTTGGGCGTGACCGGCCTTAACCGTAAACGTGCCTGTTAATACCTCGACCATCTTTGGCGTCCTCCGG
>CAYXDE010000073.1:0-13787 GCA_964463525.1 uncultured Dehalococcoidia bacterium | reverse complement strand
ATTATACGGTGGATCAATTACCATCAAATCAACAAAGGCGTCAGGAAGAAATGGCAGTGCGGATTCTAAGTCTTGGTTGATAATACAATTAACAACTTCATCTCGGGTAACCGGGGAACCAAGATGTACCAATGATGTGCCAAGCGAAGCCATCTCTACTTCGGTACAGGTTAACGTTCTGTTTCTTTCTGCCCGTCTTTTCATCATCATCTTTCCGAATCAACTATTAAAGATTATCAGCTACCCAAATTGAATTCCACTAGTGAATCTTACTGCGTCTCAGGCATTAATGCCGTATTAGTCCATCCTATTATCAAAGAGTCGACTAGTATCGAGATCTTTCATAGGCGTACCGTGTAGGTCATAAAAGATTAGGGTTTCCGTAGGGGTGTGTTCTGAAGAAGATAATCACCATGTATGCGATTTGGGCGTAGGTTGTTAGGGATTCAAAATTTGCCTATGGGTAACTTCAAATTATTCTATAAATGCCCAGTCCTCTTCTAGTCTGAATGATTCAAGTCTCCTATCGGAACAGGTCTTTCTCGGAACCCCGCAGTATGCGCTGGATGCTGGCGTCTTCCATGGGGGTGTATTGGTAGCCGCGGATGATGCTGACCGGGACGCCGTCTACCTTCCCGCTGACCAGTTCCCCGGCGGCGGCCAGTTCGTCGGCCACGGCGATCTCAGTGGTGAACATCTCATGGCCGTGGCTGTCCATCTGGCCAACGTAGCTGTGGACAGGGTCTATCCCGGCAACGCCGATGGCCACGTCGGCGGCAGCGTTCCGCCAGGGCCTTCCGAAGGTGTCGGACACGATCACCGCGACCGTTATCCCCAAGCGGTCTTTGACTGCCTGCCGCATACGCCGTGCCGAGTCGTCTGAGTCGTCGGGCAGCAGGGCGAGAGTGTCATTGCCGGGGATATTGGAGGCGTCGATACCGGCGTTGGCGCAGTAGAAACCGTGCTTGGTCTCGGAGATTATCACCCCCCGGTCCATGCGCACGATACGCTTGGACTCCCTAAGCACCCATTCGGTGTGGCGAGGGTCCCGCCGGTGTCCCTCAGTGATGGAGATAGCCAAAGGTGAAGCTTCAACGTCGCTTATCTTAACGACCTTGCCCTCGACCTTGGAGATGATCTTCTGGGTGACGATCAGGATGTCGCCCTCTTCAAGGGGCGTCCCTTGGGCCTCGGCCGCGTCCATCATCGGTCCGGCCAGATCGTCGCCGTCCTTGAACTCGGGCATGCCCTCGATACCGATAACCCGCACTTCCGGCGGCATAACATCGCACCTCTCGTGGAGTGGTGGTTAGTATAGCCCCCACCAATCCCCTATGCTACAATCTGAACTGCCGACAGCCTCGTTTCTGGCGCGGAATCACGCCTGATATTTGGGCTCGGCGACCCCTCTAAACCGTTTATTTCGAAGGTGCTTTGCGTGTCTTCTTCCACATCTGATACCTCTGACGATTACAGAAAAAAGGTCTATACCAAGTTCGGTGACGCCGGCGAGACCAGCCTCCTCTACGGCGGCCGGGTCTCCAAGAACAGCCCCAACACCGAGGCCTACGGGATAACCGACGAAGCAGTTTCGGTCATGGGTCTGGCCCGCGCTTTCACCAGTGACCCCAAGGTCAACGACCTCCTGCGCCAACTGCAACGGGAGCTGTTCACCATCGCCGCTGAGCTGGCAACCGACCCCGGCAAATATGAACTGTTCCAGCAGCACTTCAAGCCGGTTACCGCAGAGATGGTGGAATCACTGGAAGCGGCCATCGACTCCTTGGAAGAGGAGTTTGAGATGCCCAAGGTCTTCATCCTGCCCGGCGGTTCTCAAGCATCGGCCGCCATCGACCTGGCCCGTTGTGTCATCCGCACCGCTGAACGCAGGGTGGTGGCCATGGCGGAACAGGATGTATTAACCAACGGCCTGATCATGACTTACCTGAACCGGCTGGGGGACCTGCTGTTCGTCCTGGCCCGTTATGAAGACCGGGACATTCCCATCGAGCGGGCTACGTAGACCGGGCTTTCAGTGAGCCAAGAAATCTCCGCTCGTCCTGAGCCTGTCGAAGGATGCGCATAAGCCATTTTTGCGACTGAGACCAAGGCTGGTGCCCATGCGGTGGTTCGACAGGCTCACCATGAGCGGGTATTGGGCTGGGCTCACTATGAGCGGAGTGTGGATCGGGCGTTAGGAGTGTCGGTCGGGCGTTAGATGATGAAAGGCAAAATAAACACGAAATGAAACTGGTGGTAATCGATTACGATTCTGGGAACCTGCGCAGCGTGTCGCGGGCGCTGGAGTCCCAGGGAGTGACTCCTCTGGTCACTGGCGACCCAAAAGATTTCGCAGACGCCGACGCCATGATCCTGCCCGGCGTGGGCTCTGGCCCGGCAGCCATGGACGCCCTGAACCAACGGGGCCTGGTCGGGCCGATACGAGACTACATCGCCTCCGGCAAACCCTTCCTCGGCGTTTGCCTGGGACTGCAGTTGCTGATGGACCGCACAGAGGAGGGGGACGCTCCGTGCCTTGGCGTGGTGCATGGCAACGCCAAGCTGCTGCCGCCGGGACTCAAGGTCCCGCACATGGGCTGGAACAGCGTCCACTTCAAGAACCAACACCCGATCGTGGCCGGCATCCCCCAGGACAGCTACTTCTACTTCGTGCACAGTTATTACGCCGCGCCCGAAGACCCCAACGGAATTGGCGGCACCACCGAATACGGCATACCTTTCTGCAGTATCTACGCCAACGGGAACCTGGTGGCCACCCAGTTCCACCCCGAGAAGAGCGGCCCCGCCGGCCTGCGCCTCTACAAGAACTTCATCGGCCTGGCCGGCTAAGTCCGCGCTGATGGAAATTATTCCAGCCATCGACCTGAAGAACGGGCGCTGCGTGCGTCTGTTCCAAGGCGACTTCAACCAAGAGACAGTGTTTTCCGACGACCCCTTGGCCATGGCCCTGTCATGGCAGGAGCAGGGAGGGCATCGGCTGCACCTGGTTGACCTGGACGGGGCGGTCCAGGGGAAGCCGGTCCATCTGGACGTGATCTCATCCATCGTCCAAGCCTTGGACATTCCGGTTCAGGTTGGCGGTGGGATCCGGGACATGGCCTCCGCGGACGCCTGGTTGGGGGCCGGTGTCGACCGGGTTGTGATCGGCACCGCGGCGGTGCGGGACCCGGACATGGTGCAGGAAGTCTGCCGCAAGCACGGAAGCCAGCGGGTGGTCGTTTCGGTGGACGCCAAAGAGGGCTTAGTAGCCCTCCAGGGTTGGAAGGAGACCAGCTCAGTTACTGTACTGGAGTTGGCCGAGCAGATGGCCGAGATCGGTGTTGTAAGACTGCTCTACACCGACATCGCCCGTGACGGCGCTCTGACCGGCCCGGACATGGGGACCAACGCCAAACTGGCCTCTGAGACAGGATTGGCTATCCAGGCCTCGGGAGGCGTCTCTTCGGTGGAAGACATCAAGGGGTTGTTGCCGACGGGAGTGGAGGGTGTGATAGTGGGACGGGCGCTCTACACCGGCGCGGTCAGCTTAGCAGAAGCAGTGGCGGCAGTTAGTTAGTCAGCCGTTGTTTGGCTGGAAGAAGTGCCGCTTCCCGCGCTGCCTTGGTCTTTGAAGCGCGCGGCCAGGCGTTCTTCACGGGTGGCGAACCAGTCTTCTCTTAGCACGTCCATCAAGATGAAGTCGTGGGCCATCCGCCGGACGGGCCGCACCGGATTGAACCCGCTCTTGGAAAAACTCTTTTGGGCGCGGTTATTCCACTCCAGCGTGTGTAGATAGACCCGCTTCAATTCGCGGACGGTAAACATGTGGTCCAGTAATGTGGTAACCGCGTCGTAGCCGTAGCCATCGCTCCAATAGTCCCGGTCGCCGATGACTATGCCCAATTCCGCTTCGCGGTTGACCGTATCCAGGTCGTAATACATGCAGTTGCCGATGAAACGGCCGTCCAGCGTCTCGATCGAATAGTGATGGGAGCCGGGGGTGGGGTACTTCATCTGGTCTTCGAAAAGCTTGAGATAGCGCTCGAAAGACATGGTCAATGGGATGGCGGCGTCTAGGCGCGCCAGTTCCGGGTCGCTCCGCCACCGGTAGTCGTTCTCAGCGTCTTCGGGCCGTTTGTCACGTAGGACCACCCTGGCCCCTTTGAGTTCAGATGCCCCAGTGTCCGTCATTGGCTCAGGCTTTCTCCCCAGAATTGGCGGCTTCCCGCTCTCCAATCATGTCCAAAGCGCGCCGCAGCACGTTCACTTCGTTGGCGTAGGCCAGGGTTTTCAGCGCCTCTTGGGCATCGAACCATTCGACCACATCAAATTCCGGGTCATGCTGGTCCGTGGCGCCGCCGATCGGCACCATCAGATAGAAGTGTACCGTTTTATGATACCGGACATCCTTCTCCCGGTCTGCGAACCAATAATCGATGCTGCCCAGGGAGCCATCGATCTCCACTTCAAGACCAGTCTCTTCCCTGACTTCCCGCAGAGCGGTCTGTTCCAGGGTCTCACCGGGGTCCGGAGTGCCCTTGGCCAGACTCCAGCGGACCGGCTGACTACGTCCGCAGAGCACGGTTTCCAAGCGTCCGCTGTTCCTCTGGTAGACAACACCACCGGCGGAGACCGGGTTTTCAACCCGGGATTTGGAATTCATATCGCTTGATCGTTTCCTTATGGTCCGGTAAGGCTCACGCCACGCAGCGGCAGGTGAGCAGACACGATTAACAATTGTAAGTGCCGGGATTCAGGCCAGTCAATGAAAATTCGCGCTAAATGCCGCCGCCGATGGCCGGGACGAAGTGGACTTCGCTGTTCTCCCCGACCTTTTCCAGCATGCCCATGATCGCAACATCTCCGTCGATGGCGATGGCCAGGTTTTCACGGATCTCGCCTTCTTCAACCAGGCGGTCCTTGATGCCGGGGTAAAGCTCTTCTAATCGCTCTATGACCTGGCGAACGTTCCGGGCTTCCATCTCGACCCGTTTTGCGCCGCCGGTCATTTTCTGGAGCATGGTAGGGATGAAAATCGTGGCCAAACTGCGGTCTCCTTCTCCAAGCTCCTGGGTGATCTCTACTGAACGGTCCCGTCATAATCAGGTTCCGACATCGCGAGTGGCTTGTCAACTACGGGTACCCCCCGCTGGTTCTGAATCAACTTCTATCCCGCTGATGGTGAGCCTGTCGAACCACTTGTTTGGGTACGGGTTGGTTTTGGCTTCCCCCAACCTTGTCCTTCGACAGGCTCAGGATGAACGCGCACCACCTGCAACATGCTGACGCCATAGCGCATAGGCAAAAAGTGGTGCGTATCTGGGTCTGGGTCTGACCGCGACCAGCCGGCCTTCCCTCAAGCGTACCTCCTTGAACACCTCCCGGGCCAGTCCCCGCTGTTGCGCTGGTGTCACTCCTGGATGGTTCCATAGCGCCGGCAGGTCCTGCAACAACCTGGAAGCCCGGTCAAGGTTTGGCATCATGAGCTGAGGAGAAGAAGGTTGGATGCTCCTCACCTGTCGTCGCAGGACCTGGTGCTCTGCCTTGAACGTTTTGTCATCTATAGCTCCCCAGAGGTGTTGCTTCCGGAGGTTTGCCAGGGCCGCCTCTATCCTTTTGACATCCAGGCTGTGGTCGGGCCGGGGGCCCTGGTTCGCCAGGGCCTTAAGGACCGTCTGGCGCCAGCCATCATCGAGTTTCACGCAGGCCAGGACCTGGTCGGCGAATTCTCGTTCTACCCTGGCGGCTCCCACTGAGCTGGGTCGCATGGGGCAGCGGTGCCAGCTATGGGTCATGCGTGGGGACTGCCTCCCCCTGGAAGCACTGGTGATGCCGTGGAAGGACTGGCCACAGCCGTCACATACCAAGACCCCGGTGAGCGGGTATACCCGCTGCTCCCTTCCCGGTGGGCTGTGTCGCCCTGGTGCCGATCGTTCTACCCTCACGTCCTGGCATCTCTGCCACAACTCTTTCACCTCTCCGGGCACATGGTGGAGGCCGTCCCTGATCACTTCATCGGGTTGACCCCTGTGGTAGACGGCTTTGCCATCGTAGAACCGGTTATTCAAAACCGTGCTGATTGAACTTTCGGTGAATGGTTTGCCACTGGATGTACGGTGACCCTTGCCGTTCAACTCCAGGGCCAGGGTCCGGAAGGAATATCGCCCCGACGCGTACTCTCTCAGCAACTCAGTCAGTACCGGCATCGTCTTTTCATCGGGTACGATCTTGGCACCCCTACCGCTGGGAGACTTCTCCTGCCGGTAGCCCAGAGGCGCGCGTCCGATGGCGTGGCCCAGGGCTGCTTTCTCGTATAGACCGGCAGAGACGTAACGAGACAGGTTCCGGCTGTACTGCTCGTCCAGTGTCTCGTTGATGCGTTCGGCCAGGAAGTCCCGGTCGCTGCCACTGATGATGCCCTGGGAGACGAACACCACCGTCTTACCCAGCAGGCGAAGCTCTTCTTTGTAGCGTATGCACTCGGCCTGGTTCCGCCCGAACCGGCTGGTATGGTCCACCAGCAGGACGTCGAACAGGTCCATCCCGGCGTCCTCAAGAAGCCGGTGGAATTCCAGTCGCTTCTCGACGCTTCTGCCGCTACTAAACTCGGTGTACCAGCGGTTGCCCAGGACCAGGCTGTAGGCCTCGGCGAACCGCTCCTCGTTGCCCCTCTGTATCGCTGGGCCGAAGCCGTCCTTCTGGTCAAGCGTCGAATCCCGTATGTATCCTTCAGCCCTAAGGCCGCGAAGGTCTTCAAACGTCAATTGCCGATCCCTGTACGCCATCACCATCATCTCCCTGGCCAAGCCGGGTATCTTTGTCCGGGGGCAGTTCACACCTGGGTGAACATGATACATCGGACCTCCTGGTACCGGTCACATCTTTATCGTTTTTGTCCAGGTCACCCCGGATACCGTGAGCATCTTCCCATGACAGGGCCGAGCGCAGCATATCCGCCAGGATTTTGGCCAGACCAGGAGCCTGCACACCCGAAGGTCTGTTACGCGCTCCACCCTCACCATGTACGATCGGTTCATCCATACTGACAGATCTTCACCGAACCTTAGATAGCGGCGGCGGCCAACACCGTGGTGTCCTCTTGGCCTTAGACAAGATGGCCTCTATGATTGGACCACGGGGTCGCCAGAGCGATGCCAGGCGGACGGACCCGGTCAGATATGGGCGATCACGGCTGAGGACGGGAGGGTACGGCATATGGATGGGATGACCTGGAACAGCGAAGAGGTCAAGGAACTGAGAAGGTTGCGGTTGGATCCCATCCGGAAGACGCCTGACAGGCTCCGGTCATTGGTGGAGCATTTCCTACAACCTGGTGCCAGTGTCTTTGCAGTGACCGAGGGCGATGGCCCGGTCAGGGTGTCCAAAGCCCTGGCCAGGAATGTGCGGGACCTGACTTTGAAAGGAGATATGGGCTGGGTAGTGGAGGACCGTCTCGGGAAAGAGGAAGATGACCCTTTCAGTCAACCCTGGGCCACCCTGTTGTGGCGCTACCCGAAGGAATTCGCCGCCGCCGTTGCCGCCTACCAGGGCGAACTGGAGTTCGAGGTCCAGGCCAAAGAGACAGCGGATGGGGATCGGGTGTCCTTCACTCGCCAGGCCACCAGGTACGGACCGGACCATAAGCCCTTCCTGGAGGCCATCTTCAACCGTGACGCCGGGTTGAGAGACCTACGCCGCGGTCATCGTGCGGCCCTTGACTCTGGAGACGTGGAAACAGCCCGATCGATCAGCATACAGATCGGGGAATCGTTGGACGGCTGGGTCTCGGGATAGGACACCCTTGTACCGGGGTGTTCGGAGCAGTACCGGCAGATGGGCCAGCGAACAGGGGAAATTGTTGGTTCCCCAACGTAGCCGCGCTGGTTGACCGCGATCTGGATGCCGGACGGTGCTCGGGCCCGAGCCTTAACTTCCTTACGACTTTTCAGGACTTGGTTCTCGACTCCGTCTTTACTTTTCACTACTTGCTCCCCGACTTCCCCTAGACTTTTCTCATCTTTGGCGTGAGTAGGGCTCAACTTCTCCTCGAGAAATCTGACGACTTTTAGGGTTTTTCCCAAAGGGAAGTAGTGGTCGCCTCCTAGAGAAAGTCGTAGAAAGTCCCGGAACTTGTGAGCCGGCCACAAGCGTTTCGTGGTCGACGGTATGGCGATGCGGATTCCGAGGAGAGTTTGGAAGGTCCGACATCTACTCTGAATGGGGCCGCGATGCTATTGCTCCGACCTGCAAATGACCCGTGTACGGTTTCTTTGCGGTTTACTCCAGCTAACCACACGGTTTTCCCACGGTTCTATACGGTTTCCACGACAAACCGTATACGGGACGTCGCGGTTTCTCCCCGGCTTTTTCTCGGTTTCCTCAGGACTTTCCCCGACTTAACCGTTAAGTCGTGTACGATTTCACGCGGAGAACGTCGATGACTTTTCGTGCTTTCCCCGAACGGGAAGTCGCGAAAACCCTACGGTTCCAGTGATAAGTCGAGAGGAAGTCCTAATAGAGTCGTCAGAGATGCTATGGTAAGGCCAATCCGTGGGTATACGTTGGTGACTTTAACGAAATATCTAACAATACTGAGCGTTGGAAAGTTGGCCAAGACACCGGTGGCGGACTACGAAACCGTGGCTTCGATTGTTTACACTGTCCACATTGTCGATATTGACAATGATTCACGCCTAAAAATGGAAATGATGACAATATAGACAATGTAGGTATACAAAAAACGGGGCCGAAATGGGGCCGTCAGATAAAGTATGGTCGATCGACCGGTCAATTGGTACGGAACAGTCGATCAAGGCGATCGACCTTTTCTTTTAGAGATCCCCGCCGAATATGGGCGTAGATGTTCATGGTGACGGTTATCGACGAATGGCCTAACCTTTCCATGATCTCTTTGGGTTCCCACCCGTCCTCCATCAACATCGTCCCGTGGACATGCTGGAGTTTATGGGCGGTATAGCGAAATAATGCATGGCGATTCAAAGCCATTGTATTTAGATTATACGCGCTCTGTCCGTTGGATCGTCCCCAGTTCCATTTCATTGTGGACAATAGCCGTATATTGCAGGTAATATCTTCGCTCGAAGCAATTTTGCTCAATTGCTTCATGAAAGTTGCCCATACCAATCGTTAGATTAAAAGAGGGTGAACGATGAAATACGATATCGTGATAATCGGCGCAGGATCAGCCGGATGCGTACTGGCCACTCGCCTTACGGAAGACTCCAACCGGTCGGTATTGCTCCTTGAATCTGGCCCTGATTATCCTACTTTCGACGTTTACCCCGACGACCTCAAATTTGGGTACAACCAGGCTGCGTCGGCCGTCGATGCTCCACATAACTGGGCTTTTTCAGGCAAGGCAACAGAAGAGCAAGGTAACACCATGCCGGTGCCTAGAGGTAAAGTGGTCGGCGGATCTAGTGCCATTAACGGTCAGGTCTTTCTTAGGGGGGTGCCAGAGGACTATGACAACTGGGCTTCCTGGGGAAATGATGAATGGTCGTTCGTAAAGACCCTCCCATATTTCAGGATGGCGGAGACAGACACCGATATCAAAGACGATTTCCACGGTTCTGAAGGTCCAATACCGGTTCGCCGGCATCCCAAAGATACTTGGCTACCTGCTCAACACGCCTTTTTTAAAGCCTGTCAAGATAACGGTTATCCTTACGACCCTGATATGAATCATCCTGATTCCACCGGAGTCGGACCTATTCCAATGAACAATCCGAACGGCGTACGCATGAGTACCTCGTTGACTTATCTGAATCCCGTACGCAACCGGATGAACCTCACAGTGCGTTCTAATGTCACCGTTCACAGAATCTTGTTTGATGGCACTAGGGCCATTGGAGTTGAGGTGGAAAGCGGGGAAGAAATTTTCACTGTTGAAAGTGACGAGATAATCCTCAGCGCCGGTGGAATTGGTTCACCCCAAATACTTATGTTGTCGGGCGTTGGACCGGCTGAGCATCTGCGGGAAATGGGAATACCTGTCGTGCTTGATTCCCCAGGAGTCGGCCAGAATTTGAGGGATCACCCGAATGTGAGGCTCCCAGTGTCTGTAAAGGACGATTTCCCCTTGGATCCCGAAGCTCCTCGTAGCCAACTTGCCTTAAGGTATACAGCTGCGGGGTCCAGCGACCGAAATGATATGCAGATTATGGCATCTTCTTTCTCTTCTCCAATGGGTGGCGACCCCGCCGAAGGAGAAGGTATACGGTTTACCTGTGTTCTCGAACTAGCTGTAGGATCCGGTGAATTGAAACTGGTCTCTACAGATCCGCACGAGCAGCCTTTTCTTGATTACCGTTATTTGCAAGAATCGTGGGATCGGGAACGAATGAGAGAGGGAGTCCGGCTGTGCCTTAAGTTATTTGAAAATGAGGCATACAAAGACATCATAGAAAGTTGCATCACTCCAACACCCGAAGATTTGGTTTCAGATGAGACTTTGGATAATTGGCTGATGCGAAACGTCACGACGACTCAGCATATATCTGGTACGTGTAAGATGGGTCCTGATAGTGATTCGATGGCGGTTCTTGATCAGTATTGCCACGTTAGAGGAGTTGAGGGGTTACGGGTAGTAGACGTGTCAGTATTACCAGACTGCGTTCGTGCGAATACTAACGCAACTACCATAATGATTGCCGAACGGGTGGCCGACTGGATGAGTTAAATTTGTGTGGTGCTTATAATCTGTGGTGATTGACACGAAACACCCCGGCCCGTAGGCGTAAAAAGAGGGCTGAAAACTAAGATGGGGCCGTAATCTTGTTCGGCTGAGACGGGGGACATAAGGCTTTGAAATAAGTCGAACTCTCCGTCCAACCGAAATCTATGCTACCGTCTATTTGATTTCGTCACTGCTCTCTCATTGTTTCTTTGTCTAAGATATCGGAGGCCCTCCGCGTGAACATCGGAGGGCTTTCTTGATTAACTTAGAATTTGATCGGACTCTACATGCCGTCACTGATCTAAAGATGCGTTACCCATTTTCGATGCCAATAGCACTGCCGTTTTACCCGATGACGATCTCTTGATGAGAGGGATGTTTTATGGCTGGAAGCTAGTCGGGCTCGCTCTACTGGTGATTGGCCTCGTCAGCGGACCCATATGGAGTGGGGTCGGTGTATGGGTCAAAGCCCTCGAGACGCATTTTGGCTGGAGCCGAGCGCAACTTACCGGCGCTTTTTCCCTTGCTCAGCTTGAAGGCAGCATCCTTGGGCCCTTTCTTGGGTACCTAATCGACCGGTTGGGTCCTCGGCGCATGGTGTTCGCTGGGCTAGTGATCACCGGTGCCGGCTTTGTCTTGTTCAGCCGTACCAACAACCTGGTGATTTTTTATCTCTCCTATGGATTGATCATGGCGGGCTCAGCAGCTGGGAGCTGGCTCCCGTTTATGACGGCTATCAATAGATGGTTCATTCGTAAACGCGGTCTGGCTATGGCGGTAGCCGCCGAGGGGTCTCCCCTAGGTGGCCTGTTCCTTTTACCAGTGCTGGCGTGGGCAGTCACACCGGGACACTTTGGTTGGAGTACAACGGCCCTGTGGATAGGGATAGTATTTCTAGCCCTGGCCTTCCCTGTGTCCTGGCTCATCCGTGAGCGTCCTGAAGATTATAGCGAGCGCGCCGATGGTGATCCTCCACCTATTCACAGGATCGACGAACCGGAGTCTATCGGTGTCGTTCCAAGCAACATCGGTGAGACAGAGCAGCCGGACTACACGGCCAGCCAAGCGATTCGGACCGCCGCCTTTTGGCTGATTACCTTTGGCCATGCTTGCTCCTCCCTACTTTTTGCGACGATGACCGTCCATCTTGTACCTATGCTTACCGACCAGGGCCTGTCTTTGCAATCTGGGGCCTCTGTGTTTTCAGTGATGATGGGAGTGGCGGCGGTTTTTCAGATCATAGGTGGCTACGTGGGAGACCGGATCGAGACCAGGGTGGCGGTAGCTATTTTTGGATTCATCCAGGCTGTCGGCTTTACCATGGCAATTCTTGCCCAAAACTTGCCGCTGTCGATCCTGTCCGGGGTGATATTCGGTGCGGGGTTCGGCGGCCGGAATCCTTTGACGGTAGCTATCCGAGCTGAGTATTTTGGTCCCAAGGCCTTCGCGACCATCACGGGCATTTCCAGCGCTCCGATGTATCTCCTGATGCTGGCTGCACCCTTATTCGCGGCGTTTATGTTCGACGCGCGAGGAAACTACACGATCGCTTGGCTAATATTGGGGGCCTTTGGATCCTTGAGCGGCGTGTTCTTCTTGCTGGCCAAGAAGCCAACGTGACCACCTCTTCCCACTAACTTAGACACTCGGAGCCCCTTCGATCAAAGCGCTTCCCTTTCGGTATGGAAATGGCGGGCCTGGTCACCTGGCTCTCTCTGTAATCGGTTTCTAGCACCTAGATTGCTTGAACACAGTGGATCGCCGGCAAATCATGGGCGAGGACCGCCCACTTCCCTCTCGATTTATCAAGCTGACTCGCTGGAGCCGCGCGGCTCTTCTTGGAGGGCTCCACGAGTCGATGGTGTGTGTCTATCTTTGTTAGGTCTATCGCCCCAATCGTCGGCGATTGTTGACCTCTTCAAACGTGGCTGGTAGGGTAAATGGAGCAACGCCCGCGCAAACATCTAAAAAAGGAGGAACGGGAATCTATGGCCTCACGAATTGTAATGGTCCTCTCGCGTCTCTGGCGTTCCCGTACCTCACCTAAAGAGAAATAGATAGATACGTCTCCTCTTGATTCAAGAATGGCCGGGAATCGCCCGGCCATTTTTTATTCCTGAGGAGTCATGATGTCCATGGATAAGCTGAGCCCCCGTGCTCGACGCAAAATACAAAGGTTCTTGGAGGAGAAAGCATCCCGCGAAGGCGGCGCCGGCAGATCTGCAAAAGGCTCTGGTTCAAACAAGAAAGGGAAACGCCAACCTCCTCGCTACCGGCGATGGAATGACTACGACCAGGACACGGATGCTTTGCCAGTGGTCGAACCGGTCGGATCTCGCCGCAAAACTCATACCCGGCTGACAAGTACAACCCCGGATAAGACCGCCCTCGGGATGGTTCTGGAAGTCCAAGGCCGGGATATTCGAGTGGATACCCCAGACGGAGTATCCTTCGCCAGACCATCACCTCATCTGGTTTTGTCCGGAGAATTACAGCGAATGCCTCTGGCTGTTGGGGACAGGGTGAACCTTGAACCCTTGGGCCCAGACTTGAAGCGGATAATCAGCGTGGAGCCGCGACGATCAGTACTGGGGCGTCAAAGCGGCGAAGGTTACCCGAGTACACCTGCCACCCAGCAGGTATTGGCCGCCAATATCGACCAGATATTACTTGTCTGCACACCTACCACGCCACCCTTCCGTCCACGATTGATCGACCGCTACATGGTTGCTGCAGGAAGGTATGGACTGCCCCTGGCTTTGTGCCTAAACAAGGCAGACTTGAGAACATCTCCCGATGTGGACTTATTTTTGGAGGGTTACGCCGGACTTGGGGTAACGGTGCTAAGAACCAGTGCACTAAATGGGTTGGGGTTGTTGTCACTTGAGGATACGATCCGAGGCAAGATCACCCTGCTGTCCGGCCATTCCGGAGTGGGTAAGACGTCGTTGGTCAACGCGCTGCGACCAGACCTGTCCCTAGTCACCGGCAGGGTTACGACCGCCACCGCCGGTCAAGGTAAAGGACGCCACATTGACCTGCCCCCGAAAACTGGTCCAGGTGTAATGTTAGACCTGGGCTAGATGAA
>CAYXDE010000072.1:0-13981 GCA_964463525.1 uncultured Dehalococcoidia bacterium | reverse complement strand
GGCGACGACGATGACGACGACGAATAAGCGCTAGCCTAATTTCGTAATCTGGTAGGTAAGACGCCAACCGACGTCACGTCGGATTGGCGTGAACACTCTGGCGGTGCTTATTGATTCCGTGCGACGGGCGACCACATGAACGCGTGCTCTGGGCCAGGGCGATTAGTAAAAAGCCAGCTCTTTCCCTTCAAGATGCCCGTCGTATCATTCTTCAGCAGATAATCGACCAACCCAATGCGCAACACCTAAGAATTTGATTCCAGAAGCAAAATAGTATGTAGGTGACGCTCGCTCAACCCAGGATGAGCGGGTCCTGAAGCTACCGGAAAGACGGCATGATCTTTTCGCTGAGCAGCTTGAGGGATTTGTTGGCCTTCTCCTGGGACACCAGACCCCGGTTGGTCAGCATCAGGTTACGAACGCCAAGGTCCCGCAGCATGGCTATCTGCTCGGCCACGCGCTTGTAGCCGCCGACCAGGTTCTCGGGCTTGTCGGGGTTGGGGGTCTCCGCGTATTCCGAGCGGCCAAGCGGCGCCCTCTGGATGGAGATTTCCATCTCGGGCGGGTTCCACTCGGCACGGATCCCTTCCAGATGCGAGTAGGCGGCGTAATGGGGGGCCAGGAACTCGTCGAAAGCCTCATCATCCGTCTCGGCAACGTGCATCTCGCGCCAAACCCAGAGTTGGTCCAACGCCTCCTCCACCGCTTCGTCGCTGAAACCGGCGGCTGACATGGTGTCCCGGTAGAGCTTGACCTTCTCCCCTGTGGCGTTGCAGGAATTGCCCCGGATCAGCACCGGACGGCCGATCTTGGCCATCTCCACCTGGGAGGCGTCGCCGGTGCTGGCTGTGGCAGGGGGGGGGGGGGGCCTCTGGTTGGGCGGGGGCCGCACTGACGGAAAAGATACCTGCCAGTGCTCCCCTTGGAAATTCACGTTGTCCTCGGTCCAAGCCTTGATCAGGAGTTCCTCGGCCTCGTCCAACTGCTGCTTGCCCAGGCCTGTAGTGCTGCCGAATCCCACGTACTCGTAGGCATTGTAGTTGGAGCCCCGGCCAGTGCCGACGATCAGCCGTCCCTGGCTAAGGTTATCCAGCAGGGCCGTCTGGATCGCCACTCGCACAGGGTTGTGCAGCGGCAGCTCCAAGATGCCGAAGCCCAGCATGATCTTCTTGGTCTTCACGGCAACCGCGCTGGCGAAAACCAACGGGTCCCCGTAGACGCATTCGCCGGTGAAATAGTGCTCGGCGAACCAGATGGCATCCATTCCCAACTCTTCGACAAGTTGGGCTTCGTCGAGACACGCTTGAATCTCCTGTTCGTCCCGCGTGTCGTCGAACTTCATTGGGTAGAAGAAGTGGCCGAACCGCATGTTGATGTTGCTCCGTAGGTTGACTTGCCGTTGGGCGAGGACATTGTACTACTGATGCTTCCGGAACGGTTTGTAATATGATGTGCCGGTAAACCCTGGCAGACCCCAGTGGACTCGATGAAGGGCCGGTGGAGCTAGCTATGCCGAAACGGATGCTCATGAACGCCTTCTCCATGAATTGCGTCTCGCATATTCAGCAGGGATTGTGGGTCCGCGACGACACCCGCCAGCTTGAGTACAACCAGTTGGACCCGTGGGTGGAGCTAGCCCAGATATTGGAGAAGGGCTGCTTCGATGCCCTGTTCTTGGCCGACGTGATAGGGGTCTACGATTCCTATCGTGGCGGGCCCGAGACATCAATCATCGAGGGCATGCAGGTCCCGATGAACGACCCGGCCATGTTGATCTCCGCCATGGCCTACGCGACCGAAAACCTTGGCTTGGCGTTCACCAGTTCCGTATTCCAGTCGCACCCCTTCGCCTTTGCCCGGCAGATGTCGACCTTGGACCATCTGACCAGAGGACGCGTCGCCTGGAACATCGTCACTTCCTATCTGCCCAACGCCGCCCAGAACTTCGGGCGCGAGGCCCTGCCGTCCCATGAAGAAAGGTACGACCTGGCCGATGAATACCTGGAAGTGGTCTACAAATTATGGGAAGGCAGCTGGGAAGAGGATGCCGTGCTGCGCGACACCAAACGCGGCGTCTACGCTGACCCAGCCAAGGTCCACCAGATCAACCACAAAGGGAAGCACTTCGACGTGGCCGGCCCGCACCTTGCTGAGCCGTCTCCCCAGCGGACGCCCTTGCTCTTCCAGGCCGGGTCCTCCACCCGTGGCCGCAGCTTTGCAGCCAAGCATGCGGAGTGCGTATTCATCGTGGACTCGCGCCGCAGTCTAACGGGGGCGGCGAGCGTTATATCCGATGTGCGAAACCAGGCCGTCAGCAACGGCCGCCGCCCGGAGGACGTCTTGTTCTTTCAGGGGCTGTCGCCGGTGGTCGGAGGGACCGAAGCCGAGGCCAAGGCCAAGGAAGCCGAGTACCAGGAGCAGTTCAGCACCGAGGGCGCCCTGGCCCACCTCAGCGGCAGCATCGGCGTCGACCTGTCCGCCATCGACCTGGACAAGCCGCTGAACACCATCGACAGCCGGGGCTTGCGAGGCATGGTCAAGGGCCTGATCGAATCGACCCCAGACCAGACGCAGACCTTCCGCGACCTGATACGCACCCGGAACGCGGGCCAGTTCCTCACCGGCGCCCCGGAGCAGATAGCCGACGCCTTAGAGGACTGGCAGAACGCCGGTGTCGACGGCTTCAACCTGATCTACTCCGTAACCCCCGGCACCTTCGTCGACTTCATAGAAGGCGTAGTCCCCATCCTCCAACAACGCGGCCTGATGCAAAAGGAATACACCCCCGGCCCCCTGCGGGAAAAAGTCTTCGGAGATGCCAGGCTGCCAGACAGACACCCGGCGGCGGGGTTCAGGCGGGGGTAGCCCGCCTACCGCAACCGCCCCAGGAAGAACGTGGCGTCCAGGTACGGGCCGGTGGTTCTGCCATCACCGCTGTTCTCGGAGGCCTTGGTCATGGTGAAGGTGACGGATGAACCCGGCGCGCTGCGGAGGGTGTTGCCTGAGACCGTCGCGACGATGGGTGTTACTTCGTCGGCGCGGCCGGTTATGCTGCAGTTGCCGTTGGCATCTTGGGTTAACTCCAGCACGTCCGATCCGCCCAGGGTCGCTGAGCCAGTGACTTGGTTGCCGGTCTGGGTCAGCGTCGCTGTTATTGAGCCATCGATGGGGATGGTGGTCCCGCAGATGGAGAACCCGTGGGTGTATAGCCCGGTGTAGCGGCCGAGCCAGGTGCCCGAGAAGTCGGAGACTACGGGCCCAGGTGCCGGGACCGGCGTTGGTTCGAGACCGATGGCCGGTGGCAGAGTCGGGGCTGCAGTGGGAGGCGCCGTCGGGACCGGTGTGGGCACTGTCGTCGGCGGACGGGTTGGGGCTTCGGTCGGTTGGGGTGTTGGTGTCGCGGCCAGTTCCCGGGCGGTCTTGTGAGCTCCCACGTAGTCGCCCTGCTGGAACTTGTTCAGCACCGGGTCGTTTCCGCTGGCACAGCGGTCGATGTTGTTGATGCACCGGTCGGTGATCTTCGCCCGGACGGCTATCTTGGGTATCTCCGTGGCCAAGATGGGGTCCGCGGCGGATATGGGTATCACAACGTCGATGAGGGCGTCCATGAAACACCGCAGGAAGAGCCAGGCCCTGGACTCGGCATAGGGATCGTATTTCGGGTCGGTGGCAGAGCACTTGAACGGCCCCGTTAGCGGGAGAGCGTGGGCTACTTTGCCCGGCTCTGCGCCAATTCGGCGGGTCTCATCCTCAAAGACGAAGGTCACCCCCAAGGCATCTTCGAGGATCTTCCGGAATCCTTGCAGCACTTGGGGGTCGGAATCTATCCGGTCGAGTACCGCTGCCACATCCTCCGAGTACTCAGTCAACGCGCCCGTATCGAGCGTCAATTCGCTTTGTGCCAGTTGGATCAGAGTGTCGAGTTCTTGCCTGGCCGCTTGCATCACGGCCTCCGGGGGTGTGCCGCTTGTTTCGGTGGGCGCTGGCGAGGCCGCAGGAACGGGGGTCGCTTCGCCGGGGGCTGCCGGTGTCGGGTCTTTGTCGGACGACCCGCAAGCGGCGATCAAGAGGAGTATTCCCAGTAGTGAGGCCACGACTAGGAAAGCCAGCCCTCGGGGCAGTTGATCTGTCTTCAGGGTGGGGCTGGAGTGGCTCCAAGGAGTCCAGACATGCTTGCACCGCATGATGTTTCTCCCTAGGTCCGTTGGGAGCCGTTTGGCGATTGGACCGGCTCCCTATTTAATTCTAGACCTCTCTTGGGAAATGGGCCAATAAAAAAGGGCGTCCCCAAAAGTTGGGACGCCCTTTTTGTCGGTTATGTGAAGCGGATTAGCCTTCTAAGTGGACCGTCGCCGTGACCCGTGGGACGTCGCCTACGACCCGCGTTGTGTGGCCGGCCCCGGTCAGGTCTTCGGCCAGGTTGACGTCGCCGGCGCCGAGACGGTGGACCGTGCCGTCTTTCAGGCCGATCTCAGCCTCGCCGGACAGGGTGATTATGTACTGGCGGCGCGGGGCGATGTGCCAGTCGCTGAAGAATCCTGGCTGCTGGGCCCGGAAGATGATCCCCTTGGCGTTGTGCAGTTCGTTCCAGGCGGGATGGTCAGCCGGGCTGATCTCCTCGATGTGGGTGTTTCCGTCGTCTCCGGTGTACATTCTGATGGAACCCATGATTTCTCTCCTCTTGTTTTCCTGTCTTGAACTAGATCGCTGGCTGATAAAAACGGAACTCATCGTCTCTGACCCGTTCGTCCTGAGCTTGTCGAAGGGCAGTGGCGCAGGCGTGGTTCGACGGAGCTCACCACGAACGGTTGGGTGAAACCGTCATTTCCGAGAGTTGGTAGTGGGTGAGTTTTATTCAGACAGAAATCCCTTGATGGCGGCGTAGGCCTCGTCAGGCATCTCTTCCGCTATGTAGTGGCCGCAGGTCAGCGACTGGCCCTGCACGTTGGTGGCGTAGTCCTGCCAGACCTTGAGCACGTCCTGGGTGCGGCCCACGTAGCCCGTGGAGCTCCACATGGCCAGCATGGGGCAGTTGATCTTCTGGTCGAAGTCTTCGTCATCGTGCACCAGGTCGATGGTGGCCCCGGCCCGGTAGTCCTCGCAGACCGCGTGGATGGTGCCGGGGTTGTTGAAGCAGCGCAGATAATCGGCCAGCGCCTCGGGCGTGAAGACCGTGTCGGCGTCCTTGACCCGGTTGAAACCCCGGCCGGCATAGAACTCCGGGTCGGCCCCGATCACCCGCTCCGGGAAATCGAAGGGCTGGATCAGGAAGAACCAGTGGTAGGTGTTGGTGGCGAAGTCCTTGTTCACGATCTGGAACATGGTCCGCGTGGGGATGATGTCCAGGGTGACCAGCTTCAGCACGCTATCGGGATGGTCCTTGGTCAGGCGGTGCGACACCCGGCCGCCACGGTCGTGCCCAACCAGGTAGAACTGGTCGAAGCCCAGACTCTTCATAACGTCCACCTGGTCCTGGGCCATGACGCGCTTTGAGTAGTTCATGTGCTCGGGGTCGCCTTCGACCTTGGCGCTGTCGCCGTAGCCACGCAGGTCCGGGCAGACCACGGTGAAGTCCTCGGCCAGCCGGGGAGCGATCTTGTTCCACATGGCGTGGGTCTGGGGGTAGCCATGAAGCATCAACATGGGAGGCCCGCTGCCGCCCTTGACTAGGTTGATGGTGGTCCCGTTGGCCTCTATCTGAAGCTCTTCAAATCCCTGAAACATGGTTTCTTTTCCTTTTGGCATTAGACTCGCTAACCGGACGGGGTCAGAGCCCTTTCTAGCACCCGGCGCAGGGCCGACGTGAAGGCGTCGATCTCAGCTTCTCCGATCTCTGTAGAGACCGCGCCCACCAGATTGGAGGCCATCAGGATGCCCTCGTTCAGCAGTCCCAAGAACACCTGGTGCCGGAAGGCCGCGTCCTCGGCGGCGATGTCACGGTAGCCCACCAGTTCTTCGCCGGTGAAGTGGATGCCGAACAATGACCCCAACCCCGTCACCTGTACCGGGGTCTCCAATTCCGCGCCCACCTTGATGATCTCGGCCCGGAGGTACTCGGTCATCTCGGCCAGCTTGCGGTAGACCTCGGGGGTGAGTTGCTCCAACGTGGCCGATCCGGCCAGCATGGTCACGGGGTTGGCGTTGAACGTGCCGGCGTGGGCTACTCGTGGTCCGCCTGCTGCTGATGGATCATAGAGGTCCATGATGTCTTTCCGGCCGCCGAAAGCGCCGATGGAGAACCCGCCGCCGATGATCTTGCCCAAGGACGTCATGTCTGGCGTGATGCCGTAATACTCCTGTGCGCCGCCCGAGGCTGCCCGGTAGCTGATCACCTCATCGAAGATCAGGATTATGCCGTTGGCTTTGGTGAAATCCCTGAGCATGGCCAGAAACTCGGTGGTGGCCGGCAGCATGCCGACCGAGCCCAGCATCGGCTCGATGATCACCGCCGCCAGTTCATCTTTGTGGGCTTCCAGGGTCTCCCGGGCGATAGCGGTCTCGTTGAATGGGACAACTATCACCTGGTCCAAGGTCCCCTCGCCAAGTCCCTCTGTGGCTGCCATGGCGTCGGGATGGGAGCGCTCACCGGCCTTGGCCGGGTTCACCCGGACGCTGACACTGACCTGGTCGTGGCTGCCGTGGTAGCCGCCTTCGACCTTGGCGATCTTGCTCTTGCCGGTGACCGCCCGGGCCGCCCGGATGGTGTTCAGAGTCGCTTCTGTTCCGGAGTTGGTGAAGCGCACCAGGTCGAAGCTGGGTATGCGCTCACAGAGCAGCTTGGCGAGGCGCACCTGATGGGCGTTGGGGGCGTTGTAGACCACACCCTGGGACATCTGGGCGTTCACTGCGTCCAGTACCGGCTTGGGGCCGTGGCCCAAGATCAGGGTGGTCATGGTGCCTATGAAGTCCAAACGGTCCGTGCCGTCAGAATCGACCACGTGGCAGCCCGAGGCGTGGTCGACGAAGATGGGGTAGGGCGCCCAGAAGATGGAGTTCCGGCTGTCGCCGCCCGGCAGGTAATTCTTGGCGTCCTCCCACAGGGCCTTCGACTTGGTGGTCGACTGTAGATACCGGTCTAGCTCGCTTGCGGTGTCAGCCATGAGTTACTCCTGTTATTCGTATCCCTAATCCGCCGAAGCCCCGACTGCTGCTGGTGCAGCGTTCGGGAAGTAAAGTTTTCTCAACGATCCACTGCCAAGGCTGAATAACACGGCCACCACGAAGATGAGCCCTCCGACGATCAGCACGGCTGAAGGACTGTACAGATCGGCGAATGCCGCGTTGGCCATGTTGGTCACGGCCATGCTGCCGCCCACGTGGACCGAATAGACCCCGGCCACGCGTCCCCGGACATGGTCTTCGGTCAACGACTGAATGATCGTGTGGCTGATGGTCATGAACCCGGCTTGGTTGGCGCCCATTATCACCGTGGCGCCGATGGACAAACCGGTATTGTCCGACAATGCCAGTAGTACCGGTCCCACCGCGCTGGAAAAAGCGAAAAACAGGAAGAGCTTTCCTCTGACAGATTCACTTCTAACCCCAGCTAAGAAGATCGAGGCGAATAACGCTCCGGCGCCAACCCCGCCGATCAGCCAGCTAACACCGACCCGGCCTGTCCCCAATTTGTCCTCGGATATGCCAGGGAGCATGGACTCGTATGACATGGTGAAAGCGCAGTGGGCCAGGACCAGCAGCACCATGGACATGATGATGGGCCGCTTGTAGACGTAGACGAAGCCCTCGAACAGGTTCGACCAGAACCCCTGGCTCTTGTCGATCACTCCGGTGGACCGGGTGGTTACCCGGGAGACCTGCAAGAAGCCCAGGAAATAGAGCCCGCTGCACAACCAAAAGGCGGACTCGATATTGACTAGACCCAGCAGCGGGGCGATAGCCATAGCCCCGGCCAGCCGCGCTCCCTGTTGGGTGGCTTGGTTCAACGCGATAGCGTTGAGCAGATGCTCTTTGGGCACCAGGTTGGGTATCAATGCCGTGGCCGTAGTCATCTGGGAGGCGCGTAGGGTGCCATTGACCAAGGCGAGGAGAGTAAGGATCCAGGGCCCAACGAGCCCCGTCATAACCAGCAGAGCCAGGAGGATATTGTTGCCCATATTTAAGACAAATATCCAACGTAATAGGGTCTGGCGGTCAAACCGGTCGGCGAGGAAGCCAGATACCGGTGTGGCGAACAACCTCGGCACCATGGCGGCAAAGGTGACTATTCCGGACCAGAGCAGGCCGTCGGTGATCTCAAAGGCCAGTATGCCCCGGGCGATGATCAGCGCCCAAGCGGCAGATGCGGAGAATGTGGTCGCTATCCATAGGTTCCGGTAGTCCTGGTATTGCAGTGCCAGGAGAAACCGGTCGCGGGTGGTCGCAAGTAAGGTTCTCATAGGGTTCCTTGGTGATGTTGAGCCCGCATGATTATAGCAGTCCGTTCAAGACTGTTTGGATCGATTTGATATTGAGCTGTTATTGGCATGTAAGAAGAGAGTCCCTCGTACTGAGACCCGTCGGACCACGTCTGCGCCACCGTCCTTCGACGGAGCTCAGGACGAGCGGCTTGGGCATAACCGGACAACCGAGTTTGAAGAGAGGCGGAGTCTTGACTGGCCGTGGGCCGCTCACTACAATCGCCAAAGTTGCTCATTTAGCTACGATTCAAAGCTTATGCAAAGCTGGCTCACAAGGACCGATATGCCCTTCGAAGCTCCCGCTGATGGCGTCCTTCTGCCCC
Source organism: uncultured Dehalococcoidia bacterium (assembly GCA_964463525.1). Classification (GTDB taxonomy): domain Bacteria; phylum Chloroflexota; class Dehalococcoidia; order Lucifugimonadales; family UBA3495; genus UBA9611. The sequence goes on along the minus strand of CAYXDE010000072.1, from coordinate 5,241 downwards.
CATACCGCGTTCTGGACCTGACAGGCCCGGAAGGCGTGTTCTGCGGGAAACTGCTGGCCGACTACGGCGCCGATGTGGTCAAGGTTGAGCCTCCCGGTGGGGACGCCACCCGACAGCGAGCTCCTTTCATCGGCGACCAACCCGGCGCAGACCGCAGCGCCTACTTCCTCTTCTACAACACCAATAAACGGTCGGTCACCGTGGACATCGAAACCCCGCAGGGACAGGACCTGTTCAAGAAGCTGGCGGCATCAGCCGACGTGCTGATCGAGAGCTTTCCCGTCGGCTACATGAAGTCTCTGGGACTGGACTTCGACTCCCTGAAAACCGCCAACCCAGGTCTGGTTATGGCCTCGGTGACTCCTTTTGGCCAGACCGGCCCTTGGAGCGGATACCAGTCTTCGGACCTGATATCGCTGGCTGCCAGTGGGTTCATGCAGATAACCGGCGACCCCGACGGCCCGCCCCTTCGGCAGGGCAATGAGCAGTCCCACTTCCCCGGGGCACAGTACGCCGCCGCCGCCATCATGGGCGCTCTGTTCTACCGCGACATGCAGGGTGGCGGAGGACAGCACATCGACGTCTCCCAGCAGGAGGCAATGATCACCTATTACACCGACGCCCACCCCGCCCTGGCTTGGATGCAGCGCAACGAGAACGTGACCAGAGTCGGCACCAACTCGACCCTGGTTATCCCCCTGGGCGCCTATCCTAGCAGCGACGGCTGGATATCGGCCGGGATCATCACCCCGCGGGAATGGGAGAACCTCTCCCAGTGGATGTACGAGGTCACCGGCAATGAAGAGATACTGAACGACGACTACAAGGGCGGCAACCAAGATAGGGCGCCCTTCAACGACATCATCACAGCCCTGGTCATCGACTTCACGACCCGTTTCACTTCCGAAGAACTCTTTCATCAGGGCCAGGAACGGAACCTGGTCTTCATCCCGGTGAACACGGTTTCCGACCTACTGACCGACCCCCAACTTGAGGCCAGCAATTTCTGGTTCGACCTGGAGCACTCCGAAGCCGGGACTCTGAAGTACCCCTTGGGCGTTTTCGACAGCGAAGAGGTCTCCCCGACGACCAAGCCGGCCCCGCACCTTGGTCAGGACAACGACGCCATCTTCGTCGGCGAGTTGGGCATGAGCGAGGCCGAACTCTCGGCTCTCCGCTCTCAGGGAGCGATCTAACCATGCCCGACCCAAAGAAGCCGCTGACCGGCGTCCGCATCCTGGAGTTGGGCCCGTATGTGGCCCTGCCCATGACCGGACGCATCCTGGCGTCCATGGGCGCAGAGGTCATCAAGGTCGAGACCAACAAAGTCTTGGACGAGATGAACTTCATTCCGGCCTGGTCCCGGGGCGGCGGCCAGCCCGAGTTCCAGCGGGCCAAGAAACGGATCACCATCGACGTCCGCACACCCGACGGGATGGAGGTGTTCAAAGAGCTGGTCAAGGTCAGCGACGTTTTCATGACCAACTTCCGCCGCAACATCCTGGACCGGTGGGGGATCGACTTTCCGGAGCTCCGGCGGCTGCGGCAAGATATCATCCTGATGTGGCAGACCGGCTTGGGCGGCATCGGCCCGTACTACACCTACAAGTCCTACGGGATATTGGTGCAGCACATGGGCGGAGTCTCTTTGATGTCCGGCGAAGAAGGCGAACCTCCCGCCACCATCAACACGTCTTATTCCGACTACCACACCGGCGTCTTCCAACCGGTGGCGATCATGGGCGCGCTGCTGCGGCGTTCTCTGACCGGCCAGCCTGCCACCATGGAGTCCTCCATCTTCAAGTCGGGCGCGGTGACCGCCGGACCGGCCCTGCTGGACTATCAGTCCAATGGCCGTATGCCGAACCGCATCGGCAACCGCGACCCCTTCGCAGCGCCCCACGGCGTCTACCAGTGCCAGGGAGACGATAGGTGGTGCGCCATAGCGGTCAAGACCGAAGATCAGTGGTCGGCTCTCTGCCAGGTCATGGGCAACCCCGGCTGGTGCGGGGACGCGGAGTTCTCATCTCTTGAGTCCCGGCTGGCCAACCAGGACCGGCTGGACCAACTGGTGGGAGAATGGGCCGCCACTCAGACCGCCGAAGACGCCATGGCCCGGCTGCAAGAAGCCGGTGTTCCCGCCAGCATGGTCTCCCAAGGCAAGGACCTGTACGAAAGCGATCACCTGAAGGCCCGCAACTTCTACCGGCCCACGCCCTTCTATCTAGCCAACCGTGAAAGACCAGCCTATGAATGGGAGGGCAAAGAAGGCATCTCAGCCGCCAACCCGCCCAAGCTGTCCGAGTCTCCCATGGACTACGGCCCCTACAGCAACATCGGCGAAGACAACGACTACGTCTTCAAAGAAGTGTTGGGGATGTCCCAATCTGAAGTAGAACGTCTCACGGAAAACCAGTCCCTTTACTGATGCCAAGCTCGATAGAAAGTCTGAGGGAATCTGATCTCCGTCGGACAACGGGCGGTTGGCAAACCCCGCAATGGGCATGAAACGAGACTAAATCCACCTGATTGCTGAAAGCCGGCCGCTGACAGCTATCCTCCGAGGAACCATGTACGACTACAGCGCTTACGAACACCTGATCATCGAGGTCAAAGACGGTGTCGCACTCCTGACCATCAACCGTCCTGAGGTCTATAACGCCACCAACTTCAAGCTGCACAAAGAACTCAGCGTTGTCTGGCTGGACCTGGCCAAGGACGACGACGTCCGGGTGGCCGTGGTCACCGGGGCCGGTACCGCATTCTCCGCGGGTGGTGACTTCGACCTGATCCAAGAGTCCATCGGCAACGGCAAGGTGATCGCCGGGACCATGGAAGAGGCCCGCGACATCGTCCACAACATGATTAATCTGGACAAGCCGATCATCTCCGCCATCAACGGCGTGGCGGTCGGCGCCGGGTTGGCGGTGGCCCTGCTGGCCGACATCTCCATAGCCTCTGACAAGGCCCGGTTCACTGACGGTCACGTCCGCCTTGGAGTAGCCGCCGGAGACCATGCCGCGGTCATCTGGCCCATGCTCATCGGCATGGCCAAAGCCAAGTATTACCTGATGACCTGCGAATTTCTGGACGGGACCGAGGCCGAGCGCATCGGCCTGGTCAGTCAGGTGGTGCCCCACGAAGAACTGATGGACAAGGCCATGGGCGTGGCCAACCGTCTGGCCGCCGGGTCGCAGCAGGCCCTGCGCTACACCAAACGTTCGCTGAACCAGTGGCTGCGTCAGGCTGAACATACCGCCTTCGACTACTCCCTGGCCCTGGAGATGTTGGGCTTCTTCGGAGAGGATGTCCAGGAAGGGCTGGACTCTGTCCGGGAACGCCGCGATCCCAAGTTCCCTTCTGTGCAGTAGAGCATGAACTACAGAAAGTTCGGCAACACTGACCTAGGGGTCTCGGAGATCGGCTTCGGTTGTGGCGACGTGGGCGGTCTCATGGTCCGGGGTGAACCTGCCGACCGGGTCCGCGCCGTGGCCAGGGCCATGGAACTGGGCATCAACTACTTCGACACCGCATCACGCTACGGCGGCGGCCAGTCGGAGACCAACTTGGGCCGGGTGTTGAAAGAACTTTCTGCCGATGTGTTCATCGGCACCAAGTACAGTCTGGGTGAGTCGGACCCAAACGACCTTAAAGCAGGGGTTATCCAGTCCGTGGAAGCCAGCTTGAAGCGTCTGGGCCGGGAGGAGGTGGACCTGATCCAACTCCACGACCGCATCAGCTCTCAGACCGACGTTTCTGTCCGCGCCGTGACAGTCGCCGATGTGCTGGGCGAGGTGCACGAAGGCCTGGAAGTTTTGAAGGCCCAAGGCAAAGTCCGGTATTACGGCATGACCGGCGTGGGAGAGCCAAAGGGTATCCACGAAGTCGTCGCCTCGGGGATGGTCAGCACCGTCCAGACCGTATACAACCTGATCAACGCCAGCGCCGGCTACGACACTCCGGCCGGGTTCGATATGCCCGATTACGACCGGCTGATCGACCGGGCGGCAGAGAAACAGGTAGGCGTCATAGTGATCCGTGTCCTGGCCGCCGGGGCTCTAACCGGCACCTCGGACCGGCATCCGGTAGCTGTACCGACAGTTGCGCCCATCGGCTCAGGCAAAGATTTCCAACAGGATGAGTCCAGGGCCGGGCAGTTCGCTTTCCTGGTGGACGAGGGATTCGCCGCTGACATGCCCGAGGCCTCCGTACGTTTTGCCCTGAGCAACCCCGGTGTTTCGACGGTGCTTGTCGGCTATTCCGACATGGCCCACCTGGAACGATCGGTCGAGTACGCAGCCAAGGGGCCATTGGCAGCGGAAGCTTTGGCCCGGCTGCCCCAAACCTGGTCTTCATTCGTGGGTTAAGACGGTGCGTGAGTTAAGACGATGAACGAGATACTGGGCAACCTGGACAGTCTGCGGAGCGCCATGGACAACGGCGAGTTCGATGCCATCATCGCCATGTCTCCGGAGAACGTGCCGTACACCTCAGGGGTCGGTATCTGGTCTCAGAAGGTGATCCGCGACCGGCTGGCGCTGGTGGTCTGGCCCAGGGAAGGCGAACCCACGCTGATCGTGGCCACAAACGAGGAGGGCTACGTCAGGGAAAAGTCTTGGATCGCAGATGTAAGAGCCTACTCCCAACATGCCGACTCGCCCATCAAACTGCTGTCTGACGTTCTGCAAGAGAAAGGTCTGGGCGCGGGCCGCATCGGGTTTGAGCCGGCCTATCTGACCGCCGACTACTACCTGGAGCTTCTGGAGACCATGCCCGAGGCCAAGTTCGAGTCCTGCGAGCCCATGCTCCAGAAGGTTAGGATGATCAAGACCGATGCAGAGATCGACCTGCTCTGCAGGGCTGCCACATCCACTGAAAGAGCGCTGATGGCTACCTACTCCACCTCCAGACCCGGCGAGAAAGAGCGGGACCTGGTGGCCCGGTTGGGCGCCAACATACTGCAGTCCGGGGCCGAGTTGCCCTCGTTCTTGTTCTTTACCATCGGCCCCAACACCGGTTACGCCCACCCGGACCCCACCGATATCGAGCTGCAGCCCAATGATGTTTTGAAGGCTGACTGCGGCGGCTGGTATTCGGGGTATTTCTCGGACATAGGCCGGACGGTGGTGGTGGGCAAGGCCACCGGCGAGCAGCATTCGGTCTACAACCGGCTGGCGGAAGTGCACCGGAAGACAATCGCAACCATGATGCCGGGCGTACCCGCCAACGAGGTCTACCGTC
>CAYXDE010000071.1:0-14606 GCA_964463525.1 uncultured Dehalococcoidia bacterium | reverse complement strand
AGCGTCCGCTCCAGAATAGCGTTCAGAGTGCGTTCCTCGTCCACTTCCCGTGTCCTCTGATGCATCATGACCTTCTTCTCTTCCAGGTCGCTATCGGTCAGGCCTGAGACAGAATCGTTCAGGCTGCCGAAGAAGGATTCGATGTCAGCGTTGACCTGATCGATGTCGTAGACGGCTCGTTCTGGGGTCATGTTGGTCAGGTCGCTCCAGATCTCGTACTCTTCAACGCCGCCGGAGATTATCCCCTTAACCAGGTTCTGGGCGCCGCCGGGAGGCGTGTCCAGCATGTGGTAGACCAATTCCCTTGCAGACCATTCAGAGTCGTCCTGCTTCCAGTCCAGGCAGTAGTCCATGCCCCTCAGGACCGCCAGAAATTCGCTCTTGATGGTCTGTATCGAGTCCAGATGTCCTTGTTTGCCGTTGGCCAAGGGATTTCCTCCTAACTTATGCTGATAGACCCGTTCTATCTTGAAACTCCCGCAACAGCTCAATCGCCTCTTGAGAGGTGTCTTCCCTGTCTAGAGCAAAAGCCAATGACGCCCTCAAAAGCCCCATGGGCGTGCCACCGTCGTAGCGCGAGCCTTGGAACTCGTAGGCGAACAGTTCCTGGTCTTGCAGCAGCGTCACCAGGGCATCGGTTAGCTGAATCTCGCCCCTGGCGCCTGGCTTGGTATCTTCAAGGACCTGAAATATCTCCGGAGGCAATATATAACGGCCAACGATGGTCAGGTTGGAGGGCGCCTGCTCCCTGGGCGGTTTCTCCACCAACCCCTGTATCTTGTGGACCCGCTCGGCAACCTGAGAGGCTTCGACCACCCCATAGTTCTCTACAACGTCCCAGGGCACCACTTCCACGGCGATGACCCCTCCGTTCATCTCCTCTGAGACGTGCACCATCTGGCTGATGGCCCCTGGAGAATGGGCGATTATATCGTCGGGCAAGATAACAACAAAGGGCTCACCGCCAACCGCGTCTTTGGCCATCGATACCGCATGGCCGAGGCCGAGAGGTTCGTGCTGTAGAACAAAGCTCACCCGCGCCAGGCTTGTGGCCTCGGCAACCTTCGCCAAGAGCTCGTCCGCGCCGTTGTCTGAGAGACGCTGCTCCAGGGCGGCGCGGGGCTGGAAGTAGTCGCTGATCGACTCTTTGCCCGGTGAGGTGACGATGATCACCTCTTCCACACCGGCTTCCGCTGCCTCTGCGATGACGTATTGCAGCAGAGGGCGGTCGACGATGGGCAAGAGCTCTTTGGGGACCGACATGGTTACCGGCAGGAACCTGGTGCCCAGGCCTGCGGCGGGTATGACTGCTTTACGTATCTGCATGATTACCGGGGGTGGTGAAATGTTGAGGCGGGCTTCATTCTAGCACCGCCCCCTTGACTCTCCCACGCTCCCAATCCTACCATGTTAACGAGGCCGTACTAGACGGGGAGCCAGCGGTGCCCTCTATCCGCAATCCGCTATAGCGGAGTTGAATCCCTCCCCTCGGCTAGGCTAGAGGTCCCATATTGTGGGCGGTGATATAGAGGGTTGGGTCCCGCGCGACGTAGACTTGTGAACCCCGCCAGATCCGGAAGGAAGCAACGGTAAGCAGGACCCTGCGGGTGCCGCGGGAGCGCCTGGCCTGAGTCATCATTCACAACATGTCCGATGGTCTATGACAACGGGAGGTGTGCGGCCTTGTTGATTTCCTCAAATCTTTCTTCCTCAACACCACTTTGCCCTGAATATGCCACCACCAGGCCATGACCACCTCAACTAACCGCGCCGGTCCGAGAAAATCCCTCGGCCAACATTTTCTGGCGGACAGTCGAATCGCCGGCCGGATACTGGACGCCGCAGAGCTTTCTATGGACGACCTGGTTGTGGAGATCGGCCCGGGCCGGGGCGCCCTGACCAAGAAACTGGTAGAACGGGTCAAGCGGGTTGTCGCAATCGAGCTGGACTCCAATCTGGTGGCCGCGCTGCCCCAGAGACTCGATAACCCGGCCAACCTGACCTGTGTGGAAGCCGACGCTAGAGTGGTAGACCTGGCCCGACTTATCGCCCCCGATACCAGCTATAAGGTCGTCGCCAACCTGCCCTACTACGCAGCCAACCCCATAGTCCGGCGGTTGCTGGAATCGCAGCCGAAGCCGCAGGTGCTGGTGGTTATGGTCCAGCAAGAAGTGGCCAAGAACATGGTGGCTAAGCCCGGAGACATGGGGATACTTTCCGTGGCGACCCAGTTTTACGCCAAGGCCAAGATGGTCTGTTCCGTGCCTCCCAGGTCCTTCCGGCCCCCGCCCAAGGTCACTTCTGCGGTGGTGCGTTTGGATGTGCTGCCATCGCCCGCGGCCGTCGTGGCCAGTGAGGAAGATTTCTTCACCGTGGTACGCGCGGGATTCGCTGCTCCCCGAAAACAGATCCGCAACTCCCTCAGTCAAGGTCTTGGCATCGAGCCCGCTGCAGGCGGCATCATATTGGCTGAAGCAGAGATCGACGCCACCCGCCGCCCTCAGACGCTGGATATCGCCGAATGGGTCCAGGTTTACCAGGTGTGGGACAAGTCCACACGAAGCAAAGAATCGAGGGAGTAGAAGGTGCAGCTTCCTGCCTACGCCAAACTCAATCTGACCTTTGAAGTCTTGGGCCGCCGTGACGATGGGTTTCACCAGGTCGTGACCATCATGCAGACCATCAGTTTGGCGGATGTTCTCACCATCGAGCCGGACACCGGTCTCAAAGTTGAGTGCGAATATCCAGACCTGGCCGGAGACCAGAACCTCGTCTGGCAGGCTGCCGTTGAACTGGCCAAGGCCGGCAACATAGAACCCAAAGCCCGCATCAGCATCGAGAAGCACGTCCCGGTGGGCATGGGCTTGGGCGGGGGAAGCAGCGACGCCGCAACTGCGCTTCTGGGCCTGAATGCACTGTGGGACCTGGGACTGCCCATAGAACGATTGGCGGAGATCGCGGCGGGCCTCGGGTCAGACGTTTCTTTCTTCCTCTGGGGTGGTACAGCATTGGCCCAAGGGAGGGGCGAACAGATCACGAGTTTGCCTTCACTGCCGCCCCTGGCCGTGACGTTGGTGTTCCCCGACCTGGCTATACCCAACAAGACGGCGGCCATGTACTCCAAGCTGACCCGGGGGCAGTTCAGCGACGGTGGTGTAACCCGCCAGATGATACAGATCCTAACCACGGGCCAGTTCGTAAAAGAATCTGTGAGCGGGCTGGTGTTCAACGCCTTCTCCGAGGTTGCGGCCCAGTCCTACCCGGAACTAACGGACATGTGCCGCCAGGTTGTGGAGCAAGGCGGACCGGTGATGCACCTCTGCGGCGCTGGGCCGGCGTTCTTCACGCTGCCGTCCAGTGAAGAAGAACACCAGTGGATAGCAGAACTATTGCAACCGCACAGCGCCGGGGTTTACCTTGTTACAACGGTCCCGCCGGAAAGCTGCGGCCTTGCCTCTCTACCTGCGGGTAATTAATGACGCCTCGGATCCGAAACAGAAAAGGTTGAATCAATGGGCATACTGTCCAGCATATCCATCGGCATAAATCCCAATCTGATCGACGCCGGCGGCATCACGCTCTCCTGGCATGGCGTGATGACATTTGTTGCGGTAGCGGTGGCGGTCTGGCTGGTGGCCCGCTGGGGCGGTAAAGAGGGAATGATCGTCGACTCCATCTACTCTGTGGCGGTGTGGGCCATCATCGGCGGAGTGATCGGAGCCAGGGTCCTTCACGTTATCGATTTCTGGGATGAAGTCTACAGGGATGACTTCATGAGCGTATTCTCGGTCTGGTCCGGAGGCATCGCGATCTACGGAGCGATCCTGGGCGGATTCGCGGGTGGCGCTCTCTACATCATGATCCGCAACTCGGAGTGGTTCTTGTCACTTTGGCGCACGGTGTTCCCCTTCATGGGAGAGGCACACCGGGCCAACCTGCCGGGCATAGGCCGTTTGGCCGACATCACCGCGCCGGCTTTGCTGATAGCCCAGGCCATCGGGCGCGTCGGCGACCTCATAAATGGCGAACATTTCGCTAAGATGTCCGATCTGCCTTGGGCCGTTATTTACACTCATGAAAACAGCCCTTCTGCGCAACTTTTCAAGCCACCAGCCCATCCCGCAGTAGGCTATGAATTGATATTCGACCTAATATTGCTAGCCGCAATTTGGCCACTGCGAGACCGCCTCCGGCCGCACGGAATGTTTTTCACCCTCTATTTGGGAACTTATTCGATCGGAAGGTTCTTCCTTAGCTTCCTCAGAGAAGAGGCCAATGAATACTTCGGCGGTAACCTGAACGAAGCCCAGGTGGTCGCGATAATAGTGGTGATTTTCACGATACCGCTGCTGGTCTGGAAGGCCCAGCTCGTGAGGCCAACGGCCAACCGGACGTAACGCTCAGTCCCGTTCGGGGAGTTGTCATTCCGAGGCGGAAGCCGAGGAATTCCATTGCCAATGGGCAAGCACTTCGGTCGATGGCAAAGAGACTAGCCGCTTCACTCGGGGTGACGGGACGCGAAGTTGGATGCCAGCGGTGGGGGAGGCTAACCTTCGGACGCTTTGAAGTCCAAGAGCCTTAGGGCGATGGCGCCCTTGCCGCGGAACGAGTCGTTCATCACGGTGAAGGCCAGATCAACATATTCTGTATTGGCCTTCCATTTGTCGGCCTGGTTGAAGGCCAATGCCGTGAATTGAGAACCATTGGTCTCGACCCGCAGCCTCAAGTGCTGCTGCTCCCGGCCCATGTGGAAGTATTCCAGGACCTTGACGCCCATACTGGCGAAGGCCGGCCTGGTGTTGCCGGGACCGTAGGGCTCCAGGTCGTTTATCCAGCGGATCATCACCTCGTCCAGTTCATCCAGTGTGATGACGGCATCTATCTCAACGTTTCTTACCAGGTCTTGGGCCTCAAGTGACCCGTCGCTGTAGGTCTCCAGGCGGGATTTAAGCTGGGGAATGGCCTCGGTGGGTATCGTTAGGCCCGCAGCTTGGGAGTGGCCGCCAAACCGGACGAGAAGGTCTTCGCAGGACTCCATGGCGGCAACGATGTTGAATTCAGGGATGCTGCGGCCGCTGGCGACGCTATATTCGCCTTCCACGGCAATTACGATGGCCGGGCGGCGGTAGCGGTCCACCAAGCGTCCTGCGATCAGGCCCGCCACTCCCCGCTGGAACCTTTCGTCGGATATCACGAGCAATGAAGGCAGCTCGCCCATATCCGCCACCAACTGGTCGGCGATCACATAACTTTCTTCGGAGACGGCCCGGCGTTCCATGTTCAGTGATTCCAGCTTATGGGTCAGAGCGCCCGCTTCGTCCGCCGAGGTGGTGGTAAGGAGCTTGTAGCTGTCCATCGGGTCGCCGATACGCCCTGCTGAGTTCAGCCTGGGCGCGATCTGGAACGAGACAGTTTCGGCGGTTATCTCGTCTGGGTCCACCCTGGCGGAGCTGTACAGCGCGCGCAGGCCGGGGCGGCGGGTGTTGGCCAATTCCCTGAGGCCTTCCTGGACCAGATAGCGGTTCTCATCCAGAAGCGGTACCAGGTCGGCGATGGTCCCCAGGGCCGCCAGTTCCAGCAGGCCAGGGTCCCAAGGCTGGCCATAGAACTCGAACAGGCCTTGAATCAATTTGAAGCCTATCCCCGCGCCGCACAGTTCAAAGAACGGGTAGTCCCCGCCAGGTATCTTTGGGTTCAGTGATGTGACGGCGTCGGGAACACCGTCGTGGGGCAGGTGATGGTCGGTGATGATGATTTCGACACCCCGCGTCTTGGCGTAGTCCACTTCGTCGAACGATGTGATTCCAGTATCCACGGTCACGATCAGTGTTACGCCCTCTGCTGCGAGGGCGTCGATGGCGGCGTTGGACAGACCATGTCCTTCATCCACCCGGTGGGGCAGATATGGAGTGACCGGGACTCCCAATGATGCGAGACCCTCGGAGATAATGGCCGTGCCTGTGATGCCGTCCACGTCGAAATCGCCAAACACGCCCACCCGTTCCCCGTTATTGACCGCTGAATACAAGCGGCGCAGGGCAGTGTCCATGCCGGCGATGCGCAGTGGGTCGTAGGGCAGCCGGTGGGGCGGGTCCAGAAGGATATTCAGCTTCTGGGGCGTGTCGATGCCACGCTTCACCAACACCTGGGCGATGGCGGAAGGGACGTGCTCAGAGAGAGCAGCTGTGTCTATGGCAGACGGCAGGGACCAGGGGTGGACCCCGCCTCCGATGGTCACGGCTTATCGGTCCAAGCCGGGTTTGGCCATGACTAGGACCGAGTTATGGCCGCCAAATCCGAAGGAGTTACTCAATGTGACGTTCAGCTCTTGAGAACGCGCTTGGTTCGGCGTGTAATCCAGGTCGCAATCCGGGTCTGGCTCGGATAGGTTGATGGTCGGCGGGATGATGCTGTTCTCCATGGCCAGTATGCAGAAACATGCTTCCAGCGCTCCGCCTGAGCCCAATAGATGCCCGGTCATGGACTTGGTGGAACTCAGAGGCACCCGGTAGGCGTCCTCGCCCAGAGCGGCTTTGATGGCCTTGGTCTCGTGGCGGTCGTTCAACGGCGTGGAAGTCCCGTGCGCATTAACGTAGTCGATCTCAGAAGCGTCGACGCCGGCTTCTTCCAGGGCTTTGTTCATTGCCCGGGCTGCGCTTTCGCCCGTTTCCATGGGCTCGGTCAGGTGATGGGCGTCGGAAGTGGCTGCGTAGCCTTTGAACTCAGCCAATGGCGTGACGCCGCGGCGTTTGGCGCTCTCTTCGCTCTCCAACACCAGCACGGCAGCTCCCTCGCCCATGACGAACCCGTCACGCTGAATGTCGAAGGGGCGGCTGGCCTTGCTGGGGTCTTCATTGAACCGCGAGAGGGCTCTGAGGGCGTTGAAACCGGCAACCGCAACCGGGACCACCGGGGCTTCACTGCCGCCGGCCAGAACGATATCTTCCTGGCCCCGCTTGATCATGGCCCATGCCTGGCCTAGGGCGTCGGCCCCGCTGGAGCAGGACGATACAGCGCAGTAGTTAGCGCCCATGGAGCCGGTGACCATGGAGACCTGAGCGGAAGCCATATCTCCAAGCATCATAGGGATCAGGAACGGGCTGACCCGCTTGGGGCCGCGGGCGATGAGTATCTCGTGCTGCTGGGTGAGGGTGCTGATCCCGCCGATGCCGCTGCCGATGATCACACCAACGCGGTAGGGATCTATTCCTCCGGGCTCCAAGCCTGCCTGGCGGCAAGCCTGCTGAGCGGCCACGGCGGCGAACTGGGCGAACCGGTCCATGCGCCGTGCTTCTTTGCGGTCTAGGTAATCTTCAGGGTCGAAGCCCTTGACCTCGGCGGCGAAATGGGTGTCGAAGCCTTCCGAATCGAAGGCGGTGATGAAGTCCACCCCAGACCGGCCGTTGACGATGCCATCCCAAGTTGTGGTTACGTCGAGGCCAAGGGGGCTAATGATCCCCATTCCAGTGATTAAAACCCGGTGATTTCCACTCATATCTTCCCCAACCCGTACACTCACGCCCCGCCCCGGTTACGGGACGCTATAAATCACAATTGAAAACGATCAGCCCGGTTAAGGGCGTGTCAAAAAAGCTTGGAAAGCCAGTCAACAAGGGGACGGCTACTTCCTAGCGCCCCCGCGGGTAGAAACAGTTACCGTCTCGTCGATCAACTCGGTGAGTTCGGTGATGCGTCCGGATATATTCATGGCTAATTCGCGGTTGCTGGCCGGTCCGGTCAACTGGGTCAGCGAATCTGATAATTCGTTCACCCTATTGCCGATGGCGTCGGCCGCTTCTTTCCTGGCGTTGGCCAAAGGCTGTGATACCGAACGAATCTGGACAACAAGTTCGTTCACGCGCTCGGTGATGTTCTCGCCGAACTCGAGGCCGGTCAGCGACGCGGCGTCCGACCAATTCTTCAGAGCTTCCGTAGCTTCGCTCAACCGGGTGGCCAGCGTTTCGCTCAAGTCGCGGCTGGTCGCGGCCAGACGCAGCTTGTAAGTCCTGAGGATGCGGAACACACGTCTGTATACATCGTCCACGGGGTTCAGCTTGGCCGAATAACGGTCAAACAGGTCCCGGCTCTCCTGCATGGTCCAGCGTTTGTCCTGATGGACGAACTGCCGTCCCGTGTAGAGATGATAGGGGCGCATGGCGCCTTCCGCCAAGAGATCGCCGTTCTCATCCAGCGGGACCAACGAGTCCCAGTTGGAGGTGGCCGGCAGAGGGGTCAGGAAGTTGACCGTCTGGTATTTGCTGACCGTGGTCACCCAATCCGCCAGGTCCATGATGCTCTTTTCCGTGTCGAATGGCAGGCCGATGATGGTCATTGCGACAACTGTGAGACCCTCGTCGTTCAAGCGGTGGAGGTCTTTGTGCATCTGCCCTGAGTCCTGGCGCTTATTGATCGCCAGCAGGTTCTCGGCGTTATCCGATTCCACGCCCACGTAGACCATCTTGATGTTGGCGTCCTGCATGGCGGTGAGCAACTCCGGGTCCTGGCCGACTTCGGCGCGGACCTGGCAGATCATGTTCATGCCTTCGGTCTGGTCTTTCCAACTTTGGAGGCGGGCCAACCGCTCGTCCCGGAATTTGACCGCACGCTTGGGCGGTGTGTGAAGGTCGTCGGAGATAAATACCTGGAAGGTGCCATTCTTGGCGGTGTGAACCAAGCCGTCCGAAGCAAGCTCTTTCAGCTGGGCCAGGCGCTTGAATTCAGTTTCCCGCGAAATCATCCGGTAGCCTAGGAACTGCTGGATGACCTGGCAATAGGTGCAATTCTCGGTGCAGCCACGGACGGTTTCGATCACCGCCCCAACCATGGGATTCGATGAATTTAGGTCTTTGATGGACCGGAAATCGGGCAGTTCCACAAAGTCAGGCGCGACCAGGCCCGTGCGTTGGGTCTGGACGATGCCGCCGTCCTTCCGGTAAGTGATGCCGGGGACCTTGGCCAGATATTGGTCGCGGTCGCTGCCGCGGTGCTCCAGAAGAACGTCGGACAACTGGCCGATTATGTCTTCGCCTTCACGGTTGACGATCACGTCGAAGTCGCCGTAGTTGAAGGCCTCTTCGGCGAGGGGGCTCATCTGTGGGCCGCCGCCGATGGTGATGATCTCAGGGTGGAATTGCTTGGCCAACTTGGCGATCTGGTAGCCGCGGGGCGCTTCATTGATCAGCGCCGTGACCATCAGGATATCGACGCCTTCCAAGTCTTTGTCGGGGTCCATGAGGCCGGAGCGATCTTCGAACCAGATCTCCCGCTCGTAGATGTTGGGGCCTTCCCACTGGGCTAGAGCGCCCGAAAGGAAAAGCATCCCCTGCCTGGGTATTGCTACGTATTCAAAATTCCCACCGGCTGACGCTGGTTGAAACAGCACCACCCGTTTAATTCGAGACATGTCCGCTCCTATAGGTGACTGTCAGATGGCGTTGATCGCCAGACAATGAATTCGTATCTGTTATCACTGAGTGCGAGCCTGTGTTCCAGCGGGCCTTGGCAGGCGGGTGAGAACCACTGGAGCCAGTCATCACTACGCAGGTCATTATACAGGACTATCCAGAGTCAGAAGAACCGATTTGGCAACCCGGGATGTCCGGTTTAGCGGGCATACAGCTTGCCGATAGGCTCATATCTGCAAACATGACAAAGCTACCAAGTAATTCTACGCCAGAATGGAACAATTGTCATAATGTGAAGGAACAGGATGTTAGGCCGGAGGTCTAGGCGTTCTGGAAGTGAGGTATCAGTTCTTTGGCGATCACCTCTAGGTGGCGCGCGCGGTCCTCACGAGGGCAGCTGATGCTGAACACGATGTGCCTGGCCCCGGCGTCGATGTACTCTTGGAGCTGCTCGATACAGTTCTCAACTGTCCCCAGCAAGCAATACTTCCGGACGATGTCCAGGAACTCGCCACCGTACAGGTAGCGCCCGCCCAGCTGTTCCGCGGCGACCTCCGCAGCCTGCTGCTCGGTGGGGTAGATGGATATGTAGGGGAAGTGGGCCCACTGGAAGTTTGACATGTCCCTTCCTGCTTCAGCGGCGAAGCCTTTGATCTTCTGAACGCTGTCGGCGTACCTTGGCGCGTCGTAGAAGTAGGGCATCCAACCGTCGCCGTATCTGGCGGCTCTGGCCATGGCGGCATCCCGCCTTCCTGATACCCATACGGGCGGATTGGGTTCTTGGACCGGCGTGGGGTTGATCATCGCGTCGGTCATCTGGAAATGTCGTCCGGAGAAAGTAACCCGCTCCCCGGTCCACAACTGGCGCATGACGTCCAGACACTCATCGGTGCGGCGTCCGCGCTGGTTCACCTTGAGTCCTGCAGCCTCGAATTCCACCGGAAATTCGCCGCCGACACCCACGCCAAGGGTCAAACGCCCGTTGCTGGCGGCATCCAGGGTCGCGGTCATGCGGGCCAACACCAACGGATGGTAAAAGGGGGTCAGAATGATGGATGAGAGGACGCGTAGTTCCTCCGTCGCCCCGGCAGCCACTGCTAACACAGGCAGGGCCGCGTGGGTCGGGCCGGGCGGGTCACCGCGCATGAAATGCTCTCCGCAGGATATATATTCGTAGCCCAATTCTTCCATCCAACGGGCTTGCCGGGCTGTCTCGCTAACTCCCAACGCCAGTCCGGCGCCGAAATGCAGGTCCAGGTCCGCCATGGTTCATCACCTTTTCGCTGTGGTTATTTGGATATCGAAGACATTCTACGCTAGGGAGTTAGCCCACAGTTGCCTTGACATGGGCCAGACCGATTTGCCACCGTTGACTGCGACACATGTAGCCCAGTCGCCGGTTGCCTGCGGGCCTGGCGGAGTGATCGATTTGCTTGTTTTGGTAACCGGCGCCACGGGGTTTCTTGGCCGGAGAGTGGTCCGTGAACTCCTGGAGCGGGGCGACCAGGTGCGCTGCCTCGTCCATACTCCCGGCCAGGAGAGAATGTTCTCCCACCGCGAGGTCGAGGTCCAATACGGCAGCGTCCGGGAACCGGCTTCATTGAGCAACGCTTTCTATGACGTGGAGGCGGTGGTGCATCTGGTCGGGATCATCCGCCCCAGACGCCGGGACTCTTTTGAAGACGTGCATCGTGAGGGCACGGCCAACGTCTTAGCCGCCGCCAAAGAGGTGGGGGCCAGACATTTCTTGCATGTGAGTGTGATCGGGTCCGCCAATGACCGCACCTATCCGTACCTCTACACCAAATGGCTGGGTGAACAGGAAGTCATCAACGCCGGGATCCCTTACACCATCTTCCGGCCCTCCATGCTGTACGGCGAGGGTGACGAGTTTCTGAACGCTTTGGCCGGACTGGTCCGGCTGTTCCCCTTGGTGCCGGTGATCGGCGCCGGGAACAACCGGATGCAGCCGTTGGCCGCCGACGATTTGGCCCGTTGTATCGCCACAACCTTGGGACGGGAAGACCTGAAGGGCCGCACCTTGGACCTCGGCGGTCCGAAACGCCTGAATTACAACGAACTGGTCTCGGAAGTTGCCAAAGCCATGGGCAAACGCCGCTTGAGGGTCCACCTGCCGACCTGGCTGATGTACGCCGTAGCCAAGGTGAGCCAGGCTATCTTACCCAGGGCGCCGATAACCACGGAACAGATCAAGCTGCTGGGCGTGCGCAGCGTGGCTGAGCTGGGCGAGGTCGAGCGTGTATTTGGGTTTACCCCCCGGTCCATGGAAGGTAACATTGATTTTGTGAACTCGGTCGGAGTGGCCGATGGCATACAGATGCTTTTGGGTTCCATGCCCCGCCGCATCCGAGACCACTAGCCCCTGCATCGATTCCGAATCCGCTCGTCCTGTCCTTCCGCAGAAGGGTATCGAAGGGCCGTACCTAGGAGCCAAGTGGACTACCGTCAGTCAATCGCGCGCCTTCTGACCCTGGTCGACCACGAGCGGAACAAGGTCACGGGACCCCGTCAGAAAGCCATCTACGACCTGAGCAGGATGGAAGTCCTGCTGGAGCGGTTGGGCGATCCGCAGCGCCAAGTCCCGGCGGTACACATCGCGGGCACCAAGGGCAAAGGGAGCACGGCGGCTTTATGCGACTCCGCCCTTCATGCCGCCGGACTCAGCACCGGGTTTTACTCCTCACCTCATCTCCACACGTTCCGGGAACGGATCAGACGGGATTCTGAACCCATCTCTCATGAGGGGTTCGCCGCTCTGGTGGAAGGGCTGTGGCCGCTGCACGAAGAACTCAAAGCAGACCCCAGCGTCGGCCCCTTGACCCTCTTCGAGTTTCTAACCGGCATGGCATTCCAGTGTTTCGCCGAAGACCGGACGGACGTGCAGGTGATCGAAGTGGGGCTGGGCGGCCGGTTGGACGCGACCAATGTGCTGGACGCCGGTGTCTGCGTCATCACTTCTATCAGCTTGGACCATACCGCTGTGTTGGGAGATACCATCGGAGAGATCGCCGCCGACAAAGCTGGGATCATCAAGCCTGGCGCTACAGTGGT
Source organism: uncultured Dehalococcoidia bacterium (assembly GCA_964463525.1). Taxonomy (GTDB): domain Bacteria; phylum Chloroflexota; class Dehalococcoidia; order Lucifugimonadales; family UBA3495; genus UBA9611. The sequence goes on along the minus strand of CAYXDE010000071.1, from coordinate 2,130 downwards.
CGTGGCTCCCCAGGCCCCAGAAGCCCTTTCTCAGATACTGTCTGCCTGCCAGGAACAAGAAGCCGCGCCCATACTGGTCGGCCGGGACGTGACATGGGAAGAAACGGGGTCCGGCACCGACGGCCAGCGGTTCACCGTGCACGGTCTCAATGGCGAATACCGTCTGCATATGCCGTTGTTGGGTGCACACCAGTTGGAGAACGCCGCATCGGCTGTCGCAGCCTTGGAAGCGTTAGGCAGCCAGGGTATCCAGGTGCTGGCCAAGGCTATGGAGATCGGGTTTGAACGGGTCAGTTGGCCGTGCCGGATGGAAGTATTATCGCGTTCTCCACTCTTGGTGGCCGACGGGGCCCACAACGTATACTCGGTGGAGAGTCTTCTAAAGTCGCTGCCCCAGTATCTGGACTACGACAGGCTGATACTGGTGGCTGGGTTCTCCAGGGACAAGAACGTGGAAGGCATGGCCCAAGCTCTAGGCGAAAAAGCGGACATCATATTCGCCACCGCGTCCCGCCATCCGCGTTCGTTGACACCAGCGGAGGTCTCCGGTCTATTCGCAGGTACGGGACATACTGTTGCCGAAGCCCCGACGCCGGCGGATGCCCTGCAGAAGGCATTGGAGAGCGCGGGAACCAAAGACCTGGTGTTGGCGACCGGTTCCCTCTTCTTGACCGCGGAGGTCAGGGAATCGGCATTGGGCATCGAACCGGAGATATATCCAGAATTGCCAACGCCGGGGTCGACGGCCTAGCCGCGGGCCGATCTAATGGATACTGGCATACCGGGAATTTTGGGGTAAAGAAAGATCAGGAGCGTCTCAAGTGGCTGATGAGCGGGTAAGGGTAGTAATCACCGGGATGGGAGCCATGACTCCCTTGGGTGAGACCCCTGAGGAATACTGGCAGAACCTGGCCGCCGGGGCGTCGGGCATCGGCCCCATGACACTGTGCGACCCTGAAGGGTACCCCTGTCAGATATCCGGAGAGGTCTCCGGCTTCGACCCGGGCACATACATCGAGAGTAGAGAAGCCCGCAGGATGGCCCGCTTCACCCAGCTGGCCGTCGCCGCCGCTCTCCAGGCAGTGGAATCGGCGAATTACGACATCTCCAAGGACGACCCGTACCGGGTGGGCGTGCTGCTCGGCAACGGTAACGGCGGGTTTCCGACCTTGGAGGAGAACTGCCGGATACTGGCCGAACGGGGCGGCATGCGCATGTCCCCCTTCTTCTTTCCCATGATCCTGCCAAACATGGCCGCCGCCGCTGTGAGCCGCTATACCGGGGCCCACGGCTACAACTCCACCGCCACCACCGCCTGCGCCGCCTCGAACCAGGCGCTGGGCGAGGCCATAGAAGTCATTCGGCGCGGCACGGCAGATGTCATGCTGGCAGGCGGTACCGAAGCGGGGATCAGCCTATTGGGATTGTCCGGGTTCGCTGTCATGCGGGCCCTCAGCACCAGGAACGACGAACCCCAGAAGGCCAGCCGGCCCTTCGATTCGGGCCGCGATGGGTTCATCCCTTCTGAGGGGTCGGTGATCATGGTGTTGGAGAGCTTGGACCATGCACTGGGCCGCGGGGCCAACATACTTGCCGAGTTGGCGGGCTTCGGTTCCACCAGCGACGCGGGGCATCCGGTGCAGCCGGAAGAGACCGGAACCAGCGCCGCCGCTGCCATGCAGATGGCCCTTGTCGACGCGGAAGTTTCACTGGATCAGGTTAACTACATCAACGCCCACGGCACCTCCACTCCCTTGAACGACACGCTGGAGACGGTGGCCATCAAGCGGCTGTTCGGCGACCTGGCCTACAAGATTCCCATCAGTTCGACCAAGTCTATGATCGGCCACTCGCTGGGCGCGGCTGGATCACTGGACGCGGCGGCCTGTGTGAAGACCATCACCGAGGGGATGATCCACCCCACGGTCAACCAGGAGGACCCAGACCCTGACTGTGATTTGGACTACGTGCCGAACCAGGCCCGGCCGGCAAACGTTCAGGTAGCCCTCTCCAACGCCTTTGGGTTCGGTGGGCAGAACGCGTGCCTCGTTTTCCGCAAGTATGTCGAGTAAATACATGACGGGCGATTCTTGACCGTTTGTGTGGACACCCCGCTACAATGGTCTGGGC
>CAYXDE010000070.1:0-14927 GCA_964463525.1 uncultured Dehalococcoidia bacterium | reverse complement strand
GCCTAAAGAACAAAACGGAGGACGGTGCAAGAATATGTTTGACAAGAAATCCCTAGACGCTATGTTTAGCGAACTTCGGGACAGCTACGAACTCGAGCCTGAGTGGGAAGAGATTCAGCGGGACGCCCACCTGGGTATCGCTCGCGCAGACGGCGGCGTTGACCTGGGCAACATCGACCCACGGGTCGCCGAAGTGCTCAAGAAGCACAATCCCAGCTAACCCTCACCGGCGCTTTTCATGGTGTAGGCAGAAACCCGTAGTGACGGGCTGACCGTTGACACCCTGGATTGCAGAACCATAGCGTGTTACCAACAGGGACGGACCCTTGATCAAGGGTCCGTTCTTTTTTTGTGCCAGACCGGCGCGAAGACCCATTAGCCATTACGTTCGATGGAGGTAACACCCTTTGAATTGCAGACGCTGTCAATCTCCCAGGCTGATTCCCCTGGAGAAGAAGCAACAAGACGACAACGACGTATACCGCTGCCAAGACTGCGGTTACATCTTCAGCCCGGCGGGCGCTCCACAGGCCGCGGCCGGCAACGCAGGCGGAACACGGACCACCGCCGTTCAGTCTGGTTATCCGGCCCAGAGCTAGGCCGGATGCAAGAACAGCCGGGCATCGCCCCGACGCCGCTGGAGTTCGCCTCCGATGTACTTGGAGTCGAACTCTGGCCCAAACAACGAGAAGTTCTCCAGTCTCTGGTGGAACACCGCCGGGTGGCGGTCAAATCGGGCAACGGCTTAGGAAAAGGATTCAGTGCCGCCGTGGCCCTGCTCTGGTTCTTACACGCCCATCAAGACGCTGCGATAGCGCTGAGCACCGCACCCACCTTCCGGCAGGTGCGTCACATCCTCTGGCGGCAGGTCCACCGTCTCTACCGGCCCAACGCGGAAATACTGGGCGGCAAGATGCTGGACACCCGTTGGGAGATCTCCGACGAGCGGTACGCCATGGGCCTCTCCGCGGAGAACGCAGACCAGTTCCAGGGTTTTCACAGCCCAAACATGCTCATCGTGGTCGACGAAGCAGAAGGCGTCAGCGATGAGATATACGAAGCCATAGAGGCTGTGATGACCGCCGCCGACCCGCTGTTGCTGTTGATCGGCAACCCCACAACGGTCACCGGAGCGTTCCGCAGGGCCTTCTATGAAGAACGGCAGCTCTATCACAACATCACCATCTCAGCGCTGGACAGCCCCAACGTCCAAGCTGGGAAGACCGTGGTGCCGGGACTCACGTCCGCCAGATGGGTTGAAGAACGCCGGGAAACCTGGGGCGAGGACAACCCCATATTCCGGGCCCGGGTGCTAGGCGAGTTCCCAGACCAAGCCGAAGACACCCTGATCAGCCTGAGCGATGTTGAAGCGGCGGCGGAGCGATGGACCGGCCCGCAGAGCAGCGAAGTGGACCGGGCCGGAGAGTCCGCCGGAGAGGTCGTGCTCGCAGTCGATGTCGCGCGGTTCGGCTCCGACCGGAGCGTGATTCTACACCGTCAGGGCGATCGGGTGGTGGATATTCGGACCTTCCGGGACATGGACACCATGCAGCTTGCCGGCTGGGTGGCCGCCGCCATCAGAGAAACCGGGCCCGAGCGGGTCTGCGTGGACGAGATCGGCGTGGGCGCGGGAGTGGTTGACCGGCTGAAAGAGCAGGGTCACCCCGTCCAAGGGATCAACGTGGCCCGGCGCGCCCAGCAAGAGCGGCTCTTCACCAACGTACGCGCTGAAGGCTACTGGCGCTTGAAAGAGTTGTTCGCTTCCGGCCAGATCGCCATACCGAACGACCATCAGTTGATGGGCGAACTGGCGGCCTTGCGCTACAGCTTCGACAGCCAGGGCAGGGTCCTGATGGAAAGCAAAGAAGCCATGCGCCAGCGGGGCCTTCCCTCCCCCGACAAAGCCGATGCGCTGATGCTGGCCTTCCTGGAATCGACCAACAAGACGAGGTTGTGGATATGATAGAACGCCCACGGTCCTTATTGCCGCCAAGATTGGCCAGCCCTGCCCAGGCATTGGGGTTGGCCAAGATGGCCGGCTCCAAGATCAGAGATTCGGCGCTGCGGCTGCTCCCCGGCTATCCCACAGAAACACCTGAGACGCTGCCAGCCGTGCAGCGGGCCAACCGGGCCTCCAGGGTGGATACAGACGGTTTCCCTTCCTTCACCAGCGGCGCCGGAGGCAACGGCGGCTGGGCGCGCAGCGAATACGGTGAATATTACGCAACGTCGGTGCCGGTGTACTCAGCCATACGCCTCAGAGCGGACGCGCTCACCCGGGCGCCGGCCATCGTCTACCGGACCGCTCCCGGCGGTCCGCGGACCAGAGTGGAACATGACCACCCAGCCCAACTCATATTGGAACGGGTCAACCGTTGGTACACCAGCAGCGACCTCTGGCAGGCCACGGAGATATACCTGAACCTGTGGGGATCGGCGTTCTGGGCCATCGAGCGGGACGAACATGGTCGACGGGAGATCTGGCCCCTGCGGCCCGACCGGGTCAACATCGTCCCGGACCGGCAACGACACATACGCGGTTTCGTCTACAACGGGCGAAACGGCCAGGTTGCCTACACGCCGGACGAGATCATCTGGTTCCGCTACTTCAATCCCTTGGAGGAATACGCCGGCCTGTCCCCCATCGCCCCGGTGCGCATGTCCGCCGACATGGCCAAGGACAGCCTGCGGTTCAACCGGAACTTCCTGCGCAACTCGGCCCAGCCCGATTTTGTCCTGCTGACCGACGAGACCATGACGGACAATGAGGTCGAGGAGTTCTACCGCCGTTGGGAAGCCCGGTTCCGGGGCCCCTCCCAGGCGCACCGGCCCGCCGTTGCCAGCTTTGTGCGAGACATCAAGACCCTGGGCATCAGCCACCGGGAGATGGATTTCATCCAGGGATTGCGCTGGAGCTTGGAGGAAGTCAGCCGCACCTACGGCGTGCCTAAACCCCTCCTCTCAGACCTAGAGCGGGCCACCTTCTCCAACGTAAACGCCGCAGAACGTTTCTTCTGGCGCAACACCATGGTCCCGGAGATGGGCTTCATCGCCAACCAGATCACCCGGAACCTATTCCCCGCGCTTGGATACCCCGGCCTGGAGCTGGAGTTCGACCTCACCGCCATCGAGGCCTTGAGCGAAGACGAGTCAACCCGTGTCTCCCGGGAAGTGCAGCTCCTGGACCGCGGCGTCCTCACTATCAACGAAGTCAGACGCTCCAGGAACCTTGCCGACGTTCCCTGGGGTGACGATATCTCAACTCAAACCAGTCGGAGAGGCCGAAAGGGCTAGCAAGAAGGTTAACCGACGGCCAGCAGATAAGTTCTACGGAAACTGCTGGCCGTTTCCACAGATCTTAACGGATTCCGCGGCGTCCACCTCCACACCTCGGCTGCTCGTTCTGAACTCGATCACGCTCCAGACCCCATAAGCGATATTTATGCCGGTCCATCTAGCAGAGATCGAAGTTGGAGACAGCGTTGATCTGGTAGACGCCTCAGGAAGACCGGCGCCGGCCGGCGATGTGGAACTCGACGTCAGCGATACGGTCGGACTAGAGGACAGCCAGAGCAACCCGGACCTGGGCACCGGCGATGGCACATCCGTCGCTGAATCCGTCCAGTTGGACACCACCGGGAGCAACCCGGGGACAACCATTGCCGACAGCACGACGGTTGGCGACTCGGCCGAGGTTCAGGTACAGCCAGCACAACCTCCGCCACCTGGAGGAGGCGCAACTGATTCAACCGTCATCGACGATAGCGTGGATCTTGTGGTCCGGGACGCGGATGGCAATATCAAATAAGAAACAGACCTATCGTCTGGCGCTAGGACCTCTTGAAGGTTGTAGAGAACTCCATTCTGACGAATGGACATTGATGTTTCTCCAGCCTATCGGAGTCCATCGCGTTTTTCGTGCCGAACCTCAGGGTATCGCGCACCCGGCGATTCCCTGAGCAACTCCAACACTTGCGGAGCAGAATCATTTTACTCACGCCTTAGTAAACATCGCCAAGAATACATCTCAAAACATTGATATTAAGGAATAGGACGACCATACTGAGAATCCTGAGTTCTGAGATAGGAGGGGGATAGTCATGGGACCATCACCGCCTTTGGACAATATCTGGGAAATAACCGACGACCTATGGGAGCAGATCGAGCCGGTCCTCTTAGCTGCGGACCCGCCGAAAGCCACCGGGCGTAAACGCGTCGACCAACGCCGGATGCTAAATGGAGTCGTCTACAAGGTGCGTAGCGGCTGCCAGTGGAACAACTTGCCCAAAGAATTGGGCGACGACAGCACGATCCACCGCGCATTCCAGCGCTGGATGCGCCTGGGTGTGTTTAACCAGATCTGGGCAATGGTGGAAGAGGGACAGGGAGCGTCCGGTTTCGGTGGGACCGGGAAACAAGACATCAACGGGGAACGGCGGCAGCGAGTTAGCTGAACGATGGAAACCACTAGCCACATCAAGGGCCATGCATCTGCCGTTGCGGCCAACGGCAAGCTTGGTGCCGACCTCCTGGGGCCCCTCAGCAGGCCATCCTTCGGAAGGTCCGGCCTTTGCGCATGCGCGCGCGGGATTATAAGTACCCGCTCTCGCGCGCGTACCCGCGTGGCGGCTAGCGGCTCACACCGCCTGCATGGGTACAGGTCTGTAAAGCCCTTTGTGACGTCTATCACGCTGGAAGAAGGCGTCAAGTCACAGACGGCAGGGGCGAACCTGAGGACAATTGAGATAACTCAGTTCGTCTTGCCCCGGGCCAGCCAGATCGCCAACCCAAGCATCGGTCAGGCCAAGACGGAAGAACTGAGGAGGAAACCGTTAGAGCGGCACATTCTGGAAGGGGACATGACCTCATCTGCCAAGAAATCGATGAGTCAGAGGATGGACGCTAACGTGATCTGCATCTCGTTCGAGGGACGCAGTTATTCGGCGGCGCCTTCTCACACTTTGGCTGGAGAACAGTCTTAGTGAACAGAACGGTGACATTCCCCAGGGTGCCCATGAAGGCGTGGATGGCGGTGTACGCCATCGCGCTGTTCCTGGCTGCCTGGTCTTTCTTCGCCCAGGTGAACGACGCTTCTGCGGCGGTGGCCACGGCCGGGACCGTTTCGACCATGGGTGACGACTCAAGCAGTTTCAGCCTATCCCACACCGTACCCTCAGGGTCTGACAGATTACTGGTCGTCACCATCGGCTGTGGTGATGGAGCAAAGTTTGCTGCGTCCGCGACCTGGAACGGCACAGACATGGGGTCCACCTTCTTCGACGAAACCGCTGGGAGCAACAAGACCCGGAACCAGGGGTTCCGTCTGGTCGCACCGGCTGAGACAACCGCCAACGTGGTTGTGACCATGGATGGCGGCGCCGCCGACAAGTGCGCCGTAGCCGCAACCAACTTTACCGGTGTGGACCAGACCACGCCCATCGACACCCCGGTCGTAACCGTTGGAACGACCGCCAATCCCAGCGTATCGGTCACCACCTCCACCGGCGACCTTATCATGGACACCTTATTCATCACCAAGACCCAGGCAACCGTCGACGGAAGCCAGTCCCAATTATTCAACGTCGAGACTAAGAGCGGTGAGGGAAACTACTCCTCGGGGAGCACCGAGTCCGGAAGCGGTTCCATCTCCATGGACTGGACCGCCAGCGGCGCTGAGAATTTCACACTCGTTGGGTACAACATCAACGCCGCTGCCGTAAGTCAGGCATACAGCTGCCCGGGAAGCCCCCCAGCCGGCGGGACCTGCGGACCCTCACAGACATCAACCGCGACTCTGGGCGACTCATTCTTATTGGCGATAGGCTTGCCCAGGACCGAGACCGTCACCATCTCCGATTCGTTCGGCCTGGGGCTCCCGCAGACCGATACCGTTACCGCCACCGACGCCATCGGACAGATCGCCGCCTTCAACAGGACCGAGACGGTTACGGCGGTCGACTCGGCGCAGAGCGCCACCACCCAGGCCAGGACCTCCACGGCGACCCTGACTGATGTACCCGTGCTTGGCTTCCCGCGTACCGACACGGCCACCGCCAGTGACCTCATCGGGTTGACCGCCGCCTTCCCCAGGACCGAGACGATAACCGCGGTCGACTCGGCGCAGAGCGCCACCACCCAGGCCAGGACCTCGGCGGCGGCCCTGACCGATCTATCCGTGCTCGGCATCCCACGCACCGATACGGTGACCGTAGCCGACTCCTTCGGTCTGGGACTGCCGCGCACGTCGGCGGCAGCTTTGGTTGACACCACCCTGAACGCCTCCGCGTTCCTCAGGACCGACTCGGTAACCGTGGCCGACGCCTTTGGGTTGGGCACGCCCCGTACCGATACGGTCTCCCTGGCCGAGGCATTGCAGATCGGCATCGGCCTGCCCAGGACCTCCGCGACCACCGTGGCGGAAACATTGCAGAGCGCCAGTGCCTTCGTCAGGACCGAGACATTGAGCCTGGGCGAGACCTACGGACTGACCATGCCTCGCACTTCAACCGCTACTGTGAGCGACGTCTTCGGACTGGGTCTTCCGCGCACCTCGGCCGCAACCGTGGACGAAACATTACAGAGCTCTTTGACCCTCCTTAGGACCACGACGGTTACGGTGGCTGAGACCTTCGGACTTGGTCAGGCCCCGACATCCACCGTCACGGTGAGTGAGTCTTTCGGCCTGGGATTGCCCAGCAGTTCCACCGTCACTGTAACCGGGTCGATACAGAACGTGGTCACGTTCCTACGGACCTCCACGGCCAGCCTGGCCGAAACGTTGCAGATCACCACGGGCGCCCCCCGGACAGACACTGTGGCGGCGGCGGAGTCCTTTGAACTGGGTCTGCCGAGAACTTCGTCCGCCACTTTGACCGATGCTTTCCAGAGCGCGATCACCCTATCTAGGACTGGCGCCATCACCGTGAGTGAAGCCTTGGGGTTCGGCATACCGTTCACCTCAACCGCCACCATCGGTGAAACGTTTGATGCGAAGCGGGGTTCGGGGGCGGCGCCGACAGAAACGGTTTCCGTGGCGGAAACGTTCGGGCTAGGGCTGCCCTCCGGACCTTAGACCGGGACGGCGCCGGCCTCTCGTTGATCGCCTCCTACCAACGCCACGGTTCGTCAAGCGCCGGTATTCCACAATACGTGCCCCATTCTTCAGCTTCTAGCACGCCGGTCTCCCGCGCTCTCACCGAACGCAAAGTGATCGTGATCCGCGATCGTGATTTCACCGAAGAAACCACACCGGATTTCGATTCACACGGGGCCGTCTCGAACATGGTGTATCCGGTGCTGTCCGGTGAGAAACCTATCGGGGTCATGGGGTTTTCTTCCGATACGGCCAATAAGTTCAGTGCGGAAACGGTCCAGCTAATGAGCGCCATAATAGGGACTGTGGGCATGTTGATGGAGAACATCTCGGTCCAAGATGAACGGGTCTCGGTCGACGAAAAGATCGCTCGATTAGCCCAGGCCTTGGATTTTACCGACGACGCCGTAGTCTTGCTGGATGCCCAAGGCAACCTTGAATACATGAATAAGGCCGCCCAAGAATTCGGCGGAGATTCGGCTGTCATTCGCGGGCATGGCGACGGTCAGAATCCCGAGTCTGGTAACGTTAACCTTCGCAACCGGCCAGGCGGGATTCTGTCTCAGGCGTCAGAAGGAAATTGGAGCGGCGAGGTCCGGCTGTCGGACAAGGCCGGAACGCCGGTTGACATCAGCCTTTCTACAAACGACGTGATGGACGACCAGAAAAAGACCGTTGGTCAGATTACAGTAGGCAGGAACATCACTCGGAGCCGCCGCATGCAGGAGGACCTCCTAAGACTCAGCCGGGAACGAGAGATAGAAGCAAACATCGCAAGAATCGTTAGCTCTCCATTGGAGATTTCGGATGTATTTAACCGATTCTCCCAAGAATTCGAAAACATAATCTCCTTTGACCTCCTATCGATCACCGGGGTCGATCTAGAAAAAGAGATATTCATCGAGAGCTTCTTGTACCAGGAAGGCGAACGAGCCTATTTCCTGGACTCAGGCGATCCATATCACGGCACCGTAGCAGGGGCTGCGGTCGAGTTAGGCAGATGCGTGGTATACGACTCTAACGATAAGGACCTGCCAACCGATACCCTTGATCGGACCGGCCGGCTGGTCGATTCAGGAATGACCTCGTTCCTAGGTGTGCCATTGGTGACCCAAGACCGAATCGTGGGGGCTTTGGCCATTGCGCGCAAAGGAGAGCCCTACACCGAACAAGACCAAGAACGGGTTACCAGGATCGGAAGTCTCATAGCAGGAGCGCTCTCTGGGTATATCCTGCAGCGGGCCAAAGCCAAAGCCGAGGCAGAAGCAGTTGAGAACGAAACCCGGTTCCTCCAGATCGCTGAGAACCTGCGCGGAGGCTTCTGGTTGTCGGACCTCCGGCCGCACAAGGTCCTCTACAACAGCCCTTCTAACGGCCGAGTCTGGGGAATCCCAGCCGAAGAGCTCAACAAAGGGTGGCATGTAATGAAGGCCAGGATCCACCCCGAAGACGTGGATCGAGTCGACAAGTCTTTGAAGGAATCCCACCAAACAGGCGAACTGGACGAGGAATTCAGGATCTTCTTACCGGACGGCTCGACCCGGTGGCTCTCAGACAGAGGCTTCCCCATTCTCGATGAGTCTGGAGAAGTCTACCGGATGGCCGGCTTCGTAGAAGACATCACCGACCGCAAAGATTCCGACTTTAGACTGGCCGAATCCGAGCGTTTGGCTTCCATCGGAGAACTGTCCGCCGGTGTGGCCCACGAGATCAATAATCCGTTGACCTCGATCGTCCTCTACTCCCAGATGCTGTTGGACGAAGACATTCCGGATGAAATCCGAAACGACCTTCAAGTGGTGTCTTCACAGGCCTACCGTGCGGCCAAGATCGTTAGGAACCTGCTCCAATTCGCCAGGAAATCAGACCCCGAAAAGCGGCCGTTGAGTATCGGCTGGCTGATCCGGCGTTCCTTGGAGATGAAGTCCCACGAGTTCAACATCAATAGCATCACCGTCATAGAAAACGTTCCTGACGACCTGCCTCTGATCCTGATGGATGAGCATTTGATCCTTCAAGTCCTGCTGAACGTATTAACGAATGCAGAGCAGGCTTGTGCCTCAGCCCACGGCAGAGGGAATATCACGGTCTCAGTCTCCAACAGCGGCGGTCTGGTCGATATAGCGATACAGGATGACGGGCCCGGAATCTCTACAGATGAGATGGCCAAGATATTCCAGCCGTTCTTCACCACCAAGGAGACAGGCCTCGGCACTGGGTTGGGCCTCAGCGTTTCACATGGGATCCTTGTACAACACGAAGGGAATATCTGGGCGGAAAGCGAGCTCGGCTCTGGGACAACCATCCATATTGAACTACCGCTGACAGCCGATATGGACCTAACGACCATGACCACAGATCCCAAACCTGAATCAGTTACCGGTTCCGGCAGATCGACAAGCCATGTCTTGGTCGTGGACGACGAGGCAGACTTGAGGGCGGTCCTGATCAAACAGTTCGAGCTAAGGCGTTACAACGTGGACCAAGCCGGCGACGGCGAAGAGGCCTGGCGGAAACTGCAAAGCCTGGACTATGACTGCATACTCCTGGACCTCAGGATGCCGGGCATGGGCGGCCAGGAGCTATACGAAAAGATCAGCTTCAAGCACCCAGACTTGATCAGAAGCATCATTTTCATAACCGGCGACACCGTGAACCCCGCCACCAAGGCGTTCCTAAGCGGGGTGACTAACCCTGTCATGTCGAAGCCTTTCGATTTCCGGGAGCTGGAGCAGTTGGTCGTATCAGTGATCAATCGCGGGAATTGCTCCCCCGGTCTTAACTCTGGTCATGCAGAGCCCGGCATCACTTCCACCAATTACTGATCCCGCCCATTAGCATCCCGGGTCTTAAGCCAAGTGTTTGTTTAACCAGGCAAGGGTGCGGGTCAGGTACTCCTCACGCATCTTGGGGTGGCCCATCCTGGGAAATAGGTGGGAACAGCCAGGGAACCGCACAAACTCCACTTCTTTGCCCAATCTTTTCAACAATGTGAAGTACTCTTCGCTCTGACCTATGGGGCAGCGGGCGTCGGCGTCACCATGCAAGAGCAGGACCGGAGTGGTCACTTCCGCGGCGTAGGAGATGGGAGAACGCTCTAACATCTTATGGGCCGCGTCGACGATGGACCCGCCCCACTGCGCCTCTCCAAAGCTGATTCCGATGTCTGACGTCCCGTACATGCTGTGCAGGTTGATGCAGGGCGCCCCGACGACGGCCGCCTTGAACCGGTTGGTTTGCCCAACCGCCCAGCTGGTCATGTAACCACCATAGCTGTAGCCATGGACGCCGAGCCTCTCCTTGTCCACGTAAGGGCGCGAACAAACCTGGTCAACCGCGGCCATCAAGTCTTGGTAGTCCTCTCCTCCCCAGTCACCTAGCACCGCCATCATGAAGTCCGTCCCGTAGGTGCATGAGCCTCTGGGGTTGACCGCCAGCACCAGGTATCCAGCCGTGGCTAACACCTGTTGAGTGGGAACGAAGGAATCGTAAAACGCTCCGTTGGGGCCACCGTGGATGTCCAAGACAAGGGGGTACGTCTGGGAGTCGTCGAAATCCGGCGGGAAGAACAAGCGGCACTCTACCTCGAGCCCTGCGTCGCCTCCCGGCCGTTCGATCCAGAATTTCTCCATCTTCGCCGCTGGGTGATCATTCATGTACTCAGCGTTGTGACTAGACAACCGGCTGTATCCGCCGATCGCCAAGTCAATCTCGTATAAGTCACCTGGAGAATCTGGCGTTGACGCCGCCACAACCGCCCGGTCCCATCTTCCATCCAGGGTCAGGCCGGTAGCCAGACAAGAACCGCCCCAGATGGTCTCGTTAGGTCCGCCATCAGATGGAGTCCGATATAAGAACGACTCGCCTTCCTGTTCTCCCAAAAAGATGATCTGCCCATCGTCTCCCCAATGCAGTGCCGCCGGGCGCATGACAGACGGGAATCCCAAGTAGGGCTTGATGGCATCGTTGGTCAGCTTTCGGGGTTCTTTACCTGCCTCCAAGACATAGAGCCACCCTTGCCACAGCACCATGCCTTCCGGAGCATCGGAGCCAACGGCAGCCAACCGTGTGCCGTCCGGAGACCATGTGAGCGCCCCCACGCTGAATAAACCCTCGGACACTAACTTAGGCTCTCCGCCCGCTGCCGGCACGGTGTACGCCTCGCTCAGGGCCAGGAAATCCCTGTCTTCGCGCCGGCCCGACATAAATGCGACCTGCGAGCCATCGGGAGACCAGACAGGCCCTGTGTCATCCCAGTCACCGTTGGTCAACTGGCGGCATTCCGAACTCTCCAGGTCAACCACGAAGAGATGGTAGTGGGAGTCGCCACGCCACCCCAGCGTGTCGTACCGGTAGCGAACACGGGAGACAACCGTAACCTGGGGTACTCCATCAGGTACCGCTGGGCCGCCGCTGTCAGGGTCGACATCGGCGCACAAGGCCAATCTCTCGCCGTCGGGCGACCAGGCGTAGTCGAACACGCCTTTGGCTAGGTCCGTCACCTGTTTCGCCCCGGTGCCGTCCAGCTCCATGGCCCATACCTGAGTAAGACTTCCCTCGGCCGCATGCAAGAAAGCCAATCTACTGCCATCCGGGGAGAATTTCGGTGCTGAGTCCTTTTCCCCCTGCGTCACTTCATTGAACGACCCGCTTCTAAGGTCTAGAACAACGATCTTGGAACGGCTGCCCAGGCTTTCTTCGTCGATCCAGCCCAGTGTGTAGGCCAACAAAGACCCGTCTGGAGATAGGGCCGGGTCGGCAACGGTTTTAAGATGGTAAACGAGGTCCGGTTTGATCGAATCTGTCATGGAGCACCTTATCCGAAGCTATGCGGAGCATTTGGAGCGTGACCGATTCTAGCATAGGGAAGTCGTGGCTACTGGGGATATAATGGCCCTGCTTTTGAGCCGGTAATCCACGATAACCACCCAAACAGGAGTATCCCCATGCAGCGCGACCTGATCGGTTACGGGAACAACGTCCCAAAGATAGAGTGGCCCGGCGGCGCCCGCATCGCCGTTTCATTGGTGGTCAACTACGAAGAGGGCGCGGAATACTCCACGCTGGACGGGGACCCGCACCATGAGACCAACGGGGAGGTTCCCTCGCCCGTTCCGCCCCAGGACCGGGACTTGAACAACGAGTCTTTCTTCGAATACGGAAGCCGGGTGGGGGTCTGGCGTTTGTTGGACATGTTCAAGCGCCACGGCGTCAGCTCAACCTTCTTCTCCTGCGCGCTGGCCTTGGAGCGCAATCCGGAGGTCGCCCGCGAGATCACCGCCCAAGGTCACGAGGTGTGCGGCCACGGGTACCGGTGGGAGGAATACCATCTGAAGGACATCGGAGCCGAAAGGGAGGCCATCGCCAAAACCGTAGCCTCGCTGAAGCAGACCACGGGAGAGCGCCCGGTAGGTTGGTTCACCCGCTACGGACCCAGCCTAAACACCCGGGACCTGGTGGTGGATGAGGGCGGCTTCATCTACGACAGCGCCGGCTTGAACGACGACCTGCCGTATTATGTCGAGGCCCGGGATAAACCTTGGTTGGTGGTCCCCTACAGCATGGAGACCAACGACGCCCGGTTCTGGCGTGGTGGTCTGGTCAGCATCAGCGATTTCTACGAATACCTGAAAGAGACCTTTGATTGCCTCTATCAAGAGGGCGCGGAGCGGCCCAAGATGATGTCCGTGGGATTGCATTGCCGCATCGCAGGCAGACCGGCCCGGTCACGTGCGGTGGAGAAGTTCTTGAACTACACCAACGACTTTCCAGGGGTCTGGTTCGCCCGCCGGGATGAGATTGCGCGCTGGTGGTTGGAACACTACCCGCCAGGAGCCCTTCAAGCCTGACCGGATAGCCCGCAGAGTTAAACCGGCTTTCGCGCCCGGTAGCTGATCCCCATGATGCCAAATTCGGCGCCTGCCGTCTGCTGGGGGGCATCGCGATAGATATCCCCACGCCAGACGATCTCAAAGTCTTCAAATCCAGCCTTGGAGACTTTCCCTGCAAGCTCTGCTTCCAGCAGAGCGCCGGCGATTCAACCGGTCCAGAGATCGATGTTTCTTTTGGCGGCGTCGGGGATGGGCTTGTCCACCAGGATGTCGGCCACTTGCAGCCGGCCGCCGGGCTTCAGCACCCGCATCAACTCCCTGAACATCTCGTCTTTGTCGGCGGCAAGATTGATGGCGCCATTGGATATGACAACATCGGCCCACTCGTCTTGCACCGGCAATTCCTCAAAGAGTCCCTGATGGAACGACACGTTCTTGACGCCGGTCGACTCGGCGGTGGTGCGGGCTTTCTCGACCATCTCTTGGGTCATGTCGACCCCAATGATCTCTCCATCACCGCCTGCCATCTTCGCGGCGATGATGCAATCAAGACCCGCTCCGCATCCGGCGTCGACCACCTTTTCAGCCTCTGCGATATCTCCCGATATAAAGGGATTCCCGGTGCCCGCGAAAGACTCTATAGCCTCCTCGGACAGACCCTCCAACCATTGGTCCTTGTATTCCAGCATAGCCGCCGGGCGTCGGCCGGTATGGAAATGAAAGCCTAACTCAGGGTTCTGGGCCACCTGGCAGTACTCCCGGGATACCTCGCTCCGGAGAGTGTCTATGAACACCTCCGGTGGCTTGGAATCCGGTGAGTGAACGTATGGGTCAGGCTCCGGAGGATAATAGACATAGGTCTTTAGGTCACCTATATCGTCGTACTTCTCCTCGCCTTCCTCCATATTCCATTGCAGCGGACCCAAGTCTAGTTTGGCAGACTCGGTCAGCATCAGGTATTCGGTAGACTGGACAGAGTTCTTCATCAAACGATGAATCACTATGGGGCTGGTACCGGTGAGTTCTTGGTGGTCGCCCAGTGTGTAGAAAGCGGCGGCCCCGCTGTGGCCAACCACCTTCAGCTTGAGCTCCTCAATGTTGTTGCAGGCGGTGCAGTTACAGACCTTGTGAATCATCAATTCACTCAGCTTGTCGGAGAATATCTGGAATAGCGCCTGTACATCGCTGACCAGTGTCTTTGACACCTTTTCCCAAGGGTGGTCTGAGTCGTCCTTCAGCGCGTAGAAGAAGACCGCGTCGCCTTCTATCCTCACCAACTTCAACGGGTCCACGACCCGGTCTAGCAAAGTGGTGATGATCTCCCGGATGACCATCTGACTGTGGGATATCTCTTTGTCGTTGGAAAAGATGAACTTGGTGTAGCCAGAGATGTCGGCTATGAAGAAAACTGCATCTCTTTCGGCATCGTCCATACCGGGAAAACCTCCGTGAATCTAGCCAGGAAGTCTTGCCAGGGGCACCAAGCCCCCACAGAATCCGGAGAAACGGCTTCTCACAGAGGATGTTAACCGGAGCCACAAATGTTTGTCCACGGCTGTAGAGCGACCGCTCGGAAAAAGCGAAGGCCTCACCAATACCCCCGGCGGTGAGGCCTCCAACCTACGACGCTCCTTCCCACCTCGCCCTTGGGAGGAAAGACGGCGGGAAAACAGCGTCAGATCTACGCGCCCTGCCCGGAGATACGCGAATCCCGGCTTGGCGCCCGAAGAAAATTCTATGTTTAGCTGACGACTCTACTGGTCATGGCCGCTTGCAGGCAGGGCCGATGGTCACCCATCCAAAGGGCCATGCGTCACATCCCGTTCCGGCCCCGGGCTCTCTCCGTGTCTTGTGAGAGCGCCGGCCCGCGCAGCCGCATTCTCGACTTGCCGGCCAGCTAGCCCGGGGCCACTCCAGGAATCAGTCGGGCCGTACCACCAGGACCGGTGTCTCCAGAGACCGGATCAGCATATCGGCCACGCTGCCCATGACCAGCCTGGTGA
>CAYXDE010000069.1:0-15077 GCA_964463525.1 uncultured Dehalococcoidia bacterium | reverse complement strand
TCGAAGGCGTCCTTGGCGGCTGCTTCGTTGTAGCTGCCCCGGTCGTCACAGTTGAAGCCGTGACCGGCGCCGGGGTAGGACTTGAAGTCGTGGGTAACGCCCGCGGCCGTCAAAGCCTGATCGATGGTTGCGACATCGGCTTGCGACGGGTTCTCGTCGTCATCGCCAAAGTTGCCCATCACTGGGATCTTGATGTTGCTGGTCAGGTCGATGGGCGCGGGGCCGTCGCCGAACGGGACCAGGATGCGTCCACCGTAGTAGACCGAAGCGGCGCTGAGTCCCGGGCAGCTCGTGGCCGCCAGGTAGGTGATCCGCCCGCCGACGCAGTAGCCGACGATCCCGATCTTCTGACCCTGGGTGCGCTGGTAGTGGTTCTGCAGGTAGTCGATGGCAACGTTGACGTCCTCAATGAGTTCGTCGTCCCGCAGGGCGCCCATGTACTGCTGGACCGCGGGCATCTCGTCATATCCCAGTTTGGGGTTGGGGTGCTGGCGGTGGTACAGGGCCGGGGCGATGGCAACGTAGCCGTTGGCGGCGTATTGATCGCAAACCTTTTCGATGTGACCGGTGACGCCGAAAGCTTCCATGATTACGATGACTGCCGGGAAGCTGTTGCCTTCAGACGGCGAAGGGGCGCTGACATAGGTAGCCATGTCCTGACCCTGCGCTCCGTGTAGATCGTCCATTTCCCGCTCGCCGGGAAATCGTAGATTCTCCCAAAATGATGGCATGGAGTCCCTCCTAAACCCTAATGAACTCACACTCTACCGGCAGATCAGCTCATGGAGCCGCAGCCCTGCGGTGGCCGTTGCTCCTCAGGTTGCCAATCTAATGGAACCGGCGAGGTTCCCGAAGATTCTAGCAGAGGGTCTAGTCGCGCACAAGCGTGGATTTTCGCAGGGCGCGGGACCTGACTTCGCCTCGCGCGTCAAATCACTACGACTCGATACGCTAACCATCCTCAATATCTATCCAGTTTCTTTGTTTTTGAATTCAGTATTATTACTTAATTGATAAGGTTTGATGTTAGATTCCGGGCATTATATGGTTCTTATTAAGCGCTAGATCGTCTTCGCTTTAACTCTCTAGCATGCGCACGGCGCGAAGACTCTGGAGAAATGATTGGAACCATACCAGATAACGCTGGTCCAGGGCTCGTGGAGTAAGGTACTTCCAATCTCCGACGAGGCCGCCGAACGGTTCTACAAGCGGCTTTTCGAGAAAGACCCTTCTACCAAGACTTTGTTTCAAGGCGACATTCAGGCCCAAAGTCAAAAGCTGACACGTATGATCACAACGGCGGTTAACGGCTTGAACGACTTAGGCCGCCTTGTCTCCGTAATGAAGGACCTGGGCCACCGCCATGGTGGGTACGGCGTCGAAGAGCTGCACTACGGGTCTTTTGTATCAACGTTGTTGTGGGTGCTTAAGCAGGAACTGGGTGATGATTTCACAGACGATGTGAAGACCGCCTGGACCGAGATGTACATGCTGTTGGCGGGAGTGATGAAAGACTCTGCCGCCAAGATGCTAAAGGCCGCATAACCGGTCTGTAGGAACGAGACCCCTGAAAAAAGCCCGTCCTTCCAAGGAAGGACGGGCTTTTTTGTAATGCGATGCCAACTTTCTCGCCTACCAGTGACAATCTCTAAGTCCATTTATCTGCCTACCGATATACAAAACCTATCACTGGGTGTACTTTAGATAGGCCTATCCGAGCCCTTCAGTGGTCCACCGTGGCCGCTCTAAATACATCAAGGTGACCGAATGGAATTCCCCCAGTTGGAAGCATTCTTGGAGGCAGCGAACCGCGGAAGCTTCCGCCGGGCCGCAGACGCCCTCTACCTGTCCCAGCCCTCGGTCAGCGCACGGGTCCAGACCTTGGAAGACGAGGTGGGCGTGGCGTTGTTCCACCGGACGGCCAGGGGAGTTAGGCTTACGGATATGGGACGCACCTTCCTGCCCTTTGCCCAACGGTCGATGGAGACGCTTCGGCGTGGAAGGGAGGTGTTGGAGAGCGTCCGCCAGACGTCCGCAGGAATCCTGAACATGGCAACCGCCAGGGTGATCGGCACCTACGTCCTGCCGGAGACGTTGCAAAAATTTCACCAGCTCTATCCGGACGCCAACCTGCATATCAAGGTCGGCGGGTCTTCTGAAGTCTTACAGATGGTGGTGGACGAAGAGGTGCAGCTTGGTCTGGCCCGGTTCATGCAACACCCGGACGTCGACGCCCTACACTTATATGACGAAGAGGCTGTACTGGTAGTGCACCCGGACCATCCCTTCGCCAGGACTGGCGCGGCGGCGATGGGGCAGGTGGCCCAGGAACCACTCATCGTCTATGACCCAGGCGACCCCGGATCGTCTTACTTCCAGTTCATAAACAGGGTCTGCCGCGAGGCTGGGATCACACCCAAGGTAGAGATGAATCTGGATAGTGTGGAAGCGGCAAAGAATATGGTCCAGTTGGGCTTGGGCATCTCGTTCTTGCCCCGGAGCGGAGTGCGCCGGGAACTGGACTCGGGCTCGTTGTCATTGATCACCTTGGCCGAAGTCCCACCAGTGTTGCTGCCCACTTACGTGCTGCTGCGCCGCGGTCAGCAGCACGGCCCGGCGGTGGCTGCTTTCTTGAGACTGCTTCAAGAGACTTACGGGGTGACGATTCCGATGCAGACGGCAGACGCTAGAGAGGCGGTCTAGTCACTCTGTCGGCTCTGCATCCTAAGACTTGGAAAGAGTCTGCGCCAACGCTGTTTCCAGTTCATCCAACGTGGCAAATCCCTCGAACCGGTCGTCGATCTTCCCGTTGGCGTCCAGGATGAACGTCCAACTTTCGTTGAGATAATCCATTATGGACGTAAGCCCCCAGTCATCGACGACGCTAAATATCTCGGCCCGGTCCAAGTCTCCCTGGATCTCTGCGGGGTTGTCGTAGATCTCCACGTGGATGTAGTTGGCTAGACCAGGGCTCTTTTCTTTCAGTTCGCTGAGGGTGTCGACCTGAGGGCCGCAGGTTGGGCTGGTGCAGAACGCGGGGCTGGCGAATACAACCACAGAGGGCAGGGGATTCTGTACCGCTTCTTTGATGGACAACTGATATAGGTCCGGGTCGGGAGAGTAGTCGGTCGTTATATGCTCGGTCGCTGGGTAGTCCGCAAGGGTCTTGGTCTCGCTGAGCTGGGCGATGCTGCCCACTGCCGGAACGGGCGACTTCTCCAGCACCTCTAATTCGATCTGCACCTCGTCCACACCTTCGGGGTTATCCACCTGGACATCCAGACGCCACCGGCCAGGCCGGTCGAAGTTGGCATAGGTGCTGTAGGAGCCTCTGATTCCGTAGGGCCATAGATTGAATCGCGCTTCCATGGCCGGGCCGGTGTAACCGTCACCATCCAAGTAGACCGGTGTCACCAAGGCCGAAGGGGTTTTCAGGATCCCTTTGGCAGTGGTCAGCAGGAATGCGACTCGCTGCTCACCCACCTCCAGAACATTGGTGGCAACGATAGAGTTCAAAGCCGTGGGGTCCACAGAAGCCGTCGTGGGTTCGGGCACAACAGTGGGCGACACGGAAGACCCGCAGGCCACGGCCAGCACTAGAGCAAAAGCAGCCAAAGCCGGCGTCAGTAGTTTCTTGATGGTCCTATTCATGGTCCGGTTTCGTAAACTCCAAACGTAAAGGCATAGATGCCGAAGTCGTCTGAATTGGAGCTCATGGTGAGAAGGTTGTCCTTGGTGTACCCGGGCGCTTCTATCACGCTGTACATCCTCGGTTCATCCACCTTCACAAAGCTCTCGCCGTTGGCGGAGATGGTTACGTCTTCGCCCTTGTTCTCCTCTGTTAGATATTCTCCGTCCACCTTGATACGAACGGTGTAGGGCTCTCCGGTTTCCGATTTCAAGACGGCGTTCAAGCTGCGGGCCGAATAGACCAGTGACAAGGTGTCTTCGTAACCGGAGGTATCGCGCCCATGGCGGGTATGCTCCGGCATGGTCACCCATTGGCCGTCGAAGTAGATCACCCCAGACTTAAGGTCGTCCGGGGCCTCCAGATCGACCACCGAGCCCGTGTTCTTGAAGAAGTCCTTCTGGCGGACGTATTCGCCCAGTTCCGCCAAGACAAACCCGGCATACAACTCCCTGGTCACCGACGCCTTACGCGCCTCAACAAACGTCGTGTCAACGAGCTGATCTCCGGTGGCAGATGGGGGGGCCGACAGGGTGGCCCCAGCGTCGATCAGCAGGTCTCTGATCTTTTTCTCAGTCTCGTCGTAGGCCCCTTCCCCGAAGTGGGTGTACCGGACAACGCCGTCTTTGTCGATGAGGTACTTGGCCGGCCAGAACCGGTTGGAGTAACTCTTCCAAGTCTTAAAATCATTGTCCTGGGCCACCGGCCAGATTATTCCGTTTTCTTTTGTGGCCTGGAGCACGTTGGAATAGTCCTTCTCAAACTCGAATTCGGGTGAGTGGACACCAACGATGACCAGTCCATCATCGGCGTATCTGGCGTTCCACTCCCTGAGATACGGGAACGTCCTGATGCAGTTGACGCAGGTGTAGGTCCAGAAGTCGACCAATACCACCTTGCCACGGAGTTCTTCAATGGTCAGGGGCTCGCTGTTGATCCAAGCCTTGATGCCCTTGAACTCGGGCGCTGTGAAGCTGGTGCAAGCTGCGGCAACCATGGCGACAGCCAGCGACGCCAGAAGCAGCTTGGCCAGGGGCGGGTTCGGTCTGTTCAAAAAACTCTGATCTCTAGGGGCCGGAATCGTAGACGCCAAAGGTGAAGGCAAAGAGCCCAAAGTCAGGCGAGTTGGATGACATCTTCAGATTCTCCCGCCGGACGTACGACTCATTGTTGATCACATTATATAGCGTGGGGGCCGTCACCCAGAGATA
The DNA here is from genome assembly GCA_964463525.1 of uncultured Dehalococcoidia bacterium. Lineage (GTDB taxonomy): Bacteria > Chloroflexota > Dehalococcoidia > Lucifugimonadales > UBA3495 > UBA9611. The sequence goes on along the minus strand of CAYXDE010000069.1, from coordinate 10,178 downwards.
ACTCTCGCCATCGTCTCCAATGATGATGTCGCTGCCTTTGTTCTTTTCAGTGAGGTACTCGTCGCCGACGGTAACGCGCACTTTGTAGGGCTCGCCGGAGCCTGAGGTGAGCACCGCGTTCACCGAGGTGGCCGAGTAGACCAAGGAAAGATAGTCCTCGAACGATTCAGTCATCCTGCCGTGGGTCGAACTCTCGGGCCCAATGGTCCAAGCACCCTGGAAATTGATCTTATGCGGTTCCTGGTTCTCACTGACGTTGAACTGAGACACCACGTTCTTGCTCTCGTAATACTGTCCCTGTTGAACGTAACCGCCGCGCCCATAGACCAGATCGGTCTCTCCCCGCTCGTAGCCGCCGTAAAGCTCCCTGGTAACTTCAGCATCACGGGCAACCAGGAAACCAGGGTCCAGAGTCTGGTCTTCGGGGAGGGCTAGGGCGTTGTCCAAGAAACTCGGGTCTGCCTCCCCAAGCAGTTTGCGGATAAACTCTTCAGTCTCCGCGTAGCCGCCCTCGCCCCAATGGGTGTAGCGGACGACTCCATCTTTGTCGATCAGGTATTTGGCAGGCCAGAACCGGTTGTTGTAGCGGCGCCAGGTAATGAAGTCATTATCCTGAGCCATCGTCCATTCGAGGGCATTCAACTTAGTTGCCTCTACGACGTTGTCGTAGTCCTTCTCGAATTCAAACTCCGGGGCGTGCACGCCTACGATAACCAGTCCGTCGTCTGCGTACCTGGAATGCCATTGCTTCAAGAAGGGGTAGGTGCGGATGCAGTTGATGCAGGTGTAGGTCCAAAAATCGATCAGCACAACCTTGCCGCGTAGTTCTTCCATCGTATGAGGGCCGCCATTGATCCAGGCGTCGATCCCGCCGAACTCTGGGGCCAGGTTTCCGATCTCGCCGCCAATCTTCCTATTGGCGTTTGAAACAGTTGGTTCTGTGGCGGTCTCGGGAGAGGGAACAGGCTGGGTTGGGGCCGCTACGGCGGCATCTGAGGTTATGGGAGCCTCATCCGACGGCTCGCCGCCACAAGCAGCCACCAAGAAGACCAACCCCACAGCCAACGCAGCCAGGACCGGGAGTTTAAACCGTAGATCCATTAACCAAGATTTAGGTGTCGCTTCTAACATATCCATCCAACGGACCGGTGATGAATCACAGCGGACCAGTCAATTTTGTGTAGTGGTAAATCTTACGGCTTCGATAGGGATACGGATTCAAAATGAACCGCAACAGAGGGTATTCCGTACATGAATCATCTTAGATCGGGATTGACGCCAGGGGATAGAACGGGCCAAAGAGAAACACACAGCCCACGTACAAATGCTGTGATAAACTCAGACTATCAGCTATGGGTCCAGTCTTGATTCGGTCGGCAACCACCTGGCGGAGAACACGGTGAAAGAGACTCAGTCGGCCACAGGCATAGCACAGGAAATCGTCGAGAACGTTTCCAAAGTGATCGTTGGCAAAAAGCCGGTGATCGAACGGGCATTGGCGGCCGTGGTTGCCCAGGGTCACATCCTCATTGAAGACGTGCCTGGAGTTGGCAAAACGATGCTGGCCAAGAGCATCTCAGCTTCCGTCGGGTGCTCATTCAAGCGCATCCAGTTCACACCGGACCTCCTCCCCAGCGACATCGTTGGAGTCTCCATCTATAACCAGAGTTCCGGGGAATTCCAATTCCGGCCCGGGCCTGTGATGGCGCAGGTGGTACTGGTGGACGAGATCAACCGGGCCACTCCCAAAACACAGTCCGCTCTCCTCGAAGCCATGGAGGAGCTGCAGGTATCGGTGGACGGCACGAGCCGGACCCTGGAGCGGCCCTTCGTGGTGATGGCGACCCAGAACCCCATCGAGTACGAAGGCACCTTCCCTCTGCCCGAAGCCCAACTAGACCGGTTTCTGATGCGCATCAGCCTGGGATACCCCAGTTTCGCAGAAGAACTCTCAGTGATCGAGCAGCAGGAGAAGACCCACCCCATCGATGAGTTGGGTGCCGTGGCCACTCCGGAAGATGTGATCAACCTGCAGGACGCCGCCAAGAACGTCTACGTCGACACCGCCGTCCGGGAATACATCGTCAGCCTCATCGAGGCAACCAGGAACCACGAAGATGTATCGCTGGGGGCATCACCAAGGGCGTCGCTGGGCATGTTCCGGGCCGTGCGGGGCATGGCGATACTGCGGGACCGGGACTACGTGATCCCGGACGACGTCCAGGAATTGGCCTACGCGGTCCTCGCCCACCGATTGATACTTTCTCCGGCAGCCCGCATGCGGGGTCTGCACGCGGGACAGGTGATCGACGGACTTCTCGAATCGGTGGCGGTCCCCGGCGCGAACCGCTAGCCTGTCTCACACCATTCCTCTCCTCATGACCGTGAATAAGACCATGCACTGGGCCCCGTCATGAACCGGCGATTCATCGGCATGGTGGCCCTGCTGATAGTGGTTGGGTTCTACGCCTTCGGCACCGGCTTCGATTTCTTCTTCAGATTCCTTTACGTCCTGCTGATGGTTTCCGGCATCGGGTTCGTCTGGGCTTGGCTCAACCTCAGGGGCATCGACCTCAGTGTCACCCGCGACGCCAATAGAGGCCGGGTGGGCGGTTATCTGGGTGGACAAGTGTCCATCGTCAATCGCACGAGAATGCCCAAATCGTGGTTGGAAGTCGCCGCGTCGACCGGGCCGTCAGCCGACACAAGCGGGCGCGGTCTGGCCTTGATACGAGAGCAAGTGCGAAGCTGGCGCATCCGTACCTATCTTGCCAAACGCGGGGTGTACCGGTCCGGGCAAGTCAGACTCGTCAGCCAAGACCCCTTCGGGCTCTTTAGGCTCCGCCGCGATTTCTTAGACCCGCACCCATACATAGTGTTTCCAGCCGTTGAAGAACTACCCAACCTGGACGCCCGGTTCGCAGGACTGCCCAGCGACAGCCGCATGACCCGCCACTGGGAACAGATCACCACCGATGTCGCCTCAATCCGCAACTATGTTGACGGCGACAGCATGCGCCGCATCCACTGGCCCTACACCGCCCGCATGAACGAATTGATGGTCAAGGAATTCGACATGGGGCTGTCGGCCGAGGCTTGGGTGCTGTTGGACATGCACCAGATGTCCCATTACGGGGCTGACCTGGACGAAGTGAACAATACCGAGGAACTGTCGGTGACGGTAGCGGCGTCCATAGTTGACCGGCTGATGGACCAGTCCATGCCTGTTGGGTTGGCGTCCAACGGCGACCAGGAACACATCTACCGGCCCGACAGCAGCCCGGAACAGCGCGGCCGGCTGATGGAAACCCTCTCAGAGGTGCGGGCCCACGGTCAACGCCCTCTGCAGGACTTCATATACGGCGTGCGCAATCACCTGAACCAGTACAACGCTCTGACCGTGGTGACTTCATCGGTGGAGACTCAGTGGGTGGCGTCGCTAACCGACCTGCGCCGCCAGGGGGTGGAGGTTGCGGTGGTGCTGGTTGACCGTTCCAGCTTCGGTTCGCCAACAGACATGCGGGTTCCGCTGGAAGCCTTGAGCGCCAACCTGATACCGGTTTACATGGTGCACCAAGGGGATGTGCTGGACGACGCTCTTCAGTCTCCCGTCAGGGAGATACCCCGCAGTTGGGCCGGCAGCGTTGCCAGAGGTAGTGAATGACCTCCGAGACGCTGGGTTCAGCGGAGCCCATCGAGCAAGGATTGAACGCCGAGGCCATCGGGGATGGCATCCTCAAGCTGGAGCGCACTCTGCGCCCGTCCGAAGGTTGGATCGCCGCCGCGCTCTTGGTCGTCAACCTGGTAGTGGTAGTACTGTCGGTGGAGCAGGCCGATTGGGTCGCCACACCCAGCCTGGTGCTGCTCTTGTTCTTGGCCATGCTCACCGGCCTCGCCCTCTACCGGGTGCCGGTCTGGTCGATCGCCCTTCTGCCCGTGGGACTGGCCATCGGTCTCGGTATCATTCTTTGGCAGCTTTCCAGCTTCAGTCTGGATGGTATTCCGGTGGGTGGGACGGGAGAAGTCCTGGAACGCCTGGAGCTGTGGCTGGAAGCCGCCCGCACGGGCTCGATCAACATCGACGGCCTGCCCTTCGCATTCGCGCTGATGACGGCAACCTGGCTGACTGGTTTTTTGGGCGCCTGGCTCTTCCTGCGCTTCGGCAATTTCTGGGGTGTGTTTGTCCTTGGGGGCATCGGCCTTCTCTCCAACCTGACCTTTCTTCCGCCCAACACCGCCTTCCACCTAGGGTTCTATCTGTTTACCGCACTCCTGCTGATAGCCCGTGTCCAGGCGATCAGGCGAAAGCATGAGTGGGAGCGGCGCTCGGTCAAGGTGGACGACCATCTTGCCGGACTATCTCTCTCCGACAGCTTTGCCCTGACGGTCCTAGTTATCGTCGTGGCCTTCCTGCTTCCGATCGCGCCCAAATGGACGGTGGCCAACGATGCCTACGAGTCCATGCGAAACCCGTTGGAGTCCATGGAAGACGACTTCAACCGGTTGTTCGCCGGACTGCCCGCCCGCCGGCCTTTGGGGTTCCGGATCTGGGATAACGTCATGGCGCTCCAGGGGAGCATCTACCCCACAACTACTCAGGTCTTATGGGTGGACTCACAAACAGAGATGTATTGGAAGGCCCGGACCTACAGCACCTACAACGGCAAGGGCTGGCTCTCCGAGCACACGGTTACCGAGCCGCTGGGTTACACGCCGGAATTCACTCACGATACCCTGGACCGCCTGCGGGAGGAAGTCACCTACACGGTGACACCTCTCTATGCCTCTAAGAAGCTGTTCTCCGGGGACCAAGTGGTGGAAGTGGACCGAGACGTGTTGATCGAGACCCAGGCCCCACCGGTCTTCACCATCGATCTGTCCGTCCTACAGGGTGGCGGGAGTCTCCCCGAGTATCTACAGGCTGTGGGAGATGGCCTGGTCGATGCCATCGATGAGAACGGCTCATTCATAAGCGACCTGCAGCTGTCACAGTCTCTACCGCCCCAATTCAGGCTGGACAAGGTGGACAGAGAAGAAGGGCGGGCGGTCAGGGTGCAGTTCACTGAAGCCTTGCCTGCTGTGCCTGAGGTGTTATCGGTCACCAGTCCGGACGGCAAGATCAAGATCGGGGACTCCTACCAAGTCACGTCAGCGATCTCCCGAGCGGGACCAGAGCAACTGGTCAACACCGGCACGGAGTACCCGGCCTGGGTCTCCGAACGCTACCTGCAACTGCCGTCGAGTCTCCCCCAGCGGGTACGGGACCTGGCCTCCAGAGTTACGAGTGGATCAGACACGCCTTACGAGAAAGCCAAGGCCTTGGAGCAGTACCTAAGGAACAGTTATCCCTACAACCTGAGAGTGAGCCCTCCGCCGTTCAACGCTGACGGCGTGGACCATTTCTTATTCACCTTGAAAGAGGGCTACAGCGAGTATTTCGGCTCAACGATGGCGGTTATGCTGCGGACGGTGGGTGTCCCAGCCAGGTTGGCTGTGGGTTATACCACCGGAGACCAGGTTGAGGGCCAGCCGATCTTCGCCGTTACCGACAGTCATAACCACGCCTGGCTTGAGGTATATTTCCCCGAATATGGATGGATCCCCTTTGAACCCACGCCGGGAAAATCCCTGCCAGGCGCCAGCCAGCCGGAGGAAGCGCTTTTGGATATTCAGGGTGCTGGTCTGGCCGACTTCGACTCTCTGGACGATGAGTGTTTCAACGATATCGGCGATTTCTTCGACTGCGAAGAGGAGGGACAGACCGAAGCGAATCTGGGGTTCCAAGCCGATTCCGGCGGAGAGATCCCGTTGATCGGCCTATGGCCCTGGGCGCTGGGCGTTCTCGCCGTCTTGGCCGTGGTTGGTGGGACCGGCAACCTACTCTGGAGAAGGTTCTTGGCGGCCTCGAGCGATCCCAGGATAGCCTTCAGAAGAATGACGACCTTGGCCCGGTTGGCTTCGGCCGGCCCGGCGGAATTTCAGACTCCGTATCAATTTGGCAGTCAGTTGCGGCAGGTGCTTCCGGCGCAAGGTGGTCCGGTCTCGATCATCGTGGCTGCCTATGTCCGCAGCCGGTACGGCAACAAGTATTCGACGGCCAGCGAACGGCGTCTATTGGCTGTGGCTTGGCAAAGGCTTAGACTACCCATGATCTGGGCAGTTATCAGAAGGAGGGTGCGGTGAAGGGAGACAGATACCACTTGGTCGAGTTACCCATGGGTTGGATGGTCCTTCTCGCTGGAGAAGATGGACTCAAACGCGCATCGTTGAAGCCAACACCACAGGAGGCCATAGAAGACTTGGGAACGGACCTAGAGGGAGCGGAGGACGACCCGGATGCCTTCGACGAAGTTGTGGAATGCCTGCACCGGTACGCGTCCGGGGATATGACCGCGCTAGACGAGATCGAGCTTGATCTTTCGGGAGTAACGCCCTTCTTCAGCGCCGCCTGGAGCGCCTGCCGAAGCATCCCGCCTGGTGAGACCAGAAGCTACGCCTGGCTTGCCGCAGAAGCGGGCAGCCCTCTAGCGATGCGGGCCGCCGGACAGTCCATGGCTCGGAACCGGTTCTCGCTGATCATTCCCTGCCACCGGGTGATAGCCAGTGATGGCGGGCTGGGCGGCTACGGCGGCGGAGGCCTGGGCGTAAAAGCCCGTCTGCTGCAGATGGAGTTGGACCAACAATAGCCCCAGCGCACCAGTATTATTTCTGGGCTTGATATACTAGCCTACAGTAGGCGATAGCCGGACCGGAGGGAGCAACTTGGTAGACGGACGCGCGCAGAATTCTCCACCACAAGAGCATTGGGCCGACATCGGCGAGTTAAAGGTCCGCTACCTGGATTGGGGCGGCGACGGCGAGCCCTTGCTGGCCCTCCACGGGCTGGCTTCCTCCGCCCATTGGTACGACATAGTTGCACCCCTGCTTCGGGACCGCTACCACATCTACGCACCGGACCAGCGCGGCCACGGGCAGACCACCAGCGCTCCTTCCGGCTACGACTGGCTGACTCTCTCCCACGACTTGGTCGGGTTGCTGGACCACATCGGGCTGGACAAGGTCTCGGTGATGGGCCATTCCTGGGGTGGGAATGTAGCGACCAATTTCGCCGCCAACTGCCCCGACCGGGTGGAACGGCTGGTCATGATCGACGGCGGGTTCCTGGACGGCAGACTTTTTCCCGGGGCAACCTGGGAGGCGTTCTCACACCGGGTCCGTCCCAGAGACGTCACGGGCAATAGGGATGAGTTCCTGGGGCGGCTCCGCAATCAATTGGGAGTGATCTGGAACGGGGAGATCGAACGCATCGTCCAGACCATGGTCTACGAAGACGAGGACGGGCAGATCCAGGACATCCTGCGCCCGGAGAAACACGCCCAGACCATCAGGGCCATGTGGGACGAGCCTGCCTCTGTGACCATGCCCAGGATCGAGTGCCCCACGCTGATCGTGCCCGCCGGGCCGACTCCCGAGCGCGCCGGCACCGAATTCGCCGAGACGCGACGGAGGATGGTGGACGCCGCCGAGAAGGGGCTTAAGAATGGCCGTGTCCATTGGATACCCGAAACCATCCATGACATCGGGTACCACAAGCCTCAGGAGTTGGCGCAGGTCATCGGCGACTTCTTATCTGAAGGTTAGACCGCGTCTGAAGCGCCGCAGAGGAATGGTCAGGGAAGGTTTTTCTAGTTGACCCGGTAGGCCCAGATGCGGTGCCAGACTTCGGGTTCGCCTTTGGGCAGCGGCTGGAACTCATCGGTCATCTCGGCAAGCTGCCAGACCCCGGCCTCTTCCATCCCTGATTGCTGCTGCTTGAACCCGGCTGATTCGTAGGTCTCCACCCTGAGGCTGAACACGATCAGGCCACCAGGCTTGGTGATGCGGGCCAGTTCATCGAAAGAATTCGCCGGCGCGTGTCCCTGAGTGAAGACTCCAACGCTGATCACGGCATCGAATTCGTCGGTGGCATAATCCAAGGTCCCGCCCAACGCCATCTGGTCGAAGGCGTTATAAACGTTCTTGCTCTTGGCCTCTTCGAGCATGCCCTGTGAGAGGTCCATGGCGACCATGTCTTTGTAGCCAATCTCTGCCAGGCATTCGCCCACCAGACCGGTGCCGGCCCCGGCGTCCAGGACGTGAGCGGCCTTATCCACATGCTTGGCAAAGACAGCAGCGGCGTTCTGGGGAGCGTTCCACTCAAATTCTTGGGCCAGATCACTGTCGTAATCGGCCGCCCATTGGTCATAACGGTCCTCCAACTCTTTGTCGTTGGTCGACTCATAGACCCATTGGACTCTCTTATGACTTTCTTGCATGGGGGACACTCCTAATCGGGTGCTTGGAAAACAAACTGCCCTTCCGGGCATGGAAGGGCAGCGATTTCAGTTACGTTTGGGATGTTACTTCTGGCAGATGAACAGGCCCCAGCCTAATTCTTTGTTATCCACTGCCTTGGCCGTTTCCTGGTAGGCATTGCTCAACCAGGCGTAATGCTCCGCGTTCTCGTCGTCAGCGTCGACCTTAGGCGTCCTCTCTGACAATCGCAGATAGCTGTTCTTCAGGTGGCCGGAAAGGTCAAGGGCTTCAAGGATTTTGAAACCCTGAGCCTTAAGGGCATCCTGATAGGACTCAAAACTATAAGGCGTATCGTAGAGAAGCCTGTCGTAGACGAATTCTTGGGCCGCGGCGCTGATCTTGGGTTGAGGCTTGGTCAGGTCATCGAAGACCATGATCCCGCCCTTTTCCAAGACCCGGTAGGCTTCGCTCAGCGCGGATTCCTTGTCAGGCACGTGGTAGATGACCGCCTGACTCCACAGATGAGAGAAAGAACCCTCGGCGAATGGGAGTTCCGTGGCCGACGCTTTTTCAAAAGCCAGCTTCTCTTGGGCCTCCTGGCTCAATGCCGCCTTCTTATCTTTGGCGTTCTGGACACGGACTCCACTGAGATCGACGCCGGTCACGTGGCAATTCTGGTCTTCACTGAGCCAGATGGCCGTGGTGCCGTTGCCGCAACCCAGATCCAGTACCTTGGATGAGGAGTTGATCCGGCCCTTGTTCACCATGATGTCGTTCAGATTGGCGCAGGCCTTCAGGAAATCGTCGCCAGTCTTGTCGTCGAATACGCCCCAGTGGACGCTGCCGTCCTCGTCCCAGAGGGCTCGGTAGATGGCGTCTTCTGAATCGTAATAATTTTCAGTTTCTTGTTCAGTGAACCTGCTGGACATTTTTGGACCCCTCTAAGTACTCAACGAACCGATTTTCTTCATCGACCAAGATCATCTGCGGATCGATGGGAACATCGGTCTCTTCAAAGGACATGATGATCAGGCAGTTGCCCTTAGCACTCAAGCGGGCGGCGGCGCCTTGGACAGAGCAAACGCCGGAACCGCGTTCGCCGGCGATGGCATAGGTCTCGAAGCGGTTGCCGTTGGTGACGTCGCAGACCAGGACCTTTTCAAAATTCCAGAGATCGATCTTGTCCATCAGGTCTTCGTCGATCAGGATGCTGCCGATGTAGTCTGGGTTGGCATCTGTCACCCAGGCGCGGTGAATCTTAGATCTCAGTACTGTTCTCATCTTGGTTTCTCCTCTAAATCGCAATCTATTTAAGATAATTGCTTGCCTTATTCCGGGTCCGTCCCGGAGGGATTCTCCCTTATTTTTGACCGCAAGTTTCTATATCGGTATTCGATACTGAAATCAACTGAATCGCCGGTACACCGGCGGGACTGGGGGTATGGGTACGGGGGTTATGCGGTTGGGGTGGGAACTACGGCTCGCAGGGGACTGCGTGCTTTTCGCGGGAGCGAATCTCCGCTGGGGACGGAGGGGCCAGATATTGGTTGCTGGTTAAAGCGGCGTTGCCAGGGAATGGCTTCCCTGAGCGGCCGTGATAATACTTAGACATTCTCTCGTCCGGCGTGATTGACGTTTCGGAAGCAACGCGGTGGCGCTGGTTCCAGGCTTCTTCGCAGCCTGCGGCGAGTGTGCGAACGATAATAACAGTGGGTTCCAGGGGGGTCAAGTTTTCAAAGGTCAGCAAAATACCAGACTGCGCACGAAATTCTCTAGTAATGGGCCATACTGCACCACTATGCTGCTATATGTTGTGGAAACCGTAGAATCGGCAGCCCAATTCCAGATTATTCCGAATAATCACGTCTGGTGGGTTGTGTCCC
>CAYXDE010000068.1:11755-15348 GCA_964463525.1 uncultured Dehalococcoidia bacterium | reverse complement strand
TCACAGTCTTGACACTCAAAATCGAAAGACATACACTCGGATTGCTGGACTTTCACAGCCCAGCGCTTTGTGTGGCCCGGTGGTGTAGCGGTTTAACATATCGGCCTGTCACGCCGAAGATCACGGGTTCAAATCCCGTCCGGGTCGCCACTCCTCAGCTTCTTCTTTGCTTACCTTGGCGTTCGCTCCTATCTGCCTACCCATCCTCCGTAGACCGGGAACTGGCTGCAGATGAACTCTATGTAGGCCGGTTGGCCTGATCTGTTGGCTTCAAGGGCGCGTTTCAGCGCCAAGACCACATCAGAGGGCTCGCTTACACGCTCGGTGTGGTAGCCAAGCTCACCGATGACCTTGGACATGTCAACCTCGTCATAACCCAGCACGTGGTGGGTGAACGGGTCGTGGCCGTCGCCCCAGAACCCAGGGCCGTAGCCGGAGAAACCGCCGTTGCTGACGTGGACCACAGTGATCCCGATCTTCTGCCGCAGCGCAACTTCCAGTTGGCCCAGCATGTAGCCTAATCCCGCTTCACCGGTGACCGCGACACAGTCTTTGTCTGGGAAAGCCAGCTTGGCCGCGATGGTGGAAGCGAAGCTGAATCCCAAGGACGATACGTTGCCCCAGCCCAGGAATCCCCGGGGCACCAGGGTGTCGTATACGGTGCTCAGTTGGTCGCGGGTGTTGCCCGACTCGTGGGTGACGAAGGAATTGTGGGGGTCCAACGCTTCCATCAACCCGGCGTAGACCTTGTAGGGGTTGATGGGTTTGTCTGTGGAAGCCATGGCTTCCCGGTACTTGGTCATGGCCGAATCCCGGACCGACTTCACTTCGCTGGCCACGTTTCCGGCGGGCCGGCCGTTGCCGGAGGTCTTACTGGAGACCTCAGCCGTCAGCGCCGCCAAAGCGAACTTGGCATCGCCGATCACGGCCTGTGCCGTGGGATAGCTCTTGTTGACGTGCAATTCGTCGATGGTGCAGTGGACGATGGTCTTGTTCACCGCGTTGGGGATTCCGTGGCTGAACCGCCCGGGTGACAGGCTTGAGCCGACGGCGAACAGCAGGTCGCATTTGTCCAGGTAGTGGTTCACCTGGTCGCCGCGCACGCCGACGAACAAGGGGTGGTCTTCTGGGAACGCTCCCTTGGCCTTCAGGGTTGTGATCACGGGGGCGTTCACCAGTTCCGCGAAGGACTTCAACTCAGCCGACGCTCCGGCATAGATGACTCCTTCACCGGCATAGATCAGTGGGTTCTCGGCTTTCAGCAGCAGGTCTACAGCGCCAGCTACGTCCGAAGGATCGGGAGCGTACTTGGAGCCCTTAACGGGAATGTACGGGTCTGCAGTATCGTCATACTGGGCATCTGAGTCGGGGATGGCGATGACCACGGGGCCGGGCCGTCCGGTACGCAACATGGTGAACGCGCGGCGCATGAACTCAGGCAGGCGTTCCGGTTTGTCCAGATGGCCATACCATTTGGACACGGTCTTGAGAGCCGATGTAACGTCGAACTGGCTGTTTTCCGTGGCTCCGGCGGGTATTCCATCGGTGATGCAGAGCACTGGGGAACCGTCTTCAAAGGCCTGCGCCATACCGGCGAAGGCCACCTGCAGTCCCGCGGCGTTGACGCCGCCCTGGAAGGTGCAGACTCCGTTCTTCGTGCCGGCCGTTATCCTGGAATAGGCGTCGGCCACCGCCACCGCATAGCGGTCATCCCGCATCATCACCATGGGCACGCCCTCGCGGCCCAAGGCGTTGTTCACCTTACAGACAGGGAAAGTAGAGACCCACTCCACACCTTCCTGCTTGAGTATGCGGGCTAAGCCAGTGGCTACATCGATGGTCATTGTCGCGTTCCTCCGGTTGAATTGTGTTGTTCTACGCAGAGCGGCAGGGGGCCATCCAGGGCCAATTTCAAATCCGGCCGCCGAGTTTACATACTTGAAACAAACAGATGCTACTCTAGTTGAGCGGTGCCTGGATTACAACCGGAAACCGCCCGGTTTGCGAGTACCGGCCGATGACGATCGGCAGATTTGACCAAGTCTTCGGATTCTCGCTATAGTTTGCCCACAGATGGGCGGCAGACCCCTGTAGGTGAATCCTGGCAGGGCAACGAAAATTAGGACGGAGAGTTATGAGTTACAAGGCTGAGTACATCTGGGTTGACGGACAAAAACCCACCGCCAAGATGCGGTCCAAGGGGAAAGTGATAGCCGACGGGGAAGAACCTCCCATCTGGGGTTTCGACGGTTCGAGTACCAACCAGGCTCCCGGTGAGAATTCAGACTGCGTCCTGAACCCGGTTTTCATCTGCCCCGACCCCATACGTGGGGGCAACAACAAACTCGTCATGTGCGAAGTCCTGCTCACCGACATGACACCCCATCCCTCGAACACCAGGTCCGCCTGCGCCGCCTCCGCCGAAAAATACGGGGCGATGGATATGTGGTTCGGCATCGAGCAGGAATATACCTTCTTTGACGGCATCAAGCCCTTGGGCTGGCCCGACAACGGTTTCCCGGCTCCCCAGGGCGGCTATTACTGCGGCGTCGGCTCGGACGAAGTCTTCGGACGTCCCATAGTCGAAGCCCACCTTGATGCCTGCTTGGAAGCCGGATTGGCCATCTCCGGCATCAACGGCGAGGTCATGCCCGGACAGTGGGAATTCCAGATAGGACCCATCGGCGCCCCTGCGTCCGGTGACCATCTCTGGGTGGCCCGGTGGCTGCTCTACCGGATAGGCGAGCAGTTCAACGTGAGCGCCACTCTTGACCCCAAGCCGGTCCGCGGCGACTGGAACGGCGCCGGAGCTCACACCAACTTCTCCACCGAACTGATGCGTAACGACTATGACGCCTGTGTCGCGGCCGCCGAGGCCCTGGGAACGCGCGCAGAACTCCACATCGCCAACTACGGCGACCGGATCGAAGAGCGCTTGACCGGCGAGCACGAGACCTGCTCCTACAAGGAGTTCAGGTACGGCGTGTCCGACCGCGGCGCCTCCATCAGGATCCCCTGGCAGGTGGCCCGGGACCGGAAGGGGTACATCGAAGACCGCCGGCCCAACGCCAATTGCGATCCGTACTTGGTGACCCAGCTCATCCTGGACACCGTCTGTGGAGCCGCCTCCGCTTAGTTAGCAGCCAGTAACCGCAAAACTAAAAGGCCCGGCTCCTGTTAAACAGGAGCCGGGCCTTTTTTGTTTGACTGACCTGCTTTGCGCAGGGAGATGATCACGGGTTTCCCAGTGGATACCGGCCTTCGCCGGAATGTGATCTCAACAACATCCTTGATGGCAGACCGGAAAGGAATCTACAATCCCCTCCCCCACGCATGGGGGAGGGTTAGGGTGGGGGCCGCCCCTTTGCGCAAGAGATCCAACTCCAACCAAAGTGGTTTTCCTGGATTCCGGCTTCGGCCGGGATGATGGGCGGCTGCAGGCATACTAAACGCTCATCCTGAACTTGTCGAAGGACGGAATGGTCAAGATTGGCTGGTGCCCGGCAGGGTGGTTCGACAGGCTCACCATGAGCGGGCAAATGTGATCTCAACAACATCCTTGATGGCAGACCGGAAAGGAATCTACAATCCCC
>CAYXDE010000068.1:0-11655 GCA_964463525.1 uncultured Dehalococcoidia bacterium | reverse complement strand
TCCCCCACGCATGGGGGAGGGTTAGGGTGGGGGGCACCCCTTTGCGCAAGAGATCCAACTCCCGTCAAAGTGGCTCGCCTGGATTCCGGCCTTCGCCGGAATGACGGGTGGGTTAGGTCCCGATGCGGAAGGGGTCCACGGCGTCCTGCACCGACCGGATGATGGAGAAGGCGGTGAGCTTGCCGGTCTTAGGGTTTTCTGACGGGTTGTTCTCTATGTGCACCTGCAGCACGCCGAACTCTCCGATGACTTCTATGTCATGGCAGTTCCGTTGGAGTCCCGGCACGGCCAACATCTTCACCTGGGTCCTGTCTGGGCCGACACCGGCCAGGCTGACCGCTGCTGAGACGTTGAGGTTGGCCGGAAATCCTTTCACCGCCTCCCTAGCCGTCCCTGAGAAGACTTCAAGTTCTTCTTCCAGCCCTTCCAAGCTGATACCGTTCTCCACCAGATGGGGCGCGCCCTCCAAGCCAATCGGCGGTTTGCGAGACACCATGGTCACCTGGTCCACCTGACCGGTACAGGCCGACTTTATGCCGTCCAAACCTGCTATGGCCCCGGACGGGGCCAGGAGACGGCAGCCCTTCTCCCTAGCTTCCGCGATGATGGCCGGGTACTCGAGCAGCGCGCCGATGCTGATGACCATCAGGTCTTTACCGGCGGCAAATGTCTCTTTGGCCAAATCAGCCACTATGTGCCCGCCGGCCGTCTCAACCAGCAGGTCAGACTTATCTATAAGCTCTTTGCGGTCCAAATAGGGAGGCGGCGAGTCCAAGCCGCCAAGGAACTCGTGGGCCCGGTGCTCGTCACGGCTGGTCACACCGGCTACCGGCACATTCAGCGTGCCAGAGTCTGCGGCGCGCAGCAGGGCTTGGCCGATGGCCCCACATCCAACGATACCTATCGACTGGGCCATAACGTCATCTCCTCAGGTCCTCAGCTTTTTATCTCGCATACAAGATGTTACCATTCCAGAGGCCCCCGCTACTGCGCCTACCCGTTCGTCCGCCGCCGAACGCTGTTAGCGGCGACGAAACCTGCAACAGGAACCGATGCTAGAAACCGAGATACTGAAGAGAGGCGACGACTCAGGAAACGGCACTCTCGTTAAATACACATCATCCACCGGCGCCGTGATCAAAGCGATCGGCGTGCCCCAATCTTGGGAATCCACCCTTGGCCCGACCTGGTGCTACATAATCGAGGGCGATGACCTGACTATCGTTGACCCCGGTTGTTACGGGTCGCTTAGCTATCTGGAACAGGGGTTGGAGCAGTTGGGCCGTTCTCTAACCGATGTGGCCCGCATCGTGGTCAGCCACGGGCACATGGACCATGACGGCAGCTGTCCGCCGGTCATCCAGAAGAGCGGCGCGGAGCTCTGGGCCCACGAGATCTACGGCTTCATGCTGCAAGCGGACCGCCGCGACGTGGAACGAGGCTGGCGTAAAGAGGTGCAAGGTTTCGACCTCTTTGAAAAGTCGGACACCATGACCAGGGCGAACGAGCACAGAAAGCTCAACCGCGATCTCAAACTGAGTCATCCGGTGACCGACGAACTCCAGGCCAACGGTCTCACTTTCTACTACACACCCGGCCACTCCCCCGGTGCATCCTTTTCGACCAGGTATTGTTCTCGGGAGACCACATCCTGCCGCTGATCACGCCGCATCCGTCGGTGGCCATGAGTTACAACTCCTTCGCTGCGAAACTGCCGTCGGCGTACCAAGGCGGCAACAAGATATATGGATTGGGAGCCCTGCTTAAATCACTTAAGCGGATGGCCGCCCTCGAAGGGGACATAACCGTGCTCCCTGCCCACAGGGCCTTCCACCGGGGGAAGTTCAATCCCATCGGACCGGAGCGCGCCACGGAGATCCTGGAGCACCACCGGAACCGCTGCTACGAGCTGACCGAGGTCATGAAAGCCGGGCCCAAAGACCTGGTCACCATCACCAGAGACTACTTCTCCAACCGGGAAGTGGAAGCGCACAACTTCTTCCTGGCCTTCACCGAGGTCATGGCCCACATCGAACTGATGCAGGAAGCCGGGGATATCTCCTCGGCCGCCGACTCAACGAGCGGAAATGTGTGGGCCAACGGCCTGGGGCCCAACGTGCAAGTAAGCTGGACCGGCACCGACCGGTTCTCAGCCTTTATTGATCAGCTCTAGCCCTCTTTGATCCAATCGGCCACCCGCTCGCCGATCATGATGGTGGTGGAGTTGGTGTTGGCCCGCACTACGTTGGGCATGACTGAGGCGTCGGCAACTCTGATGTTCTCCAATCCGTGCACCCGGCAATACTGATCTACCACTGCGCCTTCGTCCGAGGCAGGCCCCAGCTTGCACGTGCCCGAGATATGGGTGGTGTTCACGGTTGTCCGGAGCATCCATTCGTCCAGCGTGTCGTCGGATTCAACGTCGGCTTCCTTGGGCTGCAGACGCTCGTCGATGATGTCCTTGTATAGCGGGTGCTCAACCAGGTCCATGGCCAGCCGGACGCATTCCCGCAGCCGCTCCCGGTCCCAGGGGTCCTTCAGATAGTTGTAGTTCAGGTGGGGCTGGACGGTGGGGTCGTCGGAAGCCAGTGTCAGTTCCCCGAATCCATTGGCCAGTTCCAGCACACAGGTAAAGCGCACGCCCTCTTGTTCGTAAGGGTCGGGCGCGCCGATGGGCGAAGAGAATGCCGACGGCAGTATCTGCATATCGTTCCGGTCGTCCGAGCCGGTGGCGGTATAGCGCAGGGCCAGTTGGTAGCGGGGTTCTGATGGGTCTTGGGGGTGGTCAGGTTTCACTTTGTAGACCACTGGCACTATTGGATGGTCGCGCAGGTTCTGCCCCACACCGGGAAGCTCATGGACCACCGGGATTCCGTGACGCTGCAACTGCTCAGCAGGCCCCACTCCGGACAGCATCAGCAGGTGAGGTGATCCGATGGCCCCGGAACTGAGGACTATCTGGTCTCCTTCAACCGTGAAGACATCACCGCCGCTCTCAACCTCGGCCCCGATGGCCTTCTTGCCATCGAACAAGACCCGGCGCACCAGGACGTTGGCCTTGATGGTGAGGTTCAGGCGGTGGCGGCTGAGGTTGATGTAGGTCAGGCCGGTGCTCATGCGCACGCCGTCTGGGTTGTTCATGGGGATGGGACCCACGCCGGTGGACTCTGGGTGGTTCATGTCCGGATCGTTGGGAAAACCCTTCTCGATCAGGGCGGCATGGAACGCTTGATGAAATGGCAGCCACTCCGATTGTTTGAACCGGCGGACGGGCATGGGGCCTTCCGAGCCGTGGAAATCGTCTCTGATATCGGCGTCGGTTTCCTGCTTTCTGAAGTAGGGCAGGACCTTTATGAACTCCCACTCGTCGTTGCCCTCAGCGGCCCAGTTCTCAAAGTCCTCGGGAATGCCGCGCAAGAACACCTGGCCGTTGATGGCGCTGGATCCGCCAACGACCTTGCCCCGGGGGACCGGCAGGTCATGCCTGTCCGGTGTCCCGGTGCCTACGAACGACCAGTTGTGGGGGCCGCCCATGGCCGAGGCGTCGGGCGTGTAGCCGTATTTGAGGTCGTCGGGATAGTGTTCGAACTCGGGGTAATCCGGGCCGGCCTCCAAGAGCAGCACTGACCGGTCTGGGTCTTCTGATAGGCGGTTGGCGATGGCGCTGCCGGCAGACCCGGCGCCGATCACGATAACGTCGTACTTCAAATCGGGCTCTCCTTTGATTCTCGGGACAGATGGACGGCAGTTTAGGGCGGTGTTGGGCTCCGGGTCAATCGGAGATGGTCTCGGCCCGCAGATGTGGTAGTTTATTGGCCATCAACGAGACCAAACGGGAGGCGAACAGCATGGCAACTTTAGAGGAATACGCAAGCAAGTACGAAACGGTGGCCTTCGAGCGCACCGACGGCATCCTTCAGGTGACCTTCCATTCAGGCGACGGCAGCTTGCTCTGGGGCGAGCCGTCGCACCGGGAGTTGGGCCACGCCTTCGCCGACATCGCCAGCGATGTTGAGAACAAGACCGTGATCCTGACCGGCACCGGGGATAACTACTGCGCCGAGTTCGAGCCGGGCCGGTCTTCCCGCCGGATGCCCAAGGACTGGGACAAGACCTACTCGGAGGGCAAACGGTTGTTGCTGAGCCTGCTGGACATAGAGGTCCCGGTCATCGGCGCGGTCAATGGGCCCGCTTTGATTCATGCGGAGATCCCGGTTTTGTCGGACATCGTTCTGGCTTCAGAGACTGCCACCTTCCAAGACGGCCCTCACTTTCCTCGCGGAGTCGTGCCGGGGGACGGCGTTCACGTTGTTTGGCCGATGGTCCTGGGCAGCAACCGGGGCCGGTACTTCCTGCTGACGGGCCAGACCCTGTCGGCCCAAGACGCATTGGACCTGGGAGTAGTCAGTGAAGTGCTGCCCAAGGATGATCTGCTGCCACGCGCCTGGGAATTGGCGCGGATGATAGTCGAGCGTCCGCCGCTCACCATCCGCTATAGCCGGGTGGCCATGACCCTGAACATCAAGCGCCAGATGCAGGACATGCTGGGCTACGGACTGATGCTTGAGGGATTGGCCTACGTAGACCGGTCGTTGTCGGAAGAATAAGCAGGCCTTTACGGCCTCCGGGGCCCGCCGTCACCGAACGCGTCACCGCCCTGCGGTGGATCAAGCGCTATGACCGGCGCAAACGTCTGCACCAGTCTTGACGTTTTTGACGACGCGTAGAATCTTTCTATCTGATCCCTGCTTGGGTTCAGCTCATACGCCGATATTCCGGGCGGTCTATTCGCCCGGTCTAGATGGTCCTGAGACCGGTATTTCGAAGACGAATCTGGCGCCCGAGGGCACAACATTTTCTACGTGGATAGTCCCGCCGTGGACTTCCACCAACTGCCTGGCGATGGTCAGTCCAAGACCAACCCCTCCGGTGGCCCGTGTACGTGATGGATCGGACCGGAAGAACCGGTCGAACACCCTGATCAGGTCCTCCGAAGGTATCCCGCGTCCGGTGTCGGCCACGGCGACTCGCACCATTCCGTCGCCGCTTGCTCCTGCGGTCACAGAAACGCTGCCGCCCTCGGGTGTATGAATCATCGCGTTCTCCAACAGATTGTTGACCACCTGGGAGATTCGAGTACCGTCCATCTCCAACAGCGGCAACGAATCGGATGCCTCCAGGCTCACAGAGATGCCTTTGGCTTCCGCGCGGGGCCTAACGGCATCGACGCAAACCCTGAGAACGTCGGACATGCGGCCGGGGGTGCGGTGCAGATTCAAAGCTCCCGCTTCCATCTGGGCCAGCAGCCTCAGGTCTTCAACCAGGTGGCCAAGATGGATCACCTGGCCATGTATGGTCTCAATGGTGCCGTCGTCGGGCTGCAACAGGCCGTCTTTCAGGGCTTCAAGATAACCCTGGATGTTCGACACCGGGGTACGGAGTTCGTGAGCGACATCGGCCACCAGGTTCCGGCGTTGTCTTTCGGCATCTTCCAAGTTGTCGGCCATGGCGTTGAACGCCGAGGACAACTGCCTCAACTCCGCCGCTCCTTCGTCAGGCGCCCTTAGGGAGAAGTCGCCTTGGCCCAAGTGCTGAGCAACCTCGCCCAGATGACTCACCGGCGCCAACAGTCTCCTGGACAGGATAGAAACCAGGAGA
This sequence comes from uncultured Dehalococcoidia bacterium, assembly GCA_964463525.1. GTDB lineage: Bacteria > Chloroflexota > Dehalococcoidia > Lucifugimonadales > UBA3495 > UBA9611. The sequence goes on along the minus strand of CAYXDE010000068.1, from coordinate 5,997 downwards.
ATGCCCAAGGCCACGGCTGAGACGCCGGTCCAGAGCAGAGACTGGTTCACGGTGGATACCAGGCTGGCGACGGCCGGGTCCTGGATCGATTCCGGGGCGGAAAAGTCTGCTACGGAGAATGATCCGACCTCTCTACCTGCCACCAAGACCGGGACCGGGCCGGACTCCTTTAATGGCCGGTCTCTTCGCGGGTCTAGACGCAAGTGGGAATCGCCAACGATCTGTCCGTTCGGCGCCCGCAGGATGATCCGCCTTCCGGCCTGGCGTCCGGCCTGTTCGAGAACGTTCTGCAGTTGGTTCTCGTCTCTACGTTCCGAGTAGAACCGGGTGAGCACCTGTTGGACACGGGCGGTGCGGGCGGTTTCCTGGCTGCTTTCAAACCGGCCTACTTCTTGCTCCGCGGCATAGCCCACGTAGAAGCTGACGCCGGCCAACGCCAGGGTCAGCACTACGGCGAAGCCTAGGACCAAGCGGAATTGGAGACTGAAGAAGAGCCTAGTCATGGTTCAGCCTATAACCGCTGCCGTAGACGGTCTGGATCCTCTTGGCGGTCCCAGGAACGGTATCCACTTTCCGGCGCAGACTCGACATATGCGCGTCGACGGTCCGGTCAAAACCATCGAAGTCATAGCCGAAAACCCGGTCTATGATCTGTTCTCTGGAGAATATCCGGCCGGGTTCACGGACCAACAGGGCTATAAGCCTGAACTCGGTGGGGGTCAGGGTGATGAGGGTTCCGGCGACGGTCACTGACTGCTGTCTCAGATCAACAGCGAATGGGCCGGATTCCAGCCACCCCGGCCCCGCGTCGTCGCGGTCGCGTGCTGTGCGGCGCAGCACGGCACGCACTCTAGCAGCCAGTTCTCTGGGGCTGAACGGCTTGGTTATGTAATCGTCGGCTCCCAGGTCTAGGCCTGCCAGCCGGTCATCTTCTTCCACCATGGCAGTCAACATGACCACGGGGACCGACGACTCTTGCCGGAGCGTCCGGCAGACCTCCATGCCGTCCATGCGGGGCATCATCAAGTCCAGAACGATGAGGTCTGGCAGTTCTTCCCGGGCCAATTCCAGACCGGAGACCCCGTCGTTGGCGATCAGCACTTCATGGCCGTCACGCTCCAGATAGAGCCGGACCAGCTCCACCACATTAGGGTCGTCATCCACCACAAGTATCTTGTTGCCCAGCTGGGGTTCTTCGGCCATTGGAAATCTACTCCCTAGGCTGGTTGGAGTCCGGTCGATCTGGTTTCGGTTGGTTAACATATATATTAATCGAGCAAAGGGAAGCGAGAGGTTGAAAACCTCCCGCTCCCCAGGGGATTATGGGACCGCTACGCGGGCACTGCTCTTTGGAGTACCCATCATTTAGAAAGAGGTGCCGCTGCCCGCTGGGACCTGGTCCGGAAGGCCGCTAGGGACCTGACTTGGCGCCTCTCCTCCCAGACCAGGAGGGAACTGTCCCTGTCCCCCGAAGCGCTGGCCGAACTTGGAGCGGAGGTCACCTTGGCCCGGGAACTCCCGGCCTTCGAACCGCTCGCCGAACCTAGAGCGAAGCTCTCCCAGTCCAGGGAAGTCCTGGTCACCGGAACCCTGGCCCCGGAATTCTCCTTGGCCTGACCTCTGCCGCGGGCTGTTCTGATCGCCTTCACCGCCGCCTTTCCCAAAAAGCCGGTGGCCGTTGCGGTGCAGGTTGGGACCCTCGGGGCGGGCCTCATACCACTCAAGGTACTCATCCGCTTGTTCCTGGGTCAGTACACCGGCTTCCACCATGTGGCCGAGACGGTGCTGGAGGCGCTCCAGCCAGACTTCCTGGGTGGCCTGCTGGATGGCGTCCTTGACGGTCTGTTCGTCGTCGATTCCGAGGATGCCGGCTACTTTTCCGGCCACTGTTTCTCTGGGGGTTTCCGTGTCCCCCTCTTCGTTATGGGCCAAGGCCGATGCGCCTGTTAACCCAACTGCCAGTAATCCTGTTGCTATGGGTATCGCTAACCATTTCCGTTTCATCGCTCGATCTCCTAATTGTTACGCTGATTGATATGCGCCGCGACGTTGCATGTTTCTAATCTACAGCGAGACTTTTAAGAAACTTTGAAGACCGGAAAATCAGCTGACCTACCTGTTTTCAGGCACGACACCGCTGTAAATAGGCTGTTAGACGCCCAAACGATCCCACGGATTGCTGCGGATTTCAGGGGTGATGTTGGAGAAGAAAAAAACCGCTATCAAAGACCGACAGCGGTTGCGAATGCGGACGATGATGGTGGAGTAATCGAAGCCCCGTTGGGTCTTGCCTAGGGTGAGCTCTCCAATTCGCGGGTTAGACTCCTAATCTCCTGGGCCTTGTTGTCCAACGCCTTGGACTGGTGCGCAATAAGTTCTTCCAGATGTTGGAGATCGCCGATCCTTTCCAGATGGCTGCCGCGCCGCTCCAATGCATCTCTCACTGCCAGCACCAGTGCGGACCCTTCCACGGGTTTCACCAGATAGTCCAGCGCCCCTGCCTTGATCTGGGCAACGGCGGCATCTCTTCTTTCGTCGTCGCTAACGAGCACAACTCCGGTCCAAGGGTACTTTTCTTTGATCGCGGCGAACAGATCGGCGCCGGATATCCCAGGCATCTCAACGTCGATCACCGCCAGTGCGATCTCCTCTTGAGAAAGCACGTCCAGAGCCTCCCTGGCGCTGGTGGCTGTAAAACAAATGAACCCGGCCCTTTCCAGGAATCCACGCTGGGAATCAAGGAGACGGGATTCATCATTCACGACCAAGATATGGGTATTTTTGACCGGCAAGTCAGGCATCGTAGTTGGTTATGTTGACCAATACCATAAAATGGGAATATCCAAACGCCAATTAAATTGCACTTAACGATAGAACCCTTTACCGTTAATCTCAGGTTATCGAATCTGTTGCCGCACGGCTCAGATCGGTATATGGATTCAATAAACCATCTTTGTCCATCGGATCGTTAATATCAAATGCGGCCTGAAAAATACCCGTCAGAATCCTCTTGGGATGCTCCCGTCCTCAGCCCAATAGACCTGGATGGCTCGGGGTTGATCAAGGGCGTTCGAAACATCGGTGTCCCGGTTGGTTCAGGGGTGTACTCATGACGATGCTGTCTTCCAAAATACTGGTTGTCGATGATGAGCCTGAGATTCTGGCTCTCCTCAATGAATGGCTGGAGGAAGACGGCCACGACGTAGTCACGGCCAACAACGGGTGGGATGCGCTGGAGATATTCGTGGACCGAAAGCCAGCCCTCACCATCACCGACCTGCGCATGCCGGGAATGGACGGGTTCCAGTTGATCCGGCGCATCAGAGAGATATCCAAGTCCCACGTGATCGCCCTAACCGCCATGGGAGGCGAAGAGCACACCGTGATGGGATTTGACCTTGGAGCGGATGAGTACCTGGTGAAGCCGGTGTCGAAACGGGTTTTCCTGGCCCGTGTGCGGTCCATCCTCAGACGGGCCGTCCCAGACGACGAATTGGCCCTGAAATATGAAGATGATGTCCTTGATCTGGATTTCCGGTCCCATGAAGCCCTGGTTAAAGGGGAGCCCCTGCACCTACGGCCGACCGAGTTCAAGCTGCTTGCTTTCTTGGTCCAGAACGCGGAGCGTGTGTAAGCCATCAGGAATTGCTTGACCGGGTGTGGGGAGACCAGTCTGGGTCTCTGGACAGTCTTAAATGGTACGTGTCTTCGTTGAGAGAAAAGATCGAAGACGACCCCAGAAAACCGCAATATATCGTTACCTTTCCACGGGTAGGATACCGGTACTCTCCTCCAAAGGCTCGTACTCAAACGGATTAACCGCCTCTACCGGTCCAACCAGCGGCAGGGTTACGATCACGGTGGACCCGGACCCTTTGACGCTCTGAATCTCCACGCCTCCCCGGTGCATCTCCAAGATATGCTTGGCTGCGAACAAGCCCAGACCCTGTCCATTGGGCTTTGTGGTGTGGAAGGGTTGAAACAGAAGCTTCAGTTCTTCTGGCGAGATGCCAACACCGTTATCGCTGATACTCACCGACACGAAATCGCCTTCCCATGTCGCTTCGATGGCGATCTGCCCTTCCTCCTCAACCGCGTCCATGGCGTTGGAGAAGAAATTGGACAAGGCTTCCCGGATCAAGATTGGGTTTCCTTGGACCTTTGGCAAGTCGTCGGGGCAAGACCAGCTTGTTTCGATACGCTTATTGCTTCTGAGGCCGGCCATTCCCAGGCCCTCATCCAAGAGCTCCTTGATCTCCATGGGCACCCATTCTTGACGTCCAATGTTGTTGAACGTCTGGGTTAGCTCTTGAATCCGCCAGCCAGCTTCCTGGGCGATGTCCAAGTGCCGGCGCTCCAGTGTGCCTTCTTCAAGGCGGTCTTGCAGCCCTTCCAGGCGACCCAGAATGATAGCGAGAGGGTTCTTGATCTGGTGGGCCAAGTCCAATGAGATCGCGCCGATGGACGCCAGCTTAGCTGAACTCACGATCCGGCCTTGCAGCGATTCCAAGCGTTCCAGCGTTTCTTCCAACTGGGTATTGGCGGAGGCCAGTCTGGAGAACGCCAGGTAGATTATCGCGACCGGTATGATCAGCCCCGCACTGGCCCAGGGGCTCTCTTCGTAGGCCATGGCCCCCAGGAAACCGAAAGAAAGCAGGCTCAATTCGGCGGCGCCGTTCTCTTTCGTTCCCATCCACCAGAACTTGAACGGGTTGACCTTCATCTCGATGCTGACCACCATGGTGACCAACGTGGTATTGGTCATATACATGGCTGCAGCCGAGGCGAGTACGACCGGAGCGATGAAGTCACCGCTGGTTCCAAAGGTGTGGAATAGGTAGGAGGCCACGCCGGCGGTGATCGCGACTTCACCCAGGTTGAACGGATACTTGTAGTAGGGGTACCTGTAACCGGGAAGTTTGAGCAAGTCGCCGAGATGCTTGACGAACAGGTAGGAGGCTAATTTACCAACAACGGCGGTGACCGCTGCGATTCCCGGCTCCAGCGCCAGGGCACAGCCAAAGAGTACGGCGGTGCTGACGTCGGTGGTTGCCCTGGGTGCTACCGGCAATGGGAAGCTGCCCGTTATTATGATCAAGACCACAAAGAAGGCGCTTCCGGCCAGTAGACTGCTACTCCATTCCTCTCCTGCACCCAGGACAACTAGCAGCAGTAAGCCGGCCAAGGCGACAACCGCGGTGAACAGTTTTATTCTTATGGGAAGGGTTTCTCCCATACAGCTACACGGTCTCCAGCATCGTTGAAAGTCTTTTCGATGCGTTATCTCCCGAAGCGAGGTTTGATGCCCGCCCGGGGAGGGCTGAAAGATCCACAGGATCCGAGAGTGATTGATCACGACGGCAGACGGTACCGATGTTATGGAAACTTGTTCTGTCTATGGACGAAGCGCCGTAACTAGTGCCCGGCCGGGATTCTGAATGGATGATCCTTGGAGACCCTGACTTTAGATCGTCAGAATATCCATCCCTGTTCTTGCCGATACTAGGCCTTCGATTCGTACACAAAATCGTCAGTCGTCTTTGGAAGTTATTGCCTGGGACCACCACGCGGGCGGCCCCGGGTCAATCAGCCCGTTCTTAACAACTAGCCTTGACCTGAGCCGGGTACGTTGCCATATTCGGCCGAAGACTCAGGTTTCTGCCTTAGTCGAAGTTATATTCGTCGTGAGCGCATCTGCCGGGGACTTCCACTCCCACCGTGATTGTCTCGCCCAACACTCCCGATCCGGTTCCCAGGACGATGCCAGTTCCCTCGTCAGTCACCGTCACGCTGACCGCTTCACCAGCTGCGGTAAAGTCGTCTGTGGGTTCAACGAGATAACTGACTGTGGTCTCTACGATTCCACCGATGCACCGGAGGCCAAGGTCGTGGCGCAGGTCAACCTTCTCTGCATCCGGCGCCATTTCCTCGATGAAAATGACGGCGTCATCAGGTACGGTGACCGCTATCTCGGCAAAATATTCGTTGTCGCCTTCC
>CAYXDE010000067.1:0-15584 GCA_964463525.1 uncultured Dehalococcoidia bacterium | reverse complement strand
GGGACCGGGCCGCTCTGACCGGCATGATCAGCACCTACCAGATGAAGGGCGCCGTACGGGACTTGGGCAAAGCCCTGGGTCTGCCGGCTCAAGACATGGACAAGCTGGCCAAACGGGTCGACTCCCACGACGCCAAGGAGCTGGAACTGGAGATGCTCCAATTGCCCGAGTTCCGGGACAAGGTGGACGGGCCGGGCTGGCGTGACCTGATCGAGATGGCGGCCCAATTGGACGGTTTTCCCAAGTACCTGGCCCAGCACCCAGGCGGCATGATCATCAGCTCGTCACCCCTCATCGACACTGTGCCGGTGCAGCAGGCGGCCATCGCGGACCGCTACATCTGCCACTGGGATAAGGACAGCATCGACCAGGCCGGCTTCGTGAAGATCGACTTCCTGGCCCTGGGCGCTCTTTCCCAGATGCAAGAGTGCCTGCTTCTGATCGAAGAGCGGGAGGGCGAGTACATCGACCTGAGCCGCATCGACTTCAACGACCGTGCCGTCTACGAGTCCATGCACCAGGCAGACACCATCGGCATCTTCCAGGTGGAGTCGGCGGCGCAGATGCAGACCGTGCCCCGCATCAAACCCTGGAACCTCACGGACATGGCCTATGAGGTTGGCGCAGTGCGGCCCGGTGTGGGCGTGAACGACGGCGTCACCCAGTTCATTCAACGCCGTTCCGAAGGCATCCCCTGGGACTATGACCACCCGCTGGAGCAACGGGCCCTGGAGCGCACCCTGGGCATAATCCTGTTCCAGGACCAGGTGAACCAGGTGGCGATCGACGTGGCCGGCTTCACTCCGTTGGAGGCCGACCAACTGCGCCGGGCCTTTGGCAAGCGCAACAACGACACCATGCTGGACCACTACTGGGAGAAGTTCCGGGATGGGGCCGCCCAATTGGGAGTCCCAGAGGACGCCGCCCAGCGTATCTTCAAGAAGTTCAACGGCCACTACATGTTCCCCGAGTCCCATGCCTTCGCCTTTGGCGCAACCGCCTACCATATGGCCTGGCTCAAGTATTACTACCCCCTGGAATTCTTCGTCGCCATCTTCAACCAGCAGCCCATGGGTTTCTACAACACCGAGACCCTGAAGGAAGACGCCAAGCGCCACGGCATCACTGTCTTGAATCCAGACATCAACTATAGCCGGGAGAAGTGCACCATCAGGAACGAGTCCCTTCTGTTGGGGCTGCGCTACGTTCGCGGTATGGGAGACGCCGTCGCATCCCAAGCAGTGGCAGCCAGAGACCAAGGCGGCCTATTCAAGAGTCTGGCCGATGCCATGGAACGCACCGGACTGCAGCGGGAGGCCATAGAGAACCTGGTGACCGCCGGGGCCTTTGATGCACTGAATGCTGAGAATGCAAAGGCTGCGGAGATGAAAGGAAAGACAGGCCGCCGCCAGGCATTGTGGGAGGTGGGTCTGCGCTACCGGGCCATCAACACCCAGCAGCCTCTGCCGCTGCCGGTGGAGCAGGACATGGCGGAACTGCCCGAGCAGAGCGAGTGGGAGACCATGGGCGAGGAATACCGAATCCTCGGCCTCTACCCCGAGGGCCACCTGATGGCTCTGGCCCGGCCCCATCTGAGACCGGGGATACTATCCAGTCGCGATGTTGAGTCCAAAGCCGACGGCGATATAGTCACCGTGGCCGGACTGGTCATACGCCGCCAGCGCCCCCTGGCCAAGGCGGTCTTTCTCACGTTGGAGGATGAGTTCGGTCACATACCCTTGGTGGTGTGGCCCGGCGAATTCGCCAAGTACCGCCAGATCATCAGGGAGCCGCTGCTGATCATCCGGGGCGAGGTCTCTCGCCGGGACGGCACCATGAATATAGTGACCAAACACGTGGAGCCCATGCCCGCCATGGACAACCTGCCCAAGGCCAAGAGCTGGCAGTAAGGGGGTGGCTAGCCGGAGGTTTCCAAGCCAGCCATCTATAACCTTAAAGGGTTCTTGGGTTCTAGGCCCAGTCGCATCCGGCCGTATTCTTCGGCTGGCGACTCCCAGGCGAGGCCAAAGTGGTGTGATGCGGCGTGAACATCTCGGTGGAACCTCTGCATCGGGCTGTCGTCGAACAGGGAGTGCCCGCCGGAGGCCCCGAACAAACGGTCCACGGCACGGACGGACAACTTGGCCACATAGGCCTGGTTGCGGCGGATACGTGCCCGTTGCCTCAATGAAGGCGTTTCCTCATTCTTCGCCCGCTCGACGATTTTCCGGCCATCATCCACCATTATCAATCGGGCGGAATGTACCTCTGCTTGAGCTTCAGAGACCCTGAGGTGAACCGGAGCATTCTCAGCCATTTTCTCGCCTGTGGGATAGGAGATCCGGCTTCCCATATGTTCTTCAAATGCTTCCAAGGCGCCCTGGGCCATGCCAACAACCGGGGCCGCCAAGGAGTAGGAAAACACGCTCCCAAGGGGTAAACGGGAGTTGGGCGTTCCGTGGACCGCGCTGCCGGGAGATTGTCCTAGACGAAGGTCTGCTACGGAGACTACGCGGTGCTCTGGAACAAAAGCCTCGCCTATGTTGATGTCCTTGCTGCCCGTGCCCCTTAGTCCTGAGACGAACCAGTTGTCCTCGATGGTGTAGTCGGACCGGGGCACCAGAAGCCAGACCGCCCCGTCAGGACCTATGCCCGCCAAGATTGCCCAGGCGGCGGCGTCACATCCGCTGGAAAAGCTCCAACGGCCACTGAGCTGAAAGCCATCCTTGACCGGCTTTACCTTGGCGCGGGACGGGTCGACCGATGTGGACGACAAGACGTCGCTTGACGCTGACCAATATTCCTCCTGTGCTTTTTCCGGGAACATGCTTACTGCCCAGTTATGGGCTGCCCAGATCCCGTAACACCAGGCTGACGAACCGCAGCCTCGTCCCAGTTCGGCAGCGATATCCAGGACCGCTGGGTAGTCAATATCGTACCCGCCGAAACGGACGGGCTGGGCGGAGCGCAAGATTCCTGAAGCGTGAAAATCATCCACAGTTTCCTGAGGTATCTGGCGCAATTTCTCGGTTAAGCCGGCGCGCTCGCGTAGCACGGGCACCAGATCCGCCGCCCGGTGGACCAGTTCTTCTCGGCTCACCATACGATTACCTCGATATATTCGGAATAAGCATAAATATCAGGCAAAAAGCATTATTTGCTATCAAATATCTAAGTTGAACAGGCCGGATACAACGCGAAAGTATACTCTTAATGTCGTGCTTTCGCCCATCTGAAATCGAAGTACCGGGGCGGTAGAACAGATGAAAACAGGACCGGGCCAGCAACCCGTTGTCCGCTCCAGTGCTAGAATGTCCGCCAAACGCATACCGATCCACGAGGAGAGGAACCCATGATTGATACAGTTATAAAAGGCGGCACGGTAGTCACGCCGGCCGGTGTCGGCAGTTGGGATATAGGTCTGGAAGGCGAAAAGATCTCGGCCGTGGCCATGCCTGGAGTGCTATCCGCGGAGGGCGTCAGGCTGATCGACGTCACCGGCAAGATAGTGGTCCCGGGCGGCGTCGAAGCCCATGCCCACGCGGCGGCCAACGTCCAAGAAGGTCTGCGGGAGTTGGTCCCGGGAACGCCCAACGCCGGTCCTGCCGTCCACTCTCTGGGCGCCATCTGGGGCGGCACCACCACCGTGGTCGACTTCACCCCAGTCAACAACGAAGGCGACCTGGCCCAGGGCGTCCATGACTTCATGTCGGTCTGGCAGGGGCAGGCTTACACCGACTACACGACCCACGTCATCTACCGAAACTCCAACACCCCCGACTCCATCGCCCGCTTCGGCGAGTTGGTATCGGCGGGCTTTCCCAGCGTCAAGATATTCACCACGGATATCCGTCCCCCCGGCAACGAGGGCCGGACTCTGACCCCCGGCGGACGCCTGGAGACCGGTCGTCTCTACGACCTGATGGAGCAGGTGGAGCGGCACGGCGGGATGCTGGCCGTCCACGGCGAAGACGACGAACTGGTGATGTACAACTACCTCATGGCCAAACAGCGCGACAATTGGGACTGGTACAACGCCAATCTGATCCACTCAAAGGCCGTGGAAGACCTGGCTTTCAGGCACGTTACACGCATGGCTGAACGCACCGGAGCCGGCATGTACTTCGTCCACGTGACTGCGAAAGACGGCGTCGACGTCATCGCCGAATGCCGGAGTAACGGGCAGCCGGTCTACGGCGAGGTGCTCACCTTGGCCCTGTCCTTCGATGCCAAGAACTACCGTGAAGACGACGGCATGAAATACCACACCTATCCCTCCCTCAAGGGCGAAGAAGACAATGTCAGCCTGTGGGACGGCATCATGAAGAGCGACCTGGCCTTCACGGCCACCGACAGCAGCTTCACTACCTATCTGGACAAGATCGCCGGAAGAAACGTCGAGGACATGCGCGGCGGCAACGTAGGGATCGAGATCCGCATGGGCGTGAACTACACCGAGGCCGTGGTCAAGCGCGGCATGTCCCTGGAGCGCTTCGCCGACGTTACATCATCCAACGCCGCCAAGATACTGGGCATGTATCCCCAGAAGGGCGCCATCGCCGTGGGCAGCGACGCCGACTTCGCCATCATCGACCCGTCGGTCAAGAAAGCACTGGCCATGTCCGACCTGCACGTCCGCGACTACAGCCCGTGGGAGGGCTGGCAGGTGGAAGGTTGGCCCACCACCGTCATCCTGCGGGGCAAGATCATGGTCGACAACGGCCAACTCTTGGGCGACGGCAACGACGGACAGATGATCCTGCGCAAAGTTGACCAAAGCATACTGCAACGGCCGATGGTCTGATCCACCGAACCGGGCTTTAACGAAACACGTTAGGGGGCTGCCATGGCTAAGCCGAAGATCGCCGTATTCTCCGGGCCAACCTCGACAATCGCCAATTCCCCTTCATTGGTCACCAGCAACAAAGGCCGGAACGGCGGGGAAAGGACTCTCCAAGGCCGGTTCGACCATCTGGTGGCCCAGTCCCTTCACGAGCCGGTTACCGTCCGTATCAAGAAATACAGCGCGCATCCCTTGGAGGAAGATGCTCGAGAAGTCTATTGGGACGACGGGCAAGAATACTATGAAGTAGAGCTTCACCCGGAAGATGGCCCGTACCTGCTCCCCTACATGGCCCGCCGCAAGAACGGGGCCGGGCCAGGAGTGCCGTTCGAAGCCGGAGACATGGTCGATCCAGCCATTGGCTACGGAGGCAGACAGACCTTCTATCCAGACGCTTCCAGGGTTTTCGCCGACATCGACCGCGGCATCGCCGGCCGGGACGAACACGGCGAAGCCAACCTGCTCGACCGCAAGGCGGAATTCGAGTTCATCAGGGCTTTGCCCCCGGCCGGATACACAGGGAATGGCGAGAAGGCAGGGCAGGACTACTTTCCATATCAGCCCTTCCCCATAAGCCGCCGCCCCCGTTACTCCGATCTAGCCCGGGTCACCAACACGGTCCAACGGACGTTGATGCAGACCGGTCTCGCTGGGGCCATCTGGCTGGAAGGCAGTCCCACTGTTGAAGAGACCACATACTGGCTCAGTCTACTGATGGATACCCAACTGCCCCTCACTTCCTGCGCCTCGCAGCGTACCCACGGTCAGTTGGCCAATGATGGAGACCGCAACATCGTGGACGCCGTTGACGTCATTCTTTCGGCCCAAACGGGCGGTATGGGAATGGTGGGCGTGCAGGAAGAGCGCATCTACGCCGCCAGGGAGTTCAAGAAGGCCGACGACCGGCCCGGCAATTACAAAGCGACCGGCGGTCACGGTGGAGTAATGGGTACGGTCGGACCGCCAGTGACGGTCTGGTACCGGCCCAATTACAAACACACATCTACCTCGGATGTGAACCTGACCAAACTTCCGGCAGACGTGATGTTCACCGACAGGACCGGGGACTCAAGCCCGGTTGGTGTCAGGATAAAAGACACGAGCGGCGGACTGCTTCCCACCGCCATCCCCAGAGTGAACATCGTCAAACACGCCTCATACATGGGCGAGGACGACAGCATGAACCCCGACCAGGAAGTGGATATCCTGGCGCGGGTCGCCAAAGCCCTGTCCGACCAGAGCAGCCCGGACGAAAACTCTCCCCGGCTGCACGGCTTGGTCCTCGAGGGAACTTCTCCTTACGGGTTGGGGACCACCTCTCAGATGGCCGCGCTGTCCATCGCTGCCTACAGCGGACTGCCGGTGGTGCGGGTGGGGCGCTCTGATCCCGGCGGCAGGGTGCCCGGTTTCATGCACGATCTCAGCATCGCGGGCAGCAATCTTGACGCGAACAAAGCGCGGTTGCTGTTGATGGCGTCAATGTTGAAGCTGGGCCGGTTCCCCAAGGCGCAAGACCCGCGGAATCCCACGGCCAAAGAAAAGGACGCGCTATTAGCGAAGATCGCTGAGTTTCAGGAGATATTTGAAACCCACTAAGCGAGGGTTTGGTCTCACTCGGCGTGCGGCAGCGGCCTGGAGATAAGGTCTTCGATCCGCGCTCTAGTCTCGTCTTGGTCGAAACCACGGAGCAGATTGATGCGGTTCCGGTTTGGGTCGCCGCCGTGCCAGTATTCGTAGACCTCTTGGCGCATGCCGGAGGACGACACCGCCAGATCATGGGCCAAGCGGTACAGCCGTGACTAGTACTCGGCGTCCACTCCCTTGCCCCGCATGTACCGGTCCAGATAAGGCCGAAGTTCGGGGTTCGCCAGATCGTTCTCGCTGGGCTGCATGATCAACCCGGAGCCCGACACCTCCCGCAATATCTGGACCATCCTGGCCGATGTCTGGGCGAAGTAGATGTTCATGCCGGTCATGGACCCCAGGGACATCAGCCCGCCCTCACCCACGTGAGCGCCGTGTTCGACACCGTCCATGGCGTGCTGCCACATCTCAGTGTAGGTGACCATCTCTCCGATCTTGGCCGCCACCTCCCGGTAGTCCAGCACACCGATGGCCTCCGCAATCATGGTCGCTACCGAGGTCATCACCTTCATGCGTTCGTGGATGCGGCAGAGATTTCCCCACTCGGTGAAATTGATCCCTGCTGAGAAGTTGCGCAGCAGCGGCCCCGATTCATAGAGCATGAACACCCTGTCCCAAGGCACCAGGACGTTTTCGAAGAACAGCATGCAGTCCTGCTCGTCGTAGGGCACCCCCAAAGGATGCCCGTAGCTGCCATGCCACAGGGAGACCGGTTCCCGGCAGAGGATCTTCATCCCAGGGCTGTTGGTTGGTATGGAGAAAGCCAGGATGAACCTGGGGTCGGACCTTTGGGCAAAGGTCGCCGAGAGCGACACGTAGGTCTCGTTGCTGATGGGCGCGGCGGTGGCCAACTGCTTGCCGCCGGCGATGATGATTCCCTCGGCAGTCTCCTCCACCACGTGCAACGCCAAGTCCTCTTCCCGGGCCGCCCTCTGCTCGTTCTGGGGCTGCTCGCTGCGGTCGACCTGGGGGTCGCCCAGCGCGTGGGTCAGAAAGAGGTCGTTCTCCATGCAAAAACGATGATAGTTGACCACGTTCTCGCCGAAATCACAGTGTGGATGCTTAACCGCGCTCAGTCTCTCCCTCGCCTTGTACAGCGATATGATGTACGGCGCCAGCACGTCGGGCGCCCGGCCAAGCTGTCCCCAACTCTGGCTCGTCCAGACCTCGCTGTTCCGGCGCTTCTTCTTGAGGTCCTCTTCAGAGCGTGCCAGCAGCCAGGAAGTGCTGCAGCGGTTGCCGGTCTCCGGTGACACGAAAGTCATCAGGTCCTGGAATTCGGCGCTGTGCTGGAGGTCGTAGATGCGGGCCAACTCGTTGACCATCCCGGAAAAAGCAGGGTGGGACGGCACATCGTCGATGCGCTTGCCGTCCAGCCAGACCTCCCGTCCGTCTCGGAGGCTCTCGATGTACCGCGCCCCGGTCATAGCTCCCTGGGCGGCGGAAATGTCTAGCGCCATGTTGTTCTCCTCTGACAGGTATCAGTAATGAATACGGGTCACAAAGGCAGGTATACGGCCTGTCCTGTTTGGGCGCTGCGGACCACCGCTTCGGTCCATTCCATGTAATGGACACCGGTCTCAAAGGGGACCATGTCCACCTGTTCGGTCCCCCTGATGGCGTTGGTGAATTGCTCCTCCACCCGGTAATAAGCTTGTTCTTCGGCGGGGTTTGGCACTTCGGTTAGCTGAGTATCGCCCCGCCGTCCGGCAAAGACGTTCTGCTGTTGGTCAACATGGACCGTGCCCTCGGTCCCGTAGATCCAGGTCTGATTGCCCGTGGAAAGCCCCGTGGTGGCGCTCATCCTCATGTGCACCTGGGCGCCATTGGCCAGTTCATAGAGGATATCCACGTGGTCAGGGATGGAAACTGAGACCATTTCGCCGGCTTCGTTGGACCGGTAGGGTACATGGACCTTTGACATAGCCATGACCCGGTTGCCGCGGCCCAACCAGCGCATCATGGACTCGTATGACGCGCCGATGTTCAGCGTGTTGTATCCGCTCATCTTCCAGTCATGACGCCAATGAAGGTCTCCGCCAAAGTCGGCGAACCGGTTCTGAAGCGCCTGCATCTCGACGGACAGCACCTCTCCCAGATAACCGTCGGCGATCAACTTCTTCAAAAGATGGTCGATCTTGTAAGTTGTGGACGTGGGAGTCAGTTGGCACACCAGTTCGGGGTGCTCCAGAGAAGCGTCCAGCATGTCTCGCGCATCTTGGGCGGTGGATGCCATCCGCGCTTCGGTTAACACGTGCTTGCCTTTGTCCAAGGCGGCTAAAGTCAGGGTTCGGTGCATATAAGGCCAGGTGCCGATGCATACCGCGTTGATGCTGTCATCTTCCAACAACTCCCGCCATCCACCGTAGACCTGGGGGATGTTGAACTGGTCTGCGACGCTTCTGCTTGATTCGAGCGTGCGGTTGGCCACCGCGGCAATCTCCAGTCCATCCACCTGTTGGAAACCCGGGATATGCCGGTTGCGCACATTCCCGCCAGCGCCGATGAGGCCGACCCTGATTTCTTCTCGCGCCATGCAGATACTCCCGGAATTCTTAGATCATGAAGAACCTGGAAATCGCCTGGATACTGACGGTTCTTTGGAGTTAGGGAAGCAGCGGCAACAGTTCTTCGGAGATCAATTGGAGATACTCCAACCGGGCTGACTTTCCCTTGGGCAGATTCAATGCGCCGAACCCGACGTGCTCCAATCCATTCTCTTGGTGGGACCGCACGATGGTCTCTGCGCAGTCTTGGGGGCTACCGACGATGGCCCAGTTCGCCAGGTCGCGGGAGCCGCCAAGGCCGAAGTCTACGGTCGTAGACTCTTGCATGTTGAAATTCGTGTACAGGCCCGCCTTGGCCTCACCGGCGGCGATGGCTTCTGAGACAGCGGTCTCCCGGTCGCGGGCCACGGAGATGGACCGGTTGGCGGTCAGATGCCCTGTCTTCCCAGGTTGTTCTGCGATGGCTTCCCAGTACATGGCAGAGAGTTCGTCAATGTCTTCCCAGTTCGGTTGTGGGCCCAGCAGACAGGCATCTGCCACGCGGGCTGCCCGGCGGACGGCTCCACGGCTTTGCGCCGCCAACCAGATAGGAGGATGTGGTTTCTGGACGGGAGTTATTCCCAGCCGGCCGCCGCGCACCGTCCAGTGCTGCCCTTCGTGATTGACTTCCTCCCCGGTCCATAACTCTTTCATCAATGAGATGGATTCCTCCAGTCTGCTAACCCGCTCCGCACGGTTCGTGCCGAAGGCCTCCAGCTCTTTCTCCACGTATCCCAAGCCCACTCCCAAGGTGAACCGGCCATTGCTGATCTGGTCCAAAGTTGCCGTCTGCTCGGCTATATCTACAGGATTGTGGTAGGTCAAAAGCAGTATGCCGGTCATCAAGCGTAGGCCTTCTGCATCGGGGGCCAAACGGGAAAGGACCTCCATCGGTTGAGGCCATACAGTGGGATGGGCGATGAAGTGCTGGGGCATATAGATAGTGGTAAAACCCATTCCCCTGGCCTGCCTGAATATGTCGGCCGCTTCTTCTATCTGCTCGTATAGCGGCCTGGTGGGGTCATCCATGTAATCCCGAACATACAATCCTACGTCCATATTCACCCTGATTCAGCCAAGATTGCCGTCCCGCGTTGGCGCAACACGGCCCGGCCGAATTTGGGCACAAGTATAACAAAGGGTCTGTGAAGAGGAATGCAAAAAAACGGAGGCGCGGCCGTCGCCGCGCCCCCGCAGGGTGAAGGGGAGAAGAAGATGCTCCGTTGCAGAAATTAGTGTCTAGGAACATGAGTGGTAAGCGCTGACCAGAACTTTTCCCTCATGGAACCCTTTGACCTAACCCTGTATCAAATGTACCGGTAAACATATTGAAACGTGTGAGATTGCCACATGGGTTCGGTGAGAATCATCGATTAACCGGTGAGTTTGAGCAGACGTTTTATCACGTTCCCCGCAGAAAACAGATATTTTCTGCAATCACTCCAATTGTATCCGAGACTATTCGGAGTTGGTTTTGCTATAATCCTGAACGAATCGAGGAGACAGAATGGTCTCAGATCAGCAGAAGAAAATCCTCGTGATCGAGGATGATGAAGATATTCGCACGGTTGTCGTTACCCGCCTGACTAGGGCCGGTTATGACACGATCGTAGCTGCCGACGGCATGGACGGCCTGCGCAGGTTCTATGGGGACCGGCCTGATCTGGTTGTTCTCGATATCGCCATGCCGGTAATGGATGGCTGGCAAGTTTTGGAACGCCTTAGAGAAGTTTCCGACGTTTCGGTCCTCATTCTGACCGCAGCGATTCAGGAAAGAGACAAACTGCGGGGATTGAGGTCGGGGGCCGATGATTACATCACCAAGCCGTTCTCCGGCGAGGAGTTGCTGGCGAGGGTTGAGGTTGCGCTCCGCCGTATCGGTCCATCTGAGGAAGAAACCGAGACCACCGGTTATTCAGACTCTGAGATTGCGATAGACTTCCAGAAACATGAAGTCTTTGTCCGCGGCGAACCTGTCGGCCTGAGCCCCACTGAATTCCGTCTCCTAGCCGCGCTGACGAGAAGCGCGAACCAAGTCCTGGGACAAGACCAATTGTTGGACCAGGTCTGGGGCAGAGAATATGTCGGGTCGTTGGAAGTTGTTCGTCTCTACGTGGGTTACCTCCGGCGAAAGGTCGAACGTGACCATGAGGCCCCGGCGTTGATAGAGACGGTACGGGGGTTCGGTTACCGGTACTGCAGGCCCAGTACATAGCCACTGTCTTTTCCTTATTTTCCCCGCGTCACACCCTTTCCACACTTGCTTCGCCATTTCCGCTGGTATCTTGCTCAGGTTTGCACAGGGTTACGCAGGCGAAATGCGCCGCTTTCTCAGGCGTATCCTTGCGGACTTTGAGACTAGAAGGCCCCAGGTTGCTCAAAGGCCGCGCCGGTTTCTCTTTGCAATTAAGAATCAGATTGGTAATAGTGTGACAGATGTGTGAGTCACTCTAATAGAGTGAAGGGTGTGTTGGGGCAACTGACATCGTTGAATCGGGCGAAACACTTATCCGGTCATCGAAGCAAGCGAGAAGCAGATTCGAGTCCAAACGGCCGGAGATTGTTAACCATAAAAACAGACCGACAAGAACGGCTTTGGAACGGAAGTGGGAGAAATGGTTTCCTTAAAGCGATTTGGCGCCTATATAGGGCTACTTGCCCTGGCTTTGATGATAGCTTGTGGCGGGGATGCGACTGCAACTCCGGCCGGCACAAGCTCGGTATTTCCTACAGCGACCGCCGTACCAACGGCAACACCCATACCAACCGCCACCACGCCTCCTCCTGTTTCGGGTCCGCTGCTGCGGGCGAACCTTGGCGGAGAACCGAACACCCTTGACCCCCATCTGGCCAGCTCACTGCTGGAGTTTTCAGTCCTTAGACAGATCTCCGAGGGATTACTGGGGTTCGATAAAGACCTTAACCTGATACCGTTGGTCGCGGCCGAGGTACCCACAGTCGGGAACGGCGGCATCTCCGAAGATGGACTCACCTACACGTTCAACCTGAAAGAGGGATTGATCTGGAGCGATGGCCAGGCGCTAACGGCCAACGACTTCGAATTCTCATTCAAAAGAATACTGTCGCCCGAAATCGCCGGGCCTTACTCATCATTCTTCTCAGCCGTACAGGGAGGCGAGGAATATATGATGGCCGGGGAGGCCGATGAGTCGGCGAAGACTGCTTTGAGGGATGCCCTCGGCATCAATGCCACCGACGCGGCCACTTTGGTTATCGATCTGGCTGCCCCCAATCCGACGTTTCTTCAGAAATTAGCGCTGGTGGCCGGGTCACCAGTACGAGAAGATGTGATCGACGAATTCGGCCCGGCTTGGACAGAGGCGGGCAACTTTGTGGGTAACGGACCATACATCCTCTCTGAATGGCTCCATCAAGACCACATCACATTGGGACCCAACCCAACCTACTGGGGCGACGCCCCCAAACAATCCCGGGTCCGTTTTTCCATGATTACCGACGTCAATGCTGAGCTGGTCGCCTACAAGGCCGGCGATCTTGACATCTCCCGCGTTCCGCCTGGAACCGAAGCCTCGGTGCTGGGCGACTCTGAATTGGCAGACCAACTTCTGCCGTCGTCCCAACTTTCCAGTTTGGCCGTGTTCCTGAACACAACGGTCGAACCCCTCAACAACCCTCTGGTGAGAAAGGCGATAGCCACCGGCATAGACCGTGATTCCTGGACCGAAAAGATCAAGAACGGAGTTGGCGAATCAGCTACTGGCTGGCTGCCACCGGGTATCCCCGGTTATGACGCTACAGTAGGCAGTGAATACATCTTCGACGCCGAGAAAGCTCAAAGCCTGCTGGCGGATGCCGGCTATCCCGGGGGAGAAGGTTTCCCAGAGATAAAATTGACCTATGTGGATGCGGGAGACCAGGGTCTGATGGCCCAGTTCCTGCAAGTCCAGTTGTCTGGGAACCTGGGGATCGAATTGGCTCTTGATCCTCTGGACCCGCCTTCGTACGGAGGGCAGGTGATCGGCGGGCGCCAGTTTGATGCCACGCTGCTGGCGTGGACGGCTGACTACCCGGATTCAGAGAACTTCCTGGCCAGTCTATTCTCTTCAGAGTCGTTCTTGGACATCACCGGCTACGCCAGTGACGAGTTCGATCGGCTGGCAGGCCTGGCCGCCACAGAATTGGACCAGGAGGCAAGGATCGGGATCTGGAGCGACGCTCACGAGGTCATGATCGCCGACGCGCCCATCGTGCCATTCTTGTACGTCGAGCGCTATTACTTGAAGAGCCCGGCGGTCGAAGGGCTGACCTTGACCGGCATAGACGGAGAGATCCCTGGGGATACTAAGTTGGCACAGGTTTCTCTGAGTCCGTAGCCTCAGCCCCGGGGAGTTTTGACCGGGGCCAAAGCTGATCGACGGCCGCGCCTATGTTGCGTTACACAGCTCAACGCTTATTTTGGATGGTACCGGTGTTGTTCGGCATCGGAACCATCACATTCGTGCTGATGCACGCAGTGCCAGGCGGCCCTTGGGACGAGAACAAGAAACTTCCCCCGCCGGTAGTCGCCAACCTCAATCACCGCTACGACCTTGATGACTCCCTCTGGGTCCAATACGGCAAGTTCTTGGGTAATGCCGTACAGGGCGATCTTGGTATCTCCTACACCAACCAAGACCGCGATGTCACAGAGGTGATACGCCAAGGACTCCCGGCCACCACTGTTTTGGCTGGACTGGCATTCTTGATCTCCGTCGGCATCGGGATTCCGCTGGGCGTCGCCGCTGCCACCAGGCGGAACTCCTCGGTAGACTTCTTTTCCGTCGCTCTGGCCACGTTATTCGCCAGCGTGCCGGGCTTCGTCTTAGGCATCATCATGGTCATGGTCTTCTCGGTGTCATGGGACCTTCTGCCAGCCGGAGGATGGGGGTCTCCGTCCCACGTGGTCCTTCCCGCGTTGGCGCTTGCTCTGCTGCCCATGGCTTTCATCGCCCGCATCACCCGGTCCAGCGTCTTGGAAGTGTTGGATGAAGACTATGTGCGGACCGCCCGTGCCAAGGGCATGCCCCCCTTGGCCGTCCACTACCGGCATGTCCTGAGAAATGCCTTGGTTCCGATCATAACCATCATCGGGGCCGAGGCAGCTGCCCTTCTGACCGGGTCGTTTATCATCGAAACAGTCTTTTCCGTGCCGGGAATCGGGCGGCTGTTCGTGCAAGGCATCGCACAACGCGATTACGGTTTGATCACCGGGATGGTCCTCTTCTACGCGACTTTGATGACCGTGGTGAACCTGATAACCGATCTTCTATATGCGGCGGTGGACCCCAGGATCAGATACGGCTAAAGAGGTTGGGAACGGTGAGTGGGTTTCAGCCAACGAACGAGCTGAAAGGGAATCAAGTAGCCGCTTCATTGTGGTCGGTGGTCTGCTCTTGGCTTCGATGGCTCCGAGGCAGCAAGACGGCCATGGCCGGTGGCGTCTTGGTCGTGGCGTTGATCGTAGCCGGTCTTAGCGCGCCGCTTATCTCCCCCTACGCCCCGGAAAGCCAGGACTATGATGCGGTCTTGGCTTCCCCCAGCGCCGATCATCTCCTGGGAGCGGACCGCTTGGGCCGGGATACTCTGAGCCGGTTGTTAGACGGGGCCCGGACGTCTTTGGCCGTCGGGTTATTGGTCCAGGTGGTGGTGCTGGCCATTGGGCTCCCCGTAGGGCTCGCCGCTGGGTTTGGGCCGTCGCGTATCGACAATCTCCTGATGCGCGGCGTGGACATGGTCTACGCGTTCCCCGATCTCTTGCTGATCATCCTGTTGCGTTCCATCTTCGGCGGCAGCGTTTTCACCGTCTTTCTCGCCATCGGGCTGGCCTCTTGGCCGACGATCGCCAGATTAGTAAGGAGCCAGGCTTTAACGATCAAGGAACGAGAGTATATCTTGGCCGCCCGCTCCACCGGTTGCGGGCCTATCCGCGTCGTGCTGGCCCATCTTCTGCCCAATGCCATGGGGCCGGTGATCGTAGCGGTGGTGTTTCTGGTCCCCCGCGCCATCTTTGCCGAAGCGGCTCTCAGCTACATCGGCATCGGGATCGATCCCCCCACCCCCAGTTGGGGTTCCATGGCCCAAGAAGGATACGGAGTCATCTTCGCGTCCTACGAGCAGGTGTTGTTTCCGGTGTTGGCCATCTCGATCGCCATGCTGGCCTTCACCTTGCTGGGCGAAGGCCTCCGAGACCTGGCTGACCCCCGCACGCGCCGCAGATAGCCTGCCCACCAACGTTAATGCGCCATCAAGGTTCGAATTTCGTGCCTAAGAAGTGGCGTGCACACTTTTCTCACACCACTTAATCACCGGCTTGGTAAATACTCTCCATCACCACTAAATTTACTCCAGAAGGGGGGAGATTACCATGTGGCGAACGAAAGCGCTCGCGATTTCTGTTGTTGTGTTGGGAGCATTGCTCTTTGGAGCGGTGTCTGTTTTTGCCGGCTGGGGCTGGAACTCCAAAGTAAATGTGGGCGGAGGACTGATCAGTACCGCATGGTACGTGGACGGCGCCCACGAATAATTTTCCG
>CAYXDE010000066.1:0-16367 GCA_964463525.1 uncultured Dehalococcoidia bacterium | reverse complement strand
TCAAGAACGGCCAGGTCAAAGTGTGCGTCGCCACTGCTTCTTTGGAACTGGGCATAGACATCGGAGTGGTTGACCTGGTCTGCCAGATCGGCTCGCCCCGGTCCATCGGTGTGTTGCTGCAGCGGGTTGGGCGCTCCGGACACCAGGTAGGCGGCACTCCCAAAGGCCGGCTATTCCCTCTGACTAGGGACGAACTGGCTGAGTGCATCGCCTTAGCCCGCGCGGTCAAACGAGGGAATCTCGACACCTTGATCATCCCTCCTTGGCCGGTGGATGTCCTGGCGCAACAGATAGTCGCATCCTGCGCCCAGGAGGAATGGACCGAAGAAGAGCTGTTCGCGCTCTGCAAGAAGGCCTACCCATACCGTGAACTGCCCAGAGAGAAGTTCGACCACGTGGTGGAAGTCTTGTCAGATGGGTTCACCCTCCGCCAGGGCCGCCGTGGGGCCTATCTGCACCGGGACGGCGTTAATCTGAAGGTGAAGGGCCGGCGGGGCGCGCCCATAGCCGCCATGACCAGCGGTGGCGCGATCCCGGACAACGCTGATTACGACGTGATACTCGAACCCGAAGAGACCTTCGTCGGCACCGTCAATGAGGACTTCGCCATCGAGAGTCTGGCCGGCGATGTGTTCTTGTTGGGCAACAACCCGTGGAAGATCAGGCGGGTCGAGAGCGGGAAAGTCCGGGTAGAAGACGCCCAGGGTCAACCTCCAACAGTGCCGTTCTGGCTTGGAGAAGCTCCCGGCCGCACCTGGGAATTGTCCCAGGAAGTTTCAGAGTTGAGGGAGGGCATCGACCGACGCCTGGACAATCATGCCGAGGCGCAAGAGTGGGTCGTGGCCGAGTCTGGGGTTGACCAGGAGTCCAGCCGGCAACTCGTTGCCTACCTAGAAGAGGGTAAGCGGGTCCTGGGAGTGATTCCCTCCAAGACCAAGGTTGTCGCCGAGCGGTTCTTCGACGAAAGCGGCGGCATGCAATTGGTGATTCACGCTCCCTTTGGGGCCCGGGTGAACCGCGCCTGGGGCATGGCCCTGCGCAAGAAGATCTGCCGCACCTTCGATTTTGAACTACAGGCCACTGCCACGGACGATGGCCTGAACTTCGCCCTGGGCCCCGGCCTGTCCATGCCTGTGGATGAGGTGTTCACTTACCTGAACGAGAAGACCGTCCAGGACGTATTAGAACAGGCCGTCTTGCAGGCCCCTCTGTTCGTCACCCGCTGGCGGTGGAACGCCACCAGGGCCCTGGCAATCTTGCGCCACACCGGAGGACGCAAAGTCCCGTCGCCATTGATCCGCATGCGGTCTGAGGACCTTCTGGCGGCTGTCTTCCCGGCCCAAGTCGCCTGCCAGGACAACGCCATGCCCGGTGACATAGAACTTCCAGACCATCCATTGGTATTCGAAACCATGCGCGACTGCCTCACCGAGGCGATGGATGTAGAGGGCTGCAAGGAACTGCTGGGCGGGATCAGCGACGGAAACATCGAGATCTTCGGCCGGGACACCGTCCAGCCGTCGGCTTTCTCTCACCAGATCTTGAACGCCATGCCCTACGCCTTTTTGGACGACGCACCTCTGGAGGAGCGCAGGGCCAGAGCTGTTTCCCTCCGGCGCGCGCTGCCCGAAGACTCCCGCGATCTGAGCGCCTTGGACCCTGCTGCCATAGAACATGAGTCCGCCAACGCCTGGCCCCGGATGCAAGACCCTGACGAACTCCACGACGCTCTGTTGGTCCTGGGCGTGCTGCCTGAGTCACAAGCATTGGCCAGCGCCGTTGAAGAGGGCATGGGCGCGATCGGGCAGTGGTTCCAGGTCCTCGCTGAAGCCGGCCGTGTTTACCGGATGGAGTATGACGGCGTGGCCTACTGGGCGGCAGCTGAACGCCTGTCGCTCTTGTCGCCTATCTACCCGGATGCCGTGTTCGTTCCGGAACCGCCTGCTCATCTCTTGGAGTCGCCGAGCCATTCTGGGGACACCATCCGGGAAGACAACATCTACTCGGTGCTTCGCGGCTGGGTGGAATGCTCCGGACCGCTGACAGCCTCAGAGATCGCCCGGTCTCTAGGCGTACCCCAGGACGACATCGTCTACGCCCTGGGACAACTGGAGAACGAGGGTGTGGTGCTGCGGGGCAGCTTCAGGACCGAAGTAAGCGAAGAAGAATTCTGCGACCGGCGCATCCTGTCTCGGATTCACCGCTCAACCATCGACACCCTGCGCCGGGAAGTTGAGCCTGTCGCTCCGGCGTCCTTCATGCGTTTCTTGCTCCGCTGGCAGCACGTCGACACGGCTGTAAGGCTGCAAGGCGAAGCCGGCTTACTGGCCGCGATAGAGCAATTGCAGGGATTTGAGTCCGCTTCCGGGGCCATCGAAGAAGAAGTCCTTCTATCACGGGTCTCCGGCTATGACCCAGTGATGCTGGACCGGCTCTGCATGGGCGGGGAAGTCCTCTGGGGCCGAGTCTCCATGCAGTCCAGCGAACACCAGAATGGCGTCATGCCACAATCGGGCCGCTCGTCATTCTCTCGGGCCACGCCGGTAACCATGGTCTTGAGGGACTCCTTGGACTGGATATTGGGGCCGACCGATCAGGACGCCAGTGGACTAACCGGCGCTGCCAAAGAGGTCGTCGAGTTCCTGAGCCAGCGCGGCGCGTCCTTCCTGGCCGACATCGTCTCCGCCACCCAGCGGTTGCCGTCGGACGTGGAAGAAGCCCTCTGGACACTGGCTGCGTCCGGCCGGGTTACCGTTGACGGTGTTGAAGCCCTGCGGCAACGCCTGGGCGGAACAGTCCGCCGTCCCCGCCGCAACGGCCGCGGAGGGAGGGACAACAGCCGGTCCAGTTTGAACCGCAGACGTGGCTACAGCCGCTGGTCGCTGCTGGAACCCTTCGACCCTGTGGAAGACCGCAGTGAGCCCATCGCCCGGCAGCTGCTGGACCGCTACGGCGTGATCTTCCCGGAACTCCTCGCCAGAGACGCGCTCACCTACCGGTGGCGGGACCTGGTGCGGGTGCTGCGGCGATTGGAGGCTAGGGGTGAGATCAGAGGCGGCCGCTTCGTGTCCGGTTTCATCGGGGAGCAATTTGCTCTACCTGAGGCGGTTGAGCTTCTGCGTAAGACTAAGAACATCGAACCGGACGGGCGGTTTATCGCGCTCTCTGCCTGTGACCCACTGAATCTGGCGGGGATACTTTCGCCGGGACACCGGGTGCCATCGGTCGTGCGGAACAGGCTGGTCCTCCATGATGGTATGCCCATAGCCTCCATGGAGAATGGCTCCGTGGTCGAATTGGCCAACGTGAGCCCTGAGATCATGGAGCGCGCTAAGGTCGCGTTGAGCGTACCGGTCTCCCAAGCCGGCTATCAGATGGACCAACCAGACCTGGTGACCGTGTAGTTTCTCCCCATCCAATTGATAATCCAGGGTGCCTATGCTAACGTTGCTAAGCACTTTCCGTGCCTACTCACCCTCGAATTGAACACGGGTATTCGAGGCGCAGTGGCTGAGATTCACAAAGGCGGCCCCATTGTCCGAGTTCCGTTTTTCCCCTAACCCGAACCAGGCCCACGCCGTAAACTGGCTGCCCTGGGGAGCGGCTGCATTCGCCAAGGCCCAAGAAGAAGACAAGCCTGTTCTGCTGTCCATCTCCGCGGTCTGGTGCTACTGGTGCCATGTGATGGACGAGTCCACTTACTCAGACCCTGAGGTCCAGGGCCTGCTGAACGAGCACTTCGTCACTATCAGGGTGGACAACGACCACCGGCCGGACATCAACTCCAGGTATAACGTCGGCGGCTGGCCGACCACGGCTTTCCTGACGGCGCATGGCGGCCTGATCGGCGGCGCGACCTACCTGCCTCCGGAACAGCTGATCTCCATGGTCTCGGAATTTGCCGAGGCTTATCAGAACGACCGGCCAACCCTCTACACCCAAGCCAGGGACCTGCACAATAACCGGAGAGAACATTCGCGCCGGTTCGTGGCCAGCGAACAACTTGAAGAATCCATGGTCGACCGGGTCTCCCGCATAGTCGCCGGCGCTTACGATGCCACCAACGGCGGTTTCGGCAGTGAACCCAAATTCCCCAACGCGTCTATCATTCGCTTCCTGAACCACCTCTACCGCACCAGCGGGGAGGAGTTCTACGCCTCGATGCTGACCAAGACCCTGGACAGCATGACCGGAGGTCAGGTGGTGGACAGCGCCGACGGCGGGTTCTTCCGGCACTGCGCCCAGGCTGATTGGGGCCAACCCCAGCACGAGAAGATGCTTGAGGACAATCTCAACTTGGCGAGAGAATTTCTGGACGCCGGCATCCTGCTGGAGCGCCCTGATTACCTGGAGACCGCCAAGCACACCTTCGCCTATCTGTTGGAGCAACTATACGACCCCCCCACCCCCGGGTTTCGGGGCAGCCAGGGAGCCCACTCCGACTACTATGCTGCCGCCCCAGACCAGCGCACCGTTGATGACCGGCCCGCGCCAGACCCGTCATGTTATGCCAATGCCAACGGCCTGGCCGTCACCGTCCTGCTGGACGCCGCTTGGAAGCTGGGAGACCCATCTCTGCAAGAAACGGCCTTGGCTGTCCTGAACAGGCTGGATTCCATGGAACGATCGGGATCATTCAGTCACGTCTACTCTGAGCAGGGGCCGTCGGATGTTCCAGCATTATTCACCGACCACACCTGGCTCTTGACCGCTTTGCTGCAGGCCCACGGCAACACCGCCAACGAGACTTATCTGGAGCGCGCGGTAGCTGTTGCTCAACAGATGGTTGACCGTTTCTTCGACCAAGAAGGCGGCGGGTTCTTCGACATTGAGGAACAGGAAGAAGCCATCGGGCACCTGCAGATCAGAGAGAAGATATTGGCCGATAACACGGCCGCGGCCCAGGCCTTGATTCGGCTGCACCAGTCCACCCGCAACGCAGACTACCTGCAGGTCGCCGAGGCCACCCTGAGCGCTTTCGTGGAGACCTTCAGAGAGCAGGGCGAATTCGCCGCCGATTACGGACTGGCGGTGCACATGCTGAGGAACGATCTGGTGGAAGTGACCGTTGAGGGCAGGCCTGAAGACCCCGGCTGCCGGGAGATGCTGGCCGCCGCGGCACGTCTGCCCCAACCCAATCTAGATATCAAAACCGTTGCGGCCTCGGACGCCGACACGGTCGCCCGGGCGCACGTTTGTCTGGACACTGTTTGCCTGCCGCCGGTGGACTCACCCGCGGAGCTGGCCGACGCCGTGGCCGGACTTACCAAACAACAAGAAAACCCGTTCCAGGATATATTCCAGGTCTTCCCTGGTAATTAGCCGTCTCCACCCGGGCAATTTCGCCCGCGGCTATAGATGGCGTATCATCACACAAAAGATTACGGAGGAATTGCGTGCTGCGTAGCGCGGACTGCGGCTCCCTGAGGGGCGAAAACGCCGGCGATCAAGTGACCCTGGCGGGTTGGATCGGCCGGAGGCGTGACCATGGCGGAATAATCTTTCTTGACCTGCGCGATAGGTCGGGCCCGGTCCAGGTGGTGTTCAACCCTGAGACCGCCGACGCGGCCACCAGGATCGCCGAAGAACTCAGGGGTGAATGGGTCGTGCAGGTCAAAGGCACGGTAAACCGGCGGCCCGATGGAAGCGAGAACCCGGCCATGGCGACCGGCGATATCGAAGTGATGGCCTCGGAAGTGACTGTCCTTAACCGCTCGCTGACACCGCCGTTCTACATCGACGAAGACGCCGAGGCTGATGAGGCCCTGCGTCTCCGCTACCGCTATCTGGACCTGCGCCGTCCGCCCATGCTCCGAAACCTGACCCTGCGTCACAACGTGGTCAGATACATTAGAGATTTCCTGAGCGACCGGGACTTTCTGGAGATCGAGACCCCGATCCTCATCAAGAGCACCCCGGAAGGCGCCCGCGACTTCCTGGTGCCCAGCCGCATGCAGCCCGGCAATTTCTATGCACTCCCCCAGTCGCCCCAGCAGATGAAGCAACTGCTCATGGTCTCGGGCGTCGAGCGCTATTTCCAGATCGCCCGTTGTTTCCGCGACGAGGACTTGCGCGCAGACCGGCAATTGGAGTTCACCCAGCTAGACCTGGAAATGAGCTTCGTGGAGGAAGACGACATCCTCGAACTCACCGAGGAACTGTACACCGGAATGATTTCGTCGGTGGCGCCGGATAAAAAGCTCCGCAAACCATTCCCCCGCATCAGCCACGCAGAAGCGATGGAGCGTTACGCCTCGGACAAACCGGACCTGCGCTTCGGCCTGGAGATGACCGACGTCTCCGACTTGGCCAGCGAGACTGAATTCCGGGTCTTCCTCTCCACCATCGAAGGCGGCGGAAAGATCAAGGGATTCGTGGTTCCCGGCCAGGCCGGGTTCGTTACCGGCCAGGTGAAAGAACTGGAGGACACAGCCAAGGAAGCCGGAGCCGGCGGGCTGGTATACATTCGATACCGCGGCACCGCCCCAGTCGGAGAGCTGACGAGCGAAGAGATATTGGAGTCGGCGGGGCTGCGGATGCCCCCGGAATGGCACCAGCGGCTGGCCGACAAGATGGGCGCCGGTCCTGGAGACATGATCCTTTTGATGGCGGGGCGTCAACCTCGTTTGAACGCCTGGCTCGCAGCCATGCGGACCCACGTCAGTGAACTGCTAGAACTCTTTGACCCTGAGGAATTAGCATTTGCCTTTGTCACCAGATTCCCACTGTTCGAGTGGAACGAAGACGCCGAGCGTTGGGACTCGTCCCACCACCCGTTCACCTCGCCTGAGGATGGGCACGAAGGCGACTTGGACGGCGACAACCTGGGGGACATCAAGTCCAAGGCCTACGACCTCGTCTGCAACGGTTCTGAGCTTGCCAGCGGCAGCATCCGGATCCACAACCGGGAGCTGCAGGAAAAGATCTTCGGCATCCTGGGGCTTTCCAAAGAGGAGACCCAATCTCAGTTCGGGCAGATACTGGAAGCCTTCGAATACGGCGCGCCGCCCCACGGGGGGATAGCACCCGGTATCGACAGGTTGGTGGCTATCCTCAGCGGCAGCACATCTATCCGGGATGTAATAGCCTTCCCCAAGACCCAGAGCGGGACCGATCTCTTATTCAACGCCCCCACTCCAGTCGCCACGTCCCAGTTGGACGAGTTGGCGCTAAAAGTCACCGAACAACCAGAGTAGGATCTCTGTCATCTCCTTCCGCCCACATCAAGATCCCAACCGTCATTCCGGCGAAAGCCAGAATCCACTCGATCCAGGTTTGCCTTCCACCGTCATTTTGGCGAAGGCCAGAATGACGGTGGAATGGCTCGGTCTGATAAGACGGGTTGCAAACAAAAAGGGGCAGGTTAGAAACCTGCCCCTACGTTTATCCGATGCGATTGCCGTTCTACCAGGCTAAGCAGAGCCTCTGCGGGCTTCGCCGGTCAGCTTGGCCCTGGTGTAGAAGGCTAGGGCTGCGGCTTCGGTGTTCTCAGCCTTGCCAGCCCAGGCAGCCAGGGGCGCTCCCTGCAGGCTTCGGCCGAACGAGAAGCTGAGTTCCCAGGGCGCTCTCGCGTCGTCCGCCTGCTTGTTGAGGGCGTTGAGGTTGGCCGTTACTGAGTCGTCGGGCTCACCGCCGGAGAGGAACACCACTCCAGGCACCGAAGCCGGCAGAGTCCGCTTGAAGCACTCAATCGTGCGCTCGGCGACTTCCTTTGGGTCGGCGCGTTTGGCGGCCGAGCCACCCGAGATCACCATACTGGGCTTCAACAGCATGCCTTCCAATAGCACTTTCTGTTGGGCCAGTTGGTCGAACACTTCACGAAGGGTCTCTTCGGTGACCTCAAAACATTTGTCGATGTCGTGGTCGCCGTCCCGCAGGACCTCGGGCTCCACGATGGGAACCAGACCTGCTTCTTGGCTTAGCGCCGCAAAGCGGGCCAGGGAGTGTGCATTAGCAGCCAACCCGTATGACGTGGGGGTGTCGTCGCTGATGCTGATGACTGCCCGCCATTTGGTGAAGCCTGCCCCAAGCTCGTTGTACTCCTTAAGTCGGTCACGGAGGCCGTCCAACCCCTCAGTCACCAACTCATCGGGCGCCTCTGGCAGAGGGATCGTTCCCTTATCAACCTTGATGCCCGGAATGATCCCTTGGTCCGACAGCACTTTGACCATGGAGGTGCCATCGGCGGCGTCCTGCCGAATGGTCTCATCGAACAGAATCACTCCGCTCAGAAACTCGGCCACTCCGGCCGTGCGGAACAGCATCTCGCGGTAGTTCCGGCGGTTTTCTTCGGTTGACTCAACGTTGATCGAGTCGAATCTTCTTTTTATCGTGCCGCTGCTCTCATCGGCTGCCAGGATACCTTTCCCTTCCGCAACCAGTGCCTGAGCGGTCTGGACTAAACGCTGGTTATCCATGAATCACCTCTCGTTCCCGTATTATCCTGGTTATGTCTAGTGGCAAGCAAGGCTCTTAGCTGCCACTAATCACTGACACTGTTTGTTCAACGACGTCTTTGTTGCCCAAAATCAAAGGAGTGCGCTGGTGCAGCTCCTTTGGAATTATGTCCATTATCCGCTCGTATCCCGTTGATGCGGCCCCGCCCGCCTGCTCGGCCACGTACCCCAGCGGATTGGCCTCATACATCAGCCGGAGGCGGCCCTCTTTGCGGTTGGTATCAGCCGGGTAGGCGAAGATGCCGCCCTTCAAGAGATTACGATGGAAATCGGCCACCAGTGAGCCCACGTACCGCTGAGAGTATTTGTCTCTGAGCAGCGTGATGGCTTGCTGAGTGGACTCGTCCAAGACTTTGTTGTTGCCTTCGTTGGTACTGTAGTAGGGGCAGTCCGCAGGGATCTTGATGTTGGGGTGAGTCACGGCGAAAGAGCCTGACTCGCTGTCCAACGTGAATCCTTGGACACTATCTTTCGTTGCCAGCACCAGGACGGTGCTGGAGCCGTACACGACATACGCGGCGGCGACCTGTTGATTGCCGGGGCGCAGCAAGGAGTCGTCGCTCACGGTCTCTCCGGGGCTCTTCTGCCATATTCCGAAGATGGAACCTATGCTCACCGCGACATCGATATTGGAAGAACCGTCTAGTGGGTCCATCAACACGATATAGCCGTCAGGAACGTCGCCTTCGACGATAACCGGGCGCTCTATCTCCTCACAGCCGATGGCGGCCACGTGGCCTGATCCGGAGAGTGTTTCCACGAAGATGTCCGAGCTGGCGGCGTCCAGACGTTGGACGATCTCACCCTGGACGTTGGTCTCTCCGGTGGTGCCCAGCGCATCGGCCAACGCGGCCTGCTGTACTTGATGCTGGACTCTGACTGAACCGTCGGCTATGGCCATGATAACGGCGCCAAGGCCGTCATTTTGGCCCTTTTCCTGCCACTCTGAAGTTACGAATTGTTGAAGAGTAGTTCTCTGGTCTGCCACCGACACGCTTCACCTCCTCCCTGAATGACCGGGATATGCCACATCGTGCCACCCCAGGTCGTTCAACTCTTGATCAGCCTGATCCAAGTTGCCGTCTTTTATCGTAGAAACTAGCGGAAATAATGAAGTAAATCAGCTATCGGACAACTCGATCCGTCAGGCACGGCATAGGCGTGGTTTTGCTTCCCATCCCGGGCCGCGACCAATTTTATCAGTAGGAATTTTCCTCTGTCAATTTTCGTCGTACTTAACTTGTTATGGAAACGAATCTGGTAATCACTCTAGCGCCGCACTCTTGGCGTCCCGTGCCTAACGCGGGCGTTGCCGAGCGACTCTTGCGGGTGTATATTCAATAACAGAATACTGGCCATTCCCTCAGGCTCACAGGGACAGTATCTAGGACCTAGAATTTGGCTGAACTATTTCAATATCTGGTGGTATTCTTGCTGGCCGTTTGGACGGCCCGGCTGGCTATCACCAAAGGGCGCAATGCCTGGGCTTGGGGCGGAGCCGCGTTGATCTTGGGCCTCCTGCCCTGGCACCTGTTCGGCGTCCTCCCTGTGCTCCTCCTGCTTTTCACCAAACAACCAAGCGATTCAACCACCGCGCCAGCGGACCGCCTGGCTTGCGCCCGTTGTGCCAAGTCGCACTCAGAAGGGCAGCACTTCTGCACCGGCTGCGGCTGGGACCTGAGCGAAGCCTATTCTCCGGAAGAACCCGACGAAGGGCAGCCTTTCCCAAGCAGGCCCCAAGTGCCGACAACCGTGCCTTCGACCGGGGTCGCACAGCCACCGGAAACGGCTGAAGCGCCGGTTGTGGAGCCGGAGACGCCTACCGAACCAGAACCCTCTGAGGTTGTTGAAACGCCTGTCGCCGAGTCTGCTCCAGCGGCGGACGAAACACCCGATGCCGCTCCTGAAATGGTTGAAGAAGAGCCGGAAAAAGAACATGTCCCCTGGGGCACTTATGATGTTGGTGTGGCGCCTACTGCCGCAGTCATGGTCTCAAGAGGGATAGAGCGGTTCGACGAAGGCAAGTTCCAAGAGGCCATCGACCAATTCACCAAGGCCATCGCCCTTGATCCCAATTACGCCGAGGCCTGGGAACGGCGTTCGGAAGCCTACGCCCAACTCGGCAGGCCCCAACAGGCGGAAGACGACCGGCGGCACCTACAAGGCCTGGACCCTAGTTCTTCTCCGGGTTAGTTCTTCTCCGGGCTAGTTCTTCTCCGGGCTCTTCTACGACTCCGATCAGAAAAAGAAGAGAACCGCAATGATGCGGTTCTTTTTTAATTGAATGTTCACCTCGTGCCGATTTGTGCCGCACGAATGTCACCCTGATTCTCCCACAGAATGAGAAGGGTCTGCCAAGTCAGTGATGGCTAGATACTTCGTCGGCCTTCAGCACTCCTCAGAATGACAGGCAGCCGATATTACACCGCCATGATGTGGTAACCGGCATCGACAGGGATGATCGTCCCAGTGATCCCGCTGGAAAGGCCGCTGCAGAGGAACAGAGCCGTCTGTGCGACCTCGTCCACCGTGATGTTCCGCTTCATGGGGGCTTTCTCGGCGGCGTTGTGATGCATGTCCCTGAAGCCGCTGATGCCGCGGGCCGCCAGGGTTTGCAGCGGACCTGCCGATATAGCGTTGACCCGGACGTCCTGCTCTCCAAACTCGTAGGCCAATTGACGGACGCTATGTTCCAGCGCCGCTTTGGCCGTGCCCATCACGTTGTAGCCGGGATAGACGCGCTGGGAGGCATCGAAGGTCATGGCCACCACGCTGCCGCCGCCGGTCATCAGGGGCGCGGCGTGGCGCACCAGGGGCAGCAGAGAGTAGGAACTCACCTCGAGAGCTAGCCGGAAGCCTTCCCGTCCCGTATCCACGAACCGCCCTTCCAGGTCCTCGCGGTTGGCAAAGGCGATGCTGTGCACCAGGAAAGAGATATCGCCGAATTCTTCTTTCAACGACTGGAATACCTGGGCGATCTGCTCGTCGTCAGTGGCGTCACAGGGTAGGGTAAGCGCGCCGTCCAAGGTACCCGCCAGGTCTTCCACACGCTCTTTAAGGCGGTCTCCTTGGTAGGTAAGGGCGATGCGCGCTCCCGCTTGCGCCAAGGCCTGGGTGATGCCCCAGGCGATGCTCCGGTCGTTGGCCACCCCGAAGACGATTCCATTCTTGCCGGACAGGTCTATCGGAAACACCTGGCTACCTCCCTAACACTGCTTCGATCATCGCCTAGCCTAAGCGAAGGCCGGGGCTACTTTTTCCAGAAATATCTCAAGCTGCTTTTCGGGCTCGAAACTAGCGAACCGGACCACCACTGTCTCGGCCCCTGCCGCTACGTATTCACTTATCCGTTCCGCTACTCTTTCGTGTCCGCCGAACGGTCCCCAGCGGGTGCCCCAGATATCGGAGCCGTAATACCCGGTGAGCCATTCCACCGCATCGGCTTCAGCTTTCGCCAGGTCCGGGTTCATATTTACGGTGATGTAGAAGGTCTTTTCAAGACTATCCGGGTCTCGGCCAAACTCGGCGGCTTTCTCGTTCACCTGTTGGATCACCTGGGCAAACTCATCGGGAGTGTCCGAGATGGATATGATGCCGGCCCCCAATCGCGCCGCGCGCCGAATCTGGGCTTGGCTCTGGGCCCGGTAGTGGCTGGCCAGCAGGAAAGGTATTCCGCCGTCCCTTTCCGGGACCGGCCGCATGAGCGTGGAGTCCAAGGCAAAATCCCGGCCGCTGAACGTGTACGGTTTTCCGGAGCCAAGGCCTTGGACGATCTCGATGATCTCTTCGAACCGGCGGCCCCTCCCCTTTGACGGCACTCCGGCGGCTTCCCATTCGCGTTTCTGGTCGTCGTTGAACGCCCCGCCAACGCCGGCCCCGATCACCAGGCGGCCTCCGGATATCAACTCTACGGTGGCCATGGTCTGGGCCAGCAAGACTGGATGTCTGAGTGCCGGCAGCAGCACGGCAGTGCCCAGTCTGGCACGGCTGGTGCGTGCGGCCAGTGCCGCGAGCACGGCCAGGGGTTCCATGCGAGGTTTGGCAACGAGACTGTCGCCAACCCAGACGCCGTCGAGGCCTGCCTCCTCAACCGTCTCCGCCAAACCGATGATCCGGTCGATGTTGGGAGGCTGCTCCCCCCGCAACAGCAGCCCTCGTGTGGGCAAAAGAATGCCTAGCTTTGTTTTACCATCAGCCACTGTTAAGCACCGTTCTCATCAGGGTTGATTGGCCGCAGCTTCAGCTCTTCCGACAACCGCTCCAACAGCCCTTGCTCCATGTGTTGAAAGGTCTGTAGATCGTCCACCACGTCCAGGTCGAAGCCCAAGCCTTGGCTCGAGTTGATGGCCACTGATGTTTCGAGCCGGGCCGCCTGGGTCAGGTGTTTCATGAAACTGCCCTGTCCCAATTCGGGCTGCATGGGAACGCCGACGGGAACAAGGATGGCGTTGGTGCCGCCGTCGCGGCGGGCCGGGGCCAAGGTAACGTTGCCCTGACTCCTGGAAGCCTGCAGCATACTGTGAATGTCCGCGGGCTTCAGGAAGGGCAGATCTCCCGCCACGTACAGTGCTGACTTGCCTTGCTTGAACGCAAGCTCAAAGGCTTTCTTCAGAGTGTCATTGAGGTCATCGCCCAGTTCTTCCAGACATTCAGCGCCCAAGGTCTGAGTCAGTTCCCGGACCCGTTCGTCGCCGCCCACGACCCAGACGGTGTCAACGGCTGCCGCTTTGATGGCAAGCACCACACGCCGCAGCATGCCCAGGGCCAGATCGGCCCGTTGCTCCGCGGTCAGGGTCTGGGCCAAACGCGACTTCCCCTGGGACAGGGGTTTCATGGGTACGATGCCGATTACGTTCCTAGATTCGGTGACCATTTCTCTTTGGGACCGGGTTATTTGACCAGGGCCAGAATCTCTCTGGCCAGGGCAATTTTATCCTCTTCGGTCTCCATGATAGTCGATGTTACCAGCGGAGTTATGCCCATTTCCTCAACCTGCGAGGCCAGACCGCTGTCTTGACTGTCCATCACGAACACGTCGCAGATGTCCTTGTATTCTCTGGCGACTTCGACGCAGGATACTTCCTTGCCCAGCTCGGCCATGATCTTGCCGGCCGGCCCCTTCACAGCGTCGCCGCCAACTATCGGGCTGACGCAAACCCTCAATCCGGGAAAGGCTCGTATCCGTTGCCGTATTCCGGGCAATGCAAAGATGGGGCCCAGGCTGAGATATGGATTGGAAGGGCAAAGGACGAGCAATCGCGTTTTTACCAACGCGTCTTGCAGTCCAGGAGAAGCAGTAGCGGAGTCCGATCCAAGATAGTGGACCGCTGAGACTTTGGGTTCAGCCCGCCGGCCAACGAAGTAACGCTGCATGGGCAGTTCGCCCTCATCGGTGGAGAGCACGGTCTTTACCGGGTCATCACTCATGGGGACGATCTCATGGAAGACGCCCAGACTTTTGTTCAGTTCACTTGTGACTTCCGAGAGGGTTTTGCCCTCGGACAGCAACTGGGTGCGGAGGATGTGGGTGGCCAGGTCGCGGTCTCCCAGGTTGAACCAGGTGTCAACGCCGAACTTTCCCAACATCTCAAGCGCCGTGAAGGTGTCGCCAGCGAGTCCCCAGCCCATCTCTTTATTGGAGAGTCCGGACAGGGTGTACATCATGGTATCCAGGTCGGGAGAGACGTGGAGGCCATGGAATGTTTCATCATCCCCGGTGTTGACGCAGATGACCAGATCGCCGGGCGGGAGACAGAGGGAAAGCCCCAGCGCTAATTTGGCCCCGCCAACGCCGCCGGCAAGAGCCAAGACAGCAGGAGATTCGGGAATCACCATCGTAGAGAGTTCCGGCCCGAATCCATGGATGAAAACGGCGCTGTGCGCCTAAACTTTGGCACTTGGATTGGTGGGATGCTCGAACCGGTAGGTGTCCAGCTTGACCAGCCGGTCGTAGGAGCCAAACACCTCTTCCACGTTGTCACCGACCAGGTCCAGTGGATCAAGCTCCTGGTCCGTGTCGCTGAACACGCGGCGGGTCTTATAGGTGGTGTAGCGCTCAGCCGGGATGCGGCCTGCTTGGCGGATCATCTGGCGGAACTCCGACGGGCGCATGAGTTGCCCGTGCTGTGCTCCGGCTGCGGTGGAGATGCTTTCGTTGATAAGAGTGCCGCCCAAGTCGTTGACCCCGGCGGTCAAGAGAAGCTGAGACATCCGCGGGCCTTCCTTCACCCATGAAGCCTGGATATTGGGGATCCAGTTATTCAGCATGATCCGGGCGATGGCATGCATCTTGATGACGTCCATTCCCGATGGGCCGGGCCGGACATCGTCCACCAGTCCCTTCATGAACATCGGCGCTTCGGTGTGAACGAAGCTGAGGGGCACGAACTCGGTGATGCCGCCGGTCTGCTGCTGAATGCCCCTGATCAATTCCATGTGTTTGGCCAACTGGGTTGGCGTTTCGAGATACCCAAACATCACGGTGGAGGTGGTAGGGATGCCCAACTCATGGGCGGTGGTGATCACCTCTGTCCACTGATCGACGGTGATACGGCCTGGAGAGATCTTGTCACGCAGGTCCTGGTCTAAGACTTCAGCGGAGGTGCCCGGAAGACTGCCGACGCCGGCGGCCTTAAGCTCGGTCAGATACGCTTTGATGGTGCTCTCAGACCGGATGGAGCCATAGAGCACCTCCTCCGGTGAGAAACCGTGGATGTGCATGTCCGGCAGTTCTTTGCTGATGGCCTCGCAGAGCCGGATATACAGGTCTCCTTCCATCTTGGGCGGCAGCCCGGCCTGGACGCAGACCTCCGTGGCCCCGTAGTCCCAAGCTTCCTTGGCACGCCTGATTATCTCTTCCACGGGCAGAAGGTAACCCTCTTCTTCCCGGAAATCGCGGCTGAAGGCGCAGAACCCACAGCGTTTGATGCACACGTTGGTGAAGTTGATGTTGCGGTTGACCACGTAGGTGACGATGTCCCCCACTGTGCGCCGCCGAAGTTCGTCCGCCGTCATCACCATAGCGTTGTATTCCTGGCCTTCCGTGCCGAACAAGACAACAGCTTCGTCGCTGGTGATGTCCTGTCCCGAAAGGGCGCGGTCCAAGACCGCCGCGGTCTCGGGCTTTAACGCGCCGATCACCGATTCCAGGTTTTGCGCCTGTTGGTCAGATTCTGCCGGCATATCTCTGCATTCCCCCTTGAACGTAACCCTCAGAATCGGCCATGGAAGAGACCTTCCGCAAGAGAGGTTCGGGTAGAAATTCGTCTGTGTCTAGGAAGTACTCCGGGTATACAGGGAGCCTGGGTTTCAGTTCGAACCCGGCTGTCTCAGTCTTGCTTTTCAGATCATTAAGTGCTGGCCAAGGCGCCTCTGGATTGACGAAATCTATGGTCAAGGGAGACACGCCGCCCCAGTCATTGATCCCTGCCTTCAGATATATCTGGTAGTCCTTGGCGCTCAGGTTGGGCGGCACCTGCAGGTTGGCCTCCGGCCCAAGTATGAGCCGGGCCGCTGCCACTGTCCAGAGAAACTCGTCTGTCTCTGCGTCGGGTGCGTCTTTCATCGGCGTTTCCGGCTTGGCCA
This sequence comes from uncultured Dehalococcoidia bacterium, assembly GCA_964463525.1. Classification (GTDB taxonomy): domain Bacteria; phylum Chloroflexota; class Dehalococcoidia; order Lucifugimonadales; family UBA3495; genus UBA9611. The sequence goes on along the minus strand of CAYXDE010000066.1, from coordinate 327 downwards.
GAAAGTTCTGGATGATCACTTCCTGAACGTGGCCGTACTGGGCCTGGAGGCCGGCGATGGCCAGCAGAGATTCGATGCGGTCCCGGCGGCTCTCGCCTATGCCGATGAGGATACCAGTGGTGAATGGCACCCGCAACTGCCCGGCCAGCTCCAAAGTCTTCAGGCGGACACTAGGGCGTTTGCTGGGAGCGAACTCGTGGGGACCGCCTTTGGCGTAAAGGGCCTTGCTGGTGCTTTCCAGCATCAGGCCCATGGACGGATTGAACGGCTGCAGTGCTGCTATCTCGCGGCGGGCCATGGTGCCGGGATTGGCGTGGGGGAGCATTG
>CAYXDE010000065.1:16042-16440 GCA_964463525.1 uncultured Dehalococcoidia bacterium | reverse complement strand
ATCGTTCGCGAGTTTGGAGGGATTTCCAACGATGGCGAAAATATCGCTCGATTGTTTGCGATTCATGTTGAAATAGGATTTGAAGGTAACCTTCCTCGACTTGTAGAGGCCACAAATAACATCTCCCCATCAGGAGTCAAATTCCCTGTTGACAGCGAGACCGAGAGCAAGATATTGAATTCTCCGGGCCGAGCTGTGGAGTTTGTCGTGTCTGATGCGTTCAAAACACTTAAATCAGACCTAGATTCCAAGGTAAGCCGTTTCAAAACAGAGATATTAACGGCGGCCCTCATCGAGAACGTGAATATCAGAGGGAGAGTTATAGAATATCTAATCGCGGGCGAGGACGCATCCCTTCGCCAACAACTGGCATCTGCTCTTTCTAACGCGCAAAACCT
>CAYXDE010000065.1:0-16028 GCA_964463525.1 uncultured Dehalococcoidia bacterium | reverse complement strand
GATTACTATTTGGATTTCGATTCTTTCCGTAGCGCTACTGACATCAAAACCAAAATTATGGTTCTCCAGTCAAATCCTAAAGGCTATAACATCGACAAGATTCTTGAATTCCTGTTCGAAGATGAGTCGGTTTTTATGTTCTACTTTATCGGAATCAAGCCACCTGAAGTCGTGAACACCGTGCTCGTATCAATGTTTCAGGAAGATTTGCTCAACAGTACAATTTTGCTTCGTCATTGGTCCGGTCGCAACTCCAGAGGAGTTACACAATTCGAAGGTGCAACAATTGACCGACTAATCAACGCTCCTAGCGCGTCAATTGACTCAGTAAAATCAAGGGGTTTCCTAAAACAACTGATCGCTCTTTAACAACCTTGGGGCGTAGAATATGTCGTCGACAAAAAACAAATGATGGCCAGAGTGCAGGGCATAACCGAGGAAGATGCTACCACCGAAGTAAAGGAGTTCTTCCGGCGCCAGAGGGAGGTCTTCGGCGATGTATTGAACACGACTCCCATATTCGCTCTCCGGCCCACTATCATGGCCGGCTCCACGGCCTTGGCGGCCGGCATCGACGCCTCGGGACTGATCGAGCCTTCACTGAAGTATCTGGTCTACACCAAGACAGCCTGGATCAACGGCTGCCCCTTTTGAATCGATATCAACGCGTCCAGGGCGGCGCAAGAGAACGGCTCGGCGGAAAAACTGGGGCATCTGGATGCATACAAGGACTCCGGCCTATTCAGCGTCCGGGAAAAGCTGGCTTTGGAACTTGCCGAACGCATGACTCACACACGGAAACGCGTGACCGACCGCTTCTTCAGGAGACTGCAGAAAGAGTTTACCGACGAGGAGTTGGTGGAGCTTTCGGCCATAGTTGCCTACGAGAACTTCCGCAGCAAATTCAACCCGGTATTCGGCATTGAAGCCAATGGACTGTGCCATCTGCCCGACGTCCAGACGATGGCTGCAGCGGCTGCTGAAAGGTCCTAGAACTCTGCCGGAGCTTCGGTGTCGGCGTCTTCATCGGCGAACAGAGACAGCTGATGGACTTCCTGGTCTCCGAGGTCTGAGTCGTCACCGAAATTGGCCATGCCCACGCCCAGCAGCCGGAATGTGCGGCCCGGTTCCAGTTCCCCCGCCAGCAGGGCCCATGCCGCTTCTTTGATCGGCTCTTCGGAGTTGGTGTGGTAGGGCAGGGTGTACTGACGGGTGAACGTTGTGAAGTCGGCCAGACGCAGCTTCAGCTTCACCGTCCGGGCTTTGAGTCCCTTCCGGTCTAGCTGATGGGCCACTCCAACCGCCTTCCGTTCCACCACATCCCTGAGTTCAGCTTCATCGCCGACGTCGCTGGCGAAGGTGGTCTCGGAGGAGATGGACTTGGCTGAGCTCTCCGTGTGGACCGATTCGTCATCCTTGCCCATGGCCTTGTCGCGGACGCTCGTGGCGCGTTTCCCGAACATCTTGGCGAACCATTCCAGGGGCTGCTCCGCGAGCTGTCCGATGGTCTCGATGCCTTCCCGGTTCAAACGTTCCGCCGTCTTGGGCCCGATCCCCCAGAGCTTGCCCACGGCCAAAGGCGCCAAGAATGCTGCTTCGTCTCCTGGCTGGACCACAACCAGGCCATCGGGCTTGTCCAGGTCAGACCCTATCTTGGCCACGGTCTTGCAGGTGCCGACACCCACCGACACGATCAACCCGGTCTCTTCGAAGATCCGGCGTTTCAGGTCCAGTGCGACTGCCAGGGGTTTTTCTCCGGCCTCAACGACCGCGGTGATATCCAGATAGGCTTCGTCCAGAGATAGCGGCTCAACGAGGGGAGTAAGGTCCCGGAAGATGCCCATGACCTCGCCTGACTTTTCACGATAGCGGGTGAACCTGGGCGGGACTATTATCCCCTGGGGACAGCGGTGGACGGCAGTGCGCATGGGCATGGCCGAGTGGACGCCGAACTGCCTGGCTTCATAGGAAGCGGTGGCGACAACGCCCCTGCCTTCAGGCCGGCCTCCCACCATGATGGGCTTGCCCACCAAGTCGGGGTTGTCCAATTGCTCTACGGCGGCGTAGAAGGCGTCCAGGTCGGCGTGAATGATGTGCCGCAATACCGAGACCTCTATCGTCCGGAGTCCAATCACCCGAATCATCCAAGTGGATAGCTTATTTTACTGCGAATGGCGGCGCTGGTCAGCAGGTTGGTTACAGATGAACGGCCATATGGCCGATATCGGATATTGACAGAGCGGCGGGTCAGGTATGTAAACGAACGAACATTCGTTTTTTATTAACATAAAATGCCAAAAGTAACAGACGCACATATAGAAGCCCGCCGCCAGCAGATATTGGATGCTGCCAGGACCTGCTTCGCCAGACAGGGGTTCCACCAAACGAGCGTGCACGCCATCTGCGAAGAGGCTGGGCTAAGCGCGGGCGCGGTCTATGGGTATTTCCCCAGCAAAGACCACATCATCGCCGCCACCTGCCTGGACTGCCAACAGGGCATCTTGGCCTTGATAGAGGCTGCAAAATCCCAGGGGGGATCTTCGCTGGAGACGTTGAACTTCATCGTAGACCACGGGTTGAGCATGCTATCCGGGGAATCGTTCCGTGAATTTGGAGTGATGCACGTCCAACTCTGGTCTGAGGCGATGCGAAGTGACGAGATCAAGAACGCTCTCTTGGCGTCGACCATCGATACCTTGGGCCAGGCGTTCGCCGATCTGTTCAAAGTAGCCCAGGAGCAAGGGTTGGTCGATACTAGTCTTGATTCTCAGGCGTTGGCTACCACTCTCATGGGAACGTTCCACGGGCTGGTGTTGCACAAATCATTGGACCCTGAGATAAACATAGCCGCTTGCGGCGACGCCATGCGTGCCATGTATCGAGGGCTTTTTCGAAGTACGGCAGCCGCTGCTTAGCTGGCGGGGGAAACAAAACGGCAATCATTGGGAGGAACCGGAAAATGGCACTTAATCTCTCTACGGAGAACCTGGCGCGGGCCAGCGCCAGTCACCCTTGGCGGGTAGTTGGAATATGGGTGCTGGTATTGGTGGCCTGTTTCTTCTTCATAGCGTCTTTCCTTGAAGACGGACTGACCAACAAGTTTGTCTTCACCAACGATTCTGAGGTCAAAGTAGGGATCGACCTCGTCGAAGACGAGATTCGCGGACCAACCGGCACCAACGAAGTGGTGGTTTTCGAATCGACTAACTACACCGTGGACGACCCGGAATATCGTCTGGCGGTGGAGAATCTGACCACCAATATCGCGGAGTTGGGGCCAGATATCATCAGACTTGAAACCCTGGGAAATTTCTACGGTACCGGCCAACCATTCATGGTGTCCGAAGACCGCGGGTCGACCATCATCGCGTTCGTGATGGCCGGTGACTTCGACCAGAACTCCGACAACATCGATGTCGTTGTGGACGTGGTACATGAGGCCGCGGAAGCGGAAGAAGGCGATTTCTCGATCAAGATTACGGGACAGGCAACCATCGGCCTGGACAATAGGAGCTTAGCCAAGAGGACCTCGAGAAAGGCGAAGCTCTCGGTGTTCCCATCGCCCTGATCATCTTGATCGTGGTATTGGGCGCCTTGGCCGCGGCGCTGGTGCCGTTGGTCATGGCCATAGTATCGATCATAGTGGCCATCGGCATCTCAGCTGTGGTCGGCAGCTTCTTCGAGTTGTCTCTTTTCGTCACGAACATCATTACCATGATCGGGCTAGCCGTGGGTATCGACTATTCGCTGTTCGTGGTATCCCGTTACCGCGAAGAACGGGGACGAGGGACGGAAAAGGTGGCGGCGATCTCTCAAGCCGGAGCCACTGCGGGCCGCGCCGTCGTGTTCAGCGGGATGACCGTCGTATTGGCTCTGATCGGGATGCTGCTTATACCGTTCAACATCTTCATATCCATCGGCCTGGGAGCTATCTTCGTGGTGCTCGGGGCGATGGCTGCCGCAATGACCTTGCTGCCAGCTATCTTGGGCATCATGGGCGACAAGGTGAATTCGTTGCAGGTCCCCTTCATCGGCAAGGGGCAGGTTAACTTTGAGCCGAACAAAGCCGGAGGCTTCTGGGATAAGCTGGTCCGTTTGGTGATGGCCCAGCCAGTCATCAGCCTGTTGTTGACCGGTGGGTTGCTCATAGCGCTCATAATCCCGTTCTTTAGCATCAACACAGGGTTCGCTGGAATCTCCACCTACCCAGACGAGCTGGAATCGAAGCAGGCGTTCACGACACTGGACGAAAAATTCTCGTTCGGTGAGGTAACCCCTGCGGAGATCGTGATTCGAGGCGATATCGCATCGGCTCCAGTCCAAGCTGGCATCGAACGGCTCAAGGAGTTGTTGGCCACAGATGTGGCCGGCGCCTTTGGTGAGCCCCGTGAGCTTGAGGTTTCAGATGCGGGCACCTTGGCGCTGCTGGCCGTTCCGGTGGCGGGCGATACCTCCGGAGAGTTCTCCATCGATGCTGTAACCAGGCTAGATGAACTCTATGTGGAAGAGGCCTTTGCTGGCACCGACACTGAGATATATGTCACCGGCGAGACCGCTTTCAACATTGAGTTCTTCAACATATCCTCAAGTTCAGCATGGATAGTGTTCCCGTTCGTACTGGGAATCAGTTTCCTGCTGCTGCTGGTCGTATTCAGGTCGCTGGTACTGCCGGTGAAAGCCATCATCTTGAACCTGATGGCTGTTGGAGCAGCCTATGGAGTCTTAGTGCTGGTGTTCCAGGAAGGGTTCCTGGCTGGGTTCTTCGGACTGCAGGAGTCCCGGACCGTCGAGTCATGGATCCCGCTGTTCCTGTTCACCATCCTCTTCGGTCTGTCGATGGACTATCACGTGTTCCTGTTGTCCAGGATCAGGGAACACTATGACCAGAGTCAGAATACCGATGAGGCGGTGGCTTTCGGCATCCGGTCCACCGGCAGGCTGATCACTGGAGCGGCCCTGATAATGGTCGCCGTGTTCTGGGGCTTTTCGACTGGATCTCTGATCGGCCTGCAACAGATGGGGTTTGGCTTGGGTCTAGCCATATTGCTGGACTCCACCATCGTCAGGTGCGTGATGGTGCCCGCTTCTATGAAGTTGCTGGGCAAGTGGAACTGGTACCTGCCCAACTGGCTCGAATGGGTACCCAACGTAAAATTCGAGCCGACCAGCGAACCTATGCCGGTACCGGCCGACGACTAAGCGCCGGCCGGACAAGCTGATATCGACAAAAAGTAGAGGCACGGAATCACCGTGCCTCTACTTTTTTATCGCCAGCCATAGCGCAACCAGTCTGCAGGAGATACAATACTCGCTGATTCGTTACAAGGCCCGATTGCGATCAGAGGAGGCTCCATGGCAACGATTCTGGAAGATTACATCGCCAAACACCCCGGTTCCGCCCAACGGTATCTAGAGGCCTCTAAGATATTCCCCGGCGGGGTGACCCACGACACCCGCTACGCCCAACCCTTTCCCCTCTACATGACCCACGGCGCCGGGCCGAGGAAATGGGACGTTGACGGCAATGAATACGTCGATTACGTGTCGGGCCACGGGGCACTGCTGTTGGGGCATTCCCATCCCGCCATCGCTGAAGCCGTCTCCAAGCAGATCCAACTTGGCACACATCTTGGCGCTTCCACCGATGACGAGATTCGCTGGGCCAATGCGATCAAAGCGTTGATGCCTTCCATCGAGAAACTCCGCTTCCACAGCTCAGGCACCGAGGCCACCCTCATGGCCATGCGCCTGGCCCGGGCTTACACCGGCAAGACCAAAGTCATCAAACTGCAAGACCATTTCCACGGCTGGCATGACTATGCCATGGCCGGCTCCGACCGCTCCGCCCCCGGCATACCTGAGGCCAGTTGGGGGACGATGGTCGTGGTGCCGTCCGGAGACCTGCAAGCCGTGGAAGACGTGATCAAGGGCGATCCGGACATCGCCGCCATCATTTTGGAACCCACCGGCGCGCACTTCGGCCAGTTGCCCTTCGACGTGCCGAATTTCCTGAAAGGACTCAGGGAACTCACCGCCCAGACCGGCGTGATACTGATCTTCGACGAGGTGGTGACTGGGTTCCGAGCGGCGCCAGGCGGCGTCCAGGAGCGCTACGGAGTCAGGCCCGACCTGACGACGATGGCCAAGATCGTTGCCGGAGGTCTACCCGGTGGGGCCGTCGGCGGGAAGGCGGACATCATCGATATGATCGCCCACCGCAACGACCCTGACTGGGACAACTACCACCGGGTCTACCATCCAGGAACGTTCAACGGGAACCCACTTTCGGCCGCCGCCGGCGCGACTGCGTTGGAGATGATCGCCAGCCAGCCCATCAACCAACAAGCCGACGCCATGGCAGACAAGCTCAAGAAGGGCATCAACGAGGTGCTGGGCAAGCTGGAGATACCTGGCCACGCCCACGGCATCGCATCCATGATCCACGTGGTCCTGGCCGACTGCGATTGCAACCGGGAACTCTGCACCATGTCCCACGTCAGGATCGCAGAAGCAAACGCATCCCCGGCTGTAACGGCCATGAAACGCGGCCTCCAGAACAGGGGCGTAGACATCATGAGCCGGGAGACGTTCCTGGTATCCGGCACCCACACCGACCAAGAGATCGACCAGACCCTGAACGCTTTCCAAGAGACCATGGCGGCGGTCCGGGCGGATGGGCTTATCTAGAACTCAGCAACAGGGCCGGTTCAGCGCTTAAGTATGAGCCCCAGCCCTCCCAGAATCACCACAGCCAAGACAACCGCCAGCAGGATGACCAAGACCAGGTCATCCTGTCCGGACGATTCCTCCCGGCTTGCCGGACCCGCTGGGCCCACTGGGCTGTCGGATGGCCCGGTCTCGGCGGCCAGGGGCTCTTTCCCGGGACCGCCTGGGTCGCCAGAGTCCGTCTTGGTGAAGGTCATCCCAAAGACGCTGAACCGGTTCGTGACCGCCGTCGCAGCCAGACCGTCCGGGTCTACAGTCGTGCTGAGGGGCAGCCAACGCCCCAATACCGGTTCATAGCGTTGGATCAAGATGCCGCCGGTTCCCCAAGTGTCTATCTGCGATTGAGTGAATCCCATCCTTAGTTCCGCCTGCTGGAGCAGAACTAGGTCCGTCAACAGGCTTCCTTCCGGGTCCAAGAAATTCACTTCGAAAGTGGCTCCTAATTCAGAATCCAGCGGAGCTTGAGGCTTTGCCCCTCCTTTGAAATCGCGTAGGGCCACGAATCCAGTCTCCTTCACAGCGCCGGCAGGGATGGTCAGGACCACTTGTTCCCCAGGCAACGAGACAACAGTGCTTGTTAGGGGAGCTATGTCAGAGATAACTGCGCCTTCCAACGCGGATTGGCCGTCGCTGGCTGTATTGAGTTTGAATGGAGGAGGGCCAGGCCTCTCCGGCATCCCAGCCGACCGCGATATAACTCTGACGGCGCCGTTTACCGGCACCGCTGGCCAGCTGGCGGCCCCAGTAGCATCCACAAGGTCTTTCACGATGATCTCAAGGGGTGTCGACCCGCGTAGAACTCCCGAGACCTCGATGTTCAAGGCGATTATGCTGCCGGTGGGGCCGGGCCTCTCGCCGTGAAAGCCAACGATGTTGATAGTCGCGTTCTTTTCATCAAGGTTGAATATCGGGGTGCCCGAGAATGGCGCCTCTCCCGGCGATATTCCGTTGATGGTGATGGCGGATGGATCGTACCGGACCGAGATGTTGTAGCCGGCCACTCCTCCACGTGGGGCGAACATGATCCTCACTGGGATCGAAGTAGCAGAGCCTTGCCGGACTGCGGCAGTCCCGACAGTAACCGCCGCGTTGGCGATGGCTGCCTTTGAGTTTGCGGTAGATGCTACCGGTATCTTTCGTCCGGCATGGTCAACCAGTTCAAACGCCGAAATCCTCAGGTCACTGTTAGCATTCACTGGCCCCAACGACCGGACGGAAATCCGGGCCATGAGGGCGTCCTCGATCACTCTGGCCCGTATCTGATCGGTAGAAAGACTAACCCGGCCATTTTCGTTGTCTATCGTGAAAGCTGGCGATGCATCGACCGGACCGGGACCACCGGACACATCTTCGACGGATAAAACCGACGGATCGAATTCAAGAACCACATCGTATCCGGATAGCCGGTCAGAGTCGTCCAATCCGTTCACCCACAGTTCCAGCACTCCCTCCGCTCCCGGGTTTAGGACAAGGGGCGCAGGCGACAGTACCAGACTCGCTTGGCCGGCCAACGTTGGCTGTGCGCCTGCTGATATGGACGTGAACCCGGCGAGCGCAAGGGCAGCCACTGCCAAGAGTGTTCTTAACACTCTTGACGAGCCCACATGATTGAGGGGACTGCGCATTCCCTTACGGTATCGGGTCGTAGAATTCGTCCACATTTCCGACCAAGAACTGGGCTATAAGTATCGCGTCAGCCAAGCTGATCACATCGTTGGGCGAGTCGTGGCTCACACTCCCAGCATTCACGGGGTTTACCTCGCCGCCGCCCTCACCCACAGGCCTGAAAAACGGGGCAACCAAGTGCTGCCCGATGAACAACGCGTCGCTGATGGAGATATTGCCGTTGGCCAGGGCATCACCCCTCAGGAAGGTGCGCGTATCAGGTGGAGACTCTTGCTCGACCGAGCCGCCGAACTCGTCTATGATCGAGACGAAGTTCAGGTCTACAGTCGTCAGGCCAGTCACCGAGTCGTTAGACCCGGTCAACCTTAGGGCGACGAAAGCCAAGGGATCGATCGGCGCCGCAGTGCCTGAACCGGTTACCGTGCTCGTTCCCTGAAGATGTGTTGAGCCCGGAATGATGGAACAATCGGTGACCCCACCGTCGAAGGGCGCTTTAAGTCGGCAATCGGTTGCCACTGCCAACGAAGCCGGGAAGGTGATGATGGCCTCGTAGCTCGCGATCTTCGATTCAGGCAGTGGGTCTCCGGTCTCCGAGTCTTTAACAAGACCGATAGTCGGTTTGACGCCTGTGGGCAGGTTCCCATCGTCAGAGTCTTGGGTCGCGACCAGGTCGGTTTCCGCCGTTGTGGGGGCTCCAGTCAGGCAGATCTGGCCGTCTTGGTCGGTGTTGATGATGGGCAGAGCGTCGTTGTCTACCAGCTCCTCTACGATGATATCTATCACGCTGCAATCTCCGGCTGTTCCGACGCCTTCGAAGACAACGTTCGCAACGGTTATGGCGGCTGTAACCGCTTCAGACCCGCTCTGGAAGCTGTTCCAGGCGACGGCTCCGCCAGTTACGGCCGTTGTGATGTTGGAGGCGGTTATTCCGCCGAACGGCGAGTCACCACCGGAAACGGAGACCGCTTCAACAACGGTGTCGTCGTATTCGATCCTGAATTGATAGGCTCCCAGATCACCGCCGGTAACATCTAAGACATCTATGGGTAAGCTGCCTGAGACGCCTGCTGTTAGCTGAGTCAGAAGCGGCACAGTAGCGGTGGCTGTGGCGCCGCTGACCCCGAGTGTGAGTCCACCCAACCGCGGCATCCCATTGGTGGTATTCGGAGCAAAGCTCAGACTTGCTGATTCTTTGGGCCAATAATGTTCTGACAATTCCTCTAAAGTGATCTGTTTTGAACCGGCGGATACGGTGTCTAGAAGCAATATGAACGCGGTCATTCCCAGCGCCAGGCACACGGCGATGATGGCAACCGATTGTTTAGGCCCGACTTCGTGGCTGTAGCGTTCCATATATCCTCCAGACCCATTGATCAGGTTCAAGACCAGGCTCAATCACCCAACATATCCAGCTAGCGTGATCATGATTACTTACTAAATTGGCAATGTTTGAGAAAACGGACTATAACCAAATCTAACTATATATGTCAAATAGATATCACCGTAATGGATGACTATTACCTTCACAGCACAACATCCACTCCGTGAGATAGGCCGGTGGATAATGCTCTCATCTTCCGATTCTGGTAGAATTCCTCAATCCAAGCCTGACTGCACATAACGAGGTGAATCATCATGCCCAGTTTTACCGATAAATTGACCGTTGGCGGCAGCGAGATGGATATGTATGCCGCCCTTCCTGACGGGCCCGGCCCTCATCCGGCCGTGGTGATCGCTTTCCATGTGGGCGGGCTGGACGACTTTGACCGGAAGATGGCTGATCAGTTGGCCGAGGCAGGCTTTGTGGCCGTGGTGCCCGACCTGTTCCACCGATTCCCTCAGAGCGTGATGGACGGACCCCGTCTGGACAGACTGGGGCACTTGCAGGACCCGGACATCATCGCTGACATGAATGCGGCAGTGGACTTTCTTACAACCAATTCGTCCATCGACAGCAACCGCATCGGCGTCACTGGGTTCTGCATGGGTGGACGTATCGCCTGGCTGATGGCCGCCTCAAACCCGATCTTCAAGTGCACCGTGCCCTTCTACGGTGGCAACATCTTGGGCAACTGGGGGCCTGGCGAGACACCGTTCTCCATGGCCAACAACATCAATTGCCCCATGTTGTTCCACTTCGGAGCAGATGATGGAAACCCTTCGGTGGCCGACAGAGACACATTTGATGCTGAACTAACGCGGCTGGGCAAGGACTTTGAGTTCCATACCTACGAAGGCGCAGGCCATGCCTTTATGGACTACACCAATCCAGACCGCCATCATGAGGCGTCGGCCGCGGCCGCCTGGCCCCGGACCATCGACTTCTTCAACAAGCATCTGAAGTAAGAGCAGCGTTCAAGGGGAATCTGAGACTGATCTAAGAGGGGTTGTATGCCGTCGTTTTGGGAAAAAGTGAAGGTGAATGGGACCGATATGGACGTGTACGCCAGTGTGCCCGACGGCTCCGGCCCCTTTCCCGCAGTGTTGGTGGCGCAGCATGCCAGCGGCGTGGACAAGTTCATCCAAGATATGGCCGACAAACTGGCTGCCGCCGGTTACGCCGCGGTGGCTCCGGACCTGTTTCACCGGATCACCGATGAGATGGTGGAGAGCACCGGAAAGTCCAAGCGTGACCAATTAAGCGACCCGTTGATCATCGACGACATCAACGCGACCGTCGATTTTCTCTCCAGCCACCCTGCGATAGACTCGGACCGCGTCGGAATCACCGGGTTCTGCATGGGCGGCAGGGTCACCTGGCTGGCCGCGGCCACCAACCAGATATTCAAGGCTGCCGTGCCCTATTACGGCGGCAACATCATGGTCCCCTGGGGAGACGCGACTGAGGCCCCTCTAGCCTTGACCTCCGGTATCAAATGCCCGGTATTGTTCCACTTCGGGGAGATTGACGAGAACCCCTCCCAAGAGGACATGCTGGTGCTGGATAAAGAGCTTTCCGCGCACAGCATCCCCCACCAGTTCTATACCTATCCCGGGGCCAACCACGCGTTCATGAACCCAGCCAGCCCACCGCGCTACCAGCGGATCGCCGCGGAGATGTCCTGGCCCCGCACATTGGATTTCTTCGGCGCACACCTTAGCGGACCGAAGGGTTCCGGCGCCGACGCGCCGGCCTGCGAATGATCTCTAATAACAGTTAGGAGTAACCATGCCCCGAGTATCTTTGGACTTGGAACTAGCGAGCGACCGGGAGGTCGCAAAATCCGATGGCTGGAGGATCGCCCCCGGCTTGGTCCCCGGTGAGGCCAATCAAGGTCTGGTTGCCGAGATGGGCGACAGCCCGGCCCGCCTGCCTGATTACGACGACTCTGGCTGGGAGAACGACTCTGACATCCAGAAGCGCCGCTCAGTTGGATTCACCTTTGCCTGGTACCGGATCAAGATCACCATCCCGTCCGAGGTCAAAGGCGAAAGCGTCGCGGGGGGACGGGTCTGGTTCGAAACCAACGTGGACAATTACGGCGAGGTTTACGTTGACGGGAAGATCGACGGTGACAAATGGGTGGTCACCGGCAATAACACACCCAAACGTGTACTGATCGAAGACCCAGCCGTCCCAGGGACGCAGCATACGATCGCCGTTTTGGTGGCCAACGCTCCCTTGGGCGCGCCCGTGGGCTCCATATTCATGCGCTACGCTACCTTGGCATTCGAGCCAGCGCCCGGGTCCAGAGCCTAACAAACCGCCCCTATAAACCAGACCATGTTAACCGGCCGGCGCCCCAGTTTGAGGGCCGCCGGCCGGTTCGATATACCGGAGGTGCCATGAGCAGCCAATCGTTCGCCGGAAAGCTGGCCGCGCCTGAATTCCCCGAAGGCTTGGAATGGGTTAACTCGGACCGGCCGCTGACCATGCAGGAACTCCAGGGCCGGATCGTGATCCTGGATTTCTGGACGTATTGTTGAATCAACTGCGCGCACATATTTCCGCAGTTGCGGAGACTGGAAAAGAAGTACGCCAACGAATTGACCGTCATCGGTGTCCACTCGGCCAAGTTCCCCAACGAGAAAGACACCTACAATGTCGATAAGGCCGTGCGCCGTTATCAACTCGAGCACCCGGTGATCAACGATGGCCAGTTTCAGGTGTGGCAGCAATACTCCTGCCGGGCTTGGCCCACGCTGATGTTCATCGACCCGTCCGGAAACGTCATGGGCAAGCATGAAGGCGAGATGTCCTTCGATGACTTCGACAGCTTAATGACCCAGATGGTTGCCGAATTCGAGTCCCAAGGGGCCCTTAGCCACCAACCCATGGCAACTTCCTTCACGCCTCCGGCCGATACACCCCTCAGCTTTCCCGGCAAGGTCTTGGCTGATGGTCCGAGCGACCGCCTGTTCGTAGCAGACACCAATCACAACCGTATCGTGGTCACTTCCCTGGACGGCATGGTCAAGCTGGTCATCGGGAGCGGTGAAGAGGGTCTGGTTGATGGCGATTTCGCCACCTGCGCGTTCAATCACCCTCAGGGGGTATTCCTTGATGGCGGGACTCTATACGTGGCCGATACCGAGAACCACGCTATCCGGCAGGTTGACCTGTCCGCTGGCACGGTAGAGACCATCGCAGGCACCGGTGAGCAAGGACACACCAGAGAAGGGCGTCGTCCGGGCCGGAACATGGAACTCTGCTCCCCCTTCGACTTGGTGAAAGAGGACGACGCTCAATACATCGCAATGGCCGGCATCCACCAGCTTTGGTCTATGGACCTCAAAGACGGCATGATCGGGCCCTTTGCCGGGACCGGCGGGGAGGCCATCACAGACGGTCCGCTGGGCGCGGCTTTGCTGGCCCAACCCTGCGGCATAACATCTGATGGCGCAAGACTCTACTTCGCCGACAGTGAGACCAGTTCGGTGCGTTCGGCAGACATCGATCCTGCGGGAAGAGTCAGGACCATCGTGGGCTTAGACCTGTTCGTGTTTGGCGACGTCGACGGTTCAGACCACCACGTCCGCCTGCAGCACCCCATCGGCATCACCCACCATGAGGGCGTGCTGTATATCACCGATACCTACAACCACAAGGTTAAACGCGTGCTGCCGGTGACCCGGAGCGCCTTCACCGTGCTGGGCAACGGGGCGGCCGGTCATGTGGACGGTCCCGCGGACCAGGCCCAGTTCTCCGAACCCAGCGGCATCAGCTTCGCCAAAGACAAGATGTACATCGCCGACACCAACAACCATGCCATAAGGGTGGCAGATGTTGCCTCAGGCATGGTTTCTACGTTGGATATTGCTGGGCTGTAAGCATCGACTCTTAAAGTCAGGTAGAGAGGGAGGGGAATTTGGAGTCCCATCGATATCGATGGATGTTGGGTCTGGGATCAGCGATCTCAGCGGTAGCCTGGATGGGGCTAATATTTTTCTTCTCGTCCCTATCCGGAGAAGCCAGCTCCCGCCCGTTGGAATCGGAAGCTGTTTCTTGGCTGGGCGAGTGGCGAAGCTACGCCGGGCACATCGTACTCTACGCCGTCCTAGCCGCTCTCCTTCAAACTACGTTGTGGGGATGGAACCGAGGGCCGGACATAAGGTGGGTATTGTCGGTGGCGTTATTCTCTTCGATCTTCGGCATTTCCGATGAGTACCACCAGTCATTCGTTGATGGGCGGTCAGCCACAGTGGCAGACGCGGTCGTGGATTCCGTCGCTGCCACGCTCTCCGCGGCATTCTTGTGGATCATCCTGCCTACCCAGCCTATTCAGGATGATGGTTAACGAACACCTGACACCGGCCTTCAACCTTGCCGTGACGGCGGTACCTGGGCGGTACCTGAAGGAAGCAGAGGATATCTATTCGGGCGCCACGCGGAAGATCGTGAGGATGCGGTCCATGCCGGCCAGGTCTTTTTCTACGCTGGTGGAGCCTTCCGCCGTTATCTGTTCCGGGTCCATCTCCAGCAGGATGATTCCGTTGGGTTTGAGTTTGTCTTCGGCCTGGGTCAGGAGGCGGCGGATAAGGTCCAGTCCGTCGGGTCCGCCATCCAGGGCCAGCGCCGGTTCCTTCTGGACCTCCGGCTGTAGGGTTGGGATGCGGCCGGTGGGGACGTAGGGCAAGTTGGCAACGATCAGGTCTACGGGCTCAGGGACCGCTTCCAGCAAGTCGCCGATGCCGAGTTTTACTCTGTCGCCGACTCCGTGGGCGCGGATATTGTAAGCCGCCACGTCCAGCACTGCGTCGGCCACGTCCACCGCGAAGATCCTTGCCGCTGGAAGGTGAATGGCCAGGTTGATCGCTATCGCGCCGCTGCCAGTGCCGACGTCCGCGATGGACAGCTCCCTGGATTCCATACCCATCATCGCCATGAACAGGGCGTGCTCAACCAGACCTTCGGTCTCGGGTCGTGGGATCAGCACCGCTGGCGTGAGGACCACGTTGATGCCATAGAACTCGCGCATACCCAATATGTAGGCCAACGGTTCCCGCTGGTAACGCCGAGCCAGCAGCTCTTCCAACGCCTCTTGCTGCTGGGCCGAGACCTCGGTCTCCTGCTCGGCGAAGATGCTTTGGCGCGCCATGCGCATCACGTTCATCACCAGCACCTCGGCCTCGAGGCGGGCGTCGGGAATACCGGCAGCTTCTAGCTTCTGGTGGGTATCTTGGAGCACGGTGCGGAGCACGGGCATAGACGGCTTTCTGTCCTACAGGCCTATTCGGATCATCGGGAATGCAGGCTCAAACAAAGCGGAAACCCACCAGGGAGAAAACGAGACCATGAAAACGCGCTTGCGGCGCCTAGGCGGTGGCTTCGCTTAGGAGGCGTTCTTCCTCCCAGGCGCTCAGACGGTCGAACATATCTTCGAGGCCGCCGTCCATCAGCCTGGGGATGTCGTGGAAGTTCACATTGCTGCGGTGGTCGGTAACCCGGTCCTGGGGGTAGTTGTACGTGCGGATCTTTTCCGACCGTTCGGCCCCGCTCACCTGAGACCGGCGGGTCTCGCTGAGCTCGGCATCTTTGCGTTGTTGTTCTGCTTCAAACAACCGCGATCTCAGCATGGACATCGCCCGCTGCTTGTTCTTGTGCTGTGACCGTTCATCCTGGCAGACCACGGTAAGGCCGGAGGGCTCGTGGACGATCCGTACAGCCGTGGCAACTTTGTTGACGTTCTGACCGCCATGACCACCAGCGTGGAAGATGTCGATACGAAGTTCGTTGGGGTCGACCTTCACTTCAACCTCATCAACCACCGGCAACACCACCACTGTGGCAGTTGAAGTGTGTATGCGGCCCTGGGTCTCGGTGTTTGGGATGCGTTGGACACGGTGGACGCCGCTCTCGAATTTCATGCGGCTGAACACGCCCTTGCCCTCGATCTCAAAAACGATCTTGTTGAAACCGCCAACCTCGGTGGGGTTGGAATCCATGACCTCGACCTTCCAGCCTTGGTTGATGGCGTATCTGGAATAGGCGCGGTATAGATCGGCGGCGAATATACCGGCTTCCGCACCGCCGGTGCCCGCCCGGATCTCCACGATCACGTCGCGTTCGTCGTTCGGGTTCTTGGGGAGGAGGGCCAAGCGCAACGCCTGAGTGAGCTCTTCCAGCTTGGCTTGGGAGTCTCCCAATTCCTCTTTGGCCATCTCGACCAACTCTGGCTCGGAGCCTTCCCTGATCAAAGATTCCAGGTCGTCGATCTCGTTGACCAACTCTTTGT
>CAYXDE010000064.1:0-16723 GCA_964463525.1 uncultured Dehalococcoidia bacterium | reverse complement strand
AGATCCGAGTATAGGGTTGCCGAAAAATCGTTGTCAAGTTTTCGTGACTGCAAGGCCGATACATGGCCCTAAACCGTCGCTTCCCCCAGTCCGCCGTGCTCTACAGACACCGCTTCTTCCTCGCCGGGCCAGGGCGGGGTGGTGTGGCACAGGAACCGCAGAGGGCCGTCTGGCCCAGAACTGAACTGGAAGCTCCAGCCGGTGGGGATGACCAGAGAATCGCCTGGGGACACGTCTACTGCGGGAACCGTCTTGGAATCGGTGTCCGGCGGGCAGCGCCAGACTTTCCCGGTCCCTTCCTGCACATACCAGACCTCTTCCACCGTGCGGTGCCGGACCGGACGGGTAACCTGTCCGGGCTGCAGCGTCACTTCCACCAGGCTGCTTTTGGTTGAGCCTTGATCAGCAGCCGCCAGCAGACGTATCTCCGAGCCGTCCGGGGCGGTTGCGTCTGGGGCGGTGCTGCGGTGTCCCAAGGGAGGGACCGGGTTGCTGTCTGATGCGGTCATGCCTGCCCCTTCCTGCCGGATCAGGGAGTTAAGCTCTCTCCCACCAGGTTCCAGTACGGCAGTACGATGATGAACAACACGGCGATGGCGATGGCAGTCATGAAGATGCCCATCTTGACCACCTCATAGGCCCGGATCTGGGCCCGTTGGTAGATGAACACGCTGGCTGTGGCGCTGGCTGGATAATAGACCACCGAGTCTCCCACGACCACCACTGCCAGGCCGCAGACCACCGGGTTCAGTCCCAGCGCCGCGCCGGTGGACATCGCCACCGGGATGATGAACGCCAGATACCCCGAGATATTGGGCATAACCACCCGGGTCGCCGCGGCAGCGCCCGACATCGCCAGAAGTATCAGCGTCGGGTGGCCCCGCAGGCCTTCCACGCTTCCCACCAGGGTATCGGCGAACCACTCGGCGGCCCCGCTGATTATCAAGGCATTGGCCAATGACAGGGACGACGCGATGACAAAGAAGTTAGTCCAACCCATGTTGGTCTCAAAATCCCGCCAATTCACGAGACCTGCGCCGGGCAGCAGGATAACCGTCATAGCGATAAGCGCAGGCACAGCAGGCGACAGGCCGTGGGCAAAGTCGGTGAACCAAAGCAGGGCCGTGCCCAGGGCGATAAGGCCCGCTTTGATCTCTCTGGCCTGGACCGGGCCTGTCTCCAATTCCACAGCCCCGACCCCATCGGGCAAGGTGAACCCAGACCGGTACATGAAGTAGACGAAGAATCCGCCGAATATCAGGATGAGGTAGAAGGGCACCGCCATCAAGATGAACCATTTGGTCCAGGAAAATTCGTCGATGACGCCGAAATCAGCGATCAGCGCCGACGCCACAACGGGAGTTATACCGCCAGCCAGAAGCGCGGTGGAGCCCAGCCGGTTCAATCCGCCCATGGCCATCATGACGGCCTTGTTCAGAGGATGGGTCCTTTCGATCCCCCAGTGCTCCATGACCTGCTCATAGACATGGACCATAATGGCGCCGCGTGTGCTGGCCGAGGGCAAAGCGAAGGTCAGGCCGGCGAACGCAGCCAACATCTGGACGTAAAGGAGCTTGGGACTGCCACCGGCGAACCGGATCAGATGCACGGCCAGCCGTTGGGCCAGACCTGATTGATGCACAGCCATACCCAGGGTGAGTATGCCGACCAAGAAATAGGTGACTGGCTGGGAGAAGCCGTAGAGCGCCACGCTCACATCGTCAACGGCGTTCACCAGCACCAACGTGACGATGGCCACCATCCCAGTCACAGCGATGTGCAAGGTCTCCATGGCCCAGAGCACAACAGCCATGGCCATCACAGCAAGCGCGCGCTGACCTTGCTCGGTAAGTCCTTCGGGGTTGGGCGCCAGGATGACAACTAGGAAAACGGCGACCGGCAGACCATAGCGAAACGCTAGGGTGCCGGGTCTCATGCTTCTAAAGGTTACAAGATCGATCAAATCGGCTTTCCAGCAGAAAACGGGAAGGGCAACCTCTCCTTCTTCTTCTCATTTCCTCGAGAAGTGGGCGAAGGCCGGAAGCCGCCGTTAAATCAGCGGCACTTACTCTACTCCAGCAAGAAGGGAGGCACAAGACGAAAAAAGGTTTAACAAAAGGCTCCCGGTGATCAACCGGGAGCCTTTTGTGATACACGATGGTCGCGGGAGCTGTAACTAGGAAACCCTGGGCTTCCGTCCTTTCCGCTCCAGAAAGTCCTTGAAACCGTCTTCCACAGTCAGGCCCTTGAATCGTCCCTTGCGTCCTTCGATCTCGGTCCAGAACTGGGTCTCCAGATCGTTGCCAGTGTGCTCGATCAGGAGCGATTTGATGTTGGCCACACCGTCAGCCCGGTTCTTGGCTATGCCGGCCGCAACCTCAACGGTCCGGTCGATCAACTCTCCGGACGGCACCAGGTGGTTGATCAGGCCTATGTGGTATGCCTCGTCGGCGAAGACTTCGCGTCCGCTGTAGAGGAGCTCCTTGGCCTTGGGCCATCCAACCATGGTCGGCAGACTCCAGGTAGCATTCAGTTGACCGTAGTTGACCGCCAGGAACCGGAAGCTGCTTTTCTCGCTGCCCATAAGGAAGTCCAGGCTGGTTGCCATTACGGTGCCGCCGCCGTAGCAGAGACCGTTGATGGCCCCGATGATGGGCTTGGAAGAAGCGGCCAGATGCCAGGTGTAGTCGGCGCGGGCCGCGGCTCCGGCGGCGCGCTGTTCCTCGTTGTTCTCCCGGTTCTCGTGAATGTCTGCGCCCGCGGAGAACGCTCTTTCCCCGGCGCCTGTGATCACGATGGCCCCGATGCTGTCGTCCTGTTCGGCATCGGTCACGAATTCGTCCAGCTCCCGCACCAATTGCAGGCTAAGCGCATTTAGGACCTCGGGCCGGTTCAGCGTCACTATGGCCACCCGGTCTATCTGGTCTGTCTTTATCTGCTCGAAACTCATCGGTCTTGTTGCCCCCTGATCCTTGCCAAGATTGGCCGTTTTGGAACACGGCTGTGCGAATCCTAATAAACCATACCCAACCCACAAAGTAAACTTCCGGCCCCTGGTCCCTACCCGGCCGGCGGTGTGACCAGGCTCACAATGGCGGCGTGTCGGCTGTCATGGTTATGTTCAGGCAAGGAGGGTTTACTGGAAGCAGTGAACACGAAACCTGAAACCCGGCAGGGATAACAACCCTAACGAGGGGTGAGCCAAATGCTGTACTTGTTCAAGGCGTGCGGGAAATGCGGCGGTGACTTGCTTCAGGACTCAGACGAGTGGCACTGCTTCCAGTGCGGCCACGTCTATTACCCCCAGCATTCACGTATGGAATTACCGGTCGAAGCGCCGAATGTGGAAGAGCAGGATTTCGCCTTTGAGCCCGTTGATAGCCAGGCGCGGCGAAAGATTCGCCGCTCGGCCAGGCACCTGAATCCCAGCCTTGACTCGACCCGCTCCCACGAAAAGGAGTGGATGGAGAAGAACCGGCAGGTGATCTACCACTTGGACCAGGGCAGGAAAGTGCGGGAGATCGCCGAGATCGTCGGCAAGGGCCCCCGGCAGATCCGCGTGGTGCGTGAGCGCCTGCGCGACCTACGCACCACAGAACCGGAGTTGGTGGCCGCCCAATAACCCGAAAAGCAAACGCTCCCCCACCCTTATAAAAAACCCCGGGTCGTGAGGTTTGAGGATCCCCTTCCTTCAATCTTGCGGCCCGGACTTTTTAATATCAACTGGCAAAGCCAGCCTCAGTTCCACATTCTCCCGAATTGCCCTCGAATCTTCTCCGAACTTCCCTCAAAACCTGCCTTGCTGTAACCTAGCCCGCAAACCCAGAGAGCGAGGCGAGCATGAAGGCGATACGAGCGTACGAGATCGGCGGGCCTGAGGTCCTGAAACTGGAAGACGTCGACGAGCCCTCCCCGGGGCCCGGCCAGGCGGTGGTCGACATCAGGTCCATCGGCGTTAATTACACGGACGTTTCCAGCCGCAAGGGCACCAACCCGCCGCCCAGCTTTCCCTGGACTCCGGGCCGGGAGGCTTGCGGCGTGGTCACCGCCATCGGAGAGGGCGTGACTGAAGTGGCCGTGGGCGACCGTGTTGCCTACGCCATGCACACCGGCTCTTACGCCGAGCGTCAAGCGGTGCCGTCATGGCTGTTGGTGCGGATCCCCGACGCCATGGACTTCGCCACAGGCTCGGCGTCCCTTCTCCAAGGCATGACCGCCCACTTCCTGGTCTTCGGTATCGCCAGACTAAATCCCGGCGACCAGGTGCTGGTGCACGCGGGGGCAGGCGGGATGGGGCTGCTGCTGATCCAGCTGCTGAAACGCCTGGGTGTCCACGTCTTTACCACCGTTTCCACAGATGCCAAAGCCGACATGGCCAAGCAGGCCGGCGCCGACCAGACGATCCTCTACACCCAGCAGGACTTCGAAGAAGAGATCAGGAAGGCCACGGACGGGCAGGGCGTGAACATGGTGCTGGACGCCGTGGGCCAGACCACCTTCGAGAAGGGCTTCAAGTGCCTGGGACGGCGCGGCTATATGGTGCTGTACGGACAGGCCGGAGGCGCGGTCACAGACACCAACACCCGCGCCCTCCAGAACGGCTCCCTGTTCTTGACCCGCCCCAGCCTGGGCGACTACACCGCCACCCGAGACGAACTACTTGGCCGGGCCGAAGAGGTCTTAAAGTGGGTGCAGTCGGGGGAGCTGAAGCTCCACATCGGTCTCACCCTGCCGCTTTCAGAAGCCGTTGAAGCCCACCGGCAACTGGAAGGCCGGCAGACCGTGGGCAAGATCCTGCTAACCCCAGGCTGAGCCTGGACTCAGATACCTCCGCCAGGCTGAGCCTGGACCCGGGTACCTCCGGCGGAACCATTTGGCTGGGCCTTCGAGCAGTCGATCGTGGCGTTGGCGCGGGTTTTTAACCCGGAATGGTTGCCTCAGATATACCCCGTCCACGAATCCACGTCCGCCGTGTAGAATAACCCCCGTTGACTTTTGAACGGGGCAATAAGACCGGAGGTTTCCATGGCTGAGAAATTTTCTGGCGTCCATTGGATGTTGGCGACGCCATTCCACGAAGACGAGAGCATCGACACGGTCTCCATGGCCAAGCTGGTAGACAAGGCCGTCTCATCCGGCTGCGAGGGCATGGTCTGCCTGGGAGTGACCGGAGAGGCTGCACGGCTGACCGACCGGGAACGCTATCAGTTGGCGGAAACCGTGGTCCAAGGGGCCCAGGGCCTGCCGGTGACCGTGGGAACCACCGCAGGCAGCACCGCTGCAGCCATCGAGCGCAGCAAGGAAGCCCAGGAGCTGGGCGCGGCCGCGGTTATGGTCTCCCCGCCAACCATGGGTAAACCCAATCCCGATGCCGTCTTCAGCCACTACTCCAGGCTGGCCGACGCCATCGATATCCCCATCGTGGTGCAGGATTACCCCAGCACTTCCGGCGTCCACATGTCGCCCGACTTCATCGCTAGACTGTCCAGCGGCATCCCCGCCGCGCAGTACCTGAAGCTGGAAGACCCGCCAACACCGCCCAAGATCTCGGCCATCCGCAAGTTGGTGGGCGACGATATGCCAATATTTGGGGGCCTTGGTGGTGTCTTCTTGCTGGAGGAGTTGGCCCGTGGCTCCGCCGGGGCCATGACTGGCTTCGCCTACCCAGAGGTGTTGGTGGACATCTGCCGCCAGATGGCGGAGGGCGACCGGGCCAAAGCCGAAGAACTGTTCACGCGCTGCCTGCCGCTCATGCTATTCGAGTTCCAAGAAGGCATCGGGGTGGGCATCCGCAAGTACGCCCTGCACAGCCGCGGATTCATCGAGAACCCCAAGGTCCGCCATCCGGGGCCCAACCCCGCTGACGAAACCAAAGAAGAGTTCCACCGGCTGGTGGAGGCAGTGGGCTTGTCCTCGCTCTAGTTTTAGTTCGAGATTACCTGTCGTGATCTCGTGGTGAGCTCCGTCGAACCACCGGTGCGCAACCACACGTTCCACCATCAACATGGCTTATGCGCGCCCTTCGACAGGCTCAGGACGAACGATCATGGGCTTACCCAGGAATCATTGCGCCGTCCATCCGCCGTCTATGACCAACTCACTCCCGGTGACGAAGGACGACTCGTCGGAGGCTAGGTACAGCACCCCGTAGGCCACGTCTTCGGACTCGCCGTACCTTCCCAGGGGGATGCGTGAGACCATCATTTGCTGCACCGCTTCATCGGAACGGCGCGCCTCGGTCATGGGGGTGACGATGGGGCCGGGGTGAACTGAGTTGACCCGGATTCCTTCCGGTGCATACTGGATGGCCGCCGACTTGGTGAAGATGCGCACGGCCCCCTTGGACGACTGGTACTGGGGGCTGCTTTCGGCCATGCCCACCAGCCCGAGCTGGGACGAGATGTTGATGATGGAGCCTCCGCCGGCCTTTCGCATCTCTGGAATAGCCGTGCGGGTGCCCAGGAATACCCCTTTGGCATTTATGCCCATCACCCGGTCCCAGTCCTCCACGGTGGTCTCTTCGATGGAGCCCCTGGCGCTTACTCCGGCGTTGTTAACCAGGATATCCAGCTTCCCGTAACGGTCCACCGCCTCTTTAACCGCCGCCGCCCAGTCGTCTTCTGAGGTCACGTCCAGGTGCACGAATACGGCATCCTCGCCTATCTGGTCCGCCACGGCGCGGCCCTCGTCATCGCGCACGTCGCACACCACCACTTTGGCGCCCTCCTGCACGAACAGCTCAGCCTCAAAGGCGCCCATGCCCCGGCTGCCGCCGCTGATGATGGCCACTTTGTTTTCAAGTCGCATGACGGGCTCCTTTTAGTCCAGTTTGGTCGGCGAATATGAACCTCATCCTCCCGACCTAGAAACGTGTCTGCTGATTCATGGGCGTGTACGTGCCAGGGTGCACTGACGTCAGACCGGCGTCCACCGGCAGACAGATGCCGGTGATCCAGCGGGCTTCGTCGCTGACCAAGAACAGGGCTGCGTAACCGACGTCCCAGCCGGTGCCCTCCGACTTCAAGGGAGCTGCGTCGGAGCGGAACTGGCGCAGGTCGTCGTTCATGCGCGGCGCGACCATGGGGGTGTAGACCAGACCAGGCGCGATGACGTTGACCCTGATGTTGTCTGCCGCGTGGTCGGCGGCCATGGAGAACGTCAACCCGATGACCCCGGCCTTGGATGCGCTGTAGGGCGTGCTGCTGTGGGCCCTGAGACCGGCGATGGACGATATGTTGAGAATCGCTCCGCCGCCGCCACTGGCGATCATGTGCGGGATGGTGGCCTTGCTGGCCAGCACGATGGTCTTCATGTTGACGGTCATCACGCGGTCCCAGTCTTCCTCGCTGACCTCGACCACCGTCCCCCGCTGTGAGATACCGACGTTGTTGTCCAGGATATCCACGCGGCCGTAGCGTTCCATGGCCGTCGCCGCCATGCGCTCGCAGTCTTCCAACTTGGTCATGTCGCCCTGTAGGGTCGACGCAACACCGCCCTCTTCCTGGATTATCTGCAGGGTCTCGCGGGCCCGGTCTTCTTGGAAGTCGACCAGCAGCACTTTGGCGCCCTCTCTGGCAAAGAGGATCGAGGCTGCTTTGCCGTTGCCCACTCCCTCGCCGCTGGAGCCTGCGCCAGTCACGATCGCTACTTTGCCTTCAAGCCTTGGTGGTCGGTCTGCCATTGGATGCACCTCTGGTAATTCTGTGGTCATTGGTTTTGGGCTCGCATTACGGCCCGATCCATAATGGGGTACAATCTAATAAAGCGTACTCATTGTCAAGATTGCCATGCCGCCTGGCGAGATTCGCCGGCCAGTTCAAACCTTGTGCATGGATTCTCGACTCCAAATGGGCCGCAATCTAAATCTGTGTTGACGCACATAGGTGAGCCTGAAACGGGCCACCGGGACGTATTACTCCATGCAGGACCATCTCAACCACGGGGCGGACGTCGCCCTATTCATCGACTGGGAAAACTTTAAGATCAGCCTGGCCGTAGGCCAACGGACCCCCAACGTTTCCGCACTGAAAGAAGAAGTCTCCAACCACGGACGCGTAGTCATCGCAAAAGCCTACGCCGACTGGGTCACCAGAGCCCCGGAACTACGGGGCGCCAGCCAATTTCTGAACGACCCCCCTTCCCTCTACGCCGCCGGCATCGAGCCGGTGTTCGTGCCCACCAGGGCCCCCTCACCCAACGCCACCAACGCCAACGGAATGCGCACCGGACGCATCAAGAACAGCGTCGACGTCAAGATGACCGCCGACTGTATCGAGATCGCCCACTCGTACCCCAACATCGGGACCTACGTGCTGGTATCCGGCGATTCCGATTTCATCCACGTGGTGAACGCTCTGCGGACCATGGGCAAGCGGGTGGTGGTGATCGGTGTTTCCTGGAGCACGTCGCGCCGCCTTGCCGATAACGTTGACACCCTGGTGCTCTACGACGTGGACGTTGACCCGCCGGTCGTATCGACGGAGCCTGCCACGCCCAGTACACCGACTGCCGAAGCAACTCCTGTGCCTACTTCTGGCGATGACATCAACGACGTCATCAAGGCGATCGAAGAGATTATCAGGGACGAGCGCAAAGCCGGTGGAAACCCGCTATTGACCTCCATCAAGCAGCGCCTGGTGCGCCGCTATCCCGACTTTGACGAGAAGAAACTGGGCTACTCTGGCTTCAAACGCCTGATGTCCCGGGTAGCGCAGAACGGCAATGTCCGGCTGATCACGGCCGGCCTGGTCGACTGGGCCATCATGTCCGACGAGGACATCCCTGAGGGCGCCACAGAGGCCACCTTCGGCGGTCCTAGCCCCAGGCCAGGCCGCCGCCGGGGACGCCTTCCCCGCTCCAGGCAACCGGAAGAGGTCGCCGATCCTGAACCGGTTACTTCCGGTCTGGACAATCCTGGTCTGGACAATCCCGGTTTGGACGATCCTGATTTAGACGATCCCGCGCCGGTCGAAGACCCGGAACCGGAACTTGAACCAACCCCCGCCATGGCCACCTACGGCCAGCATGACCACGATGAACAGCCTGAGTACTCGTACCAGACTGAAGAAGACGTGGACCGAGCTCCGGCATCCCCCTTTGGTGAAAACCAGGAACTGGCCCAAGCCCTCCAAGAAGCGGCAGCCAGCTTGGGAATACCCGCAGAACCGGACGACGGGCTGCTGGCGGACCGGATCTCAGACCTGATCCTCATGGCCAATACGCTGGAACACCAGGAGGGCGTCAGCCACGTTGCCTTCAACTTCCTGGTCGGCGAGATCTGCGACGCCCTGGGGCAAGGACTGGAAGCCGGTCACCCAGAAATCACCCAGCGCTGGGGGCAGTCCAGCTCACGCACTTACGTCAGCAAGATGCTGCGCGGCCTGAGCGACGGAGAGTTCTTCCTGAAGGGCAACCACAGCTGGCGTGACGAAACATCTGGCCAGAGCCGCCGCCGCCGCACCTTCAACCTGAACCAAGAGCATCCGCTGGTGCAGCAGGCCATCGCCGCCCGCTCCGGCGACGAAGCCGACCAGTCCCCAACGGCAGTGGCTGAGGACAGCTCGCCCTACTCCGACTTGGAAGCGGCCGCAGAAGAGCCGGAAACCAACGAAGCGATGGATTCCGTGGAGAGCGACGTCGCTGCGGTGATCGCGGAGTTTTCTGGGCTCCCGACCTACGAAGACGATGAAGACGAAGACTATGAGTCCGGCAAGAATGCCGCCGAGGCCCGAGCTGAAACCGGCTTCATGTCGCGGTTGTTCAAGCCTCGCCGAAACTAGACCAGCCCATTCTAGTAAGACCAGACCAACTAAAAAGCGCCCCGGATACCCGGGGCGCTTTTCTTTTTCTAGGCGTGATTTTCGAAGGTATGCGTGTTAAACACGTGCCTCACATATCCAGTATCAGCGTGGACCAGCCAAAATCCCTCGCCCCTAATCCCTCTGCCGTGTAGGGGTGGTAATACTCGCGAAAGCCGGACTTCTCGATACACTCATGGCTCTTGGCAACTATGGTGTCGGCCAGCTCCGGGTAGCCGTGGCCACGCAGCGCGTGGGACAGGAACCAGTTGGTGTTCACCCATGATGGTCCGCGCCATATGAACCCCCTGGGATTGCCCGGCATGAACTTGGGGTCGGAAGCGGGGACGGACGGCAGCGGATAGGGCGTCCAGAAATGGTCTGGTGAAGTCACCCAGTCGTTAACCAGCCGTTCCACGATGGGCCTGGGCAGGTCGTCCAGTATCAGAGGCATCAGTGAGCTGATGGTCACAACCCGCACCGGTTTTTCCGCCACGCCCGATAGATCGAAGAACGCCCCGGCCTCTTCGTCCCAGCACTTCGATAGCAGGGCATCCCTGGTGCGGCCGGCCTCGCGGTTGAACTCATCAGCCTCTTGCGAATCCCCCAGAAGCCGGGCCAAAGAGCGCATGCCCATGGCGTAGATCGAGTTCACCAAGACATCCTCAAAATGAAAAAGGTCGGCCGCAAGGATCTTCTGATCGTCTCCCCGCAGCGGCTCGTAAGCCTCGTAGATCTTTCGTAAGGCGGCGATGAACCCCTGGTTCGAAAGCTCGGTCAGCCCCAAAGCTTCATCGTACTTGGGAGAGCAGTCCGTGCCGGCTTCCTCAGGCTGGATCACTGCGATCAAGCCGTCGTCGTCGGGGTCGCGGGTTTCTCTGAGCCACCGGTAGAAATTAACCAAAACAGGGAGCGCTGCCGCCCGGAATTCTTCGTCGCCCGTAGCCCGGTAGACCCGTTCCACCGCGTAGGCGATTATGGGCGGCTGCATGGTGGAACTGTAATGCGGATCGCCAGCCTGGCCTACGATGTTTCGGCTGAGGAAATCCGGTTGCTTCTCCATCTCCCAGAAGATGATGTGAGGCATGAAGCCGTTGGGCAAGGCGCCGCTCATCAACGTCCGAAGTTCGGCCTTGGCTTGGCCGGGATCAAGGTGGAGCAGCGCGATGGCGTGGAAACAGGAATCCCAGAACCACTGGAAGGGGTAGCCTGTGAGGGAAGGACAGACGAAGCTGTATTCCTGGCCGTTCCAGTCGGCCACGCCCTGGCGCAGGTTGGTTAGCAGTATCTTCCGTGCGCCTTCTTCCAGCGCTGCCCGGTCCAACGGATAATCCCGAGGGTCAGGCCGCGGTGCGGGAGTGTTGGTAGACTTCCAGGTACTTCTCCGCCACCACCGGCCAGGCAAATTCGGAGAGGGCGTATTCTTGGGCTTCGTGTCCCAGTTCCCGGCGCGCCGCGCCGTCATTCACCAGGCGGACTAATTCGTCGGCCGCCGCCGCCTTGTTGAACCTCGGGACCACTACTGCTCCCCTCGATAGCACTTCCCGGTTGGCCCCAACGTCGTGGGTCAGGACCGGCGTGCCGTGGGCCATGGCCTCTAGAAATACCAAGCCAAATGCCTCGTACTGGGAGAACAACGCGAATAGGTCTGCCTCTGCGTACCATTCAGCCAGTTCGCTGTCCGAGACCTCCCCGGTTACTATCACCTCTGCCTGGAGCTGGCGCTGAACGATGAAGTTCTCGATCCCGGTGGCGGCGCCCTCGTCACGGCCCACCAAGACGATGCGCACCGGCCGGTCGAATTGGTCCCGGGCCATCAGATAGGTATTCAGCAACCACCGCTGGCCCTTGTGGCTGCCCAGGCGGCCTACGCAAAGGACGGTCACGGGGCCGGAGTCCAGATCATGCGCACCCTGAGCGTCGTCTTGTTCGCGGGCTGGGCTGACGTTTTCATCCAAGGATGCGCCCCAGCCGATGACACCAAGTTTATCTTTACCGGTCCGGTATGCCCGGTGTACGCCTTCAGCTTCAAGACCGGTCAAAGCGACAACCCGGTCGGCGATGTGGGACAGAAAAGCATTTATGGGCTTGAGCCACCACTTGCTGAACGGCAGTGTGTGGTAGGAGGGAGTGAATACGAACCGTGCCCGGCCCCGGTACCAGAACCACGCCCAGATGTGGCCCCAGAACCAGCCATCACCCACGAAATGGATAACGTCGGGCTGAAACTCTTCCAGATACTTCTTCAGACGCCACGGCGAGAACCAGACGAGAGGCACGGAATAGAAAGGCAGTGAGCGGCGCGGGAACCCTGATAGGCGAAAGATGGAGATGCCTTCAGGCGTGGTCTCTTTGTCGTCCCAGGTAGGCTGCGGACGGCGGGGGAAGGAGTACTTGGTCGTGAGGACCCCGACCGCTTCGATGGCGGCAGACTGCTGCATCTGGAACGATAGCTGCTCTATCGCCCGCTCGATGCCCCCCAAGTAAGGCCGGAAATAGGGGGTCAGGAATAGAACGCGCAGTGGTTTATCCGCCACCAGCCGCCTCCAGTCCTCGGTTCCACACATCCCCGATCTGCGACACCGGAACATCCACATGCCCGTGGATCCTGAACCGGTTGCCTCCAGTATAGCCCAACTTCGCCATCGGGACTCCAGAAGCCTCAGCCAAGTCTTCCAAGGCGTCCCAGGCGTGTTCGGGCAGGCCTACGACGATGCGGGACTGCTTTTCTCCGAACAAAGTCACGTCCCAGCGGCCGTCCACAGGGAATTCCCCGGCAAAACCGATGCCGCCCTGAATGGCGCACTCGGCCAGAGCGACCGCAAGACCGCCTTCAGAGCAGTCGTGGGCAGACGTTATCAGCCCCTTCTCGATAGCTTCCCGGCAGACCTGCTGCACCCGCTTCTCAAGGTCGATGTCTATCTTGGGGCTGCCCTCCACCCGGCCGTGGACCCATTGCAGGTACTCGCTGCCGGCCAGATCGTGTGTGTCGACGCCACTGGTGTCCGCGCCCAGCAGTCCAACCACGAGGCCTTCTTCGGCGAAAGCTGACCGCATCGCCTTGCCGGCATCCTCCAGCAGCCCAAGCCCGCCGACGATGGGCGTTGGGAAGATGGCCTGACCCTTTGACTCGTTGTACAAGCTCACGTTGCCGCTTACGACCGGCACTTCCAGCACCCGGCAGGCTTCGGCGATACCCCGGATAGCCTGCTCCAGTTGGTGGTAGACGTCCGGCCGCTCGGGATTGCCGAAGTTCAGGCAATCGGTCATCGCCAGGGGCAGGGCTCCGGAACAGCTCAGGTTCCGGCAGGCCTCGGCGACCACGATCAGGCCGCCCTGATACGGGTCCAACTGACATAACCGGCCGTTGCCATCGATGGTCACCGCGATGGCCTTGCCGGTCCCCTTCACCCGCAGCACTGCCGCGTCGCTCCCAGGCCCCACCACGGTGTTGGTCTGCACCTGGTGGTCATACTGCTGGTAGACGCCTTTCTTGTTGGCGATGTTGGGGGCCGCCAGCAGCCGCAGGAGTGTCTCTTGGGGGCCGCCCTCGGGCAGCGGGACCGAATCCAAGTCCAATCGGAGGCGTTTGATATCTGCTTCGGACTGCTTGCCTTCCAGCCGGTATTGGGGCGCTTCGGACAGGGGCCCGATGGGCACGTCAACCACCAATTCCGGCCCTACGGCTACCTGTGCCGTCTTGTCGGAAAGGATATGGCCGATCTCCCGGCAAGTGACGTCCCACTTCTCCATGACCGCCTTGATCGCCGGCACGTTCTCCGGCGCAACGACCAACAGCATCCGCTCCTGAGATTCGGAAAGCATGACCTCATACGGGCTCATGCCCGACTCTCGCTGGTGCACCTGGGAGATATCCAAGCGGATGCCCCGGCCGCCGCTAGCGGCCGACTCTACGGCAGCGCTGGTCAGGCCTGCGGCTCCAAGGTCCTGGATGGCGTTTACCAGGCCGGTGCCCAGCGCCTCCAAGCACGCCTCGATTAGAACTTTCTCCAAGAATGGGTTGCCCACCTGCACGGTGGGCCGCAACTCCACCTCTTCCTCGAACGTCCTGGAGGCTAGGCCAGAAGCTCCATGGATGCCGTCCCGGCCGGTGCCGGCGCCCACCAGCAGCATGACATCGCCCACTTCACTGGCCGCTGATGTGGCGATGCTGTCGGTCCGGACCAGACCCACGCACATGGCGTTGACCAGGGGGTTCTGGGAGTAGGATTCGTCGAAGCAGATCTCGCCGCCCACGTCGGGCACGCCGATGCAATTGCCGTACCAGGAGATGCCTCCCACCACTCCGTGGAAAAGGTGCATGTTCTGAGGGTCGTCCAGGGGGCCGAAACGCAGTGAGTTGAGCAGGGCGATGGGCCGTGCGCCCATGGCCAGGATGTCCCGCACGATACCGCCAACCCCGGTGGCAGCCCCTTGCAGCGGTTCGACGGCAGACGGGTGGTTGTGGGACTCAACCTTGAAGACCACGGCCAAGCCGTCGCCGATGTCGACCGCGCCGGCATTCTCCGCGCCGGTCTGGGAAAGGACACGCGTGGACTGCTGGCTGAACAGACGCAGCAGCGGCTTTGAATGCTTGTAGCCGCAGTGCTCGCTCCACAGGGCTCCGAACATGCCCAGTTCAACGGGGTTGGGTTCCCGGTCCAGGCGCTCCAGGATCAGGTCGTACTCGGCCTGGGAGAGCGCTATCTCGTCCAGGATTTCTTTGGTCACCGGCATCTGCTACTCAACACCCACCCTTGTTCACGTCTTGCGAATCACGTCTTTCAGGTCCGCTCTGCATGATGTATACACCGGTCACGCCGATTCGTCGATAGCCGAGTCTTCGTCTTCCTGAAGGTCTTCGCCGGACACCGGGCTGTCACCCACATTTCCGTGCTCGTCGGACGGCCAGATCTGGCCTCCGGAAACATGCAGATAGTTGGCTCCGGACCCGAAAAAGTCATTCACCTGTTCCAGGTCCGTGGTCGTGATCAGCACCTGTTCGTAGCGCGTCGCTTTTTCCAAAAGCCGGTGCCGCCGGGCAGCGTCCATCTCCGACAAAGCATCGTCGAAGAGCACCACCGGCCCTTCACCACGCACCGATGTTAGAAATTCGGCCTCGGCGAGTCTGAGAGTCAACGCCAACGTGCGGGCTTGGCCTCGGGACGCGAACATGCCCATGTCCGCCCCGTCGATCATCAGGTTGAAGTCGTCCCGGTGCGGTCCCACAGCCGTGACAGGCCGCGCCCGTTCCCGGTGCGAAGCGGCTGCCAAAGCCTCCCGAAAATTGCTTTCGACCTCAGTTACATCGCCCCCCAGGAGCACGCTGGGCCGGTATTCCACTTCCAGGCCCTCCTCAGGGCCGCTCAGGTCCTCGTGGTGGCGTATACAGGCTGGGGTCAGTTCACGCATGGTTTCGTGACGCCGCCACGTGATCCAGGCCCCCTCGCGGACCAACTCGTCATCCCAGAAAGCTAACTCGTCTCCGTCTGCACGACCCTCGCGCAGCAGGCGCAGCAGTTGGTTGCGTTGCTGCACCACCCGGTTGTACCGCTGCAGCCCTTTCAGGTATAGCGAATCTGCCTGGGAGAGAAGGATGTCCAAGAACCGCCTGCGTCCCGAGGGCGGCCCCTGGACCAATTCGATGTCGGCGGCGCTGAAAAGCACCGCATTAACCTGGCCGATCAGTTCCCCGGCTGTGCGCCTGAGACGGTTGACCCGTATCTCCTTCCGGACGTTGTAGCCCAGGCCGTTGCCTTCCTGGTTGGAGCGTTGGGTGGGCTGGTAACCAACTATGACCCGTAGCCGCTGGCCGTCCTTCTGGATGGTCCCGTCCACCAGCGCTTGCTCGCCGGCGTTGGCCGCGGGAAAGCTAACCACCTCCCGTTCGTTCTCGGCACGGAAAGACCGGGCGATGCACAGGAGATAGACGGCTTCCAATAGAGTGGTCTTGCCTTGGGCGTTGGGGCCGTAGTAGACCGTGACGCCTGGAGACAGGGCGTGGTCCAGATGGGTCAGGTTGCGGAAGTTGGTCAGTCGCAGGCGGGAGAGGTAAGCCAACCGGTAGTTTTCCTCCCCTCAGAATCGAACGCGGTCAGACTGGAGTGCGAACAGTCAGAAGAACGAGTTGTACGCTCGCTAGTCTTGGTCCCGCAGCAGCTGGATCTGTATCGCCAGTTCATCGGCCTCTGCATCTTCGCCGGCGGAGAGCCGGAAACAGCGGTCGATATAGAGTTTGGCCAATTGTGAACTCTTTTCCGAGTTGTCCTTGGCCACATCCAATAGGTCATCCACCCTGAAATTCTCGGGCAGGTGGCGTGACAACACGGTGATCTCGGAGCTTACTTCATCCGCGGCGGCCTGGTCTGAACCATCGACGGCGAACCTGAGTCTACCCAGCAATTTGGACAACTCGCCCAGTTTGTCGCTCTCGCTCATGAAGCTGAAAAGGACTTCGTTCACGTTCAGCGATTCGTCTGGCTCGGCTTCCGGTTCTGGTTCAGGCTCTGGCTCAGGGGTTGGCGGCGCCCCAAGGGTCTCCCTGAGTTCTTCACCGATGGCTGCGGCCGCGCCCTCGGCAGGGGTGCTGTTCATGGTTAGCGCGTCGGAGCAGAGGCTCGAGTACACCTGGACCGCCTCGGTGGCCGTCTCCATCATCCTGGCCAGGTCGAAGGAGAACATACTGCCGCCGTAAACCAGGTCGTCTTCCCGCAGCTGGCTGAGCCGCTCCAATTCCGAGAAAGAACCAAGGGCTTCGGGCACGGGTGGCATGGCAAACGCAGAGAGGTCGCTGAGGGGCATGTTGCCCAGATGGGAAGCGAGGAAAGGAGGGACGTACTTGGTCAGGTCCGACTTCACCGGCAAGGTGACGACATAGGTGGCATAGACCTTGTCCGGCTCTGTGTCCACTCGGAAGTAGAGCAGGG